>CAMCVE010000001.1 GCA_945881775.1 Bacteriovorax stolpii
ATTGTGAGCTGGGGCAAAGATTTCAACTCCGTCCTAAGCTACGTGAAACTCAACTCACTCGAGGCCCTAGGATTTCTGAGTCGTAAATTTACAAAAGCCCTGCCCTCGCAAGCGATTCGAAACCGCGTCCTGAGCGAGATGAGCTTGGCTCTTGGTGAAAATATCCTAGGCCTTGCCCCTCAGACGGGTTAGCTGCATTTCTACGTCTTGGACACACACTCGAGTCAGCAGACCACGGCGCACATCGAACACTCTTAATCAGCAGAAGCACAATGCCTCAAGAGACCCTAGGACGCCTCGTCCAAACTCAAGTCTGTCTCAGGTCCCCGCTTGGGCAAATAGATGTCAAAGGTCGAGCCGTGCATCGGATCAGGGAACTGGGCACTTGTGACGTCGATGAACCCCCCATGCTTTTGCACGATGCCGTAAACGATCGACAGCCCGAGCCCCGTTCCTTCTCCAACAGATTTGGTCGTAAAGAAGGGATCAAAAATTTTTGCGATGGTCTCTGGACTCATCCCTAGGCCATTGTCTCGGATGCGCACACGGAGATACTCCGAGCCATGGTGAATTAGATTTTCGCTCTGAACAAAGAGATCGCCCTCGCCCTCGATCGCCTGGAGGGCATTGGCCATGATGTTCATGAAAACCTGGTTCACCTGCGAAACATTGCAACGAACAAAGCCCTGCTCACAAAGCGCCCAGTCGACGTTCACACGGTTCTTGATTTGACCCGTGAGAAGCTTAGCTGTGTTGCGAAGCGCCACGTTTAGATCCACTTCTACGACTTCTCCCTTGTCGAGGCGCGAGAAGTTTCTCAGACCAAGAACAATATCCTTCACACGCACGCTACCCTCGAGACAAGACTGCACGATATCGGCCATGTCTGACTTCACGTAGTCCCACTCCATTCGCTCGAGTGTGGTGCGGATCCTTGCCTTTTCCTGTTCCGGCAGCGCACCCTGAAGTGAATCGACAAGCTGAGTAAGTTCTTCGATGTTTTTCAGATACTGCCGCATCTGAACCATGTTCGAATAGATGAAAGCGATCGGGTTGTTAAGTTCATGGGCTACACCTGCAACAAGCTGCCCCAGTGAGGACATCTTAGCCGATTGCACGAGCTGATCCTGCATCTGTGTGAGTTGAATATTGGTGTCGGCGAGTTCTTCGAGTTTTGTTTCTAGAGTGCGCTTGGCGGCTTGAACAGACATTGTCATTTCGTTGAAGCGCTCAACTAAGAAGGAAATCTCCTGTGTCGCCTCCACGTGAAGTGGTTCCACCGCCTGTCCCGAGCGCACAGTCTCCGCAGCCCTTACAAGATCTCGAATAGGCTGAACGAGACGCTTAGAGAAAATAAATGAGAACGCCGTTACAAGAAGTGAAAGCAGGACCGTGAGCCCCACAACCCACACAAGAATGCGATTCTGAAGAAAGACGTGTTGCGCACGCGAGAGTCCAACACCAATCCAAGCCTCCGCCTGATTGTTATCGCCGAGGATAGGCGCGAAAAAGAACTCATAAGGAGTGCTGCCCCACTCGACCGTCTTCGAGGGATGCCTGGTCTCCGACGCCGCAGCAAGCTCGGTCCATCCAGAAAGCTCGCTTTGAAAGAGTCTCGCAAAGTCCGCTTGCGAGGCAGTCAGCACCTTGCGACTGGCATCAACAAGCACAAACTCCACACCTTGGAACAGCCCCAGATGCTGCCACTTCGCCAAGTCCATGAAGACCGATCCTTCGATAAAGCCCGCAGGCTTTCCGTCCGAATCGACCACGCTCCGAAAAATTCGGAAGACGTAGCCCGGGCGCTCTCCGGATTTTTCAATCTGCCTGAGACTCCACGAAGCTTCTCGCACAAGAAAACGCCGGAAGTCTGGGGAGAGAGTCCCCGCAACTTCTCGAGCTCCCTGATCCACAAAACTCTCGGCACTCACGGCCAGCGTCGCCGCATTTTTGCTCGCTGGCTCGCGGTCCTTCGATTTGTCCGGAAGTCCAAAAAGTTGATTCCAAGGCAAGCCGAGCTCCTCCGAGGGCGCCCTCTCTTCAAAATCTACAAGCTGACCGCGATAGGTGTAGATTTTCACGCGATCAAAGAGCGAAGCCTCGAGCCAGGAGCTCACTTTGCCTTGGAGTTGCGACCTGTCAGAGCTGAGGGCGCCAAGCTTCACCTCGTCGGCTCGGGACAAGCTGAGAGCCTGCCTGGCGAGACGCTTTTCAAGAGTGTCGAGATTTCGAGCCAGCGCCGCGATTTCGGGTCGGGCTCGACGTCCCACTTCCTCATCAAAAGACGCCTGAATGAAGAGATGCAAGAGGCCGGCAAGAATCAAAAGTGGAAGCAAGGCGAGGGGGACGAGCACGAGCAGCAGGTAGCTCCTCATGCGAATGCGAGAAAGGAAAACCCCCATGTTCCTCTATCGGAGCATGGGGGTCCTAGTGTGAGCTATTAGCTGAATCTTAACCAATAAATACTACTTAAATAACAATTACTTAGATCCCTTGAGGTAACGGGTGCAGTCGAGATCTACCCAGAGCTGATCTCCGTTCATCTGAGTGAGCTCCAAAACGCCAGCCACGAGATCGTCATTGCCAACGGGATAGCGATAAGAAAAGTCGATCTTCAGAGCGACTTCATGCAACTGACCGAGCTGAATTCCCTGAACTTGCGTGTCCATAAGAGGGCTGATGCGAGGGAGCAGAGTGGCCGTGTAGCGAGCCCCGTCATTTGTGAGACCGTCATTGTCGGCATCAAAACGCAGAAGAGTTCTTTGGCCGCGAGGCTTCGAGGGGTCAGAGAGCACCATCACGGCGACGTTGCGAGTTCCCTCAATCGCTTGAGTGCGATTGTAGACCTGGATGCGAAGGCTTTCGTGAGTGGCATCGCAAACAAAACCATCTGCCAGGACGCCCTGGGCAAAGGACCCCACAACGAGTACGGCAAGAGCGTGTTTAAGATTTTGGAACTTTGGCATATCAGACTCCTTTAACGACCTTGAAACGACGCCTTAACGTATAGTCCCGTCACTTTTTGGTGTTAAAGACATAAAACAGTTATTATTATTCGCTTTATGAATAAAGAACCCTTAGCCCTTGCCTGGGAACTCAGCGTCCTCTCGAAGTGTCTTCCGTTTCCTAACTTGAGCGTTGCTTCGGAGCATGTGGGACTCTCCCAGCCTCAGATCTCACGCATCGTCAAGCGCCTCGAAGACGAACTCCAACTAGAAATTCTCGATCGCCAAAGCCGCCGGCATTCGCACTGGACCCCCTCGGCGCACCGACTCACAGAAGAATTTGATTCGATGACACGAGAGTTTCAGGCACGACTTCATGCGCTCCAAAACAGGTCGGACCAAAGCAAGATTCGGATTGGGACGCTTGAGGGCTTACATGAACTCGCCTCTAAAATCGCCGTTCAACTCTTTGCAGGCCAAGCCACCGAGAACGTCGAGCTCAACATCTACGACCTCAACGAACTCACGGAGCATTTTCTTGCAGGCGACCTCGACCTCGTTATCACAAGCCGCGAGATCGGACGCAGAAAGTTTCCTCTCTGGAGACAAATTGGATACCAGATTCTAGATTTTCAAGGGCCCTCAAGCGCGACAGTTCTTGTCGAAAGCCCTTCGGAGGACAAAAGCGTTCTCAGGGTTGAGGCGAGCACCACCCAAAAGGTGCTCATCAGCAACTCGCTGGCGCTAAGGCGCTACTGGATCGAGAACTTCGGAGCTCGGGGCCGCATCCCCTCTCAGATTCTCAAACACAAATCCCAAGCCCCCAAGGGTGCACGCCTCGAGGCGGTCTACCTCGTCGGATCAGGCCAGATCAAAAACGCTGCCCGAGACATCATTCTGGGTTTTGACGCGTTCAAGAAGTGAGGACCCGCACCCTTGAGAGATTCGCCGAGCCGCTTTAAATTCGGAACATGAGCCCCATCTCCAAGGAAGCGTCGCGAGCCCCCTCCATTCTACTTACGGTCACGGGGGCCGACGGTCCGGGCATCACGTCTGCGATGATGGAGATTCTCGCAAGTCACAAGGTTCTCATCCTGGACCTGGGCCAAGCTGTTATCCAAAAACTACTCTCGCTCTCGATCCTTTTTGAGCTCCCCTCGCACGACGAAAAAAGCGTCCTCAAAGACCTGCTCTTTTCGGCCACAGAAAAAGGCCTGAAACTCGACTTTAAAATGCTCAGTCAGGCAGAAATTCCCAGCCACCACATGACCAAGAAAGCCGCACGCTTTGTGGTCACCTTGATTGGCGAAACGCTGCCAGCAACAGCGCTCTTTCCTGTTACGCAAACACTTTCAGCCGTAGGCTTGAACATCGACAGTATCCAGAGACTTTCCGAGGGAGAAATTCAAACACTCGAGATGCTTGTCTCGTCGGATAAGCCAGTGGCCGACTCACAGCTCAAAAAAGACCTGCTCGCCATCGCGACGCAAGTGGGTTTCGACATCGCCTTGCAAGTGGATGGACCCTACCGCCGCGCTCGGCGACTGATCGCTTTCGACATGGACTCGACCCTCATTCAAAATGAGGTCATCGACGAACTCGCTCGCGAAATGGGCGTCTTCGATGCCGTATCTCGGATCACCGAAGAAGCGATGCAAGGGAAACTTGATTTCAGCGAGAGCCTGAAGCGCCGATGCGCGCTGCTTGAAGGACTGCCGCTCGAAGCCGTCGACCGCGTCTACTCGCGCATCAAACTCACACCGGGCGCCCGAGAACTGATCGAGAAAGTGAAAAAGCTAGGCTACAAGGTCGCACTCATCAGCGGAGGCTTTACGCTCATCGCTGATCGCCTCAAGGAATCCCTCGATCTCGACTACGTCTACGCCAACAAACTCGAGATCAAAGAGGGCAAACTCACCGGTAAAGTGATGCCTCCGATTGTCGACGCCCGGCGCAAGGCCGATCTCCTCGAAGTGATCGCCCAGCAGGAACGCATTCGCCTCGAGCAAGTCATCGCGATCGGCGACGGAGCCAACGACCTGGAAATGCTCGAGCGTGCGGGGCTTGGAATTGCGTTCAACGCAAAACCTCTCGTCCGGGAACGAGCCGACGTGTCCTTCACGCGAAAGACACTTGTGCCCGTCTTCCAGATTCTCGGACTGCGCTCAGACGATCTCGCTGACTAGTTAGGAATTTACGAAGCCAACTTTTTCGCCGCGCTCGAAAAATCTCACGACTTGATCAAAGGCCACGAGTCCCACGCGTTCTTGAGCTTCGAAGGTCGAGGCGCCCAGATGAGGCGTCGCAATCACTTTAGGATGATCGATGAGCTTAACGGGGAACACAGGAGGCTCGACTTCAAAAACATCAAGAGCCGCTCCTGCAAGTTGACCGCTGTCCAGAGCTTCCAGGAGGGCCCCGTCGTCGATGAGTCCCCCTCGAGCCACGTTCAAGAGATAAGATCCCTTTTTGAACTTCGAGAGCAGTTCGCGGCCGACAATCCCCCTGGTCTCTTTCGAGCGAGGAATGTGTAGCGTCACCAGATCCGACACGGCAACAAGATCTTCGAGCTTGTTTAGAAGGCGAGCTTTTGAGAGCTGCGGGAATTTCGAGAGGCTCGTGACGAAAGGATCAAAAGCGACCACATCCATGCCGAGAGCCAGTGCCTTTTCCATGACAATACGACCAATCTGCCCGCTTCCAACCACACCTAAGGTTTTGCCGGTGAGCTCAAAACCCACGAACTGTTCGCGCTTCCACTCACCCCGCATCATCGATCTAGAGGCCTGAGGAATGCGACGCGCGAGAGCAAACATCAGAGCAATCGTGTGTTCAGCTGCGGACAAGGAATTCGCGGCGGCCGTGTTCATGACGCCCACACCGCGTGCTGTGGCGGCCGGGACGTCGATATTGTCAACGCCCGCACCAAGGCGCACGACGAGTTTGAGATTCTTGGCAACGGCTAGCACTCCATCCGTCACGCGCGAAGCCGAACGGATCGCGAGAACGTCTGCGTCGACGACAAGACCGAGGAGCTCTTCGGGAGAAGTGGTCTTGCGGAAATTGACGGAGAAATGAGGCGAGGACTGAAACTTCTCGAGAGCAACTTGTGAAATCCCGTCGCTCACGAGCACACGAATCTTGGACATCAGCGCAGTCCTTCTTGCGAGAAGACTTCGAGCGCCGCTCCGACGCCAGAGCCGAACTTCACCTTGTGACCGAGGTCGTTAAGAGTGAGCTCCAAACACGCCAGACCCGTGGTGATATCGAACTCACCGATGTACCCAAAGTGCGAAATACGAATGATCTTGCCCGTGAGCTCGTCCTGACCACCCGCGATCGTTACACCGTATTTTTCACGCATGATCGAGGGGATCTTTTTGCCGTTCACGAGAGTCTCAGGAATACGAACCGCGGTCACACTGGGAGAAGGCACTTCGGAGAGGAGCTCTAGGCCCATTGCTTTCACGCCAGCGCGAGTGGCTTTTGCGAGCATATGGTGTCTCTTGAAACGATTGTCGAGTCCCTCTTCGTGGATGAGGCGAAGAGCTTCTTTCAGCCCCTGGATCAGAGAAACCGCTGGGGTCCAAGCCGTTTGGTGAGCGGCGTGAGCTTTGCGTTCTTTTTTGAGGTCAAAATAGAAATGTGGAATTGTCGAGGTCTCGGTCGCAGACCACGCCTTGTCGCTCAACGCGATGAATGCGAGCCCGGGCGGGATCATCATCGCTTTCTGCGACCCAGAAATCACTACGTCGAGTCCCCACTCGTCCATTGGCAGATTGAAGGCGCCCGTCGCGGTGATCGCATCGCAGAGACTGAGCATGTTGGCATCACGGGCGATCTTCGCGATTTCCTGAGTAGGAAGAACCACCCCTGTGGAAGTTTCGTGAGCCTGGAACAAAATCGCTTTGGCGTCTTGGTTCGCTGCGACGACTTCTGAGAGCTTTCTCACGTCGAGTGTTTGGCCGCGCTCAATGAGAATTTCGACGGGCTTGAGGCCAAAAGCCTTTGAGAGTTTGGTCCAACGTTCGCCAAACTTTCCGGCGTTGACGGTGATCACTTTATCACCCGCTGAAAAGAGATTGGTGATCGAAGCTTCCATCGCGCCCGTCCCAGTGCACGAAAGAATCAGAACTTCCTTTTCAGTTTGGAAGACGTATTTGATGTCCTCTTTGACTTGAGCAAAGAGCTTTTCAAACTCGGGAGAGCGGTGATGCAAAATCGGTTGTGCGAAAGCCGTCACGACGGATTCGGGCAGAACCGTGGGACCGGGAGTCAGAAGATAGGGTTTTTTCATGGGGGAAGAAACTTTCATTGGGGGAGCTCTCCTTAAAAAAGTCGTTGTCGAGGGTGAGTCCCGCGCAGTCTACGGCGCAGGCACCAGACGAACAAGGACTTCAGGAAACTTCGCCCGTGGATGACACCCTGAATTATCGCGAATGCGAACCTTATGAGAAGGTTTTGTGAGGCAGGCTTTCGATGCGCCCTGCTGGGGAGACCAGCACGAAACTGAGCTTTCGCTGAAGCTCAGGAATCGAAACCGCGCCGCCGTACGTCAAACCCGAACGAAGGCCCCCGATGAGGTCAGCCACGATCGCCTCGCCTCGCTCATGATAGGGAACCCGAGTGGCCACGCCTTCGGCCGTCTTCCAATCACCCATGGGTCCCAGGAAATCTTCTTGGGCCTCTCGACTTGCCATTCCACGGTACACTTTGTATTTCACGCCCTTTTCATCGACCTGAACTTCACCGGGCGTGATCGAGGCTCCCGCAAACATTCCTCCAAGCATCACGAAATCCGCTCCGAAGGCGAGGGCTTTCACAACATCACCCGGACTGCGCATGCCTCCGTCGGCCACGATCGAGCGATCCACCCGGCTGCATTCTTGAACTGAGAAGAGAGTCGGTACGCCAAAACCCGTCTTGATACGAGTCGTACAAACTGAGCCGCCACCGATACCAACTTTAATGATGTCAGCGCTGCAAGAAGCGAGGTAGTCAGCACCCGCGTAAGTCGCAACGTTGCCCGCCATGATGCAGGCATTGTCTGTCACGAGGTCCCGAATTTTCTTTAGCATTCGTCCCACATAGCGCGCATGCGCATGAGCCACATCAACACAAAAATATTGAGCGCCCGCATCGCGCAGAGCCTCAACTCGCTCGAGATCTTTGTCAGAGCAGCCCACGGAGACAAAGGATAAATGACGACAAGCGCGGTACATCGCCACATTCTCTTCGATCGTGCAGAAACGATGAAGCACTCCAGCACCACCCTTTTCCCCTATGAAGTTGGCCATCACAGACTCCGTCACGGTGTCCATGTTGGCAGTGAGAATGGGAAGCCCAAGCTTCAGCTTGCCGGTCTTGTCGGTGGAGCTCGTGTCGACCAAACGGCGAGATTCCGTATGGTTGTAGGTAGGGACCATAAGAACATCGTCGAAGGTGAAGGCTTGGGTGAGAAAAGTCATTTCAAGCTTGAGATACCAAAGCTATGGACTAAGTTCACGAACGAAATGACGATTGATCTCGTGAAAGAGCATCCCCAAGCATGAGCCGCCTCAACTTCAAACTCGAGGCCACGGCCGATGGATCTCGGGCCCGGGCCGGGCGTTTTCGCACCCTCCACAATGAAGTGCTCACTCCTCTTTTTATGCCGGTCGGCACCCATGCCACCGTAAGGCATCAAACTTTTGATTTGCTCCTCGATGCGGGTTCGCAGATCCTTCTCACAAACACCTATCACTTGCTCCTTCGACCAGGACCCGAAGTTTTTCGGCAGGTGGGCGGCATCCACAACTTCACCCAGTGGCCCAAGTCCTTCCTCACGGACTCGGGAGGTTTCCAGATATTTTCCATGTCCGGCGACCGCCGTATCACGGAAGAGGGCGCCAAGTTCAAAAGCTATATCGACGGCGCCACTCATCTCTTAAGTCCCGAGACAAGTATCGAAACTCAGAAGGCCATCGGAAGTGATATCATGATGGTGCTCGATGAATGCGTGCCTTCGACGGTTGATAAGCCTGAAGCCCGCAGGGCCATGGAGATCACGCACCGCTGGGCGGCGCGCTCGCTCGCGGCCCGCGGCGACTCCAAGCAATCGATGTTCGGGATCATTCAAGGAGCCTGCCATCTCGACCTCAGGCGCGAGAGCGCGCACGTGCTCACGGAAATGCCCTTCGACGGATTTGCGATCGGCGGGCTTGCTGTCGGCGAAAGTAAGGACGAACGCGAAGAGTTCACGGCCCACACGGTGGAATTTATGCCGACCCAGTTACCACGCTACCTTATGGGAGTGGGCACACCGATCGATCTCCTCGAAGCGGTCCATCGTGGTGTCGACATGTTCGACTGCATCATTCCCACCGCTCACGGCGAGCAAGGAGTGGGCTACACCTCGGTCGGGCGCCTGCGCCTGAACCGCAGCGTTTACAAATTTTCCCAAGATCCCCTGGACCCCAACTGCGGCTGCTACGTCTGCAAACGCTACACAAAGGCTTACCTGCACCACCTTGTAAAAGCCGGTGAGACTTTCGGCAAACAACTCATCAGCTCACACAACATCCATTTCTATCATCAGCTGATGAGCTCCATGCGCCAGGCGATTCTCGAGAATCGTTTTGTCGCTCTCTACAATGAACTGCGCTCTGTGCTTGCGGCCGATGACCAAGTGAATCCACCGATCAAGGCGGGTCCTTCGAAGCGTCGCGATCCTCGCCCGATGCAGATGGGCGACTACGAAGTTGTGCTAAGCGACTCGGGCTACGGAAGCATCAAGCAAACGAGCTCCGGCGAAGTCATGCACTCCGTGTCTCAACCCGATGAAGAAGCGGCGAGACTTTATGCCAGCGCGTACCGTGCTTATAGAGTCGAACACCCCGAAGGTGAAGCCGTCGTGTGGGATGTGGGTATGGGCGCCGCGCACAATGCCATGTCTCTCATTCGCGATCTCGAAACCAACCCTGAAGGAAGCACACCTGTTTGCATCGTGAGCTTTGAGCGCGACCTCGACCCTATTAAACTCGCCCTGAAACATCCGATGCACTTTAAGCATTTGCGTCACGGAGCACCACGAGCTCTCCTCGATTCAGGCGTCTGGCAAAAAGAACCCCTCTCATGGACCCTCTTCGAAGGTGATTTCCGTGAGCGCGCCACTGAGGCTCCCGCGCCTCATGTCGTTTTCTGGGATCCCTTCAGCTACAAAGTGAACGGCGAACTTTGGACTCTCGACTCCTTCAAGTTCCTTCACACCTTTGTGCCTCATCCGGAGCACCCGCTTCTGCTGTCGACTTATTCCGCTTCATCGGCCGTTCGCGTGGGCCTTCTGCTCGCGGGCTTTTATGTGTACCGAGGACCCGGCACGGGTCCGAAGAGCGAGACCACATGGGCTTCGCTCACACGCTTTAAAACTTTGGAAGAAAGACTTCTCGGCTCGGAGTTTCTTGAGCGTTTCGAGAGAAGTTCTGTCGAAGGTCCCTTAGGACTCGCAGAAAGCCACCTCAGCAAAGACGATGTCCTCAAGAAACTTCGAACGCATCCGCAGTTTGCATCCTGAGCATTGAGAGCAACGCAGAGCGCGTCGCAGATGGCGGCACGCTGCGACAAAATTTTGACCTAAAATTCCCTTACATTTTCGTTTAAGGCGGGAGACTGCGATAGACCTGTATGAATCCTTGGGGAGGGTTTATCAATGAAAAGAATACTATCTAATGTGGTCCTGCTGTCCGTTGTTGCTGCTTCGAGCGCACACGCCGGCGAGTTTGTCTTGAAGCACCGGGGAACTTTCCCTGCCGCTCTGCAAGCCCAAACCTTCTCTGCAACTCCGGGCGTCAAGGTCCTCGATGCAAGCCAAGAAGGTCAGCTGCTCAAGATCGACATTCCAGACAGTCGCGTGGCCGTCTTCATGGCGAAGCTACTTAAAGATGCGAACGTCGAGTACGTGGTCCCGAACTTCAAGCTCCGCCGTCTGGATGGCGCTGAAGCGTTTGACGTCGGCGCCTTCGCTGACCAGTGGGCAATCACGAAAGTGCGCGCTCGCGAAGCATGGAACCTCGTTGGCAACAAAGGCTCACGCAGCGTGACCGTTGCTGTCATCGACACGGGTGTCGACTACAACCACGGTGCCCTTAAGACCAACTCCGTTGCGGGCTTCGATTACCGTGACAACGATAGCGATCCTATGGATCTCACGGGTTCCCAGAACCCTGGCCACGGGACTCACTGCGCAGGTATCGTTGGAGCCGATGGTTCTGGCGGCATGTTTGGCGCCAGCCCTGAAGTCTCCATCATGCCAATCCGCTTCCTTGGCGCCGACGGTTCGGGCGACCTCATGAACGGCATCAAAGCGATTGACTTCGCGATTTCCAAAGGCGCAAAAGTCATTTCCGCCAGCTGGGGAGCTGCGGTCCCAACTTCACAAGCTCAACCTCTCATTGAAGCCGTCAAGCGCGCAAGCGATGCTGGCGTGATCTTCGTGGCTGCAGCGGCCAATGACGGCAAGTCCAACGACGTCGCCTCAATGTACCCAGCCAACGCGAAGTTCGCCAACACCATCTCTGTCGCCGCCTCTGACTCAAGCGATGCCAAGCCCTCGTGGTCAAACTACGGCAAGCACTCTGTCGATCTCGCGTCCCCAGGACATGAAATCTTCAGCACGCTGCCCGGAAATAAGTACGGCAACCTCTCCGGAACTTCCATGGCAACTCCCCTGGTCTCCGGTCTCGTGGCCTTCCTCCTTGCTCAAGATTCGACTCTCTCTGGTGAAGACATCCGCTCGATCCTCCAAACAACCGGTGCCAAGGTTTCGATCGAAACCGCTTGCAACTGTCGTGTGGACGCCCTCTCGGCAACCCAAGCGATCGTTGGCAAGAAGCTCACCGTGGTTCCTGCTGCTGCGACGATCACTCCTGAAGCAACTCTCCAGCTAAAGGGTCTCTATGCCCAAGGACCCGTGACCTTCAGGTCCTCTAACGAAGCCGTGGCAACGATCTCTGCGACCGGCGTGCTCACCCCAAAGACCGAAGGCGAAGTCACCGTGGAAGTTGCTGACGGACAAGGGAACAAGGCCTCAAGCCTTGCGATCCACATCGGCAAAAAAGCTCCAGACGGCGGTGGCGGCGGTGGCGGTTCCTGCCCTCTTCCGAACCCGGCTCTCTGCGATATCCTCTGCGGTATCATGCCCGACGCACCCTTCTGCGCTGCTCGCTAAAGAGCCAGCCTCACAACAAATCCCAAAAGGGGTCTCCGCTAAAACGGAGGCCCCTTTTTTTATTTCTTATTTCAGATTGAGATATTCTTGGAGCTTAGTGCTGATATCAGCCCCGTGGCGACGATCGTGGACTTGAGTCCCGCGCTCTGAGAGCAGCACGATGGACTGTGCGAGAGTTAACTTCTCCCCTCGCAGCTCAGCGCCCTTGATGTATTCGTAGAGATCCACAGCAAAAGCCAAATTGCGAGCGAGTGGTGAGACACTTCCGGTGCGCAGTCCCCGATGATACCCCTTGCCGTTGTGAAGTTCCTGGTGCAGCAGCACTAGCTGCTGCACGGCTTCGCTAATGTCTTTCATGCCTTGAAGCATCTGGGCCGATTTCATGGGATGCAGACGGATCCGGTCCATCACATGTGACGGCAGCTCGGTGCGGTTCTTGTAATAGGTGAGAAGTTCCTTTTCAGAAACATCTACAAGTCCGGCATCCAGGAGCAAACAAGCAAACGCAAGATTGGAGAAGGCCGTTCGGGACTCGAAACCATTGGCGAGTGCCGTGAGCACCGCAAGCGACGAAATCGCCGCCGCGTGATTCATCAGATGAATGTGCCTGAGCTGCTGCAGGATCGAAGACTTGGCATTGCGCGCCTCAGGAACGAGAAGATCGAGCAAGGAATCCGACATCTCCTGCAAGGCCGCGCAAACATCCTTGCCCGCCGCAGGAGTCGTGAGAAGTCCTGTGTATATCGCTCGTAGCTTTTCTTTGGCTTCGTCTCCGAGGACCTCTCCACGGAATACCGGCTTCTTGATGGTCGCAAGCACCTCTTCGACGCGAGTTTTGCGCTTGGCTCTCCACTCTAAAAAAACAGGCTCCTCTTTTACAAAAAGATTTGAGTCCTGCAAGCGCAGTAAATTGGACCAATGCGTTTCCTCGATAACTTCGCCGCGCTTGACGATCGAGTGATGTCGACTGGAAGCGTGCAAGAACACGTAAAGATCAAAAGGTGCCACGTCTCCCTGTTTGAGGGCAAGGTCAGCTACGGACACCTTCACAAAGGACTCAGTCTCGGACATGGGTCCACTATAACATTTTTACTCGGACTTTCTCTTGCCGAAGTTGGTCTGCGCGCCAAACTCAATTGTGGAACCAAAAATAAGACCAACGTCGCTCTTTGAGTCCCCTCGGTTCTCGGCGTAGATTTCTGCAAAAGGGCTGAGCGTCAAATTGTCGTTCTGTATCGCCTTGTACTTCACACCAAGCGTTGCCCGCACAACGCCCACCTTACGAGTCGAACTCGTCGAAGGGAGCTGCGTGTATTCACCTTGGACATAAGTCGAGAGCTTGCCCTTTTCTGCGACCACTTCGGTCATCACGGAGCTGAGTTTTTCTTCGCCCCATACTTGCACGAATTGGAGGAGTCCGTAGACGACCCATTCACCAAGTTCATAGGTCGCATCTAGACCCAGACTCACCATGTGGTTCTCAGCACCCGTGCCCTGTGGATTGCGCACGAGCGCGTAGGCCGCAAAAGCGTGAACCCCGGAGTCACCAAGGGGCTTATCAATCTTGACGGCCCCACTCACAGAGTCCGAGACGCGGTCGCCGCTCAGCTTCCCAAAATCAAAGAAATCTTTCACGCCAAAGGAACGCGTAAGCTCGACGGCTTTTTGCTCGGTGCCATCGAAGATGCTCATCTGAACTGTAGTGCCATTCTCGAGGACGTGAGCCGTTTCGATAAACAATCGTTCGCTCAGCTGATGCACTTCATCTTGAAGCGAGGACTGAGAAACAACACTGCCCGCAGGTTGCATAAAGGCCACCGTGCCAACGCCCGCAGTTATGAAAAGTTTTTCGGAGGCCTTGATCGTTGCCGCCAGATTCTCGATCACGTGACCCGTCGAATGACCATCAAACGAAGAGTTGCGATCCGAGGAGCTGTTCATGTTGACGTTTCGCTGCACAAGCGCCTCAAGATTGAAGAGTCCAAAAAACTCGATCTTTCCCGTCGGACTCGTGAGGCGCAAGCTCACGACAGGCCTGTCGAGATAGACCTTGTACGCGTTGTCACGCCCTGAGCCGTTCTTAAGAAGCGACTGATTGCCACTCACGGCGTTTGCGCTTGCAGCAAACTCAGCTGACCAGCCGTCATTTGATTCGGCCTCGATGGACGCCGCATGCGCAAGCGAAGACGTGAGAGAGAGCCCCACTCCAAGTAGGGAGAGGGGCACGCTGTAGCTACGATATTTAAAAACACTCATAAATCGACCTCGTCAGGGGACTAGGAGCAAGTGCAATGCCAGAATAAATATAAATATTATCAAATATTTAAGTCTATGTTTCCTGAGGCTTTTGGGACTGGAGCGTTTCTCGCCTGCGGGTGTCGAGTCGGTCGACACTCTCAGGCAGGCCGCATATTTTGAGACAATGCCCACTTCCACTCGCAAGATCGCTTTTCTCGGCACCGGCAAACTCAACCAGGCTCTGCTCAGGGGCCTTAGTTTGCGCCCTCCTGCTTACAAGCTCGCGGCGAGCGTGCGCAGCCCTGAATCACGTGCGCGCCTCGAGGCTGCATTTGAGGGACTCTCCGTCACACTCGACAATCAAGAACTCGTGCAAGGTGCGAGCTACGTGATCCTTGGGGTTAAACCCCACGCCGCACTCGAAGTTGTGCAGGCCCTCAAAGACTCCCTTCCTCAAGGAACTACCCTCGTTTCACTCTGTGCCCGGCTGCCGCTCGCAAGGCTGCGTGAAATTCTCTCGACAAGGCCCGACGTCAAACTCGTGCGGCTCATGCCCAACACAGCTTGCGAAGTGGGTGCAGGTCTTCTGGGAGTGAGTTGTGAAAACGAGTCTTCGCCTGAACCCGAGCTTCTAGAAATTTTTTCACGACTGGGACAAGTCCGTGTGATCCCCGAGAGAGACATGGATGTTTTTACAATCCTTGGGGCCTGCACGCCGGCTTTCTTTTTAAAGATGGCTGAAAGTCTCGGGCGAGCCGCACGTGGAAATGGACTCGATGAAGACTTCTCGCGCCAAGCTCTCGGGCAAGTTCTTATCGGCGCGGGACAGCTCCTCCAAAGCAGCAAGCTCAGTGCCCAAGACCGCATCACTCAAATTGCCACGCCCGGCGGCGTGACCGCCGAGGGACTCGCTCGACTCGACGAGCTCCAGCTCGAAGCCGCGAGTGTTCAGGCCTTCGAGAGCGCACTCGCCAAGTGCCAAAGCCTTAAGTTATGAGGAAACTACAATGACGACTCACGAACATGAAACGGCGCTTCTTGCGGGTGGTTGCTTTTGGGGAATGGAAGACTTAATCCGAAAAATTCCTGGCGTGGTCGACACCGATGTCGGCTACACAGGCGGAGAACTCGCTAATCCCACCTACAATCACGTTAAGACGGGAACTACGGGCCACGCCGAAGCCATCCAGATTGTCTTCGATCCAACGAAACTCAGCTTCTCCACGATTCTCGACTTCTTTTTCCGAATGCACGATCCCACGACGCTCGGTCGGCAGGGTAACGACGTGGGTTCACAGTACCGCTCTGCAATTTTCTATTTGTCGGAGTCGCAGCGACTCACAGCCGAATCCAAGAAACGGGAATGGGACGCATCAAAGAAGTGGAAGAATCCGATCGTTACGGAGATCGTGCCCGCGAAAGCTTTTTACAAGGCTGAATCCTACCACCAGGACTACCTCGAGAAAAATCCAAACGGATACAGCTGCCACTATTTGCGCGACTGAATCTGGCAGACACCGAAGCTTTTCTCGAGCGGATCACGTGCCGAGAAGGGCTTCGACTCGTCAACAAATTCCGTCGCGGATTTTAGGAGCGAATCGAGCCAGAACTTGTTCTGGTCGGGAGAATCAAATCGCGAGAAGAGCGAGTGATTGGCACCCTCTTGGTAGAAACAGCCCTCGACTTGTCTTGGATTCGTATTCCATCCGAGTTTTTTTGCAGCCTTTAGGATCCACTCGTTCGAGGCCCCGCCGTCGTTTTGAATGCCAATGATTTGGACCTGCGTTGTCACAGGACGCGTGTTCCGCACAACGCGTTTTCCGTAGCTTTGCGCCGTATCAAGTTGATCGAAGCGGAAGTTGCACACACCACCGCGACCTCTCTTCAACTCATCGACACACGACGGACCCCACCCGATTCTTTTCTTACGAAGAAAAGGCAAGTGGCCCACTAGAGGTAGACCCACGCTTCGAAGCAGAGTGTTGGAAGCCGCAAAGAACGGCGACACAAGCAGCGCTCTCTCGAAATCCTCGGGCGAACGCTGGACAGCATCGAGAGCGATCGCTCCACCTACGGAGAGTCCCACAACAGTCGTTGGGAGCGAGTCGCCTCGAGCTATCTCCACCGCTGCCCGAGCCACGTTCTCGTAAGCTTTGTCTTGGCCTGCTCCAGGCAATGCGGAATAGTCATCGGAGCCATCGGCGAGAGGCTTGCGTCCGTGCCCCGGCAGCAGCAACATGTAAGAGACCCATCCCGCCTCAGCGAGTCTTTCGCTCCACTCAAAATACTGTTGAGGACAGGCCGTGAATCCGTGAATGAGAATCACCTTGCCCCTCACGGCGACACCGCGTGGAGGCATCACTCTACGAGGCTTGCACGGACTTTGTAGTTCGAGATTCTTTGTCTGAAGGACTGATTCGGTCCAGGCCACGTTTGATACGCTTTCGCCTTGAGGTTCACGACCCGCGCTTTGATGGGCGCAAGACCCTAAACCCAGGACGATTCCCACGATCCAAAGCTTCACAGACATCCACATTCTATCGGCATCCCCGGGCCCGAGCTTGACCCCCCTGGCATCGTCACTTATCACTAAAAGGGTCTTCCCATGCGCGCCCGTAGCTCAGATGGATAGAGCGTCAGCCTCCGAAGCTGAAGGTCGTGGGTTCGAGTCTCGCCGGGCGCACCACAAGTGCGGCAAAAGTTGCCCTTAGGGGCAAGTTTTGATCGCTCTGTGGACGGCGAGTTTTTTGCAAAGCAAAAAACGGAGCCGTGGGCATCCTCCAGTACCAATCTTTCATGATAGTCCCAGCGCAAGCACAAGCAAAGCGAGTGTGAGCCCTTCTGGGTTGGGTTCTTGTTTTGAAACACACGGGTTTCTAGATGCTCGCTTCGCGCGTTTAACATTGTATTTAGACTGCGAGAGCTCGCTCGAGAAATCACTATCTTCAAAGAGCGTGGCAGGCACATAGTTTCCGCGCTCCATAAGAGACGAAGCCACTTCGACTTGGCCGATGATCTTTGCACGGTTGCGCTCGATCACGCCAAGGAGTCGCTCCTGCGCCTCTCGATCGATCACAGGACCGATACGAGTTGCGGCATCGAGCGGCGAACCGAGCGTCATCGACTTCAACGCTTGAACGAGACGGTCGCGGAAGCGCTCGTAGTTGTTTTCAAGCACAAGGATGCGCGAGAGCGCCGAACACTTTTGACCTTGAAAATGAAACGCACTTCGCAGCACGCCAAGCACCGCTTCGTCCATATCAGCGTCGTCGTCGACGATGATCGAGTTCTTGCCGCCCATCTCGGCAACGACTTTTTTTATGTGACGCTGACCAGGCTGAACACGACTCGCTTGCTCAAGAATCTTAAGACCCACGGCGCGAGACCCCGTAAAATTAATGATGTGGATGTCGGCATGATTGACGAGGTGCGCGCCGACGACTTCGCCCAGGCCCGGTAGGAACTGCACCACATCTCGCGGGAAGCCCACTTCGAGCATCATGTCGTAAAGAACCTTAGCGATGCCCGACGACTGCTCGGCCGGTTTCATAATCACAGGATTGCCCGCAAGCAGCGGCGCCACCGTCATGCCACAAAGAATTGCGAGCGGGAAATTCCAGGGTGCGATGACAAGCGCTGGTCCGCGGCCCTACATCGAGCCCGGGCGAGCTGGCAACTGCGGGTTAAGAGGGGGTCTCAAATGCAAGCACAGGAGTGCTCCCTGATCGAAGGGGTTTTCGAAGTCCAGGTCTTACATTGACCCGCCTTGGGATGTTTGGCTCCATAACGTTCGCTGCAGTACTCAACGTCCTTTTCTTTAGCGCCCTTATCGATGTCCGTAACTTGTCCACCCTGCGCGTAGCACGTGGCAGATTGGGTCGAACAATAATTGGTGATCCGATCCTGGGTTTTCGCGCTGCGCCAGCCCTTGCCGCCGTCCACCGTTGTATCCAAGGCCCAACACTTCCTGTTCACCCAGGGGCTACAGCCTCCCCCGCCCACCACCACGGGTGGCAGGGGAGGAGTGGGAATTATGCAGACCACCTGCCCCTTGGGATCGATGCCCGCGACCACCTCGCCCGCCTCAAAATCACAAATTCGAGAGGTCACCGGGACCCCGCAGTTTTGAGTATCGACATCATACGGCAAACCGAGTCTCGTGCAGAGTTCCTCGACGGGGTTTGCGGCGCTCTGTCCATCACAACTCTCAATCACACCGGTTGCGGCGGTCGAAATCAACATCGGTATGCTTTCCGAAAAACTGCGTGCCCCAAAGCTCTCGCCCACGATCTCAGCATCGATCTGAATCCGGACCGGATGGCTACCTTCAGAAATCACGCCTGTACCCGTGCCCGTGAAGGGAATCATTTGTAGCCTGGTCACACGAATTCCGCTTTTCACGCTTCCCGGATCTTGCACGGCCACGATGTCCGTACCGTCGATCTGCAAACGCTTGAAGTCCGTCGGTTTATCCGAGTAAATCAGTTCTCCACTGTCGATATGAAACGCGCCCGCACACTTGTCTTTTGAATGACTCATCATGCGCACAACGGCTTTCAGTTCTTCGAACTCGCCACGGTTGCGGACGCCTTTGACACCCTTGTTGCTGTTGCTCAGCATCGACGCCAAGCCCAAGCCCACCACAATCGAAAGTGCGGCCGCGATCATAACACCGACTAGAGACATGCCTCGGGAGTTGTTCATCATAGTTGTTCTATGATGACATATAATTTAGCTGGGCTGAAGGGGTGCCTGCTTCTCACAAACGCCTGAGGGCCAGCCCTTCATGAAATTTTCGTTAAGCGTAGCCTCAACGAAGCTCACGGAATTTTGACAAATTCCATTAAGTGAAGCATTTCGCCGCGCTCGTAATACTTTTTCTCAAAATGCGTCCTCGCCGCAAAATGTGGATCCGGCTTGAGCGTGCTTAGTTTACGCTAGAAAAAGCCGCCTATTTAAATTTTGGTTAAGTTACAATCTTTGTTTGAGTTCTACGCCACCAAACTGCTGAAATAGGATAATGAAGCGCGGAAACTTTATTGCGTTTTTGGTATTTCAGATCGTAGCTCGGCCAAGCTTTTCTGACGGGCCTCCAAGAATCGACGAGTCAGCATTTGACGAAAAGACACGATCGTCTCTTCGCGAGCGCTATCACGGCCCCTTTGAGTCAGGTAAATGGAAGGCTGGTGAAAGTTGGATGGGTCCTGGTGGCTACAACATGAAAAACGGTTCTGTAATCGATCCCGTTACTAAAGAATGCAGCTCGGGTCATGGCGGTAGCTGTTATGGCAACGCGGAAATGATCAGCGAACTTCTAACGCTCAACTGGGATAAGTCTCAAAAACCCGGTTCTAGCGCGAACACAAAAACAGACCCTCCTCGAATTAAGTTATCAACCGCCAGAAATTCCGTCAGCGCGAGCACGATGGATGGATATTCGGATTTTAAATCTTTTCTCCAGAAACCTGAAAATCGGCAAGCTGCCGTTGACTGGGCACGTGGCTCGCTGCATTCCACTCAGGATCATGATGGTGCGCGTGTAGCGCAGGCGAAGTCTCCACAAGAAAACAAGCTCTACGTTGAAGAACTTCAAAGGCGGATAGATATGGGGTTGCTGCCTAACCTCACCTTCGATATTCAAGGGACCGAGCTCAAGCATTCTGTGCTTCTTAAAGAGATCAAGGACGAAGGAGATCGTTACTCGCTCGTAACATTGGATTCGAACTTTCCGGACAAAGCCCATACGATTCACGTCGATAAAATGACGGGGGATGTGAGCTCCTTGGGCGCTTACGATGACTATGTGTTAAAGGACGGTAATTCCGCAAAAAAACAGCTCTCCAAAGCTGTCATCGGTATCGGCAACCCAGATGGTTGGAAAAAGGTCCTTGAAAAACACGGCCCTCAGGCTCAGGCGACACCTCGCTATCAAGAGCCTTCATCCATCAACGGTCCCATTGATTTCGGTCCTTCGGCTCACGGCAACTGACGCCTCGGAGCCATTTTAATCAAATCTTAATCTAGATCCATTTCGATCATGTCCGAATCGTATCGAAGCCAACAAATCTACAAAGCCTCTCAAAGTCGGGGATACCTTCTCCGAAGGAGATGTCATCGAAACCGGAGTCGATGGGCGCGCAAAGCTCTTGATGAGCGAGGGCTCAAACGAAGTTGTCTTAGGTAGCGGCACGCGCCTGCTAATCGAGCGAGTGGGAAGTCAGGCGCGCGGCGGCTCATCGGGCACCTCGCTTTCATTGCGAGAGGGTCAGGTCCGTAGCGTGGTGAAGAAAAAGTACACTGGCGTCGCCGGTGACGTTTTCGAAGTCAAAACTCCGAACGCCGTCGCTGGGGTGAGGGGAACCGTCTTCCTCGTCGCTTTCGACCAAAAGAAATTCCGCAGCCTGCTCGCGACCGAAGACGGTGCTGTGATCTGGCGTTCGCAAGGCAAAGAGCTTCTCGTGGCCAAAGGCAAGTTCTCCACCGTGACGGGCAAAGATATTTTGCCAGCAACGCCCCTTGAATCCAACCCGGGCGTCAACTCGGAGCTCGAGGATTTCAAACAACAAGATGTTTCGACGGAGTCGCCGGAGCAAGGTGAGGACAGCGCTACGACGCAGACGAGCGGCTTTGATGCTCAAGGCAATGAGGTCGTTGTTGAAGAGAGGCCTGCATCTTCGGGCTCAAGTCGAGCTCCTGCGTCCCTTGTGGGTGCAGCAATCGATGCCACGTCGATGGAGCGTGCGCCGATGGGTGCTAAGGAGCAAAAGCTTGCCTTGTCTAAAGTTCCCGCGAGCTCATTTCAGCCGGTGGAGTCGACGGCGACGGCATCTGATCCGATGAACATGAGGATAGGACTTTTAAAGAGCTGAGGAGCATCACGATTGCTCTTCTACAATTTTTTTTCACGTATCCAACATATTGCCAAAACCCTAAAATTTGACCTGAGCTCTGCCCTTTAGACTTCAGGAAAAGATAACACCGAGTTGGACTTTGGTCCGACTCGGCGTTTTGTCATTTAATCGCGAAATTTTCAATCCAGGCAGGAGCCTAGATTCTAGGGACAACGGGCGAGCAAGACTACCAACAAATCTATTTTCGTGCTCTAATGATATTTCATTGATGAAAAGATTGAAGAGAATGTCCTGTTTCGTTTCTCGAAAAAATAATACAGGCCAATCGCTTGTACAGGTTGTTGTTGGATTGGCCTTGCTTGGTATTTTAGCCGCCGCTTTTGTTTCGTTGATGTCGAATCAACAAAATGAGTCAAAAGCACTTTCTGATAAACTTGCTTCACTGGAAACTGCTAGGCTTTTGATTTTTGCAATGACAGACGTTCAAATTTGCACCAAAGCTGTTTCGGCTCCAGGCCATATTCTCAACACATCAGCTCTATCGACTGAGGTCGTTGCTCTCACAAGTATTCCGGCAAGCTCAGGAGCTGGAGCCCCCAACCTTATCACTGTGGGTTCATCGAGTTCGGCAATTAGTCAAACGCTTAAAGTGAATGATATTCGGCTTTCAAATTTTGTTAGTAGTGGCCTACCTAACCGATATCTTGCGGATCTGAGTATCATTTTTGACTCAACTAAACTCACACGATCCCTAAAACCTATCTCAGTAAAAATCACTTTGTACACCGATATGGCCAACAAAATAATAGGGTGCGACTCTGGTGGATCTGTTGGTGGGCCATGTCCGAGTGGAATGATGCCAATTAATGGCGGGCCGCCAGTTGGGTATTGCATATCTGAAAAAAAAGAGGGACCGGACACAACCCAGGCTAGTGCAATTGCTTTGTGTCAATCCAAGTATTTGGGGTCGAGCCTTTGTACTCAGATTCAATGGGAAACGGCATGCGCCGCTTTTCCTCCAACCTCTAAAGATTTTTTTTCTGGAAAACCTGAAAGAAATTCGACTCCGAGTCAATGCCGCGGAGGCTCCACCAATACCACTTGCACAAGTTGGATATTTCCATCGAATTGCAACCCAGTTTCCGAATTGAATCCATTTCGTTGTTGTCGCTAAAACCAATGACCACAGGCCGCGGTGCACAGCGATAAGTCCGAGTATTCTGCCAGCAATTACTTTTAACTCTGCGTTTTAAGGCACATGCTTTCGATTTTTAAATGTTAGGTATGTAAAAAGTGCTCCCACTGCCCAAAAACTTGAGAAGACTCTAAAGACCCTGCTTTGTGCCACTTGAAATTCTTCAAGTGATAGAGTTCTGATAGTTCGGCCGCCCCTAGCGATAAGTCGATACCACCTTACGGTGGGGTTATTTTCAGAAAATTCTTCAATCGGAGATCCGAAGTCGTTTAGGTAAATACACAGTATGGGAATGAATACGAGGTATACAAAAGCAAACTTCATGAGGGCTTTTTGTTTTTCAGGAAATTTATTGACGATAGCGGACACATTCCCCCGATTCTTACTCTTAAGGACTGCTACTGGAACTAGAATCATCAAGCCCACATGGAGCGGAAATATAAGCACTTCGTTTTCCGTATACCATCCAAAATAAGAAGCAAGGTGCGCTAGAGCCCCCAGAAAAAGGACAATCAGAGAAAACATTTGCATATACCCATTGTCAGTCTGATCTTCCCGAATGTCCATTTCCGGGATTGTACATATCAATGTGCTCAAACAGTTTAGAAACTCGCAAAGCAACAGTGGATTTCAATTTAATGAGAAAAACTCTGCCTCGAGCGGAATGTCTTCGCCATAGATATTATTTACACTTGACCTTGTTTTGAAAGGCACAGTTTTCAGCGCGGTCTTCGACAAGCCTCAAAAGCTGCATCGGCAAACTCCACCTTAAAATGCAGAGATTGACTTCAGACATACCGCTACGCAACATGGCCCGTAGTAACTGGATTTTGAGTTACGCGGGCCTTACGCGTATCTCAAGCGTATCCAACGCCGTAGGGAGCCCCACGAGGCAACTCCACATTAAGTTCCGGTTAAGCCGGTATCCGCCAATCGGAACATGTTAAATTCAGGCGTGGTGAAGCGCCTTCTGTTCTTCTTTTACATCGCAGCCCTTTCGTCTTTTTCTGCAGCTACGGTGCGGGCAGACGACCTTTCGGATGAAACACTCTCCAGGCGCGCACTGCTCTGGGTGAAAAGTAATGAATGGCACGAAAGCACGTTGCGCCGCCCGCAGCTAAGTTGCGCGATTCTCGCTCGCTACAAAACACTTTTCTACATCGAATGTTTTGGCCTCACGGGCCCCAAACTTCTTAAGGCACTTGCCTCTCTCAAAGGCATTCGCGGCGTCGCTCGCGACCAAAGGATCTTGCCGGCTCAACACAGCCTCCCGAACACTTCATTTTTCCCAAAGCCCTCAACCTACGGCGACCTCGACGAGGAAGGCGTTTGCCGGCTCACCGAAACCTGCCCCGATGGACGCGCCAAGTTTTGGGGTCAAGAGCGGATGGACGCCGATCTCATGTTCCGTGAACTCAACCGCATTCAGCTTCCAACGGGCCACACCAAAGTGGCCGTTGTTGACTCGGGCTTTGATATGGCGCAAGCGCGCAGCCAGATGAACGAATCGCTACTGACAGTTGCACCAGGTTGGGACGGAGCTGGTGACCCGAACCGTGATGAAGTTGGTCACGGGACTGCTGTCGCAGGACTCATCGGCGGCAAAGATGGTGTGGGACTCGCACCCGACGCCAAGCTCACGGTCTACCGAGTGTCTGAGGCCGATTCAAATGGTGGCGCCACCTCGTCATCTCTTCTCATGTCCGTGATGAAGGCATGCGACGAAGGCAACGAAGTCATCAATCTGAGTTGGGGTGGCGACTTCGACGAGAA
The DNA here is from genome assembly GCA_945881775.1 of Bacteriovorax stolpii. GTDB lineage: Bacteria > Bdellovibrionota > UBA2428 > UBA2428 > UBA2428 > CAMCVE01. The sequence goes on from CAMCVE010000001.1 coordinate 24,208, forward strand.
CGCGATCTTCGAGGACGAAAAGAGCAACAAAAAATTCTACGAAGACCTCGCCGCCAAGGGCTGTCTCGTCGTAAAAGCTGCCGGCAACTCAGCTCGTCGAGTGGAACGCAAATTTATGGACCCAGATGATGCACTCCTCCGGGTCGAAGCGACCGAGGCCTCGGGTCAACTCGCGAGTTTCTCTTCGAACGGTGAAGTTTCGGCTCCAGGTGCTGGAGTTTTCACTCTGCACAGCGCACAAGCTTCAGCCACGCGACCTGAATCAGCCTGCGGAGGGCACAAAGGCGCTTTCATTAGCGGTACGAGTTTCGCCGCGCCCCTTACAGCCGCTGTCGCCACGCAAACTCTCGGCGTTCTTAAGAAGAATCCGGCCTTCAGTAAACTCAGCGGCCCCGAGCGTGTCGCAACCCTGAACCGCGTGCTCGCAGCCGCAAGCACTGAAGGAGGCCTCAACGCACTTCGTGCCATCATGATCGCAGACATGCTGCAAATGGATCCAGCGTCTTTGCCTGCAGCTGACGTGGCGACTCTACGTGCAAATTTCCAAAAACGGGCAGGCGCTTTCTGCTCCAGCACACCTGCTTCATGCATGAGCGCTTTATCCTGCAAAGCATCCCGCGACTGCAGTCAAAGCGCGCGCAAACACTTGGCTCTTTGCTCGCCTGCAAATAGCACTGTCGTCAAAGATCTCTTAAAACTCTCGGAACGTTCTCAGTCCAACGAGTTCGCTCTGAGCCTCCTCGGCCACACTTCGGCGATATCGGAAAGCGAAGTCAATCGTCAGTCGCGTCGCATTTGGACACGCATGCAGGAACAGTGGACAGCGATCGGAAAAGGAGACCCAGGCAGGGGAATGTCCTTTGACCAAGCGCTGCAACTTCTGCCCTCGATCACGGCCTCACGCTCAAGAGTAGGACTAGCTTCAGATGCTGATGCGGCTCTCAGCAACTTCCTCTCCAGCTCGCAGTTTAAGAGTCGCCTCTCGCGCGACCTAAAAGCTGAATCTCAAACTGACCTCGAGCGGGTGATGCCCGTCCTTCACAACGCGTATGTGAACCTGAAAAGCGCTAACTTCTTAAAAGTTCTCGAGGAGAGCCTCAAAAAGAACACTGCCATCGACTCCTATTCCAAAGAGCTTCCTCTGGAGGGCGTGACGGCCTCGGGACGTCTCTTGAATCAAATGATCGCAGATCCGAAGTTTGCCGGCATCAAAGACAAACTCGTCTCCATGGAACGACAGCTTGCCCTGAGAGCAAGCCAGACAAGCATCGACGGACGTCCGTCCGAGACTTCGTACTTCGTGGGACTTTTCTCGCGTAACGCCGACCTCAGTCAGTCTCAGCTAGATCAGGTCCTAAAGACCAAGGAGCCACTCGACCTGAAGAAACTTCCTCTGCAGTATCTCCTCAAACACCCAGAGTCGATTCCTGAGGACAAACGTGCCGACTTCAATTTGAGAGTTCTCGCGAGTTACCGTGATCAGCTCGCGGACCCAAATGCTAAATCGGGAGTCGACAGCGGTAGAGCTGCACGCCAAGCGTTTGATAACCTCAAAGTGCTCATCAAAAATTTGCCGGCGGTAGAACAGATCTCGCTGAGGGATCGCTACTGGAAACTTGCCACGCCTCCAGGGAATCTCAAACAGATCTCGGCCGCCATGCCTCAATCGGGGTCTTATTTCTCCGATTACAGCTATCAGTCGGCGTCCAAAGATCCCTTAACTCCACCCGACCGGATGCACGCACAGAGCGAAAGAATTGCCTCCCTCATGATCAAAGATCCTAAACAGTGGAAGGAAATTTATGCGGGCAGAACGGGAATCCTCCACAAAGCCATCCCTTATCTGATCCGAAAAGAAGAGACAAAACCCCTTGTTCCTGCCGTGGGTCGCACTGTGATCGACACCCTACTCAGTAACACTTCCGTCGAAAAATGGGACACCCTGAGTAGCCTCGCGCTAAGAATGGACATTGAAGCCCTTAGCTACCTGCTCGAGAATAAAGACATCCGCGCACAGCTCAAAGGTGACTCTTCATTTGTCGCGACGCTCGAAAAGCTTCGCAAAGACATCGTTGCTCGCGAGAGCCGCTACTCGTCACAGGCAAAAGCATTGACCAAATCGCTCGCTGATTTTGACAAAACCGAATAGCGCCAACCCCTTGCCGATTGCGTGGCGGGGACTTAAAACATTCGACATGCAGTTTTTTCGACAGATTCACACTGCTTGCTTGGCTCTAACCCTGCTCACGTCTTGCGCTCACCGCAGCCAGATTTCAGCAAACTCCAGTACTCGGAACTGGCAAGTGATTGCGCATCGGGGTGCTCCGGGATACCTACCTGAACACACTCTTGCGGGAGTCGCGATGGCCGCCGGCTGGGGAGTCGACTTCATCGAGCCCGACGTGGTCCTAAGCCGCGACAATATCCCCATGGTCCTTCACGACATCCACCTCGACATGAACACTGACGTTGCACAAAAATTTCCGTTTCGAAAACGCGCTGACGGGCGCTACTATGTGCGAGACTTCCGTCTGAGGGAACTTAAAACCCTACGGGTGCTCGAGCGCAGCAAAGATAGTTCGCCCTCAGAAGCCGTGTTCCCAAAACGCTTTCCTCGAACACTCAACCGAAATTCCTTTGAGATCCCGACCCTCGAAGAATACCTAGACCTCGTCCAAGGCCTCAAACAAAGCACCGGCAAGAGTCTTGGCGTGTATCCTGAGATCAAGAACTCAGACTTCCACGAGACAGAAGGCCAGGACATCGTAAAAATCGTTTACGAAATGCTGGTGAGATTTGGATATGAGAAAACTCCCGAGCTCATCTTCGTACAATCTTTTAATCCCAAAGATCTCTTAAGGCTTAAGAATAAAATGCAGACCCGCATGCCACTCTCGCAACTTGTGGGTAAGAATTCCGACAAAGAGTCAGGCGCCGACTACGAAGCCATGATGAGCGACGAAGGCCTGAGGCAGGTGGCAAGCTACGCCAAGGCACTCGCTCCGAGCCTTGATCAAGTTCTTTATTTGGACCTTGCCTCAAAGAAACTCGTCGCAAGCACACTCACATCGCGCGCCCACCACGCGGGGCTCAAAGTCCACGCCTACACCCATCGCCAAGACCCACTCCCACGACCTCTGACAACCAATGAAGAACTCTTCTCCCTGCTCAAGAACGACGCACAGATCGACGGGCTCTTTAGCGACTTTGCGGACGAAGTCATTAAGTGGGAATCAAGTCTTAAGGATCAAAGAAAATAAGTCCCTCTAGATCCTCAACTTGAATATCTCGAATCTCAGCAAGGCGCGCGTGGTGTGCGCCCCCGAATTTAGCGAAACGTGTAACGGCCCGACACCTTCGGAACCCAAGTGAACTTAAATCGATCGTCCTGAGGCTCGACGTAGGGCCGGTAAGAATAGAATCCCACATTGAGTCCGGGACTGAGATTCCACGCGCCCCATTCAAAAGCCCAGCCCGCAAAGACTTCGTGAGAAATCGAAGGACCCGACTTTACCACTCCCGAAGCAAAAGTGAATCTGTCAGACATCAACCAAGTCGACGCGTCCACAAAAACGCGTGAACCCGGAATGAGATAGCGCACTCCAAGGATAGCAGCATCGGATCGAATCGTACCTTGTGCCAGCGACGAGCCCTCGTAGAGGACTGAGTCCCAGCCCTACCCTCGCTTCATAGGTGCGAAACGGCGGCACGAGCCACAGAAGGTTCACTTCGAGCGAGGGAGCCGCCCGCGCAAGGCTGGCAATAGTGCCAAGCAGAAGAGCGATTTGTTTAAGGAACGAGAACATCGCGAGTCTCCTCGATGATCACCGAATACTTCTTGCTGTAGCGCAAAACAATCATCTCTAAAATGGGACCATGGCCCAGAACCCAATAGCCTTCTTCCACCAACTTGCCCGACGAAGAATGCACTTTGTAATCAAAGCGCAAACGTCCCTCACTCAAGTCCTGGACCGAAGCCAAAGTGAATCGCATCCCGAAGCTCTCCGTTGCGATCGCCTTTTGGCGAAGGAGATTGCCTTGGTAAGAGTCCCATTCCGAAGCCTTGATGATGGAAGTCGAAAAGACACGGCCCTTCGAAAGATTCTGGATGGTCGCCACCTCTTGACCCGAAGCATCCGCTAGGCATCTCACGCGAACATCATAGTTCCACTCATCTCGCCCGAAGCGCGACCAAGCACTATGGGCAATCGTGCGCTGTGTTCCGTCAGGGAAGGAGACACACAGGCCCGCACTTTCGAAACGCTCATCGCTCGCTGCCCAGGGCTCATGCGTTTCAGCGCGCGCGGTCACAGCAAAACTCAGACAAATAACCAAATTCCAGATAAAGGATGATCTCATTGAGATCATCTTAACCGAGAAGTCACTTTGAGGAATCTACGAAGATGGCGTCCCCGGCAGAATTCGAACCCGGGTTAGCTCCGTGAAAAGTTGCTTGCTTTGCATCAAGCCCAGTACCTTTGCTTGACTGCGCCGGGGCGGGGTTCTGGATTCTCTGCCACGTTCCACCTAAGGCTGGACTTAAGCCTAAAGAGTTTTTAGTCTTTTCTTTCAAACGCTTTTATAAGCAACGAGAACTCTCCGGAATCTGATCGCATTTTTAGAACAATAATGGGGTTTTTCTTATCAAAGGTAATGATAGTAGGTATGAGATTCAAGATAGGCAAAGCTTTTTCCAATAGATGACCTTTGCTATTGAGCACTTGTTTGGTTCCACCGTAAATAACATTGGCTAATTCGCCAACTGCACCCGGCATGGCACTCTCATCTACAGCGCCTTCGGATCCGACAATTTTGGAATAAATACTTTTTATTGTCTCCGTAGAAAAACCTAAACCCATTTCGCCATCAAAAAATTTACTTACGATTTCAATCGAAGCCCAGTAGTCGAATCTGAGTTCTTCCCCCGCCTTAAGAGGAGACATGGATAGCACTTCCACCTTTTCACATTTGGCCATAGTGACAAGTGTACTGACGGTGCTGCTGATAAAGGCATTAATAATGTCCACATCCGCCTTAAAGCGTACATGAGGCTTAGCTACAATTTTAGAGTTAGGAAACTCAATCTCTAAAATCTGCGCCAATAAATTTTGAAATTCTTCCTTTGAAGTCGCTATTTGCAAAATAAAAAAAGGTGCCGTCACGCCCGCCTTACGTAGGCCTGCCTCATAGGATTCTTTTGAATCAGAAAACACGATAATCGGCACAAACGCAGCATTGGGAACTGCGCGGACTTTTTGAATCAAATCAAAATGATTGCCGTCGGCCGAACTGTCATCAACTACGAGCAGATCCAAGGATTCTTGATCCTTCGGAATATCATCTGAGTTTTGCAAAGCATGTACACTGAGCTCCGGGACCTCACCCAAGGAGGCATCCACCACTTCGGATGAATTGTTGACATTTTTAACTCTCAGAACTCGTTTTCCAGCCATTATTCATTCCTCTTGGGAATCACAATAAAAAACTGGCAACCTGAGTCCGTACCAGTAACTTTAATTGTTCCCGAAATTTCTTCTAGAGATTTCTTTAGCGAGCTAAGACCTACCCCTCGTCCTGAATCTTGATCAACTGTAGCTCTAAGCGAAACTGACTCTAGAAAAATCATCTGCCAGATTTCGCCGTCACTTAGACAATCGATATTTTCAACGAGGCCCCGTTGGAGCACTTTCTGCTTTAGCGCAACCGTGTCTATGCCTTGGCCGTCATCAGAAACCAAAATCTCAAAATTTTGATCGGATTCTTTAAGATTCACTGTTATCCGACCTTTTTCTGCTTTATTTTTTTTAACACGTATTTCTGGGGCCTCAATGCCATGCACAACGCAGTTGGTAAAAACATGAACAAAGGCCCTGAAAAAATCTGCATATTTTTCTCGGTCGATCTTAAAGTCACCGAGAACAAAAATTTCGGGAGTGGGCTTTTGATTGCGACGCGAAACACTTTCCAACGATGGCAAATAGCAATGAACTTGCTCCGCCATTGACTCTAAAATAAACTCGCTGAGAAAACTCCTAGCGACTTCTGAGTCAAGCGACGCAAGTCGCTTGTGGAAAGAGCGCAGGCTAGTTTCAGAAATTTCTTTGAGAAGGTGCTGACTGAGAAAGTCAATCTCCAAATCTTCTTTAATCGATGCCAATACTTTCAATAGATCTTCGGAAATCTTTGCTAATGATCGATTCAATACTTGGGAGAATTTTAAGTTCTCATTAACAAGAGAAAGCTGAGTCTCAAGTCCATGGAATTCGTTTCTAATTGCGTTCAATGAGAAAAATCCAGATGCGGCCTTCATATCATGCAACCATCTTAATACCAGGGTACTATCGAGGTTTTGATTTTTTTGAGTTTTAGACTCATAACTTATTTGATGCGAAAAAATATTTTCAACATAGTCTTTAAAGGAATTTCGATTTCTCAAAATGGATACGATCTGCTCTGAGTAATTTTGAAGATCGGCGACCATTTTTTTGGCTAGAACTTCTTCAGTTCTTTCAGTAATTACCATTAAAAGATCTTTTATTTTTTTCCCTTCATCCAAAATGGGTCGGAAGTTAAGGTCGTAGATTCGCCCATTCAAAAAAGATCGTTGTGGACCAAATGACAAACATCGAGAAAAAGGAAGGCTCTCTTCGAACACAAAAGTTACCCAATTCTTGAAATCTTCTTTTTCGTTAATGTTGAACCCCAAAAGGTCCCACACAAATTTTTCGGAAGGTGACTCTTGCAACAGCACTTCAGCCCGATGAGAATAAACAGTTCCACACACTCCCGAGCCGTCAAATGTTAGAATGCCGTCATTGAGACTGTTTAAAATCGCGTCAAAGGTTGAATTTAAAAATACCAAGTTTGAGTTTTTATCAACCAACTCTTTTTGGCTGTGCTCGAGATTCGACTGAGCCAAGCTTAACTTCAAATCCAATTGCTCATAACTTTCGTCGACAAGCTTAAAAACTTCTCTCAAGTTTTTTTGCAAATGCTCGGGACTTTCCAAAACAACCGCTAGTTCGGCATCCACCTCTTGATCAAAGATTTTTCTCAATTGCCGAGAAAGGCGTTTACCAAACATAACGATCTAGATGCTTTCATTTAAAAAAGTGATCGTCATTGTCTGATTGTGAAGCTTGCACTCTGAGGATCCTGTTGGGCAGATTTCACCATAGGAATAAAATCCAGTAACACGATTTTTTCCAAAGACCTGTTTGACGGCATCGACTTCTTCTTCAACATCGTCTCCCATGACAATTTTTCGACCTACGCAACTGATAAGAATCCCGAGTCCGCCTGCTTTACTTGCTGCGTGTTCAATTGCTGCTCCGGCAGCCACTTTAGCACCATTGATAAGTCCTTCATTTTTCGCGTGCATTAAACGCACAAAACCTTGATTCGGAATATCACCCGCAAATGTTAAGCTGCCTTCTTTTTCATCCACCGCGAGGATCGTTCTAATAATTCCCGAGGTGTCTTGATTGCCTTTGAGCAAGGCAAAAGGATACATGAGCCCGCTTGCAGGCAATTTTGAAGCCAAATCCCCGAGGTATTTTTTGTAGATTCCCAATGCTGGCTCGCCATCGATTTCATACATCACATTATTTTTTGATTTGGTGACTTTTCGGATCGGTCCGAAAGGCTCCCACCCTCCCATTGAACCAAAGGTGCAATTAAATTTTTCACCATAAAACGCCAAGGCGTTGATGCTCCCATCAGAAATCTCTCCGTCGCATAACGTGAAGGTTTGTTTAAATGCGCCACCATCTCCAGCCAGCCCGCCCGTGACTGTAACATTTAATCCCAAAACATTTTTTAAACCGTCAATCACGCCGCTTCCGTTGATGTCCAAACCTCTGCCCAACACAAACACCGCTTTGAGTCCTACGGGATCGATTTTCTTTCCAAGTTCCACTCCTGAATCAAACGATGCATCCATGTTTTTTATGGCGACGCTAGAACATTTTGCTCGAGAAGCAGAATTTTCAAATTTAATTCCTGTAAGAATGAGACTGTTGTCCGACACGCCCTTATCACTGATTTCTCCAGCCGTGGAACAACCAAACAAAAGTGAACTAGGAAAAGACTTTCGCAAAGCTTTCGCGCTCTCCGAATTAAAAAAAACTCGCAGCACCAAAGGCCAATACGATATCAGGTGACAAGGCTTGCAATTCTGCCCCCTGCGATTCTAAAGCCAATATAGTGGATATTTGCAATTGCTTTGTTTTCATTTAAATCCCCTCACTCAATACTATTTATTTACAATGCGCTCTAGAATAGCCGACACAACTTCAAAATCAATTGGCTTCACAACATAGTCATAAGCGCCCGATCGAATGGCACTCATAATGGAACTTGCTTCGCTTTCTGCAGTGACCATCACAAAAGGAATTTTCGATAAGGCTTCCTCAGACTTGGTAAATTTCAGAAGATCAAGACCGGTAAATTCAGGCATATTCCAATCCGAGAATATAATATCAATAGGTTCTTTCGCTTTTACCTTTTCAACAAGAATTTCTTTGGCTCTTGTCCCAGAATCAGCTTCTAAAATTTTTGTCACACCTAGCTTGCCCAAAATATCCAAAAGAACTCTGCGCGACATTTCAAAGTCATCGACTATTAAAACTGACAATTCAGTTGCAAGCATTCAAAATTCCCTTTTGTAAATTTCTCAATTTGAATTTCCTTATGAAGACTAACATCGGAAAAGAAACTTCCAAGGGGTGTCATTTTTTACTGAAGCTGACCTGACACCCGAAAGCGAGACCAGTTGGATTTGAAGAAGCTTAGTGTCACAACGGTCCGAAATCGGACCTGGAGACACGATGAGAGCAAAGAAATTACGGACGAGCCGAAGGTCGAAATCCTGGCGGAGTTGGAGCGCGGAGTGAGCTCAAAAGAGCTCTCGCGCAAGCACGGGCCATCTGCGGGCACGATTTACTACTGCTCGACATCGTCTACCGGCCCAACTGGGCGACGCTTTCGCATCGACTTCATCCGGCGGCCTAAGCGACCCGGAGATTTTTCAAAGCGCCCTGGTAGCGTTTCGGGTGTGAGGTCACCTGCACACGTCCTACTGAGAACCCTAATGATTGACTTGACTTATAATTGGCGTTCCCACGGGGATTCGAACCCCGGTTACCAGGATGAAAACCTGGTGTCCTAGGCCTCTAGACGATGGGAACGTTCTTTGAGGTAGGCAGTGTTTCCCACACCTAGACCCTTAAATCCAGCCTTAATTTTAAAATCTTCACGCTCTGCGTGGTAGTTTCTTGGTTGCCTGCATTTCGTGCTTGTCTCGAGTCCTTAACTTAGTAATTTCGCAAGGCTATGCCCAAACCGACTTGGTCACTCACCCCTGCCCCCAAAGACCCTACCCGCGAAGTGCTGAACTCCATCATCCAACGCGTTCAAACACACGTCATGAACATGATCTATCTCGCAAACGCGCGCGATGACGTCGAAAAAGGTGACCCCAAAGTCGGAGGCCATCCGTCCGCGTGCAGCTCTGCGCTGCACCTGCTCTCGTCACTCCATCTTGTCGTGAAAAATCCCCAAGACTTTATGGCCGTGAAGCCCCACGCTTCGCCGGTCGACCACGCCAACAATTTCCTGATGCGTCTTCTTCTTGAGAAAGATGGCACTCGCATGAGTGACGAGCGCGCTCGCCTTGCCATGAAGAACCTTCGCCACTTCTCCCACAAAGGCGAACCCGTCTTCCAAAGCTATCACTCCGCCTACGATGCCGATCACTGGAACACCGTGCCCTCGGGTTCCGTGGGCATTCCCCCCGTTCAAGCGCTTTACCTGGCGCACGCCTACCGCATGGCCGAAAAGCATGGTTACACGGTTCCCACTGACGCGCACTTCTGGTGTCTCATGGGTGACTCGGAATTCCGCGAAGGTTCGCTGACCGAGGCGATGCCCGAAGCCTCCGAGCGCGGCCTCGGTAACCTCACTTGGATCCTTGATTACAACCGCCAGTCCCTGGACGGTCACCGCGTCCTGAACGAAGAAGGTCTCGGCCACAAGGACAACGACCGCGCCGACAAAATGTTTGCCGCCAACGGTTGGGAAGTGATCCAATTGCGCCACGGCAAGTTCCGCCAAAAAGTCATTGCAGACGCCGCTTCGAATGGCGAAGCCCTCCAGAGCGTGATCGAGAACGCCCTTCCCGATTACGAACTCCAAGCGCTACTCTCGTCGCGCGACTCCAAGAAAATTGTCGAAGCCGTCAACCGCTACGACCAAGGCGCCGCCAAAGCGCTCAAAGGTCTCTCAGATGCCGACACTCTGAGATTCTTCATGGACCTGGGCGGTCACGACACCGATCTCGTCGTCGAAGCGCTCCGCCAATCCAAAGAGGATTCCGAGAAGCCCTACCTCATCGTCGCTCACACCATCAAGGGATGGAACCTGCGCTGCTCCGCTCAATCCACCAACCACTCCGCCATGCTCGAAGAGTCAGAAGTTCACGAACTGCGCACGAAGTGCGGCCTCACGTCCAAAGATCTTCTGAGCTTTGAGCACTTCGACGCCAAAACCCCCGAAGCCGAGTATCTGAAAACTCGCAGCGAGTGGGTCCTTGAAGGGATCAACACTCAGAAAAAACTGAAAGAGGCCAACGTCTCCCAGGTGCGCGACGAGCTGAAAGCGACTCGCGCACTCGAGAGTTTCCCCACAGAAATTGGCATCAACCTGAAGCTTGTGCCCCTCGTCCACACCCAGTGGATGATCGGTCAGCTCTCAGCCAAGCTCACACGTATCGCCGAGACCCCTCTCGACGACTCTAAGATTTCAGAAAAGCAAAAGACACTCAGCGAAAACGAGAAAAAACTCAAAACCGTCGCGAACGCCTTCATCACCATGGCTCCCGACGTTGGCACGTCCACGAACTTGAACTCAACACTCGACGGTCGCATTTTCGGCGTCGAATCCGAAGACTTCGAAGCCGACTACGGCGTCAAAGACTCCAAAGCTCCCGACATTGTTCCCCACGAGAACGCGCACTCACGCTTCATCCGCTTTGATATCGCTGAGTCCAACACCATGTCGTGTGTCGCATCGTATGGCAAAATGGCCGACTACACCGGCGTGCCGATCATGCCGCTCATGACGGTCTATGACTTCTTTATTAAGCGCGCGCTGGATCAGTTCTTCTTCGGCGCCTACTGGAGCTCGAGCTTCTTTTGCATTGGCACTCCCAGTGGCGTGACGCTTGCTCCCGAAGGCGCCCAGCATGGCTGGAAGAGCGACATTCAAATCGCAAACTCGATCACCTGGGAACCGGCCTACTGCCAAGAACTTGATTGGATTGTGACCGAGAGCCTGCGTCGCCATCTGCACACTATTGTCGAGGGTCCGAACTCCGCAAACGGCAACGCGGGTCGCAGCGCGGTGATCATCCGCGCGGTCACACGTGCCCTTGAGCAAAAAGAATTCATGAAGCGCCTCAAGACCCACAAGCGCTTCGAAGGTAAATCGGAGGCCGAGATTTTTGAGAGCACCCGCCTCGACTGTCTCCAAGGCGCTTATTACCTCGTTGATCACCGTGGTCAGCCTGCCTACCGTCCCAGCGAAAACGTCGTGAACATCTTTACGATGGGCTCCCTCGTGACGGAAGCTCTCGCGGCGTCAGATCGCCTCAAAGAAAACGGTATCTTCGCCAACGTCATCCAAGTGAGCTCGCCTGATTTGCTTCTCGGAAATCTCGCGCACGAAACCGGCTACCAGCACCTGCGCCACGGTCTGGGCGTCACGGGCGACCTCTACATTCGCATCGATGAGACTGCTAGCAAATCGAAACCGTCCAACGCCAGCTACCCGCCCGCACTTTACGCCCCCAAGCCCTTTGACTCACTTTCAGGCACTCCCGCCGGACTTGCTCAGCTTCTGAGCCTTGCAGGTCGACGCGTGCCCGTGGTGAGCGTGCATGACGGTGAGCCGGGGCTTCTGGACAACATCGGATCTTGCGTTGGAACTCTTCAGAAGACTCTCGCAACGCGGCACCACTCCAAATGTGGTCGTCCGAGCGATATCTACGCCTATCACGGCATGGACGCTTCATCGGTCGTCAAAGCTTGTGAAGAGATCCTCGAGGAAACGGCCCTCTCCGAGGTCCGCATTGATCCCGTGCTTGCAACGGCGCTTAAGGCCGCCGCAAACCCAGAGTCTCGCGCCTAAAAGGGCGAGGCTCGTTTTAGCGACCGCGCACGATCGTGCACTGTTCTTTGTAGACGATGTAATTGGTCGACTGGCGATCAACGAGAGAGATCGTCGAGATGTTTCCGTTTTGCGCGGCACGGTAGATGTCTTCAAAGCCTGCAACCAGAAAAGATGTGTTGGCCACAGATGTGAGGCCAATGTAGTGACCGCAGGCTTGCCCCGTCTTGGCGTCTGCCGGAAGCGGAACCGACGTGGCTTGAAGCGGGTACGTGGACACGCAGGCCTGGACCAATGACAAAGCGCTAAGTACGAAGGGTAGCTTCCAATTCATGGGGCCGAGCCTAGAGACGAGACCCTTGTCTCACAAGTCGCATCGCCAAAAAAACGAAAGCCCCGCGGAGTACTGCTCCGCGGGGCTTTCTCCTTGAGGAAGAGGATGGGGGGGGATTTCACTCAAGGTGACTTTGAATGGTCATCACAGCCTCGGGCGAACCCGAGATACGTAGGTTGGATGTGGAGGTCACGGAACCGGTTTCAGTGAAACGAACGTAGGCTTCCCACTGACCGGCTTCAGGAACAATTTCGATGGCAATGGAGGGGAAGTATCCTGTTGCCGCGTTCTCATTGAAGAGCTTGAGTCTTCCTTTGATAACGACATGTCCCTGATCATTCATGGAGACATCGCTCACAGGAATCACGTAGCGAACAGTACGCACGCCCTCAGAGCTCGGCACCGACAGATCCAGCGTGAAACTCGTCGCAACAGCCTTCTTCTCGCCATCGCGGCGATTGAGGGTCAAGGCCACCGCTTCGGCGCCTTCGAAATGACCGTCGGCTTGGAGGACCCGCATATCAGCCTCTTGAACGGGACGCTCCCAATCGGGGGAATAAACCGCAAAAGCGGGAGACGAGAGAGTAAAGGTCAGAATCAAAAGTAGGTTTTTCATAAATACGTAAGCTCCGAGAAACTTTTCAAATCGTTTGATGGAGCTCTTATAGGTCTCAGGGGTCATAAGGTGAAATTATTTGATGTAAGGTATATCCATTAGTAGAATTACTGAATGCTCACCGAACATCTTAATCTCAACGAACTCCGCATCTTTGCAGCCGTGTACCGCAGCGGCGGCATGACCTCGGCCGCCGCAGAACTTCACCTCACGCAGTCCGGAGTGAGTCAGCACATCTCGCACCTCGAAACCGAACTCCAAGTGAAGCTCTTTGACCGGCTGAAGCGGCGGCTCTACCCCACCCCCGCGGCGCGCGAACTCTACGAGGCCTGTCGCCAGGGATTTGAGACCTTAGAGAGCACTCTACAAAACATCAAAGGAGGGAAAGATTCTCTCGTGGGGACCCTTCGCCTCGGCATGCCCCAAGAGTTTGGAGCTAGCGTGATTGCACCCCTTCTCGGCGAGTTTGCCGCCGAGCACCCAGCGCTCAAGTTTGAGTTGCACTTTGAATATTCGCAGGCCGTGCTCGAGGAGCTCGTCGATGGCACTTTGGATTTGGCGTTTGTCGACGAGTTTGCGAGGCACCCCGCCGTAATCGCCGACCCTGTCTACCGCGAGATTCTAGATCTCTGCGTTTCGCGAGACCTCCTAGCCGCGATCGGTCGCCCGCAGCATCGTCGTGAGTTCTACGAAAAGCTTGATTATCTCGACTACGAGTCGGCTCACCCGCTTTGTCTGAAATGGTTCCAACATCACCTCGGCTCCGACAAACTGCGCCTCAAGATGCGCGCCATCGTTCCTAGCACTCAAGGTATCTCGACTCTCATCACAGCTCAGATGGGAGCCGGCATCCTCCCTCGCCACGTGAGCTGGCGATTGCACAAACAATCAAGCATTCACGTGTTCCAAGCTCGATCCGCCCCACTGAGCAACACCATTTCTATCGCGCGCCTCAGCGGCCGCACGCACAGCATGGCTGTCACAAGACTCACCGAGTGGCTCAAGATGAAATTGCAGAAGGCTAGCATCGACTAAAGAACGGGCACCCGAGCGTCAAGAAAAGCGCAGTGAAGTGTTATGCTTTGGTTAAGGACCTTCTTCGTGGCATCTCGTCATTGACTCTTAGTGACAAGCCCGGATAAACTCGGACTATCTCATGGGGATGAGAGGGGAGACTATTTTTTTGAAAAATTTCCATTGGTATCAGAGGTCGCTGCTCGTTGTAGCCTGCACATCTCTTGTGGCCCAGGCTGCACCACCATCAAAGCTGTCCCATCAAGCCGAAAAACCCGAACCCACCACTCAAAATAGCTCCGACGTCAAAGCGGCCCCGGCTGTTAAGCCCTTTATGGCGCTTGAGACAGCAGCCGATGGCAGCGTGTTACGCACTCTCGGAAACAAGAACCTTAACGGAGTCCGCGAGACTTTCGTAAACTGGGACGAGTGTGCTTCCAACGCAGAACTCGTTGGCCAAGTGACTTGGGACTACTCCCCGACTCGCGAAAGCGCCTCTATGCCTACCAAGAAAGACGACATGGTTCCTTGCGCCAAGCGCAGAATCTCTGAAGCTTTCGCAAACTTCCTCAACATGAACATGAAGTACTGCATCGCCGTGGCGGCGATGCCCTCCGCACAACTACATGTGACCCAAGCAATGGCCGCAATCAAGAAAGCCCATGGCAGTGACTATAAGACGAAATCCGCCAAAGGCGGTGGACTCGTGGTCGACGAAGAAATGAAGACTAGCCTCGGGACCTTCATGGCCAAGAACTCTGCTGCGATCGACAAAGAGGTCGAGAGCATTTCGCAAATAAAGCTGCTCCACCAAGGTATTGCCGGCGACAACAATCACGGCAGCACGAGCTACCACTCTGCGAGCGCAATGCGAGCCATCGACATGTCGCACTTTCAAGTGGTTCGCAACGTGAAGAACGATGAAGGCAAGGTCATCACGACGACCAAACTTTTCCAGCACAACGTCGCATCCTATGCCGAGAAAGAAGAGTCTGCTGGACGCGCTGAGGCCCTCACCGACGAACAGACAAGCCAGCATGCTTTTTGGCAGGCCTACGGCGCGTGCCTCCAACAAAAGGGTGGCGCAGTGATCTCGTACTGTTCGCAACACACCGGAGCTGGCCTCAAGCACCAAGGTCATATGCACGTCTCTCTACCCTACGATCCACCAGGTTCTTACAACTCGAAGTAACCGATAGGAAAATCAAATGAAGAACTTTAAAACCTCTTTCGCACAAAGCCTTATGATTCTGGGTCTCGCCCTGACAGCGGGATCCGTCACTGCAGAACAATCCAAAGACCACTCTTCGCAAGACGTTGAGATGATCGAGTCTCAACTCAAACTGGGCGTCATCGATCAAGTCGGAAACTACAAACTCCGCCTCGATCAGTACGGCGAGCCCGCCGCGATGCCGATTCGCCTCTCTGTCGAGATCGACTGCGGTTCTTCCAAGCGCCCTTTCGTCGCCTTCTATGACATCGTAGCCTGTGGTGGAGGCTCTGTTTCGAAGGACAAAAGGAATCTCATCCTGAGATTCCTCAAGCCCGACCAAAAAGAAAAATGTGCGCGCAAAGTCACTGAAACTGTCGCTCTGGCAGACCTCTGCAAATAAGTTCTAGAGCCTCAAGCAAACTAAAAACCCCTGATTCCCAGCCTGGAATCAGGGGTTTCTCATTTCAAAAGCTACAACCGAGTTAGGGAGTTTCGTAAGCCTTCTGAAGAAGACTGTCTTTGAGTGCGATCACTTTGATCTTGTAGTCGGGGAAATTCTTTTCCAAGAGAGGCTTGAGTTCTTTTGAATCGCCCACCACCACGATCACCTGAGAAGCGTTGGACCATGCCTCACCGAAGTATTTAGTGAGATCATCTCGAGTGGCCCTCCATGACGAAGGCTTGCTCCGCGCCAGCTCTGGACTCAAGGTGCCCTCAACTACGCTCTGACGTAGCGCAAGTCGAGCCGTAACAGAACTGTTGTCGAGGATGTGACCAAAGCGGAAACTCTGCCACTGACGCTGCCAAACGTCATCGGCAAGCACCTTAAACACATCAGCCTCGCCATACGCAGACTTCAAGAGATCTGCGATGACTTCGAGTGCTTCGGCGTTCTTTTCGCGCACTGGATTTGTGAGGAACCCCACCGCAGGCTTGCCAAGATAGAACTGCTGAACAGGAGAGACCGTGTAGGCCAAACCGCGCTTGTTGCGAATCTCATCTCCAAAATAGGATCCTAGGCCGCTGAATCCGAGGATATGACCCCCAAAATGCAGAGCCAATTCTTCTTGCATGTTACCTGGAAACTGCCGAAACACACCATTCACAAAGACGATGGTTTGCGTACGACCGGGTTTTTCGACAATGATCGCGTGTTTTGCGATCGGCTTGTCAGATGCAAAACTAGGCGACTTAACAAGTGAACGGTCGAGCGCGCCAACCTTAATTTCGCCTTGTTCTGCGAAAACTGTCTTCACAACATCCATCGCCAGATCTTCTTGCGACTTCGGACCTACGTAGCCCGCCCAAACTTCCTGCTGAGCCCTCACTCTCGTCTGCACAACTTTCTTAAGGCTATCGAGAGTGACCGACTTCAAACCTTCCATGAAGATGGGGTAGAGCTTGAAATCTTGCACACCCACAAATCGACGGCCAGCGAGTGAGGCGAGGGTCATGTCTTGGTCCAGGGAAGATGTCAGCTGCGCTTGCGTCTTGGCTTTTGCGTTGTCGAAGGCACTTTGATTGACTCGAGGACGCGACCAATTCTCTCTGAGCAAATTCAGGAGTGGCATGTAGTCGCGACCCTCGATGATCGGAAAGCTGAGAGACCACGCGGATGTCTCGCGCCCCACACTGAAGTCCACGCTCGCCCCGTAGCCCGTTAGAACATCTTGATAGGCCTGCTTTTCGAGGGTCTCGGTGCCATCTTCGATCAGCTCCGCATAAAGAGAGAGAGCCGCCGCCTCGACGGGATCTTTGCTCAGCGAACCCACGGGAAGCATGACTTGCAGAGTGAAGAGCGGCAAGGGATCGTACTCACGGTCAAAGTAGACCGTCGCCTGAGCGCTCTGCGCCAGCCCAAGACCCAAACATAGAGCGGAGAATTTCAAAGAGGTCTTCATTTTTTCACCAGCTTTCTCTTAAACGGAGCGCTTTTCTTGGCGGGCTTGAGGATCACGCGGGTCTTGGCGCGAGTCTGCCAATCTGCCCAAACAGCTTTCACCTGGGCCAAACTCACTCCCTTGATCTCGTTCATAAATTTGAATCCAAAGACGGGGTCCTTTGCTGTGACTGCGCTGTAGGCGAGGTTCTCTGCCAGTCCCATCGGTTCACGCAATTCACCAAGGTGATATGAGAGATAGAAGAGTTTAATGCCCTCGAGGCGCTCGGCACTGAGCCACGCAGGGAATTTCTTCAAGGCTCTGTCGTAAGCGCCTTCTAACTTCGCGACGCTCACGCCGGGATTGCCCACCAAATGGATCGAAGCGAGTCCTGGATCTACAAGGAAGTAGCAGGAGTCGTTCACGCTCCGAGCAATCTTGGTTTCGACAAGCTCATAAGTGAGAAACCCTAATTTCGAATCTGCGAGCAGTGAACAAAGAAGCATTTCCGCGGCATTCTGGGGGCTTCCTACGCCCGGCGTGAAGCGCCCGTCGGCCATGTAGACTGTCTCGGCCTGCATCGGCATCACGATGCGACGATCTTTGCGTTTGAGGTTCTCTGTGGGAATCTTGGGCTCGCTCCACTCTTCGCGGGTGAAGGCTCCGTAGTACTTGTGCAGCGTCTTTAGGGCCTCAGTCACACTCACGTCGCCAACGATTGAAACGACCGCGCGGTTGGGAGCATAGTAGCGTTTATAGAAAGCCAGTGCGTCGTCGAAGCTCGTTTTGTCGAGGTCTTCTTGCCAACCGATCGGACCTGTTTGGTAGGGGTGTTTGTCGAAGGCCGCTTGAGCGAGTTCCCAGTAGAGACGGCCACCAGGGGAGTCTTCGGTGCGCATTTTGCGCTCTGATATGACGGCGCCTCGTTCAGTTTTGAAAACCGTGTCGTTGATTTGCAACTTGCGCATGCGCTCAGATTCAAACTTCGCAACGTCGTCGAAAACTTCGCGTGGAACGAGTTGGTGATAAAGAGTCAAATCGAAACTTGTGTAGGCGTTGAAACGATCGCCCCAACCTGAAAGAGTTTTGAAAGGCTCAGGGAAGCTTGGAGTTCCGCGGAACATCATGTGCTCGAAGAGATGCGCAAGGCCCGTGCGACCATGATCTTCGAAACGAGATCCCACGTCGTAAGCCGTCACATAGGCCACAACATTCGTGCCCGCACGAGGTTGAACGAGGACCTTGAGACCCGAGGCTTCATGAAGATACGCGTAGACCTTGAGACCTGGCAGAGGCTCGTAGCCCGTGACTTGCTTAAAGCCTTCGTAGGAAGCGGGGACCACATCGTTCCTTGCGTGGCTCGCGCAGCCCATGAGTCCTGAAGAAATGCAGAGGGACAAGAGCAGTTTTTTCATGCTCCTGAGTTTAAGGTGCAACGGCCGGGCCCACAATCACCCGGACGAGCTTTCTCCGAGCAGAGTCCAAAGTTCTGGCAGGAGGTAGCGCGCTTGAAGTTCGCGCTTCGCGTCAGGCATCCGAGATTCCAAGAGACGTCGTACTTCGGTCGAAGAGACATCGCGAATCTCCGGGATCAGTAGGCGCCAGCGAGTGAGCGCCCTGAGGATTTCGGGGATCCGGTGCAAGAAGGCGCTCCCCGCCGAGTCACCGCGTCGAAAAACCCACACTTCTCCGACATTCTTCAGGAGATCCTCGACTTGTTTCCACCTGTCCAGGTCCTGCAGACAGTCGTCGCCCAAACACAACGCCCACCGTTGGCGAGGCACTCGTGTCTCGAGTTGAAGCTTGCTGAGGGTGTCAAAAGTGTAGCTCGCTCGGCCCGCATCGACTTCGATCCACTCGACTCTCAATTTCGACAGACCCTCTACGTTGCGAGCGCGCAGCGAATCAAGCCAGGCCTCGATCATGCGACGCTTAAATGAAGCGGTGGCTTCGAGAGGACCCACGATTTGTTTGAGAGGATTTTGAAAGGTCGGCACAATATGCACAACAAAAGTATCGGGATGCGCGAGGAGGGCCAGGAGCATTTCGTCATGGCCTATATGGGGAGGAAAGAAGGAGCCCCCGAAGTAGACATGGTAACGAGGTTTCATTTCTCCTCGTCTTCCTCCGCTTCGAAGGCATCCATCTCAAGATCGATGTCGTCTTCTTCGAGGTCTTCGAGATCAGGGTCTTCATCGTCTTCAAGTTCAGCACCATCTGACAGATCTTCCACTTCATCGAAGAGGGCTGTGTTACCAAAGTTCACCACTTGAGCGACCTGATTTTCGTACACACGCGGCCCCATCTCGAGCAGGGCGCGACTCAGGCGCTCTTTGAGAGCGTCGAGTCCAAAACCACTCGCAGAAGAAATCACAAAGGTGTTTTCGAAAAGTCCTTCGGCCTTCAGAGCCACAATCAGTTCGCGAATACCTTTTTCGGCCATGTCCTCGCGTTCGGAGAGCGTCGAGAGCTTAGCGCCCTCGGCATCAATCCCAAAAGCATCGGCTTTCGAAAGTGCGACATAAAGAGGCCTCGAGGCCAAATCCGCCGAGAAGGCGCGCATCTCAGATATGAGCGTTGTAAATTCTTCGTCGAGACTGCGGCCCGTATAGGGATCGAGATCGAGAAGCATGAGGAGTGCGCGAGTGCGCTCCGCATGACGCAGGAACTGATGACCCAGACCTTTGCCTTCGCTTGCGCCCTCGATAATTCCAGGAATATCGGCGAGCACAAAATCCACTCCGGTACCGCGAACGACCCCAAGGTTGGGGACGAGAGTCGTGAAGGGATAATCACCGATCTTAGGTCGAGCGGCACTCCATTTTGAGATGAGAGTGCTTTTGCCGGCGTTGGGGAATCCAATCAATGCGATGTCGGCGAGGAGTTTGAGCTCCATTCGAATCTTGAGCGCTCGTCCGGCTTCTCCGGGCTGCGCGTACTCGGGAGCTTGGCGCACGGCCGTTGCGAACTCGATGTTGCCGAGTCCCCCGCGTCCACCCCGGAGCAACAAAGCTTTTTTGCCGTCTTCGACAAGGTCCGCCAGGAAGACTCCAGTCTCGGCATCAAAAACAAGAGTGCCCACCGGAACTTGAATAATGAGATCTTCGCCGCCGCGGCCGTCTTTGCCTGCGCCCCCACCCTTCACGCCGTCTTCTGCGGCGTAGCGGGAGATGTATTTAAAATCTAGAAGACTTTGGAGCTGTGTGGTGGCAACGAAATAAACGTCGCCACCCTTGCCGCCATTGCCCCCGTCGGGTCCCATGCGAGGACGATACTTTTCACGACGGAAATGGACCGCACCCGGGCCGCCGTTGCCCGATCTCACGTCTACAATAACTTCGTCGATAAACTTCATAAAACGCTTTGCAACTCCTTAGCTCAGTCCCAAGGCGACACCTAAGGAAAAAGGGCAGATCTCCTGAGAGACCTGCCCTTTAGGTTCTTAAAAAAAACTAAAAAGACTTAGGCCGAAGCCGCAGCGACCGGGTTGATGATCACGCGGGTTGGGCCCTTGGAGTGCTTCTTGAACTCGATCTGTCCGTCGATCAACGCGTAGAGTGTGTGATCGCGGCCCATGCCGCAGTTCTTGCCAGCATGGAACTTGGTTCCGCGCTGACGAACAATAATGGTTCCTGCGCTGACGATTTGGCTACCGAAAGCCTTCACGCCGAGCATTTTGGGGTTGGAATCGCGACCGTTCTTGGTGCTACCGCCTGCTTTTTTTGATGCCATGACGAATAATCTCCCTAATTCCTAATTAGCCGACGATCGACTTAACGAGGATACGTGTGAGTGGTTGACGGTGACCCATCGACTTGCGCGAGTTCTGACGACGACGCGAGTGACGGATGAGGATTTTCTTGTCGAGAGTCTGTTGAAGGACTTCGAAGGTGACCTTAGCGCCTGCCACTTTAGGCTGACCGATCTTGATGGATCCGGGGCCGCTGGCGACGAAGAGAACGTCTTCGGCGGTCCAAGTGGTTCCGGGCTCAACTTCGAGTTTTTCGACGAGGAGCATGTCGCCTTCTGCGACACGGTATTGCTTACCGCCCGTGCGAATCACGGCGTAAGGAAACTGCAGACTCTTTTTGGCAGAACTTGCCTTAGGAGCTGAGGTCTTTTTGGTCTTTGAAGCTGCTTTTTTTGCAGGGGTATCAGTCGTTTTTTCTGTCGCCGTAGACATGGAACTTCCTCCGAAACTTTAAGGAGTAGGTGTTCTCGTATTTCGGGGGTCCTGTCAATGAGTAAACGGCGCTTGGGCGACGAGGCGTCTTTAGTTGAGCGTGTAGCGACGGTCGGGAGCCTTTTGACCGCAAGAAGAGCAGCACGCGCTCTCATCGATGACGTTCTGGAGATACAACGAAGCATGCGCAAAGCGAAGAGGAGAATCGCAAAGCTGGCACTTATCGAAGGCACCTTGATATGACTCGAGGCGTTTTGCTTCTTTGAAGGCTTTGATTTTGCTGATCATTTCGTCTTTGTTGGGCAGGGAATTCCAAAAATCACGGACTTTCATAGGCACCTCCTGTGCGCTTGAGTCCTTTCGGAACGACTTCAGGAACCCTTGAGACATTTGTTAAGAAAAGATGAAGACGTGCCTGCGCGGTGCACAATGATCGGCCTCAGCCCTCCGTAATCGCTTGGAAAGCCTCCCCCGTAGCTCTAGGTTCGAGAGCGCCATGTCAGCCTGGGACCACGAACATTTTCGAGACGCACTCGGTTTCGAGGACTCTCCCTATTACCGCGCTTCCGAGCCACGCACCCCGCTTCCTTTGCTCGCGACACGCAGAACCTTGCTGGTGCTGAGCCGCCCACAACAGACTGAGGCGCGCGAACTTTGTCTTAAGATGCTTCAAGCCATGAAGCTTCCCACGACTCAACTGCGCCACGCAGAACTCGCGAGCGGAAGCGTGGCTGCTCTCGACGCCAATTTGCGAGAGCAAACTCAGATCTGCATCATTTTGGGATTTGATATCGCCGCCGAGTTTCTGGGTGTTGACTCCGCTGCCTCTCTGCGCGGTCCCTCCCATCGTCTCGAAGCCTGGCCCTGGGTCGATGTCTACGTGACCCATTCTCCCGAAGACTGTCTCGCTGACGCGAGCCTCAAGCGCCCGGTTTGGGACGATTTGCAGAGTGTGAGGCATCGCCTTGTTCCCCTGGAGGACTCATGAAACGTGTCTCGTTGCGATTGCTCGCCTCTCTTGTATGGGCTGTTTCTGCGCTGTCCCATGCCAACGCCCCCGTACCGCTACTGGTTCTCGAGGACTCGGTGAACGCTGGGATGCAGCTGCGCCTGGCGCGTGCCTTAGAAACCGCACGCAAGACCAACGCGCCTGCAGTGTTTGTCGAACTCGACACACCCGGCGGCTACCTCGAAGTCACCCGGCAAATTGTCAAAGACTTCCTGGCGTCGAAAATTCCGATCATTGTCTACATCACTCCCTCGGGGGCGCACGCCGCCTCTGCGGGATCAATGATCGCGATGGCCGCCCATTTCGCGGCGATGGCCCCTAGCACTTCGATCGGGGCCGCGACACCTGTATCCAGTGGCGGCGAAGACATCCAAGGCGACATGCGCCGCAAGGTCACAAACGACACTGTGGCCTTTGTCGAAGGCATCGCCGAACAGCGCGGCCGGGACAAAACTTTCGCTAAAGAGTCTGTAACTGAAGCCATTTCCCTGAACGCCACTGATGCCGCAAAGAAGAATGTTGTTGATGGAGTTTACGAGTCGCGCGATGCCGTTTGGAAAGCGGCTCGCAAGAAATTCCCAGAACTCCCCGAAGTCGTGACCTTTGATCCACTTGAGATGACTCTTAAAGAACGCTCCCTAAGTCTTCTCTCAAACCCCAACGTTGCCTACGGACTCATGGCCCTCGGCATGATGGGCATCTATATGGAAGTGAATTCGCCAGGCCTCATTGTCCCGGGAGTGGTCGGTGTTGCTTCGCTCGCCCTTGGTTCGATCAGTATGCAGATCATTCCCATCCAGTCTTCGGCTCTTGTGCTGCTGGTGCTTGGGCTCATTCTTCTAGCGATTGAAGTCATGACGCCGCTTCCGACCTTTGGAATCGCCGGACTTGCGGCGCTTATCCTGTTCTTTCTGAGTGGCGTTTTCCTTATGGACGAAACGCAAGGTGATCTTGGTCTAGACCCGGGGCTTTGGTTGCCGGTGTTTGTTGTTGCAACACTCGCTGTGGCTGCGATGAGCTACTTCGCTTTCAAAGCACTCAGAGCCGTACCCGTCACAAACCAAGGAACAAAAGGCATGGTCGGACTCGAAGCGCGTGTGACGCGAATCCATTCTGACAACGTCTCACTCGCCGTGATCGGCGAGATTTGGACGGGTTTTCCTCTCGACGCAAAACTCAATGAATTTGCGATCGATGAGAGCGTAGAAATTGTTTCCCAAGAGGGCCTCAAGGTCTTCTTTCGAAAAAAGAAAAAGGAGTGAACTCAATGTTGTTCGAAGGATTTGGAATCGGCACGATTGCCGCCATTGCTGCAGTTGCCTACATCGTTTTTAATATTTTCCGCATCGTCCCTCAGTATGAACGCCTGGTCATTTTCCGACTCGGAAAACTCGTTTACAAGGCAGGGGGACACGGCCCAGGACTTGTGATCGTGCTACCGATCATCGACCAAGTTCGCCGCGTATCGATCCGCACCTCAGTTGTCGACGTCCCCCCACAAGACATCATCACCAAAGACAACGTCACCCTCCAGGTGAACGCGGTCATCTACTACCGTGTGGTCGACCCCGAGAAATCCATCAACGAAGTCGAAGACTATATGTATGCAACAGGTCAGCTCGCACAGACCACGCTGCGTTCTGTGTGCGGCCAAATGGAACTCGATGAGTTGCTCGGGCACCGCGACGAAATCAACGAGCGTCTGCAAAAACTCCTCGATGCTCAGACCGAGCCATGGGGCGTGAAAATCGGCAATGTCGAACTCAAGAACGTCGACCTTCCCAAGGATTTGCAGCGTGCGATCGGTCGCCAGGCCGAAGCCGAACGCGAACGCCGCGCCAAAGTCATCGCTGCCGATGGCGAGCTCGAGGCTTCCGTGAAGCTCTCGCAGGCTGCGCACCAAATGTCTTCGGAGCCCAACACGCTCCAGCTGCGCTATCTCCAAACTTTGGTCGAGATCTCTGGCGAGAACACCAAGACGATCATCTTCCCTGTCCCCATGGACCTGATCAGTCTTCTCGAAAAAGCTGCGTCCAAGAGTTGATTCTTTGACACTTAGCTAGGGAACCAGACCCTGTCTCCTGCGTTAAGATGAACGCATGAGGCGGGGTTTCACGTTTTTTGCGCTAAGCCTGGTGAGCAGCACAGCCGCAGCGGCCCTCGAGGCCAAACCCATCAGCGAACTTCGTATCCTCGTCGCAAAAATTCCTGCAAAGCCTGGGGAAACTTTTCGTTTCGAAGGTCAGGCGCTCATGGACGCGAAGGGCAAACCTCTGCGCAATGACAAAGTCAGCTGTCATCGCGAGGCTTCGATCGCAAGCCCTCTTCTCTCAGGCGAGCTCTTGCCCCAAGGACGTATCAGCTGGCTCTGCAAAAGCGGCACGCTCGCATGGACCCTGAAGCCGTCGCTTCGTTTCACCGATCGTTCAGGATTTATGCGAATCGAAAACAGATGGTACCGAGGAGCCCTCGACCTCGTCACGCGAGGTGAAACTCTCTACGTTATCAATACCGTCCAAGTGGAAGACTACTTGAGCGGACTCATGCACGGCGAGATGCCTCACGCTTTCGAGCCCGAAGCGCTCAAAGCCCAAGCAGTGGCCGCAAGAAGTTATGCTGTGGCCACAGCCCTTGAGAGACGCGCGCGCGGACAAATCTTTGATCTGAGCGACAACACGCGCGACCAAATGTATCCCGGTGCTCATACAGAAAGCGAGAAAGGCGGTCGTGCTGTGCGTGCGACGGCCAACGAGTATTTATTTGCAGGCACCAAGGTGCTCAAAAGTTTCTACCATGCCGCCTCGGGCGGCCACAGCGAATTGCCCGCCAATGTCTGGAGCTCGACCCCCGAAGCGGGAGCCTCATCTTATGAGGCCCAGCTCAATCCTTGGGACAAGGGAGCCTACGCCTGGAATCTACAACTGAGCCCTGCGCTGTTTTCTCGGTATCCGGAACTCGGAGAGATCATAGACATCCAGGTGTCCCGCTTGACCGAAGGGTTCCGAGTGAGCCAAATCAAGATCGTCGGATCGCTCGGCGAGCGTGAGATGTCGATCCAGGACCTCGAAAGTCTCCTGGGCGCGGCGTGGATCAAAAGTCGTAAATTCGAAATCCTGAAAGAAGCCAAGTCCTGGAAACTCAGCGGTGAAGGCTGGGGACACGGCGTAGGCCTCAGTCAGGTGGCCGCCAATACGATGGCCAAAGCCGGAAAGACTCACCGCGAGATCTTAGAGTTTCACTATCCCAAAGCGAGCCTCCAGAAACTCGGCGATGGATTTGAGGGGAAAGTTCTAGCCCGACCCCGCGCTCGTTGATAAGACGGCTCTCGTGAATACGGACCTCAGCGATTTTCTAGCCGATTACAGTTTTGAACTTCCCGAAGAACTTATCGCTCAAGAACCCAGTGAGCGGCGCACAGACGCCCGCTTGTTGCTTGTGCGCCGCAATCCTCCCACGGGACTTCCTCGCTTCGAGGATCTGCGCATCAGCGACTTGCCTGAACTTGTCCGTGAAACACCCGAACTCAGAGACTCTTTGTGGCTACGCAATCGGAGCCGCGTGCTACCTGCTCGATTCTACGCAAGACGCTCGAGCGGCAGTCGCCATGAGATCGTACTCCTTGAAGAAACCAGCCCGGGATTATGGTCTGCCCTCATGCGCAACTCGGCGAAGATGAGTTTTCCTCAAGAACTGATTGTGGATGGCCTCCCTGATGGAGAAGAGTTCCGAATTCTCTGCCCCTCTCCTGGCGTGGTCGATGTGCGATCGCTCGGCATACCACTCGCAAAACTTTTGGCTCGAGTCGGCGAAATGCCCTTGCCCCCCTACATCAAAAAGCGCGAAGCAAGCCGCGACCACGACCGCTATCAACCCGTCTGGGCGCTGGGAGAACACGAAAAATCAGTGGCGGCTCCGACGGCGTCACTCCACTTCACCAATGACCTTCTTGAATCTCTCAGGAAAGGAGGTGTGGAATTTGCGGACTCAGTGCTTCATGTCGGCCTGGGGACTTTTGAGCCCGTGCGAAGCGAGAAGCTGTCTGAACACGAGCTCCACGACGAAAGAATTTTTGTAGCTTCTGAGGATCTTAGAAAGCTCGATGAGCGTGCCCGCGCCCAGCGACCCATTCTTTGTGTCGGCACCACCGCTCTTCGCTGTCTCGAATCGCTTCCACTAGCAGGGCAAGGCCTTCGCCCCGAAGTGCGTTGCGAAAACCGCACTGATGGATCTTTGTCAGGTCGGACACAAATTTTTGTGAGACCCGGATTTCCTTTTCGATTCACGACTGCCCTGCTCACAAATTTCCATTTACCCCAATCCACTCTCTTTGTGCTTGTCGCTACCTTTGCGGATAGCCGCAAGCTGGCTCAAGAAGCCTACGCACACGCTGTCGCGCATCGCTACCGCTTTTTTAGCTACGGCGACGCGAGTCTTTGGATTTAGAACGCGGACCTTTTCGGCCGTTCAAATTTTCAAGAATAATTTTACGATTCGACTCTGTAATGACGTTTGCGACTTCCTCAGGAACAAGTTTGAGCACCTTAACGAGAGTCCGGAGTGAAGCCATGGGCGGTGCGCAGATCCCACGTTCCCAATTTGAAACGATCTGAGCGCTGGAAAAACCCAAGGCCCTTGCGAGTTCAGCCTGTGTAATTTCGGAATCGAGACGCTTTTGACGGAAATATTTCGAGGTGGATTCAAATTTTGCCATCTCTGATTTTGTCTAGTCAAAACCCGCAAGATCTTCAACTTCAGTTTCGACACCCTTAACAGCATCGAAGAGCGTAGGCTCAGGAGTGTGCCCTAGCCTTATCGAAGCAGTCCCGCTATAACGCCTCACGATGTCTCTGACAGCTCCGCGCCGCCTTAGCTTCAAACAAGAAACCCCCTTTCAAGAAGGCAATCTCAGCGCGCGCGCCGGTCTCATCAAAACGGCACACGGTGAAATTCAGACTCCGATCTTCATGCCCGTCGGTACCGTGGGAACGGTCAAAGCCATTTTGCCGCGCGATCTGCACGACATGGGATCGCAGATCATTCTTGGCAATACCTATCATCTCTGGATTCGGCCCGGCGAAGAAACTCTGAAGGCTGTCGGTGGCCTGCGCAAGTGGATGGGCTGGGCAGGCCCACTCCTCACGGACAGCGGAGGCTTCCAGGTTTTTTCACTTTCTAAAATTCGAAAGATCCGCGAAGACGGCGTCGAGTTTCGCAGCCATCTCGACGGCGCCAAGCTCTTTATGAGTCCGGAAAAGTCGATTGAAATCCAAGAGGCCATCGCGAGCACCATCATGATGGTGCTCGATGTTTGCCCCGCGCTTCCAGCCGAACGCTCGCAGCTGCAAGAGGCGATCGACATCAGCACTCGCTGGGCTGAGCGATGCCTGAGGCACCGCGATCCTTCGGCAGGCGCGCTCTTTGGAATCGTCCAAGGAGGCCTGGACCGCGAACTGCGCCTCGCGCACATGAAGACTCTCGCAACCATGAGCACAGCCGATCGCAACGGCACACTCCACGACTTCGATGGAATCGCTCTCGGAGGCTTCAGCGTCGGCGAAAAGCCGGAAGACATGTATCCCGTATTGCGAGACATCGTCCCCGAGATGCCAGCCGACCGTCCGCGTTATCTTATGGGTGTAGGTACCCCGACGGACCTTCTCGAGGGGGTCGCAGCTGGAATCGATATGTTTGACTGCGTTCTCCCTTCGCGAAACGCTCGCAACGGGACACTCTACACCTCAAATGGCGCAGTGCGCATCCGCCAGCAACGCCACCAGAAAGACACCTCGCCCCTGGATCCCCTCTGCGACTGCTACACGTGCCGCAATTTTTCGAAGAGCTACCTGAGGCACCTGCACCAGTGCAACGAAATCACGGCCTCGATTCTCTCGACGATTCACAACTTGAGTTTCTTTTTGAAGCTCATGCGAGACGCCCGCGCGGCGCTCTTCGAGGGTCGCTTTGCTGAGTTCCGAATTGCCCGGCTCGAAGATTGGCGTCGTGGCGAAGAGATGCTAAAGCTCTAGGAGCAGTTTTGACTGCAATTTTGCCCCAGGAGGCTAGAGCTTGTTTATGTTGAAATTTCTTTTGTTGAATCTGATGTTTGTGTCCCAGGTTTGGGCGATGGGCGCCCCTCAAAGTGCCGGAACTCCCGCCGCACCCAACAGCTTCCTCATGCAGCTGCCTGTCATGCTCGCGCTGTTTGCGCTATTTTATTTTGTTCTTATCCGCCCTCAACGCCAACAAGCCAAAAAACACCAAGAGTTCATCGCTGGTCTCGCCAAGGGCGACGAAGTGATTCTTGCCAGCGGTTTCATTGGTCGTATCGTGGGCTTGACGGACAAAGTCGCTTCTATCGAAATCGCTGATGGCGTCGAAGTGAAAGTCATCCGCTCCCAAATCCAGGGGCTCGCTAAGCCCGTGCTCCAAGCTTAATCAGGAAGGTCTTTAGGTCATGCAAAAATCCATTAAGATTCGCTTCTTTGCGAGTGCGTTCATTGTTTTGCTCTCCGTCTACATGCTCCTGCCGAGTATTTGGAGCATCACTCACCCCGAGAACCCTGAGCAGATGCCCAAATGGCTTCCTAATGCAGCCATGCGCCTCGGACTCGACCTTCAAGGCGGCATCCACATGGTGATGGGCGTGGACCTCGACGGTGTTGTGGACGCTCAGCTCAAAGTCTACGGAAACTCACTTGAGCGCTCTCTCGAAAAAGACGGCGTGAAATTCAAGGGCTCCCGAGTCATCAAAGAGCGCAACGAACTTGAAATCCAACTCGCGTCTCCAACCGACGCTGACAAAATTTCCAGTAAACTCTCCACTGAGATGAACGTCCTCGAGTTCGTCGGAGAGCAGAACGAGCTCGTGGTCTTGCGCTTGAAGCGCGACCAAGAGCTCGACGTGCGCAACCGCGCGATCTCCCAAAGTATCGAGACGATCCGCAACCGTATTGACGAGTTTGGAGTTTCGGAGCCTGTCATTTCCCGCAAAGGCGATGACCAAATTCTCGTGCAGTTCCCAGGAGCGCGCGAGCCCGAACGTCTCAAGAGCCTCATCGGACAAACAGCTAAGCTCTCCTTCCAGATTCTCCCTGAGAGCAATGATGACGCGGCTTACGCTAAAATCGAAACGGAGCTCGTTCAGTGGATCTCAGACGCTGAGAAAGCTGGCAACTACACCCGCGAAACTTTCCCTCGCCTGTCTGAGTACCGCGACCGTTTGGTGGCCGACATCGGTGCCAAGCTCCCTAAAGACACCGAGCTCGCTTTTGAGCGTATGAACAATCCCAATGTCGTGGACCAAATCCAACTGAAGCCTTTCCTGCTCTCCACAAAAGACGTTCTTTCTGGCGAATATATCGAGAACGCTTTTGTCGGCATGGACTCAGGCCGCAGCGGCGTGGGCCCACAGCGCCCCGTGGTCTCCTTCTCGATGGATCCTGTTGGCGCACCCCTTCTTTCGGAACTCACCTCGCAGTTCCGCGGTTACCGGATGGCGATCGTTCTCGACGGCATCATCAAGAGCTCTCCGAATATTCAAAGTGCGATCACCGGCGGTTCTGGCCAGATCACGCTAGGCACAGGCAACTTTGAGCAGATCTCCAAAGAAGCCCACGATCTCACGATCGTACTTCGCGCAGGTGCTCTGCCCGCAAACATCGAAGTCCTCGAAGAGCGCGTGATCGGCCCCAGCATGGGACGAGACGCCCTCGAAGCCGGCAAGACCTCGCTCGTCTTGGCCAGTATTATGGTTTTCATCTTCCTCTGCAGCTACTACGGCTACATGGGATTCCTGGGCACTTTCTCAACACTCGCCAACATCTGCATCACTTTCGCCCTCCTGGGCATGATGAACGCCACACTCACGCTTCCCGGCATCGCAGGTGTTGTTCTTACGATCGGTATGGCGGTCGACGCTCTCGTGATTATCTTCGAGCGGATGCGAGAGGAACTGCGCGCAGGTCGCTCTCCGCAGCAAGTCATTGAGATGGGCTTCGACAATGCCTTCTCTGCGATTCTTGACTCGAACGTGACGACGGCCATCGGGGCCTTTATCTTGCTCGAGTTCGGTACAGGCACGGTCCGTGGATTCGCTCTCACCTTGCTTGTAGGTATCCTAGGCAACATTATCACCGCCACCTTCCTCACCAAGAGCATCGTGAAGTATTTGGTCCGCGGCAACGGCAAACAAATCATGGTCGGGCTCTCAAAGAAAGAACTCGCCTACACCGGCAAGTAATCTGAAAGGCGAAACGAGATATGGAATTTTTTAAACCAGGACAATTCGAAATCGAATTTACCAAATATTTTAAAACCTTCGTGCCCGTATCGATTCTCTTGCTTGTCGTGGCGGTGATCGGCCTCGTTAAGCCAGGCCTCAACTACGGCATCGACTTCCGTGGAGGCGTAGAAGCTCACGTCGCCTTCAAGAACAAGGTCGACGCCGCCGAACTGCGCAGCACCCTCGGCACGAAGCTAGATAACGTCTCTATCGTGAGCTTTAGCGATTCTGCGGACAAGCACGAGTTTCTTGTGACCGCTCAAAGTGACTCGATCGAATTAGTCACCAAGGCTCTCAACACGGAGCTCACCAACAAGTACGGTGCCATGAGCGACGACACCTGGAAACTCGAACGCATGGACGTGGTGGGTGCCAAGGTCGGCGCAGACCTTCGCCGCTCCGCCCTACTTTCTCTTCTCTACACCTGTCTTCTGATTGGCCTCTACATGTACTGGCGCTTTGACTTGCGCTTTAGCCCTGGAGTCTTGGCGTGTATTTTCCACGACTTGATTATTGTGGGCGGATTTATCGCACTGACACGCATGGAGTTCTCTACGACTCTTGTGGCAGCACTTCTGACACTTGCGGGTTATTCGATCAACGACACTGTAGTGGTTTACGATCGTATTCGCGAAGTCGAAGGAAAATTCCTTGGCAAGTCTCGCGCCCAACTGCTCAACTACGCGATCAACTCGACAATCTCGCGCACCTTGATGACCGCAATCACGACGCTCGGTAGCTGTATCATCATCTACTACTTTGGCGGCCCCACCCTCAAAGACTTTGCCCTTGTTCTCTTTGTAGGTATTCTCATCGGCACCTACAGCACCTTCTTCGTGTCTGCTCCGCTTTATCTATGGGCTGATAAGAAATTTGGCGCAGAAGCCAGTAAGTCCGCACTCAAAGCGGGACGAGTTTAAGGAGTTTTGTCAGTGAAATGGAGCCTCAAGAAACGGCCTGATGCCGAGCTTGAGGCCCTGGTTCGCGCTCACGGTTCGCTGCTCGGCTCAACTCTTTGGTCGCGCGGCTTTGACCCCGCCGACCAGACCATGATCCAAAGTTTCCTCAGTCCCCGCATGGACTCGCTCCATTCCCCTTTTCTTCTCAAAAATATGGATGCCTGCGTGGAGCGTCTTCTGCTCGCCCGAAGCCGCAATGAGGCCATCTGCATTTACTCCGACTACGACATGGACGGCATCAGTGGGCTCGCACTGCTGAAGAGCTTCCTTGAGGCGTGCGCTTTCAAAGACCTGCGCCATTTCCAACCTGATCGCTTGAGCGAAGGTTACGGCGTGCATCCCGAGGCTCTCCGAAAACTCCACGCCGAAGGCGTAAGACTCGTGATCACTGTCGACACGGGCACAACCGCATTCGAGGCCGTGACCTGCGCCAGGGAACTTGGCCTCGATATGATGATCACCGACCACCACCAGCAGGTGGGCGGCCTCCCCGAGACGCCATGGCTTATCAATCCCAATCAAGAAGGCGACAGGGCCGCGCTTGGCTATTTGTCTGGTGCTGGCGTAGCGTTCTATCTTTGTATGGCGCTTCGTAGCCGTATGCGCGAGCAAGGATTTTTCGGTACGGAGCTCGCCGAACCAGACTTGCGTCAGTGGCTCGACGTGTTTTGTCTCGGCACAATCGGCGACGTCGTGAGCCTCACAGAAGACAACCGCACTTTGGTGCGCGCAGGACTTCCCTACTTGGCTCGCACGCGCAGGCCCGGGCTTCGTCACCTGATCGAATCCGTTTTGGACCCCTCGACTCTCGCCAATCTCTCCGCGCGCGACGTTGCGTTCTCGATCGTCCCTAAGCTAAATGCCGCCAGTCGAATGGGTGAGGCACATCTGTCGACTGAGCTGCTCACAACCACCGACGAAGTGCGTGCGCATGAAATCGTTCAACGCATCCTCGACCTGAATGCGCTTCGCTCTCGCACCCAGGCTCAAATTTTTGATGAGGCCCTGGCTCAGGCAAGCCGACTGATGGAAGCTCGCCCCCATTTGCGAGTGCTTGTACTTCGAGGCGCGTGGCATGAGGGCGTGCTCGGCATTGTCGCCGCAAAAATTGCAGAACTTTTCTCTCTTCCCAGTATCGTGCTTGCCGAGACACACGACGGCAAACTTCGTGGTTCCATGCGCACGCGCGGCGCCTATCACTGCGTGAAAATTCTCGAAGGCGCAGCTGACGTGCTGGACCGCTTTGGAGGGCACCATGCCGCCGCAGGTATGCAACTCGAATCTGAAAAGTGGGAGCTCTTCTGCCAGACACTCGACTCCCATGTGTCGACGCTCTACTCGCCCGAGGGACTGCCTCTTGAGACCAAATATTTCGATGGAGAGTTGTCTTTTGAGACGACGCCGACCGTAGACGAGGTCTTAAAACTCCGGGCCCTCGAACCTTTCGGTGCAGGAAATCCAGAACCTCTCTTTTTGTTGAAACGCATCTCACTCGCGGATTTTGAAAAGCTCAAAACCACCCACATCAAAATGAAGCGTCCGCTGTCGCCTGAGATGATTGGGTTCTCAAAAGCCGCCGAGCTCGATCGTCTGCGGGAGCAAGGCGCGACGAGTGTCGATGCACTGCTGATTCCCGAAATCAACACCTTCCGCAACCAAGCGCGTGTCCAGCTTCGCATCGAATACTTGCGAGCTTCGGTCGATTGAGATTTTTGCGCTAGCTCAGTTTTCTTGAACCGGCATACCAGGAAGATTGCCGGCTGGCGCATCGACGCGTTTGGGTCGTGGGCGAGCGACGGGCTTGGTTTCTTTTTGCTCCACAACAGGAATCGCTGTGGTCTCCTCAAGCGGTGCAGGCGCCGTGATCCAATCGCGGGCGCGCTGCATGAGAGAAGTTGCCATGCTTAAGAATAAAATACCCAGACAAATCACCACAAAAGCCACGCGCTCCAAGGTGCGAGCGTTGAATCTGGGTTTCCACCAAGGGTGGCGGGTGGGCGCGAGAGTCTTTTCTTGCACTTCAATCAGGCTTGGATTGCCTTTGAGGAGACTTTGCTCCATGAGAAATTTCCTAAGGCGCGCCTCAAATGAGAGCGAATAGTGCGACATCAAAAACTCTTGCAGAGACTGCGCCACAGAATCCGATGAGGCGGGACGGTCCGACGGATCGAGTTCCAAACATTTCTCCACGACGTTCTTGAGGAAGGCGGGGACGTCGGAGCGTTTGGATTCGATCTTGTCGTACTTACCCGATTTGATGACCATGTAGACGCTCTTGCCGTCGCGCTCATAAAAAGGACGCGTGCCCGTGAGCATCTCATAAAAAGTAATCCCAAACGCAAAGAGATCGGCGCGCGGGTCGATACGGTCACCTAAGATCTGCTCTGGAGCCAGATAGTGGGGAGAGCCGATCAGAATACCGGGTTGAGTGAGGTTCATCTCGCCTGGATCGAGTGCGATACCGAAGTCCATGATCTTCACTTCGCCGCGCATGGTGATGCGAATGTTGTCGGGCTTGATGTCCCTGTGGATCATGCCGTGCGAGTGAACTTGCGTGAGGCCTACGAGTATCTTCACCGCAATCATCGTCGCCACATCGATCGGCAGTGCTCCAGCGCGCTCCAGGAGCTGCGCGAGATCGACGCCGTCGATGTACTCCATGATGATGTACGAGTCCTCGCCCACGACGCGGTAGTCGTAGACGTGTGCAAGGTTGTGATGCAGGAGATTGGCCGAGGAGCGAGCTTCGCGCTTGAAGCGCTCTTTCAGATCTTTGGAGTTGCGGTACTCAGCGCGAATGCGTTTGATGGCTACGGGGCGATCGAGATTCTTCTGGCGACCGCGATACACCTCAGCCATGCCACCGATCGCGACTTTTTGAATTTGATCGTAATCGTTCTCGAGACCTTCGAGATCTTCAAAAGCAGCTTCGCGGGGACTCATCTCTAAATGATTGTAACTGGGATTTCCCCTAGGATCTAGAGACCTTAGTTGCGATCGCGTGAATCAGTCCGTCAGCCACCTGAACCTGCAACGGATCGCCCACCCCGACTTGGGCCACACTCCTAAGCGCCCGGCCATTGGGGTCCTTGGCGACAGAGTAGCCACGATCGAGCACCTTCAAGGGCGAGAGTGCGTCAAGAACGGCGCCACGCCGTGCGAGCGAGGTCTTAAGCTGATCGAGCTTCTTGCGGAGACTTCTCACAAGCAGCTCCTCGCGGTGCCTCAGAAACTCTTTTTGAAGTTGGAGTTTCTTGTGAGGCGCAGCAAGCACGAGGCGGTTCGTGATCACGTCGATCTTTTGCTGGAGTTCGCGAATCATGTCGTCGATCGTGACTGGCAAGCGCTCACCAATCTCCTCAAGCCGGCGCAGCCACTCTTGACGATCCGGCGAACTCAACTCAGCCGCATTCGATGGAGTGGCCGCACGGCGGTCTGCGACAAAGTCAGCGATCGTGAAGTCAATTTCGTGACCGATCGCTGAGACGATGGGAATCTTCGACGCCACGATCGCGCGCGCCACACCCTCGTCGTTGAAGCAGAAGAGATCCTCATAGGAACCTCCGCCGCGCCCCACGATGAGCACGTCAAGGGGCTTCACTTGAGTGGCACTCCAGCGGTTAGCTCGCTCGATGGCTTGAATGATTTCTGAAGGAGCTTTCTCACCTTGCACCGAAGTGTGGAAGAGGAAAATTTCCGCGAGCGGAAAGCGCACTGAGAAAACACGAAGCATGTCCTGAAGAGCCGCCGTTGACTTGCCCGTCGCAAGACCGATGCGCCAGTTCAGCGCGCCGACCTTGCGTTTGCGAGCTTGGTCAAAGAGCCCCTCTTTTTGGAGCTTTTCTTTGAGTTGCTCGAATTTGAGCTGGAGCGCGCCGATGCCAACGGGCTCCATGCGTTCGACGTTGATCTGAAGAGAGCCTGAGCCCCCGTAGAAATCGAGCTTACCGGTGACGATAACCTCGAGGCCGCCGCGAACCTCAAAGGGCGTGACCTGCAGAGCGTTCTTCCACATCACCAGGCGTACCTGTGAGCTCTCGTCTTTTAGGGAGCAGTAGAGATGTCCGTTGCGGTGGATGCCCTTAAAGTCCGCGATCTCGCCCTGGACTGTTACGGTGCCGAGGCCCTTGCGGAGGGTGTCTTTGATGTCATTGCAGAGCTCTGTGACTGTGCGGATCTCGCGCTTGAAGGATTTTGACTTGCTGGCGGGGGGAGCGGCAAGTGGAGGCGACTCAATCGGCGCTGCCTCAATAGGAGTTTCAGACTTGGTTTCGGGGTCGGCCGTACCGCCAAAAAGGCCGATCTGCGAGGCATCGGCCTTATGGGCGTCGAGACGCTCTTTCAGGCGGGGGTGCAAAGCTTTCAGAGACCCCGAATCCGATTTTCCCATGAGGTCTTTGTCATAGCCCCCGGGAACGGCTTTTTCAAAGATCAGGCCTTGACCGGCCCGGTTTTCAGGCCTACTTATTTCCCTGGCCCTACCACGTGGAGCGGTAGTTAAGTTGGTTATAACGCCGCCCTGTCACGGCGGAGGCCGCGGGTTCGAGTCCCGTCCGCTCCGCCACTTCCCCACTCATTTTTGACCTGATACTGCGTCAGGCCCTTGCTGCGCTGCTCACGGACTTTGTGTCCGCTGCGCTGCTCGCTGCGGACCTTCCTTGTCTCAGGTCAAAAATGAGTGGGGAGCCCTTGGGGGTTGGACTTAGTGTTGTTGGCTTGGGACTCGAATCCTAATTCGACCTCTAGGTTAGTTTTTTTGTATAATTTCATCCGGCCAGGTCACTAAGCCTACTCACCGACCCACGCAGCGAACACCGTTGTGGTCAGCCCTACCGGCGTGACCGGAACTGACGTAACCTGACGAATCAACGTTGTAGAACATCGCGTAAATAGGATTGCTGGGACTCACGGAGGCCGTCCAAAAATATGAGTTAATCCTGGGAAGCACGTAAGCCATTCCATTTTGGTAGGCGCCTGTGTAGTCCTGAAATGTTGGTAGTCTCCACATAACAGGGTTTGTAGAGCTAAGTCCCATGCCGCCTTTTTTTGCATCGTAGGCTGTAATGTTAGGCCAAAGTCCTGTTGCAGAATTAATAATAATGGCACCTGGATCGCTGGCAAATCCTGTCTCAGCACAAAAGCTCTGAGTAAATGTATTGTTACAATTTGCAATGCCGCCCACATCACCTGTAGCTTCGCAGTGATCGCCTGTTCCTAAATTGTCGCTCCAAATAAGCCCCGATTTATCGTCGCGCCAGACTTCGAAATAGGTGCCGCTGAAGTTAATCTTAGAAACGAGTGACCAAGTGCCACCGCCAGATTTAGACCCCGTTGTCGCGCGCCACTGACGGTTACAATCGCTAATACGCGACTCAATATTACCCGTTTCGCCACACTCATAAGTGTCTCCAATATCCGTCTGCACCCAAGTTGTTCCGTTATATGAAAAGCTAGCAGCGTCACGAGTTGTCGCAGGCAGAGTATCGTCACTTGTTTCGGTTGCAATCTTTTCTCCCAAAGCAACTGCGGGCGTCCACACATTGCTTGCACTTGCGCGCTCGCAAGTTAGGCGCGTTGTATAAGTGGTATCCGTGCAAGTTCCAGACGATTGCTCGCCTGCGAGGCTTAAATTGCCGCTAGACCTAAACGCATTGCCAGCTGAAATCTCTTCAGGACACATGGCTGCTCCTAGGCGCCCGAATATTGTTTTTCCTGCACAAATGTTGGCTGCAAGAAAATGTGCGCCTAAGTTCACTAAAAAGGAATTCCACGCAGTGCCGCTTGCGGGCGTAACCGTCACAGTGGTGTCACTAGCACTTGCAGGTGCGCTGCCGCTTGAGCCGTCGGCCGTGCCTTGCGCGAGCGTAACGCTGCCGCCATCTGCGCTCTCACTGTCGCTAAGCGTGACTCCGCAGCTGCTCAGCAAAAACACTGCTGACAAAAGAATCACAGTGTCGGCTTTTGGCAGAATATGATGGTGACCCAAACCACCTCCCCATTAAGCATTCTATCGGATTTATTGGCCGTTTATTGAATTAATGTTTAGCTAAGATCTTAGCTGGCTAAGTTTATATGGATTTTCCTGATGGCCGTTTGTTCGAGGCCACTGCGAGTTACGCGCATCCAAAAACACTGCGCGACAAATTTTGCCAGGAAGAATAAGAAGAATCCCATGACCGCCAAATTTAAAAAAGGCCAAGCGATCCAGTGGAAATGGCTTGGTGACCTTATCGACGGAACAGTTGAAGAAATCTATTTTGAGCCCGTCGTCCGGGAAATCAAAGCTAAGAAAATCAAACGTAATGGATCTCCCGAGAAGCCCGCCTACCTCGTACGCTCTCGGGCAGGAAATTTGGCCCTCAAGCTTGAGACAGAGATCCATCTGCCGCTGAAGTCGAAGTCAAAATTTGTTTTCGAGAAATGATGACTTAAAAAATCCTCTGATTTCAGAACGAAAAGCCCAGTCACACACCTTTTAAAGTCGGCGAATGCGAATGCGACGGAACTCAGTCTTGCCGCCGTGATCTTGGAATACGATGTGGCCGCTTCTCTGTTTGTAAAAATCTTTCATGTTCTTGAACTTGGAGGCGGCAATTTTCGCATCGAGAACTTTGGGATCTAGAGAAGCGTCCGACACGAGCACGTCGTTGACATAAAACTTCAGTTGATTGCCGTTCACGATGAGTCGGCACTTACTGAATTCTTTTAGGGCGAGCTTCTTCTTTGCTTCGGAGTCAGGCTCTGTGAGACCATAAAGTGCGCCCAGGCTCGTGATTGCCTTTTTGCCGTCGGGATGTTTTGAGTCGTCCAGGAGTTGCACTTCGGGTCCGGTGAGATAGGAATACTCGTAGCCCGGCTGGACCGCGAAAATAATCCCGCTGTTGCCACCGGGCTGAAACTTCCAATCAAACTCAAGTTCGAAATTCTCGTAAGTCGAGCGGGTCATCAAATCTGACCCAAAGCCTGTGCTATTGAGTTGGAAGCACCCATTTTGAAGAGCCCAGCTTGGTGGCGGGAAAGGCTCTCCCTTGTATCCTCTCAGGTGAGCTGAGGGTTGTTTTGAAAAGTCTTCCCAATCAGACGCTGTCCCGACACTCTTCATTGGGCCACTCATGATCCCCGGAGACTCGGTTCGAGCACCATGACCAGCCTTGAGCGAAGTCTCCGCAGCCACTAAACAAAAACTCATCGAAGCAACAACGAGGACTATAGACTTCCGCAAGACATTTGAGGCGAACATTGCTCTTATTGTCCTGCAGTCCAGCCCAGATGGCGATCAAAAACTTTGACGTTTCAAAACGATCGGCGCGAGCTACTTGCCGTTGATGACGGTCGTGGAT
The DNA here is from genome assembly GCA_945881775.1 of Bacteriovorax stolpii. GTDB lineage: Bacteria > Bdellovibrionota > UBA2428 > UBA2428 > UBA2428 > CAMCVE01. The sequence continues at coordinate 63,202 of CAMCVE010000001.1, forward strand.
AAGGATCCTTCGGCACCACAAAATTCAGAAAATTCTGCAGCAAGGCGACCTCTTGCCTCAGAGGCTTTCATCCCTTAGTTTTCCCTGTCTCATGACGCGAAAATTGGTCATTTGCGAGAAGCCTTCGGTGGCTCGAGATATCGCGGCGTATCTCGGCGCACGCAGCAAAGGCGACGGCTTTCTCTCGAATGACGACTACGCGATCACCTGGGCCTTCGGGCATCTCCTCGAACTCAAAGAGCCGGAGGACTACAAAAAGGAATGGAAGGCTTGGAGAATCGAGACCCTTCCAATCATTCCCGAAAAATTTTCTCTGCGCCCTCGAAGTGACAAGGGCATCAAAGAACAGCTGCGCGTGATGAAGACACTCGCAGCTGATGCCGGTGAGGTCATTTGTGCGACAGACGCTGGACGCGAGGGAGAGCTCATCTTTCGTTATCTTCAGCATTTTCTCAAGATCGAGAGAATTCCCTTCAAACGTCTTTGGGTTTCAAGCCTCACAGAAGAAGCGCTCGCCGAAGGCTTTAAAAACCTGAAAGAGGGCAGACTCTTTGACCCTCTCTACCGCGCCGCTAAGTGCCGCTCCGAAGCCGATTGGATTGTGGGCATCAATGCGACCCGCTATTTTACGAGTCTCTACGGCGGCTCTTCACTTTACAGTTTGGGTCGCGTGCAAACTCCTGTGCTCGCCATGATTGTCTCACGAGACCTCGAGATTGAGAACTTTGTGGAGAGCGAGTCGTGGGAAGTTCACGCGCTTGCGAGTGGCGTGCGTTTTCGTTCTGCGCATGGCAAGTTCGAGGCGCTTGCAGACGCTGAGTCTCTCTTAAGAAAAATTTCTTCTCACCCCCTCGAGATCCTTGAGATTTCTTCGAAAGATGAAAAAATTCTTCCACCGCTGCTCTATGACCTTACAGAGCTGCAAAAAGACATGAACAAGCGCCACTCTCTGAGCGCCGACGCCACGCTCAAAGCCGCCCAGAGCCTCTACGAGAAAAAGCACCTGAGCTACCCGCGCACCGATTCCAAGTTCCTCACTCCCGATGTCGCAAAACAGTTGCCCGAACTCCTGGAGAAGCTTCGCCCCTACCGCAAAGACGAGATCGCGCGCCTGAATCTTGAGAATCTGAATCTCGGTCCGCGGATCGTCAATGCGCTCAAAGTCACCGACCACCACGCCATTATCCCCACCACAACTATTCCGCGCTCACGTATGAGCGAGGATGAGACACATGTCTACCGCGCTGTGCTTACAAGGCTTCTAGCGGCCCTCTATCCTCCAGGCACGAAGAGTGTGATGAGCGTCAAAGCTCGTTGCGCCGATGAAGAATTCAAAGCCACGCATACGCGCACTGTCGACCTCGGGTGGGAGATTCTCTATCCAAAAAAGAAAGATGAATCAGAATCAGAGCCCGACCACTTCGACAGCCTGAAACAGGGTCAACAATACTCGCACGAGCCCCTCATCAAATCCCAAAAAACGAAAGCTCCCCTCCCCTATAACGAAGCGGGTATCCTGCAAATGATGGAGACCGCCGGCAGGCACGTGACAGGCGACGAGATGAAACTCGCACTCAAAGACAAAGGCCTCGGAACTCCCGCGACACGCGCCTCCATTATTGAAACTCTGATCTCTAGAAAATACGTCTCTCGTTCAAAAAAAGGAATTTTAAGCACGGCCGAAGGTCGTAAGCTCGTAAGCCTTATCAAAGATCCGCGACTGAAATCCGCCGAACTCACCGCGGAATGGGAGTACCAACTCAAGCAGATCGAGAACGACGAATACGACGATCAAAGCTTTATGAAAGACGTCGAGACTTATGTCCGAGACATCGTGGGTTTCGGGTCGGGACAGGTGGGCCTAGGCCCCTGCCCCCTTTGCTCCTCGACTGTGATCGAAGGAGAGAAGGGCTTTGGGTGCTCGGCCTGGAAAGAGGGTTGCAAGTTTGTCCTCTGGAAAGACTTCAACGGCTCACCGATTTCGAAACGAATGGCCACGCAGCTTTTGCGTCTAGGCGACGTCCCCGAGGCCTTCCTCTATTTGGAAGACGGCATCCGACACTACACTCACCTGAGGCTAAACTCCCAAGGAGAGCTCGAATCGGAGGCGTGCGCGCCCACAGATGAACAATCCCGCCTCGAGCAGAAGGCCGAGAAGAGCACAAAAAACATTGGACCCTGTCCGTGCTGCCAGGCACCCGTTCTGGAATCTTCCAAAGCCTACGGGTGCTCCCGCTGGAAAGAGGGCTGCCCCTTTGTGATCTGGAAGGTCATCGCGAAGAGAAAGATTTCCGTCGAAGAAGCCAAGACGCTTTTAACTCAAATGAAGACCGCGCCTCTTGAGGGCTTCAAGACCAAAACGGGCCAGGACTTTAAGGCTTCGCTCATTGTTGCGAACGGCGAGATTCGCTTCGTGCCCAGAGCTGAGCCTTAATCGAGCGATCGGTCGAAGCGAGACGGCGCAAGGTTCGCTGCACACGGCGGCTCAGGCGCCTCGGAATGCGACCGCTTTTGACCCACGCACCTCGCACGCGCGGGCTGGGCAAGAGATTGGCAAGAAGAGCGCATTCGTAGTCGCTCAAACGCGAAACGGGCTTGCGGAAGTAGTAGCGCGCGGCCGCTCCGATGCCGACCACCCCAGGCCCCCACTCAGCGATGTTCAGATAAATTTCTAAGATACGTTTTTTCTCGAGCTCGGAGTCCATGTGTCGTGCGACGACGATTTCCTGAAGCTTACGAAAAAGTGGCGGCCTCGCGCCAAAATAGAGATTCTTTACGATCTGCTGATTCAGGGTGCTGATGCCGTGAGGAAACTCGCGTTTTTGGATGTCGGAGCGGATTTTCTCAAGAGACTGTTCCCACTCGACTCCCGTGTGTTTGAAAAAACGACCATCTTCAGCAGCGATCACCGCGAGCCATGCCGCGCGCGGCATCGACGAGAGGCGAACCCAGTCCTTGGGACGTCCCTCTTCCCAGCTCACCTCAGGGCGATAGTCGGGCGCGGGATAGCTGAGCTTGGGATAGAGATCCTTGGTCTGCGTAAAACGAACGAGCGCCCAGAGAGTCGACGCCCCGAGAAAACCGGCGCACACAAGTCCCAGGAGTCCCCAGCGTAGAATCCACTTGGAAATGCGGCCGCGCTTCACGAGATTCGATTATCACAGCAGCGTCTCAATCTGAACAGTCCTCTAAGGCGCCAAGAAATTTTCGGGAGCTCGCCGCAAAACAGGCAAGCCTCTGCTAATTTCCGCTAGCAGCATGACTTTAAAGACCAAAGCGCTTCACAAACCCCTCCTCCGGGGGGTCTTTCACCAAGAAGCTTTTTTTGTTGCTCTCGGTGCCTGCGCCATGCTCGTCGCCAAAGCGTCCACTGGTGACGCCCGCCTCGCCAGCCTCGTCTACTCCTTTGGGCTTCTTTTCCTCTTTGGCGTTAGCGCCGTCTACCATCGTCCCCACTGGCAACCCAAGCAGCGCGCCCTCTTGAAGCGTCTCGATCATTCTGCAATTTTTATCTTTATTGCAGGCACTGTGACTCCCATGAGCCTTCTCGCCCTCCCGCCAGAGGACGGCCAAGAACTTTTTGCCATCATCTGGATCGTTGCCGTGGCAGGACTGCTGCAATCGATTTTCTGGGTCAAAGCTCCGAAGTGGTTTACGGCGATCATCTATGTGGCCATGGGATGGATTGCGGTGCCTTATGTGCGAGGTCTTGGATCGTCCCTGGGATCCTCGAGCCTCTGGCTGATTTTTGTGGGCGGAGTGGCTTATACGGTCGGTGCGATTTGCTATGCCACCCATAGGCCTCACCTTGTACCAAGAGTCTTCGGCTACCACGAAGTTTTTCACCTGCTCACAGTGATCGCTGCCGCCTGCCACTTCGTCGTGATCTACCGTCTCATCCAATAGCTTTCAGTCCCTGCCGCAGTGCCCCTCAATCTAAAGGGTGAGATGCCTTAGTATCTAGAGTGAGAACTCATGGATTTCGGCAGAAACGAACGTATTGCGATCCGCCCCTGGCAAATGTCAGATGCCCAGGCTTGGCAGCAAACAAGCCAAGATGCGGGCCTCAACCAGAATTCGATCAGCGGCTACAAACAAAGAGATCTCACGGGCGCGAAGATATTTATTCGCAACGAAATGGCCGATTTTGAGAACAGCCGCCTCGGCCGCTGGCCTATCGTGCGCACGAGTGATCACGCCCTCATTGGCACATGTCTATTGCGCCCCGTCTCCTTCGACGAAACACCAGAGCGGCGCGAGGTCCAGCTTGGCTATCGTCTGACCCGCGACAACTGGGGCCAAGGGCTCGCAACCGAATGCGGCCGAATGCTACTGAACTACGGCTTTCGACGTGTGGGTCTCGAGAACATTTGTGCCTTCGCTGTGGCCGACAACAAGGCCTCGTTGCGTGTCATCGAGAAGCTCGGATTTGTGGCGCGCGGTGAGCGTCGCTTCATGAAACACAAGGTCCTCGTTTTTGACACGACGGCAGCCGATTGGGAAAGGATGCAGCTCGCGTGAAATCGAAAGTCTTCATCTTAACTCTTGGAGCCTCGTCGACCCTAAGCCAATCTCAAGTATCTTCATGTACAGCCGCATGAGCCAATTGACAGCCACCGAAACCGCATGGTCCGTGATCGAACGGCGCCTCGAAGACCTGAGCCTCAATCTCAACCGCAGCTCGCGCGCTTGGGTCGCTCGCCCCGAAGCGAGCCCCGCGCTTTTTCGAGCCCTCGCCCGCGCGCAACCGGCTCAGGTCGAAGTGCTCCACACCTTTAGGCCGGAGGTCGAGGACCTCGAGGCTGAAGGATTCTTCGCCAAGCCGGAGCTCAGCACAGGCCCATTTGATTTGGTGCTCTTTGTGCCCACCAGGCAGCGCATTGAGAGCCTGGCCCTCTTGGCGCATGGACTCCTCAATCTTTCGCCTTCTGGCGTTTTTGTATTCTCATGCGCTAATGCCCAAGGCGCCGGAGGCTATCTGTCACAGCTTCGTGGCGCGTTTCCTGAACTCGAGGCCGACAGCGAACAGAAGTGCCGTGTTGTTGTCCTCAAGGCCTCACAGCTCACGAGACGAGAGCTCCTCGAAGCTTGGATTCAGGCCGCCGCTCCGGTGCAAGTTCCGGGCACCGAATTCCGTAGCCTACCCGGCATTTATGGCTGGAATAAAATCGACGAAGCCTCGACTCTTCTGGCGAGCACCCTGCCCGAGCTTCAAGGCCACGGAGCGGATTTAGGATCGGGCTATGGTTTTCTCTCGCACGCTGTTCTTAGTCGCTCAACTCAAGTCACTCGCCTCGAAGTCCTCGAGGCCGATTCGCGCGCGCTCGACTGCGCCCGCTTCAATCTTTCTACGTGGTCCGATCGCACGAGCTTTCACTGGCTCGATGTGACCTCACCCCAGACTCGCTCTAGATTTCAAGGTCTCGACTGGATTGTCATGAACCCTCCTTTTCACGAAGGCAGCGACGTGAGCGCGGGCCTTGGGAGCGCTTTCATCGAAAGCGCCGCCAAAATGCTCCGCAGTGGCGGAACTCTTTATATGGTCGCCAACACATTCTTAGCTTATGAAAAGGTCCTCGCCGCGCACTTTAGGAAAGTGTTACGCGTCACCGAGAGAGACGGATTTAAAGTGATTCATGCCGAGCGCTAAACGCCATCCCCGCGTCGACCAACTGATCTCTGCCCTGGGTTACGGCAGCCGTCGCGATGTTGATATTTGGATCAATAAGTCAGATCGCATTCAAGCCAAAGGCGTGGACAAGCTTCGCTCCGACATGCGCCTAGACCCTAAGCTCCTGAGTTTCGACGGCGAGCCTCTTGATCATCCTGAGGGGCTGCTGGTTGTGATGAACAAACCCCTGGGTCGCGTTTGCAGCCACGACCCCCGCGAGGGACCTTCTGTTTACGAACTTCTAGAGCCGCGCTGGAACCTGCGTTCGCCAACAGTTGAGAGCATCGGCAGGCTCGACAAAGACACGAGCGGCCTGCTGCTGCTCACTGACCGACATGATCTTATCCATCGCCTCACATCGCCAAAGAATCACGTTCCCAAGGTCTACGAAGCCACACTCCAGGCTTCAGTAACCCAAAAGATGATCGATATCCTCGCCTCAGGCACACTCCTTATCCACGGCGAAACAAAACCCTGTTTGCCTGCCAAACTCGAAAGCCTCGGCGACAAAAAGGCCCGCATCACCCTGAGCGAAGGTCGCTACCATCAGGTTCGCCGCATGCTGGGGGCCGTTGGAGCTCCGGTCTTTAAGCTTCATCGCAGTCAGTTTGGACCCCTCACTCTCGATGCGCTGCCCGAGGGCGAGCTTCGCAGCATTCCCTTCCCCGAGAATTGGGTGACTCCCGAGGCCGAGATCTGATAGCTTCGGTCGCGAATGTCGAAGCCCCTCTCAAGTCTCGCGGATCTCTGGCCCACACAATCTGTGGAGCTCCTTAAGGCCTTGCACATTCTCACGCGTGACGGAGCGCTGAACCAGGACTCTCGCCGCAAACTCAAACAGGTCCAACATCTTGTTCAGCTTGTGACGCCCCAACTCTCAAACATGAAGACGATCGCCGATCTTGGTGCAGGAAAATCTTACTTAGGGTTCATGCTCTACGATCTCTGGATGCGCGAAAAGTCAGACACCCATCTTTGGGCGATTGAGCAACGCCCCGAGCTCGTCGCCACCTGCCGTCGCCTGGCTTTGGATTCGGGCTTTAACCGCATTTCTTTTGTCGCGCAGTCGATCCTTGAGGCAATCAGCTCAAGCGAAGTTCCCAAAGAGATTGATGCCGTGACGGCTCTGCATGCCTGTGACACTGCCACAGACGAAGCGATTGCGTTTGCGCTTCGCAAGAAGGCCAAAGTCATCGCTCTCGTACCCTGCTGCCAGGCCGAAGTGGCTCGCCTCTTACCGAGCCTCCCGTCCGAGAGCACGCGCGAACTAAAAAGTCTCTGGAGTCACAATCTGCATCGCCGCGAATTTGGCTCTCACCTCACCAACGTCATTCGCTCGCTGTTCCTCGAGTCACGAGGCTATAAAGTGCGAGTGACCGAGCTCATCGGCTGGGAGCACTCCATGAAAAATGAGCTCATCGTTGCCGAGCGTGTTGATCGTCCAAATACCCAAGCGCGTCGCTACTTCGATGAGTTCATGGCCCGCTTCCCTCTGCCTATGAAACTCTTTGATCTCGTTCCACCGGCGGATGAGCCCTAAAGTCGCCGATGTCAAAAACACGACTTCTCACAAAATCTGGATTCAAGACGGCCTGCGAATGCCCTTCGAAACTTTTCTTTTCGGGCAAGAGCGACTACGCCTCTACGCGTTCGGACAACAGCTTCCTCGATGCCTTGGCCGAAGGTGGCTTTCAGGTGGGAGAGCTCGCCAAACTCTTCAATCCGGGTGGTTTGGAAATAGAGACACTCGAGAGCGAGATCGCCCTAAGCCAGTCGCGCGAGCTTCTCAATCGAGAGACGGTCACGCTTTTTGAGGCGGCCCTGGGTTTTGAAAAGCTTCTTGTGCGTGTGGACATCCTCCGCAAGGTCGGCCATCGCGTGGACCTTGTCGAAGTCAAAGCCAAAGGTTTTGACTCCACCGAGAGCAATCTTTTTTGGAACAAAAAGAACAAGGGTCTCATGTCTCGTTGGGAGCCCTACCTTCTTGATGTCGCCTTCCAGACCTACGTCGCTCAAAAAGCTTTTCCCGAGTGGGAAATAAGCCCCTACCTCATGCTCGCAGACAAGCACGCCGTCACGAGCGTCGAAGGCCTGAACCAGTTTTTTGAACTCACGAAAGATGCGACGGGTAAATCCCGAGCCTCGCTTTCCCCGGGGCGCAGCCTCGCCGATGCCGGCGCCCCCATCCTCAAAGAGGTCGATGTCTCGGCTGAAGTGAATTTCATCCACCGTGAGTGGGAATCCCACGGTAAAAGTTTTGAAGAACTTGTTGAGTGGCTTGCCGAAGCCTATGCCGAGGACCGTTACCTTCCGGTGGGACTTGGCTCGAAATGCAAGAACTGCGAATTCCGCGTCGAGACCCAGTCCCCTGCGAAGGGACAAAAAATCGGATTTGAAAAATGTTGGTCCGAGCAAGCGAGTCTGAAGCCTGAGGACTTTAGTCGTCCTTTTGTTTTTGACATCTGGAAGTACCGTTTGGCTGACAAGAAAATTTCCGAAGGGATTTTTTTCCAGGATCAACTTGACCCCGCAGAATTCGGATCTGTGGACGCCGACCAAGCCGGTATGCAGTCGTGGCAACGGCAGGCCTTGCAAGTGCGCAAGGTGATCGAAAAGGATACGACTCCCTATATCGACAAGCAGGGACTTCTCGATGACTTTTCAAGATGGATCTATCCTCTGCATTTTATTGATTTCGAAACGAGCCAGGTGGCAATCCCCTTCGGGAAAGGGCGTCATCCCTACGAGCAAGTCGCTTTCCAGTTTTCGCATCACCGCCTCGAAGCCGACGGGCGCATCTCTCACGCCACCGAGTACATTGACCTCAGCCGCGGTAAGTTCCCAAGTTTTGATTTCGTACGCGCTCTCCGCCGGGCCCTGAGCGAAGATCGCGGCAGTATCTTCCGCTACTCTCCTCACGAGAACGTTGTGCTCTGCCAGATTCATGAGCAGCTCCTGGCGTCCGAGGAACCAGATCGCAAAGAACTTTGCCAGTGGATTGAAACTGTAACGACCAAGAAAGATGCGTGGAAGGGACCCCGCAGCATGGTTGATCTTTTAGAGGTCGTCATGAATCGCTATTACAACCCGCTCACGGACGGATCAAACTCACTTAAGAGCGTTCTTCCCGCTGTGCTCACGAGCTCCAAATATCTTCAGAGGAAATATTCTCAACCCATCTATGGGGCCGCAGAGAGCCTCACAAGTCACAACTACAAGGACTGGACTTGGATCCAGCGAAACGCGAGCGGCAAGATTCTCGACCCGTATTCGCTGCTTGGAGAAAATGAAATCCGCGAAGGGGGCGCCGCCATGACGGCTTACGCCCGCACTCAATTTGCTTCGATGCCCGAGAGTGAGCGCGCTAAGCTCGCTCGGTCACTTCTGAGATACTGCGAACTCGACACCTTCGCGATGGTGCTCGTCTACGAACACCTAGCCGATGAAATCGGCTGGTGGAACAGAGCTACTGACACTTAATACGCACCAAAACGCTATTCGCGGAAATTGCCGAACTGCATCGGAATGCCCAGCTTGGATTCTTGGCCCTTAAGAAGCGCAATCGCGTCCTGGAGCTCATCGCGACTCTTGCTCGTGACGCGGACTTTCTCGTCCTGAATCTGAGCCTGGAGCTTGCCCGCGTTCTGCTTCAAAAACGCGACGATCTCTTTGCCCTTTTCCTTCGAAACACCGGCGGCCACCTTGGCGACCATGCGGCCACCAGAACCGCTGGCTTTTTCGACAGGTTGGTAGTCCAGAGCCAACAAAGAGATGCCCCGTTTGGTGAGCTTCTGATGGAAGGTCTCTTGGATCGCCTCCATCTTGTACGACTCGGAGCAAGTGATCTTGATGCTCTTCTCTTTTTGGTCCATGACGATCTCGGCCTGGATACCTTTGAAATCGTAGCGGTTACGAATCTCTTTGAGGGTCTGATTGATGGCGTCATCCATGGACTGCCAGTTAATTTCGGAGCTCACGTCAAAAGAAGGCATGCCTCTGAAATAGAACAAGAGGCTTGGGGGGGTCAAGCGCCCGGAGACTCTTCAAAGATCGGTGGGCAGACCCGCAAAAAGAAGATAGAATCTGAAGCAACATGAGATTTCATCACCTTGCCCTTGCCCTCACGACTCTATTTGCCTCAATCTCACACGCCGCAAACGTCAAAGTCGGCGACAACGCTCCACTCTTCAAAGTTAAAAAACAAGACGGAAGCGACTTCGACCTCGCCAGCCGAAAAGGCAGCTGGACAGTGCTTTATTTCTATCCCAAAGCTGGAACTCCAGGCTGCACCAAACAGGCTTGCGCGTTCCGCGACAACATCAAGAAAGTTCGTGCCGCCGGTGCTGAGGTTTACGGCATCAGCTCCGATACCGTCGCCGCTCAAGCCGCTTTTCACAAAGAGCATAAGCTGAGCTTCGATTTGCTGGCAGATCCCGATGACAAAGCGCTGAACGCCTACGGAACAAAAATTATGGGCCTCAGCTTTTCGAAGCGTTGGACGTTTATCATCGATCCCGAGCTCAAGATTCGCTCGATCGACAAGGACGTCGATCCTGCCTTGGACGCTGTCCGCGTCGCAGCCAAAGTGACCGAACTGCGCGCGGCTTCGGTCCCAAACGCTCCAACATTTTGAAGCAAAGCTTTTGCTAGAACTGAACACTCAAGCGTGCGGCCACGTCGTACTCTTGATCTCCGAGGCGAAGCTCGCCGTCTAAGTCACCAAAGTGCCAACTGACGCTCGGCTCAAACTGCAGATCCTGCATGAGTTCAAACGCAACTCCAAGTTTCGAGAGGCCACTCGAGTCATTTAAATTAACGAGGTTCAGCAGACTGATCGTGGTGTGATTCCACGATCCTGGAGTCGGAGCAAAAATCGAAAAGAGCGCGTAGTCTCTGGCGAGCTGATAGGGTGTGTAAGCGCCCGCCGCAAGTGCCCAGACGTAGTCCGATTTCGCCTGATAGCCATCGTCGTTTCGGAAATACTCCACAGCGAAACTCAGGCTGTCATTGTCCGCGTAAGGCAGCTCATAACTAGCCCCGGCGACCCAGTCGAAGTTCGCGCCTTCAGGCACATAAGCTCCCGTCTGTCCAAAGAGCGTCGAGTTGGAACGGCTCGAATAAGCGAGCTCTGAATAAACATCAAAGTCGCCAAGAGCGGCAGAGAGATCCATTCCAAAAACAGCTTTTTGCCCTTGGAGTTTGGAGGCCGTGACTGCGAACTCGGCAGAACTCACAGGAATTTCAAGACGCAAAGAATTCCCGACTTCGCTCAGCCGATCGGCACCTTCGAAGGAATTGACATAATAGAGATTGGCACTTCCGAGCGGCACATGTGTCTTAAGGATCGACACGCCCGAGCGGCGATCATCCGAGTACAAGAGATCGCGAGGCGCAGCATTGACCACATCCGTCGGATTCCAGAACTTGCCACTGCCCCATTTAATCTTCTGCTTTCCGAGTGTGAAGAAGACGTCCTTGCTGGCATTAAAAAACAACTTCAACTCTTCGACGTCCGACGTCGAAGCCGGAACCGCAAGCTGCCCCGCATCTGACACACCTTCGACCACGCCACGAAATTTTGCATAGGCCCGAATGTCGTTTCTCAGCCTGGCATCCAAGTAGACCGAGAGCGTATTGAGATTCCTGAGATAGTCGCGCGCTCCGACGACCGAATCATAAAAATCTACAGCAAGTGTGCCGCCGAGCTTGAGTCGATCTTCATCGGCGCCCGACTTTTCCTCAGCGCTAATGCCCTGTTCAGCGCCGAATCCTTTCTCAAATTCGTCGGAGGAGTCCTGCGCATAGAGCGGTAGAGCCATGAAAAGCGAAAAAACCAATGCAAAGTTATCAAATTTTCTCATACATATCACTTGCTCTTGGATTCGATCCAAGCCTTGCTAAAAATGTTGGTGTCGAGAGATGAGAGATCGGTCTCCTTGATCAAGATGACAGTGGAATTTCCTTTCTCGATCTCATCAAAAATCCGCATCTCCTCGGGGATCCAGACATTGGCCTTTTTGGAGGGGCTAAATTTCTTGGTCCACTTTGGATAGAACGTCGTGCGCATCAGCTTGCCCGAGAGTGACGACTCTTCACGCTTAAGCACGTTCTTGTCGAGCTGATCCACCCACAGCGAAATCACGGGGTAGGCCACATCGGATTTAGGCTTCGCAACAAGTTTCATCTTGTGCGTCTTGAAATTGCCGAGCGTGCCCTCACCCTCGTAAGTGACGTCGTACTCATCGGCAAGCCGAGACTCATCGAAATCTCCGCGCCGCGAATTGGTGCCACCAATGCGCTCACGCTCAGTCCGACGCTCCCATTTCCCTGTCGAGGGATCGTACATCCACAGGTTCTTGTCGATCTTAAGGTACCCTTTGCCCGCCTCTTCTTTGGGCTTCGTAAAAAGAATCATAAACTTGTCGTCGGTGTCACGACGATAGACCACAGCCTGAAAGACTTTAGGCTCGAGTTTGCGCTCGGTCTCTTTGACATAGCAGAGAGACGTGTAGTCACCCGAATTGCGCTGTCTCTCGTCGACAAGCTTTACAAGATCAAGGGCCTCTTGGGGTTTAAGAGGTACGGCCTGCACCGCTCCAGCCAGAAATATTGCGATAAGAATGAGTACTTTCATAGACATCAAAGATCTCCTAGTTCACGTGGTTGATCGCGGTGATGGGCTTCATTTTGCTGGCTCGGTAGGCAGGAATAAAAGCCCCCAAGATCAATAACACAGACAGCGTCGTAAACGTTATGAGAAGGTCCGAAGCTTGAAGGTCGAGCCAAAGAGAATTGGACATCAGGAACATCACAAAGGCTTCGGAGCTAATCTGAACATCAATCAGATTCAAAAGGCCCACAATTCCCGATCCGATGAGGATTCCTGCACCGACACTCATCACCGCCAAGAGGCACGATTCGATGAGGAACATCACCAAGACCCCGCGTCGTTGCAGACCAAGAGCCCGCATCGTTCCGATTTCAGGTGTGCGCTCACGAATCGACATCCACATGTTGTTCACGAGACCAACGGTTACAATAAACATCAGCGTGGCCGTAAGCGCTACGGTGAGCGCATTGAAAATATCGAGGATCCATTTGAGGAACGAGGTCTCGTCCTGCCAGTCTGTCACATCGAGCTTTTGGCCGGACCATGACTCACCCGCAACGCGCTCGAATTTCATCCAAAAAGGGTTGGCATCCTTCTCCATGAGGGCATAAGAAGCCGCCGAAAGCCCCTTGCGCAATCTGTCATCTACTGCAGAAACCTGATCGATAGACTTCAAGTAGATCTGGAAAACACCGGTCGTATCCGGATCGAGATCGTAAACCTCTCGTGCATCGAGATGGTTAATAAATGTCGTGAAACTTGAGATGAGACCGAGATTCTTTAGGATGGCAGCAACCCGAAGATCCTTAGTGTTGTAGATGTTGCGGTAGGTGGGCATCGAAATGGTGACGGTGTCGCCTACTCGCACCTTGAGCTTCTTAGCCTGCGAAGCAAACATCACAATGCTTCCCTGCTGGGCTAGGTCCATCATGCGACCCGGGAGCTCAGGCTTGGCATCCGATGCAAGATCACCTTCGATGTAATCACCTCTCTCTGCAAGCGCGAGCCCTCCGAGCAAAGTCTCTTCCTTGGCCATATCGATGCCCGACATCGGGACCATGATCGAGTTCTCATCCGAAATAATTTTTCCGTAAGCACGCACGCGCTCAACAACAAGCGTTGCCTCAGGAACAGTCTCTGCGATGAGAGTACGAAGCTTTGAAGCGCGATTGATCACGGGAGCCGCTGAAGACTGACTGATTTTTAGAAAACCACCCACGTTGAGGTGACCTGTCGAAAGCGCTGTCGCATTCTCGATCATGCGATTGCGAATTCCCGCCGTCAGAGCGAGCATCACCACAACCAAGGTGGTTACGAGCGCGATCGCGCCTCCCAGAACGAGGCTTCGCCCGCTGTGGCTTGTGAGGTTGCGAAAAGCGATCACAAAAAATTGTCTCATCAGAGAGGCCCTTCTTATTCACTGGACTGCATCGCTTCGAGCGGTGAGATTTTCATCGCACGCCAAGCGGGGTACTGAGTCGAAACCAAAGCCACAATCGTCATACACAGTGACACAATCGCAATATGCATAATATTGACCTGAAGGTAGAGTCGATCTCCCGAGAAAAAGAAGGTGGCAACGTCGCCCATCGCGGGAATGCCACGAGCGCCGACGGCCAGCACGATACCAACGCCAATGAGCGTACCCACAAGACCAAAAACAAAACTCAAGACAAATGTTTCGCGCAGAAAGAGTCCAAGCAGGAAAGAGCGTTGAGCTCCGATGGCGCGCATCGTCCCGATTTCCCGACGACGCTCGAGAGTCGCCATCAGCATCGAATTCATAATGATAAACGTTGCGACGCTAAAGATGACAAAAACAAAGAGATACAAGACTCCGCGTACCATTACAGTCAGTTGACCCACGATGCCCGCAGAGTCGCGCCAGTCGGCGGCCTGAAGTCCGAGTTTTTTCTCATCATTTTTTGCTCGAATCTCTTCGAGGGTGGCGTCTAGACGCGAGGGATCTTTTAGCACAACGGAAGCGTTCATAAACACGCCGTCTTCCATGTCTGAGCGTGAGTATTTGGTGTCGAGATCGCGTCGTTCGCTGTCGACCTGACCGAAGCGACCCTGGGTTAGGCTCTGCAAATTGCTCGTGACTCGAGTTTCTGAGGTCGACTCTGTCGCCGCTCCAAACATCGCCTCAATATCGTCACGGCCCACATCACCGAGACCCATCTCCGCATCAAGACTTTCGGTTTCGCTACGACGTTCAGCCGTGAGAATCCCGAAAAGCTTGCGGAATGAGACCATATCCATCACGTTCAGAGCACCCGCTAGCGGCGAACTTTCGAAACTTCTGAAGCGGTAAGTGCCGTAAACTTTCATGTTCACTGATGAGGAATATCCGGACTTCGTGAATCCCGTGATCGCGAAGGTGTCGCCCACTTTTACTTTATAGAGGATGAGCTGAGGAGCGATCTGATCATAAAAAAAGGTGTAACGAGTGGGGAAATTCGTGTCATCCATTGCAAGGAACTCAGACACAAGCTCGGGAAATTTTGATGACTTTGAACCCAATAGTTGCTGAAGCCTGGGCAGCAAAGTCGCCGCAGCAGGCGGCTCGATCTGACTGTAGACTTCGGCTGCCTGCGCGATATTGGCCTTTACTTTATCTTGAAGGTCTTTACTGCTTTTAAGAGTGAGCTTCTCTTTATCAATCTGCTTTTTGATTTGATCGAGACGACGCGCGACTCGGTGCTTGACCTGGTTTTCGTAAACAAAATCACTAAATAAAAAGCCTCGGCCCCCTTCAGGGATCATCGTCCCTTTGACGACTTCAAACTGCGGAAAGGCTTCCTCAAAAAGCTCTGGAACTGTGCCGAAGTAGCTCAGGTAGAGTTGGTTGTCATCGAAGATAAGCGGCGCCATCTTGTTCGCCAGAAATTCGAGACGGGCGTCGCTGTGCCGATCGAAGTCATTCCAGAATGACTGATCCAGGGCCTTAGCGATATTCTCACCGGCGTCCTTGAAGAGTTTCTCACCCCCGAAGACACCTCCGAGATTGTCCTGATTCTCGGTCTGACTTCGTTCAATATCGCGCACAATCATGCGCACATGTTCTTTTAGGGCAGCGAGGCGCGCGTCATCGCGCGGTGTCTTCTTGTAGGACGCCCGCAATTCTTCGAGCTTGAGGTCCAGGAGATTTCCGGGATTGAGCATCGCGAAACTAATACCCATTGGAATGACGGCTTTGATATTGGGAATTTCTAAAAGTGCAGTCTTAACTTTTTTGAAATCAGGCAGGTAACCAATGTCGGGGAGGTTCCCATCGCTTCCACCAAGGACGGCGATCTTCTCTTTCGCGTCGGCGGCGTAGACCTGGATGTCGCCCGTAAGACTGTTGGTGAGACTTTTTTGCATGCCACCTGAAATCGCATCGACCACAGAATTGCCGACAATTGCTAGCGTCGTCCCGAAAACAATGATGAGTCCTGTGACGAGAGTCTTCAAGCGATGAACGAAAAGATTACGAAACGCGAGTTTCCAAAGAAGCATTGGCTGACCTCAGGACTCAGCAACAATGACACCATCGCGCAGCTTGATAATGCGGTTGGCTTGACGGATCACGTTGTCATCATGAGTTGAAAAGAGAAAAGTGGTTTGCTCACTGCGGTTGATTTCTTTCATGAGGTCAATGATGCTTTGTCCCGTTACGGAATCGAGGTTGGCGGTAGGCTCGTCGGCAAGAACAATCCTTGGCTTGGTGACAAGAGCCCGAGCAATCGCAACGCGCTGACGCTGACCGCCGGAAAGTTCATTGGGCCGATGCTTCATATGATCTTGTAAGCCAACTTTCTCGATAAAATGCATCACGCGACTGCGGCGCTCCTCTTTACTGAGGTCTTTCATCAGCAAAAGGGGAAACTCGACATTGTCATAGACATTCAGGACGGGAATCAAATTGAAAGACTGGAAGATAAATCCGATCTTGTGAAGTCGAAGATCCGTGAGCTCTCGCTCCGTAAGCTGGGCGGTGTTGGATCCCCCGACGACAACATCTCCAGAAGAGGCCACATCCACGCAACCGATGAGATTGAGAAGAGTCGTCTTGCCACTGCCCGAAGGACCCGCGATCACCGTAAACTCACCCCGATCGATACTGAGGCTGACATTCTTCAAGGCTGGGACCGTAACTTTTCCAAGATGGTATTCTTTGACGACGTTCGAAAGTTGAATGTTGTCCATGAGGCCTCATACTCGGTTTTCAGATGGCATTTGTCTATTCACCGTTGCAAGCGCCAGAAGTTCATCTCGCTACGCGTTGCAGCCATCCCTTCTCTTATTTGAGAGGCGCGTCTGGCTTCCAAGGAAGTCGCGCCTCGTACCATTTTCGGGAGCCAATGACCTTTGTTTGGGTCTCATCGTCAAAAACAGCCAAGCCTAATTCCAAAATTCCATACTCAATGAGAGCGAGGCTTCGTGTGCTTTTGTCGCCAAGCCTCAGATACGCACGGAGGTCGACGTCGGAGGACTTGAGATTCAGATCCGTGAACTCGACAAGATTGGGACCCATACGAAAGTCAGTCGTGCCCCGGAGTTTCTTCATGTCAGCGAATCGCCCCACGTTTCGAGCAATACGGGAAGTGTTGGCAAGGACTGCGAGGACAGGTCTCGCATCATCGACCCCGAGACTCGAATGACCATAAAAAACGATGGGCGCGCCGAGATCGATATGAGCCTTCTCGAGGATCACCTCACCCGACCAAGGTGGTCTCGATGCCTTCTTGATCTTGTCTTCCTTGAGAACACGAACCCCCGAAAAAGCGAGCCTCGATCCCGAAACCTCAAACTGAGTGGCCCCTTTTGCAGTGTCTTCGATCCGTGCTTGAAACGCGAAGTCGCCTGAGAGTTGAGTCTCACGGAAGCGAGCCCGAGCCCCAATCGCCTCAACCTTACAAAATCCAACGTCCGATGGGCGCCTTGTGGAGACCTGCAACTTTGCCTCAAGTGTCGCCGTGCCCCCGAGAACTTCGAACTGCTGTGCGAGCGGGACAAAGTTGTTAATAAACCTCAAATCCGTCAAATCGACACGATCAAGAACAATGCTCGCGCTAAGATCTGAAAGTTCCGAGAACATTTTACGGATGCTCAAGTCATAGCTGTCTGCCACAATCTTGAGATCGTCGCCCTTGGCGATATCGAGTTTGTGCGCAAGATCGGACACCACATAGTGATCAATCGCGAGGTTCATACGCATCCGAGGTCGCTCATCCCGCGAATCGAGACTCCACTCCGCTCGTCCCGCGCCCTGAGCACGAAAATTCTCAGAACCCGCCCCCATCCTCTTCGCGGTGATACTTGCCGTAGAGGGATCCCGAAAAACACCGTCAGAAATATTGGCATCAATGGAAAAATCCCCTGTCACGCCCAGAAGCCTCATCCAGGGAATGCTTTGGAAGTAGTGATTCAGGAAATCTGCTTCCTCGAGGCTTCCTTGCAAATCGACGTGCGCATTGATCTTGTCAAAAATTAGCTCCGCCTCTTCCTCCTGGGGCAGCCACTCAGACAGTTCCGAATCAATGCGACCCGAAAGCTTCGAGCTTAGAGTCCGTGTGCCGACAACGACTTTTCCGCCACCGAAATCAACGCGAGCTTCCCCGATCTCCAGGTTTCGACCGGGCCACAATCGTAGCTCACCACCGATAAATGCCGGCCCCTGATACGAGTAATCAAACACAGAAATCTGCGTAAAATTTTTGAGAGAAATGCCATCTAAATGAATTCGGTAGGGGCCAAGCTCGGAAAGTGGAGCTTTGGGATCAACGGGAAGTCGCTCCCCGCGACGGAGCCAAAAGAGTCCGCCATCAGCCCGAACTGAGAGAGCGTGGAATCGGCGAGATAGCAGCGCAAAAAGGTCCAACATCACGTCGACCTTGGCGAGCTCAACACGCCACAAAATGGAGCCATCGTGTCCCTCGAGTTCAACGCCCCTTAGATGAATTAAGCCTGGAAACAGTGTCCAGGCTTCGGTGTAGTCGAGGCGCAGTTTCTCGGGCTGTGTGTTGATCAAAGCCGGGATCCGGTGCTCCCGGAGAACGATGTTTGCGACGCTTACGTAGGCAATCTCAATAACAAGAAAAAGCACCGCAAAGCCTATAAGAAGCTTTTTTGTCTTTTTTGAAGCTTTCAAATGAGTTTCCGCCCGATATCCAGCATAGCCGGAAGCGGCGGCACACAAAAGTCTGCAAGGCTTAAGTTCTAATAATAGAGCTCAGGCAACTGCACGTCATCGAGATACTCGGCGGGTTTTTCACCAAAGACACGTTTGAGAACTTGGCGATCTTGGAGGCTCCACTTGAGCTTGCCGTCGAAATGCTCAAGGACATGGTCGTGAGACTTCTCCACATCGCCATTCTTCAGAGCCATCGCATCGAGGAAATAGTCAGGATAGAAAAAATTCCAATTGAGCCCCTCGTACGCAATCACCGATTGAAATCCCGCGTCGAGAAAGTCTGGCGAGAGCGAGTTTCCAAAACAGGCCTGGAGATAAAGTCCGTCGGAATAGCGAAGCTTGCCCTTGAGGGCGCCAATATCTCGGAACGAAATCACGCCCTGGCCGGGCGAAGAGATCAAGTGATTGGGGATGCCGTGCGCAAGAAGCATGACGTCGTAGTCTTGCTTGAGGGATTCCATTTGGCGCAAAGCCTTGAGGAAACTGTCTTTATTGAAACCGTTCCATTGAATTCGAAGGACGTAGTTGTAGGTCTTCTGAATTTTTGGGGCATAAAGCCACCAGAGGACGTTCTCGAGACGAATGTCTGATCGATTGTAGATCTTAGCGAACTCGGGCTGCAGTCTTTTTCCAACGACATCATCTGCAGCGATGAAAAGTAGATTCTTCGTGCGCTTTTGAATGATCGAAACGGTCTGACCGCGCGGACCCACCGTCGTGGTCTTGCGATAGGGTGCCATCTGAATCCATTCGGTCTTTCCGCCGGGGAGAGTTTGAATCGAAGAGACGGTCAGGGAGCTGGGCGCTTTCGGGTAGATGCAACCTTGAGCAGCTACGAGTGAAACAAGGAGAAGGGACTTAGCGAGAGCATTCTGAAGATTGAATATTTGCTCTAACATAAATCCCTTCTCCTTATTGTTGGGACGATCAGTTGTTCAGGTTGTTCAAGAGGTTCTTGCTCAGGGCATTCACAAGCGTATTGGCCTGTTCTGCGGTGAGACTGAGATTGTCTTGAGCGCGAGCGACGTAGGGAGCCAGATCACGGGCACCGATGAACTCTGCAATTTCTGAGGGTTCACGAGCGTCCACGCCAACAAGCGCGAGGTACGAAGCGATGCGGGCTTCGAGTTCCTTTTGCGAGTTGATGACTTGAAGAGCTTCCTTGAGCACGGGAGCTGCTCCGAATTGAGGGCTGACGAGAAGTTCGTTCACAGTGCCCTCGAGCACGTTGACGTTCTTCTGTTTCACTTCAGGCGAGCAAGACACTTCACCGTAGTAAGTGCCCGAGCTGTATCTGGGATCGTAGGGATAGACGGGATAAACTGGGTAAGGGTAGCCAGGACGGTAGTCGGGGTGACGGTGGTGTGGTCCGCGATGTCCGCCGCGATGTCCGCCGCGATCACCGCCGCGTCCACCATGATCGTGCCTGTTGCCGTTGTTGTGAGCCATCGTCGTCGTGCTCAGCAACGCCGTCAGGGCCATCGTAGCCAAAACGTTAAATATTTTCATAGGATCTCCTTTTCCTTCGCAGGCTAATAGATTGTCCTGCGGACCTTGGTCAATTAGATTCCCAGTTGTGACAACAACTTCATGGGCTCCCTCAGTGGTCTATACGTTCTTTCAAACACTTGGAGCTCTCACCTTCGCTCTTGGACTGCTGTACTTTCTGCGACATTATTTTTCGCTGAAAGCACGTATTGGACTTCTGCTCACCTCAAGTGTGCTGGTGAACCTCTTTGCTGAAACCGTTTCTTCATTCGCTGGGGGCTTCGAGGGAAAAAGTTATTTCGGTGCCCTGGGCGCGCAGATCCTTGGACTTGCGGTCTTCTTGCGTCTCAATAAAACAGACCCCGTAGCGCGTGCGCGCGTATGGTCGCTCTTTGGAGTTCTATCTGGACTCGTCTACGCCCTCCTACGAATCGGTTGTCATTTCCGCGGTTGCTGCTGGGGACGCATCTGCCCGTACCCGTGGGCCACATTTTATAAGAGCACCGAAGTGGTGACTCCCTGGCTCTTTTTGCCTCTGCATCCCGCACAGCTCTACTCGGCCTTCCACGGGATTATCGTGGCAGTTTTTGTCGCGTTGGAGATGCGCCGCTCGGGTTATCGCTATAGTTCCCAAAATCCAGAATACGCCTTGGGTCTTTTTCTCGTGCTGATGGGCATGGGACGCCTCATCACAGATTATTTCCGAGCAGACGCAGCCTTCTACAAACAGTCCTGGCTCGGCTTGGACCCAAATACAATTCTTGCCAGTCTCGCCGCCTTCGGAGGTGCTGTAATTCTGTCTCGTTCGCGACACAGAATCTAAGGAACTCTCGCCGCACTCGTGTGCAGCAACCCTTCCCACATGTCGAAGGTTTCTGGACTCAGCTCGATCACGACAAGGTCTGGGTCCGATGGCCCTTGTGGAAACCATGGGAGCAAGTCGTCTCCCCAGAGGGACCCAAGCAACTCAGTGTTGCGACGCAAACAGGCCGAAGCTCTCAGAGCCGAGAAGTGAAGTCTGTTTGGGAAGTGAAAACTTAGAGTCACATTTAAATGCTCCCTGTCTCCGAAGGACTTCCGAATGGGATCGTTGCTCAAAAAGTAGATTCGTCCCTCTTCATCCACCTCGCGCACCGACATCGGACGGGTGTGCAATTGACCTTCAGGGTCGAACACAGTCAGCATCCCGACGTCGCCCCGCTGTATCTCAAAACGAAGCGCAGAACCGATATCGACTGGGAGCGCCTCCGAACGTTCTCGGATACCTTCTTGAGTTGTTTCACAAATCTTTGTCATGCGACCCTCCTAACCCCATCAAGGGCTGCGAAAGCTGTGCCACTTGAGGCGGGGGCCCCTTACCCCAAACCCAGTCGCAGTGTGCGCTTTGAGTAAAAAAACCCCATCTGTAATCAACAGCTCCCAGAAGGGCCGATAAATTTAAATTTCATGAAAACAAAGTTCCTTAAAACTTTGTTCTTGGACTGACCGTCTCCGGAGCGGCTGCGAGTCGCCCTCACCGACGACTCCCTCTCCTAATCTGGTCGCGCTTTCTCGCATTTATTCCCACTTAGTTTCGCCCAAAACGCGAGCCCGCACCTCGAGGAGCTGGGCCGCGATTGAAATGGCGATTTCAGCGGGCTCATTGGTCCCAAGAGCGAGACCCATAGGACATTTAAGAGCTTCGATACGATCTGAGGAAATACCCTCGGCTTTGAGCTCGTTTCTAATTTTAATGGCTTTGACGTTGCTGCCGATCACACCCACATAAGAGGGGTG
Organism: Bacteriovorax stolpii; assembly: GCA_945881775.1. Taxonomy (GTDB): domain Bacteria; phylum Bdellovibrionota; class UBA2428; order UBA2428; family UBA2428; genus CAMCVE01. Next base: position 84,925 of record CAMCVE010000001.1, read on the forward strand.
AAAACTTTGAAGAAGCTTTTTTAAAATCGGGAGATCGGTGGCGTGCCCCTGAGTCATGAGCGTGTAGAAAGCCTGGGCAGGCAGCGATGCCTTCTCGATGAGCGAAGGCATATCGTCACTGCAGAGCTTGATGAGACGCGCGGACTGCGCGGGCAAACGATCCAGCCACTCCATGCGCGAATCGATACAAGTCACCCGGCAATCAAGAGTGAGGAGCAAGGGCACGAGAGCTTGAGCAATGTGCCCAGCTCCAAAAACCACAACTTGCCACTTGCTTGCCTGAGTGGCCTCAAAGAGAAAGGTCACTTCACCACCACAGGTCATGCCGACGTCGTGCTGAAGATTCCAGGTCACCGAAAATACGCGTTCACTCTCGCTCAGCTCTGTTCTCGCAAGAAGCTCCTGAGCAACGACGAGCGCCTTGGCCTCGACCTTGCCGCCACCAATCGTGCCACTTTCAAGACCTCGCTGACTAAAGATGGCTTTGGCACCCGGATCTTGTGGCGCATGCCCTCTCGTCGACAGAAGAGTGACAACGACAAAGGCAATACCCTGAGATTCAAGCTCGCTGGCCTTCTGGAAAAAACTCATCCGATCTCCTTAAAACGAGTTGGGTCCAGTGCTTCAAGCACGCGCTCGGAAGTTGCTGGAACTTTGATTTGAGGGAAGTTCTCTGGCGCTGTGTAACTCGGCACACATCGAAGAGCATCGAGCACCGCCGTCCAGACACTAATGGCGAGCAGGAGCGGCGGCTCGCCTACGGCCTTGGTGCCGCGCACGTTCACGAGGTTACCGGAATTGGCGAGAAGGTCGATTCGAAAGTCTCTCGGAATGTCGTGAATGCTGGGAATCTTGTAGGTCGAAGGACTGTGAGAAAGAAGTTTTCCTCCGGGAGAGTAAAATAGATTCTCAGTGGTCATCCACCCAAGTCCCTGCACGAATCCCCCACACACCTGACCTCTATCGAGCGCCTCATTGACGGGACGTCCAAGGTCCATGAGAACATCTGAGCGCAAGACTTTGACTTCGCCACTCTGACGACTCACAGAAACCTCTGAAACCGCGACTCCTTGGGTAAAGTAGAGAAAAGCTCCGCCTAAAATTCCGGGAGCGGTCTCGCCGACCTGGCCTTTGAGTTTGTCGAAGGCGAGATTGGGGATTTTGTAGTGGGCGTATTCGCTCAGGGAAATCCGATTGAGATAGGCCTCGTTGCAAAGATCAGAAAACGAAATTCGACGCTTGGGATCTGACTTCAAAGATGCAAATCCTTCGTCGAAGACCACGTCGTGAAAACTTGAAACATTGAAGAGATCTTGGGGCTGCGTCTGCGAGCGCACTTCGATTTCGAGCTCTGTTCCAAGACCCGCTGTCTTGACGGCCCAGAGAGAAGGGTCTTTGCGAAACAACTTTGTGACAAGTTCCGAGAGGCGCGCTTTGATCTGCTGACAAGCCAGAGCAGCTGCGGCTCCATTGATGTCGGTGCCGCTCGAAGCCGCCGTAGGCGACGTGTTGGCATTTTTCTCGGTTGATGTTGCCATCACTCGGATGCGATCGAGCGGGAGGCCCAGCTCGTCAGCCACGATACGTGCGATGCGCGCATAGACCCCTTGCCCCATCTCCGTGGCACCCGTCGAAACCTGGACGCTCCCGTCTCGGTAGATATTCACAAGCGCGTTGCCTTGATTAAGGAAGCGAGTCGTAAAGGAAATCCCAAATTTCACAGCGGTCATTGAGAGGCCTCGCAAAACTTCGCCCCCTTCAACGAGAGCGCGCTGATTGGCGCGAGTGATGTCGGAGCGGCGCCTCTGGTAATCCGAGGAAGCCTCGCAGCGAGAAAATAGCTCTGGCAGCGTGTTGTTCTCGACGCGCTGGCCATACGGCGTAACGTCAAAACCGTCTCGGTAGCAATTGAGTTTGCGAATCTCGAGAGCATCGCGCCCCAAACGATGAGCGATCTCTTCGATCACTTTCTCGATCATGAGCACACCCTTAGGCCCACCAAAACCACGGAAGGCTGTGTGGGGATGCATGTGGGTCTTACAGACCTGTCCGCGAACGCGGAAATTCTCGATAAAGTACGCATTGTCGCTGTGGAGCATGGCTCGCTCCATGATGGACGTGGACAAGTCCGCATAAGCACCGCCGTCCGAGAAAAGAGCGGCATCAAGGGCAAGAATACGGCCCGACTGGTCAAATCCCACCTGGTACTCAATCTCAAAAGGATTTCGCTTACCGGTGATGATCATGTCGTCGTCTTTAGACAAGACAATGCGAGCGGGGCGCCCAAGTTTGCGCGCAACGAGCGCAGCGTAGGCGGCAATCGGCGCTGCTTGCGACTCTTTGCCGCCGAAGGCGCCACCCATACGTTTTACGACAACAACGACATCTTTGCTCTCAAGACCCAGCCCGTGCGAGACCACGTGCTGAACCTCGGTGGGATGTTGAGCTGACGTGTGCACTTCGAGTGAGCCGTTCTCCTGGGGGTAAACCACAGCGGCCTGACTCTCGAGATAGAAATGCTCCGCCCCCTGAATCTCAATGCGACCTTCGATGCGATGAGGAGCAACTTTGAGCGACTTCTCCGCGTTACCGCGCGCGATAAACCGCTCACTGCCAATGAAACTTTTAGCTTTTCGAGCTTCGGATACCGAAAGAATGGCTGGAAGATCTTCGTACTCGATACGGATCAACTTGCGCGCCTCATCGAGTACGGTCTGAGACGTGGCAGCTAACACAAGAATCGGCTCGCCAACAAATTGAACTTCTTTATCTGCGAGCAGCGGCTGATCCTGAAAGATTGTACCCCACAGGTTGTGTGGAAAATCTGTGGCGCCGTAAATGGCGATCATGCCTGGCAACGACAAGGCCTCGCGCGTATCAACTTTCAAGATGCGGGCGTGCGCTTTTTCGCTAAAATGCAAACCGACAATGACTTCATTCGCCAAGCGAGGGCGGTCATCAATAAACTCGCTGAGCCCTTGGACGTGCAAAACAGCAGAATCGTGCGGCGTGAACTTACCCTTCTCACTCATAACTGGCCTGCTCCCAAACTTTCTTCTTGGGGCAGAGACCTGAGAAACTTTTCGAGCAAGTTCTGGGTCACGAGTCGCCGGTAAGCCGAAGATCCACGCAGATCCGAGAGTGGTTTGATTTCGGCCTGGGCCCGGCTGAGGGCCTCTTTGCAGGTCCGAGCATTCAAGCCTTCTTTCATCAAAAAGGCTTCCGTCTGTAGCAAACGCAGCGGCGTCGGACCGACACCCCCAACAGCCAAACGCAAGGCCGAAGGCCGAGAAGCATTCTTTGCAGACGGCCTAAAGAAAAACCCAACATTCACGCAAGAAATGTCGAGGTCACGTCGTTGGGAGATTTTCGCAAAAGAAAATCGTTCACTCGGAGTAGGGAGTTTCAATGAAATCGCCCAAATCAACTCGCCTTCGCGCAAGTCGGTTTCTTTGTAGGCAAGGTAGAAATCCTTGATTGGAATTTTGCGAAGACTCGCCTTGCGTGGCGAAAAAATCTCTAGCTCGGCATCGAGTGCAAGTAGAAAAGGTGGCGCATCTGCAATGGGCGATGCATTGGCCACATTGCCCGCCACGGTTGCAAAATTCTTGATCTGGGGTGATGCAAAAACATTGAAGAACTCCCCGAGACTTGGCGTGCCTTCGAGAGCTTGGCGGAACTCACTGAGAGTCACACGCGCCCCAAAATGGAGAGCACGACCAGAAGCTTTGATCTTATAGAGTGGCGCGAGCAGGTGCAGGCTCAAAAAATGTCGGGCCGCGAAGCGCCCCTTGTTAGCTGCAACCCCAAGGTCTGTTCCCGCAGCCAGCAAAGTGGCCTTGGGAAACTTCTTGCGCAAACGCCGCAGCTCAGCCTGTGTCGCAGGCGCCTCAAAACGCACTTCTTTCGTGCCACCATAGACTCCAAGTTTTTGAACTTTACGAAGCATGGCGAGCATCGGAGAAGTGAGATAGACGGACGCCGCTCGGGAAGCCTTGCTAGCGTCGACACTCAAAGCCGCGTCGATAATGGGCTGATACCCCGTACAGCGACAGAGATTTCCGGTGAGCTTATTTTTGACAGATTGGGCTTCTAGCAGAGGACCTTTTTCCAATGCAGCAGCTAGCGACATCACAAAACCCGGAGTGCAGAAGCCACACTGCGCCCCATGGCAGCGGACCATTGCCTCTTGAATGGGATGCAACTCCGATACGGGTGCCAGTCGGCGAAGACCCTCGATCGTCACTAGGGAGGAAGCGTCCATCTGAGCGACACGCACGATGCAAGCGTTGATCGCCTCAAAGCTAGGCTGGCGCCTGTCTCCAGGTTTTGGAAACGCGCGAAGCACCGTGCAGGCCCCGCAATCCCCTTCGGCACAAACAACTTTGGTGCCACTAAGACCTTTTCGAAGACGCAAAAAGTCCGTCAAATTGAGGAAAAGTTCTTCACCACTCGCGTGAATGGCTTCGCCGTTCAAATAGAAAAAGACATAATCGCGATGAGGCATCGGACCCTCAGTATAAGCATGCCCGTCGAGGCCTCGCAAGAAGCCGAACTTAGGACTCAGAACGGGAATCAGAGATCTTTTCCAGAGAGAATTTAGCCCGTCGGATTAGCTCGGCGCGCGCAGGGTTACGCCGAGCGAGCACAGCCACAATTTTCTCCGTGGGCACCGCACGCAAGATATAGAAACTCACAAGCGCGAGACTCAGAGGCCGCAAAACGGCCCATACAAGCTTCACGGAGTCACCCCCATCGAAATAGGCAAACAGGATACTCAAGCCGAGTGAAATCCCCACCAAAGGCGAGGCGAGGTCACCGATTGCTGCTCGCAAACTATTCTTGCGCAGACCCGCATCTTTGGGAACGGACCGAGCGCGAAGCAAAACGGATCCACGCGTCGCCAAGCGCTCGCTCAGCCGGGAGCCAACCCTTTCGGAGACCCACACAAGAGCGACAGCCACGCTAGCTTTTAAGGCCACACAAACAAGAAGCATCGCAACCGGGGAAAGACCACTGAGTCCCAGAGGCTCGGCAATCTTCTTCCAGACGGCTTCCAAAGCATCCCAGAAATGGGCCCCAACAAAAAGCCACGCCAGAAGAAGTGGCTGAGCAAAGGCCCAAACGCTCGAAAAGAGCATACCCAGAGAAAGCCCGAGCTGCCCGGCACCCGCGATCACCACACCGAGCGCAAAAAGAAGTCCTTGCACTGAGATCGCGAGCATTGGAGTAAGTCGCTTACCTGCGGGGGAGAGCGACTTGAGCATCGCCGAGACAAGCGCAATGTTAGAAGCAGAACGCGCAACCCGCCCGCGACTCACTTGGCCTGCGTCATTCGGAGGAATTGTTCTTGAGGCTTGCACGAGCACAAGTCCCTGATTGAGCGAGAGCAAATGCCCGCCCAGCGGAATCCGAAACGCGTGCACGAGACTGCCAACGCCAATTTCCGTCAGAGACAAAAGCGTAATGTGGCTTACTTCGTGGCGAGCCAGGCACCCGCTAGGGCTAGACTCGCCCCCAGAATGCGTGTCCATGAGAGATCCACTCCTTGCACAAATTTGTCCCAAGCTCCGCTCACGAGAATCTGGCTTGAAATGATAATGAGAAAGCTACTGAGCGCACCGATGCGGGAAATTGAGAGCGGAATGCACAAGACAATCACAAACCCAAAAAGCCCGGGCAAAAAGTGCCACCACTTGAGCTGCCCCCATTGAATCTTCCCGGGATAGAGTCCCATGGCGATGACGACGGCAGTCAGCACCAGCACGATCAAGGTGTTCCACATCACCACCCAGCCGAGGCCCCATTCGGCTGCCATACGACGGTTGAGAACGCCCTGTAGGACGCCGCAAATGCCAACCACAAACGGGAGCAAATAGAACAGGTTCACTTCTTAGCGTAAGCCTTCTTCTTGGAGTAGGTGGTTTTCTTTTTGAAAGGGGCGTTGCCACCTTCCACGCGAGGTTTATGGTCACGATCGCCTTTAGGACGCGACGACGGAGCCGCACCTGCTGCTGCTGCAACATAAGGGCGCTTCTCGGCATAGGGGCGCTTTTCTTGGTAAGGACGCGAAGGACCTTGATCACGACGAGGTCCGCGCTCATCACGCTGAGGGCGATCGCCGTAGTCGTTACGAGGGCGCGAAGGAGGACCCGAGCGTTCGGAACGATCGGGAGTCATCACTTCACTGAAATCTTTAGGAGGTGCACTGCTAAAGAAATCAGGCATTGCGAGACATAGGAAGCGACCCGCAATTTCCTCAGGCAGCATGTCCGTAATTTGAGCGAGCCAGTCGTCGTTCATCAACTCTGTGGCCTTGAGGTGCGACGAGGCGGCGAGGAAGCGTGTCAGAAGCTGCGACACGCGTTTTTGACCCACATCACGACGCGAAGGAACCATCGCTTCGATGATGCGAGACTTCGTGAGGCGCTCGATGCGCTGGAGCAATCCCTTGTGACTCGCAGTCACGAGACTGATGGCGTAGCCCTTCTTTCCGCTACGAGCTGTGCGGCCGATGCGGTGGACGTAGCTGTCGAGTTCGCGTGGAAGCGAGTAGTTGATCACGTGCGTGATATCTTTGACGTCGAGGCCGCGCGAAGCGACGTCGGTGCAGATCAGCACGTTCACGCTGCGATCGCGGTAGGCTTGCATGGTTCGCTCGCGTGAGCGCTGATCCTTGTCGCCATGGAGACAGTCGGCCTTGTAACCCTTGTCGATCAGGTAATCCGTAAGGTCGGTCACAAGCGCTTTGGTCTGACAGAAGATGATCCCGTAGAAATCGTCGGCCATGTCGATGATCTTGCAGATGATCTCGGGCTTGTTGGATTCTTTGGTGAAGTAATAAATCTGCTCAACTGTTTGGGAGAGCATCTCGGTGCGGTTGACCTGCACTTGTGCGGGCTTGGTGAGATAAGTGTCGGCGACGCGGCGAACATCGGGACTCATGGTGGCCGAGAAGAGCCACACATTGGACGACTCACGCGGAGTTTTCGACAAAATCGCGTCGAGCTCGTCGCGGAAACCCATGGAGATCATTTCGTCGGCTTCGTCGAGAATGACCGTCGAGAGCTCGCCCAGTTGGAGCGTGCCCTTTTCGATGTGATCGATGAGTCGACCGGGGGTACCAACGACCACGGGAGCGCCATGTCGAAGGCCGTCGATTTGATCGCGATAGCCAGAGCCTCCGTAGATCGGGAGAGCTTTGACGCCTTTGTGCTTGCCGAGGAGATTGATCTGACCGCTCACCTGAAGAGCAAGTTCACGCGTGGGGCAGAGCACGAGCGCCTGAACGTTTTTGTTCTTCGGGTCGATGCGCTCGAGCATGGGAATGGAGTATGCGGCGGTTTTGCCGGTTCCTGTTGCTGCAAGTCCGATAAAATCGGTCGCATCTCCGAGTAGGATCGGCAAGGCCTGCGCCTGGATAGGACTTGGTTTTTCGTAACCAAGTTCTTCGATGGATTTTGCGAGGGCCGGACTGAGATTGAGTTCTTTGAATGATTCCATATCGGGGGTGCTACTTTCGGGGTTGGATTGCGGGAGTGTCTAGCACAGATCGGGGTTCGGGCGCCCGACTTTTATGCATGAATTGAGGCCCCCACCCTGTTTACGGGAGGGGGTCGGATGAAAATTCAAGTCTTAGGTAAGACTTTAGAACGCGTTTACTTGTCGTTAGAGCCGGTGAGGCGTTTCCACCAGGACTTCTTTTCGGGCACGGAAGCCTGACTCGAATCAGAGCGTGTGGACCCCTCGGAACGAGATCCGCCCCCACCGCGACCGCGTCCGCCGCGGCGACCACGTGACTTAGCCCCTGCAGAGGAAGAGGCCTGTTGGCCCGAAGAACGCGAGGAATTGGAAGACGGGCCCCCGGCGCTGCGGGCACCCTCGGGACGCGAGCCACGGCCCGAATTCGCGGGCCTAGCAGAGTTCGAACGGGCTTGAGTCGGGCGAGCCTCTGAACTCGGGCGCTCAGAACCGGAGCGCTCGGGACGGCGATTCTCAGAACTCCGGGCGTTGCCGGCAAAGGCACTGGGACGAGGGGCCGCACTGCGCTCACCCGAAGGGCGAGACTCGCCGCGATCAGAGCGGGGAGCCCCCCTGCCCTGAGGGCGAGATTGAGGGCGACCACGGCCACCGCCTCCTTGGCGAGGGGGACGAGCTTCTTCTTTTTCGGGCTTTGTGGGCACATAGGTGCCTGAAGCATAAGGATTGTTCGTCTCAACTCGGATCTTCTGACGGATCAGGCGCTCGATATCACGAAGGTATTCGCGCTCTTCTTGGTCGCAGAACGAGAAACTTTTACCTTCTGCTCCTGCACGAGCCGTACGACCGATGCGGTGGACGTAGGTCTCTGGGATATTGGGGAGTTCATAGTTAATCACGTGGGTCACGCCATCGATGTCGATCCCGCGGGCTGCGATGTCTGTGGCCACAAGCACGCGCGTGTCTCCGCGTTTGAAATTATCGAGAGCGCGCACGCGATTGTTTTGGGATTTGTTTCCGTGGATCGCTTCGGCGGTGATACCTGCAGCATTGAGGTAGCGGGTCACGCGGTCGGCACCGTGCTTGGTGCGCGTGAACACGAGCGCCATTTTAACGGCCGCGTCCTGCATGAGATGCTGCAAGAGGAAGCGTTTGCCTTCTTTGCTGTCGACCATGTACACGGACTGGTCAATTTTCTCCGCGGTTGTGGCCACAGGGGTGACCTCGACCTTGACGGGGTTCGAGAGAATCTCGTTCGCGAGGCGCTGGATGTCGGGCGGCATCGTCGCCGAGAAAAAGAGCGACTGACGCTGTTTGGGGATGAGCTTCAAGACGCGCTTCACGTCGTGGATGAATCCCATGTCGAGCATGCGGTCTGCTTCATCGAGAACGAAAATTTTAAGGTCCGAGAAAGAGACGTGCCCCTGGTCGATGAGATCGAGGAGACGACCAGGAGTGGCGACAAGAATATCGACGCCTTTGCGGAGCGCGCTCACTTGGGCACCTTGGCCGACGCCACCAAAAATCACGGTCGTGGAAAGCCCCAGGTTGGCGCCGTAGCGTGCGAAACTTTCTTCGATCTGCGCAGCGAGTTCACGCGTGGGCGTGAGCACAAGGCAGCGGATTTTGCGACGGGCGGTGGCCTGAGAGTCAGCAGAGAGTCGTTGCAAGATCGGCAAAGCGAAAGCGGCGGTCTTGCCGGTTCCGGTTTGAGCACACCCGAGAAGATCGCGACCTTCGAGAACATGCGGGATGGCCTGCCGCTGAATCGGCGTGGGCTGGGTGTAACCTTCTTGGTGCAGAGCTTTCAGGAGGGGCTCGATCAGAGCGAGGGATTCAAAACGAGGAGAAGTATCAGTGCTATTCATTGCGGGGGACCCTAGTGTGGAACGTCCTCGGAGTCGACTTGATAACGCGGATGAGGGGTTCTAGGACCTAATTTCCATGATTCCCGCTCCTTTGATCGCTGAATTCTTCAAGGCCGTACAAGAAGAGGCCTTGCCTGCGATCTGGTCACAGGGGGTGACCCTCACGAGGGGGAATTCTAGTTTTGTGGCTTCCAAGCTCGATGCGGATGAATGCGTGGTCCACGTGCGCACCCCCGGCCATCCCGTAAGCCCTAAGGTCAGCCTTTGGCCTCGTGGCATGGAATGGGACTGCGACTGCTCAAGTTCGGAGAGCCCCTGCCCGCACGTCGCAGCCTCTGTGATCATGATGAAACGCGGAGAGCTCAAAGTATTGTCGGGGGAGAGTCCGGCTGCAGATTCGCAAGCAGACGCTGCGGCATCGAACCTGGCACAACTTCGCTACGTCTTTCGGCGTAGCCCCGAAGGCCTTCGTCTCGAAAGGCAACTAGCGGCCCACGGCAAAGGGCAGCTGCTAACTCAGTCACTACTCGCCTACAAATCTGGGATCGACTCCAAAAGAATCGCAGGCCCTGATGTGATGGCTTCAAAAGCCGATTTCGCTGTAGACCAAGTCCTGAAGAACTACTTGGGCGGGCCCTTAGAGCGGCTACGCCTTGAGGCTCTCTTCCGCGCTTTCGAGTCGGATCAGAGTTTCTTGCTCGATGATCGCCCCATCCAAATTTCGAGCTCCCGCCTCCTCGCTCAATACGAATGCGTCGACGAAGCTGATGGCTATCGTCTGCGTCGCGTGGTGAACCCGCTCATCACCGAAACGTTTCGTCATGGAGTCGCGCTCTGCACAGACACTTTGCGCCTCATGAACTCGACCCAGCTCGCACCCGATGAGCAAAAACTTGCTGAGGGTGCAGGCACTTTCTGGGGAGCGGATAAAGAAAAAGTTCTTTTTGGCGACGTGATTCCTCGTCTTCAAAAAAAGGTGTCGATCGAGATTTCGAGCCTCAAGCGCCCCCAAACTCTAGAGATCCCCCCACGTGTCGAACTCCGACTCGAGAAGCAGCTAGTCCCTACGGGAGAAACCGCACTTTCGGTGCTCGCCAATATCGTCTACGGCGATCCCGCGATCGCACAACTCAACTACGCAAACCTCGAGCTTGTACCCGTTCAGGATTTCCGCTCTCAGCGCGTCGCCCAGGTGATACGTCGCAACGTCGAAGAAGAGCGCCGTCTCATGCAGCGTCTTGCGCGCGAGCTCGACCTTCAACCCGGTCGACGCATCGAAATTCGTGGAGCCGAGGCAATCGCCTTTGTCCGAAAAACCAAGGAATGGTCGCCTGTCGGCGACGGAGCAGAGCTCTTCAAGGTCGAAGGACGCAGCCTGGTCCCTCGCCTTCAGGTCGTTGAGAAGAGCGGCTACGCGGTCTCAATGAGTTTTGTTTCCGAGGGGAGCGCAGACGGCGCCGAGGCTAGCTTCGAGACGGTTTTCAAAGCTTGGCAGCGAGGCGAAGAACACGTTCCACTTCTCGATGGAACTTGGGCGAAGCTCCCTCGCGACTGGCTCATGCGCCATGGTCGCCGGATCGCGGAGTTCCTCGCAGCTCGCGAGGCCCAAGACAAAGTCCCACCCACGCGACTGCCGGAACTCGCCAGGCTCTGCGACGACATGGGTGCAAGCTACCCCGACTCCCTGAAGAAGCTGCGAGATCTCCTCCAGAACTTCGAATCGATCGGAGATTTCCCTCTACCCACAGATCTCACCGCCGAGCTGCGTGGTTATCAGAGAAAGGGCGTCAACTGGCTGAGTTTCCTAAGGGAAGCCGAGCTCGGCGCCATGCTTGCCGATGACATGGGCCTCGGTAAGACGCTTCAAGCCCTCTGCGCTCTCCAAGGCAAGTGTCTGGTTGTCGCCCCTACGAGTGTGCTCTTTAACTGGGCGGCTGAAATCGCGAAGTTCCGCCCAGGGCTGAGAGTGTCGCTTTTCTACGGAACCAAGCGCTCGCTCGATGAAACGTCAGATGTCGTCCTCACCAGTTACGGGGTCCTTCGAATGGAGCAAGAGCGACTCGCAACGAGGCTTTGGGATACGATTGTGCTCGACGAGGCCCAGACTATCAAGAATCCCGAAAGCCAAGTGGCGCGCGCCGCACATTCACTCCAAGGAAAGTTTCGAGTCACTCTAAGCGGTACGCCTGTCGAGAACCGCCTCGACGATTTGTGGAGCCAGTTCCATTTTATCAATCCCGGTCTTCTTGGGCGTCGCGAAGAATTCCTCGAAAAATTCGCCAGGCCTATTGGTGGCGGCGATCTTGAGGCCGCCGCAAGACTCAAGGCGCGCATCAAACCCTTCATTTTGCGTCGCTTGAAGCGCGAGGTGGCCCCTGAACTTCCTGCACGTACCGAAACGGTCCTGCACTGCGAACTGAGTCCGGAGGAGCGCTCGGTTTATGAAATGATTCTGGCTTCGACTCGTAAAGAGGTCCTTGCGACTCTCGAAGGGGGCGGGAGCATCTTGAAAGCCCTCGAGGTGATTTTACGCCTGCGCCAAGCGTGTTGTCATCGGGGGCTTATCCCTGGAGAAGAAGCTTCAGAATCGTCGAAAACTACTTTGCTCATGGAGACTCTCGAGGAATCACTTTCCGAAGGCCACAAAAGCCTCGTGTTCTCACAGTGGACCTCTTACCTAGACAAAATAGGCGACGAGCTTGAGGTGCGCGGCATCCGCTTCTCTCGCATCGATGGCTCCACTCGCGACAGGCAAGGACTCGTCAATGAGTTCCAAACTGCGGGCGGACCTCCGATCATGCTCATTTCACTCAAAGCCGGCGGCGTGGGACTCACGCTGACTGCGGCCGATCACGTGTTCATCATGGACCCTTGGTGGAACCCGGCCGTCGAAGATCAAGCTGCGGACCGCGCGCATCGCATCGGTCAGCAAAACCCCGTAATGATTCATCGACTCGTTGCCCGGGAAAGTATCGAAGAAAAAATCCTAGTTCTGCAGGAATCCAAGAAAGACCTCGCTCGCGCCGTGCTCGACGAGGGAGCTGCAGCCCTCAGCCTTACGCGCCAAGATATCCTCAACCTCTTGAACTAAACTTCGCAGCTGATCGCCGCGTCGCATAGAATTTAAATTCAAGGACGCCGCCACGGGGTAAAAGTTTTCCGAGTGGCAAGTGCGGGCGTACGCGAAACTCAACTCGCTAGAGGCCCTGGGTTTCCTGAGTCGAAGATTTACATAAGTCCTTCCCTCGCAAGCCATTCTCAACCGCGTGCTTGCCGACATGAGTACGGCGCTCTCAGGCCGTATCCCAATTCCCTCACCGGCGAGGTGTTAATAATTAAAGCCACCCATCAAATAAGCGTCCCTCTAGGATGCCTCCCAAAAATTTGCTAGGTTTTGGCAAGATGTCCGACCAAAAAAACAATCCCGCCAAACAGGCCCTTCCTCAGAACGCCATCAGCCCCCGTAGAGCGGAAGATTTCCCCGAATGGTTCCAGCAGGTCATTAAGGCCGCAGACATGGCCGAAAACTCCGAAGTGCGCGGCTGCATGGTCATCAAGCCCTGGGGTTACGGCGTCTGGGAACAGATCCAGTCTCAAATGGACAAGCTCTTCAAGAAGACCGGACACAAGAACGCCTACTTTCCCCTCCTGATTCCTGTGAGCTACATGGAGCGCGAAGCCTCGCACGTCGACGGCTTTGCCACCGAGTGTGCCGTCGTAACCCACCATCGTCTCGAAGCCGTAAAGCAACCCGACGGTTCCGTGAAAATGAAACCCGCAGGCGAACTCGCCGAGCCCTACATCATCCGCCCAACCTCGGAGACCATCATCGGTGCCGCCTTCGCGCGTTGGGTGTCGAGTTACCGTGATCTTCCGCTGCTCATTAACCAGTGGTGCAACGTCATGCGCTGGGAGATGCGCCCTCGCCTTTTCCTAAGAACGGCTGAGTTTCTGTGGCAAGAAGGTCACACGGCTCACGAGACCTCTGATGAGGCCGTGAAGGAAACTCTCCTTATGCTCGACGTCTATGAATCTTTCATGCGGGACCAACTCGCGCTGCCCGTCATTAAAGGCGAGAAAACTGAGTCTGAGCGTTTCCCCGGAGCCTTGAGCACTTATTGCGTTGAGACTATGGTTCAAGACCGAAAGGCCATTCAGGCCGGAACGAGCCACTTCCTCGGACAGAATTTCGCCAAGGCGTGCGGCATTCAGTTCCAAGGACGCAGTGGCTCACAGGAGCATGCGTGGACAACAAGTTGGGGCGTCAGCACGCGCATGATCGGAACGATGATCATGACTCACGCAGACGACGACGGGATGATTATGCCCCCACGAATTGCACCCACCCACGTGGTCATTGTCCCGATCACTCCCAAAGAAGACACCCGCGATGCCGTCCTTGCGATGGCACAAGACTTTGCCAAGCGCCTCGGCGAGCGGAGTTTTGCAGGTCGCCAGATCGAAGTGGAAGTCGACGCTCGCGACAAAAACGGCGGCGAGAAAAGCTGGGAGTGGATCAAAAAAGGGGTGCCTGTTCGAATTGAAATTGGCCCTCGCGACATGCAAGAGGGCAAGGTTGCACTTGCTCGTCGTGACCGAGCCCACAAACAAAAGGACTTCCTTCTTGTGGAGGAGGCTCTCGAGAAACTTCCAAGTATTCTGCAAGAGATTCAGGACTCACTCCTCGCAAGAGCCCGAGAGCACCAGAACGCCCACATGAAAAAAATCGATTCACTTGAAGAGTTTAAAAAATTCTTCACACCCACCAACGAAGACAAGCCTGAAATTCATGGGGGTTTTGCGCTTTGCCACTGGGCAGGCTCCAAAGACGACGAAGCCAAGATCAAAGCCGATCTCAAGGTCACCATCCGCTGCGTGCCGTTTGCCGATTCCTTCAAAGAAAGTGGAACTTGCTTTGTGAGCGGCAAGCCCTCAAAGCAACGCGTGATTTTCGCAAAATCCTACTGACTCGCGTCGGGCGAGACAATGTCTCGTACCGTTGCTACTTGTAGGTAGATGCGATCACCAGACTGAGCATTTCACAAGACAGGGTGAAAGCTTCTTCGCCAAAAGAAGAACGTTAACCTTGCTATCAGTCTAAATTTTCGGCGAGTTTTTTTTGCGCCAAAAGAACGATCCGAGCGCTGGCGCGGGCATCTGACAAGGCCTCGTGGTGATTCAGCTCGATACCCAGGACCTGACAAACGTTAGAAAGTTTCGTTGGGTAAATGCCAAAAACCCGTCTCGCGATCTGAACGGTGCAGTGGAAGGGATTTGAAGGCACGCGATAGCCCGCCGCTAAACAGCACGCATGCAAAACCTTGCGGTCGAAGGGGGCGTTGTGCGCCACAAAGTCCTCGATTCCGCGGGAAAAATTCTGAAGCTCGGGCCAGAGCTCAGAAAAACTTGGCGCTGTGGCCACATCCCTCAGAGTGAGTCCGTGGATGTGCGTGAAGAGCATGCGATCACGCGGCGGCTTAATCAGGCGGACCATCTCATCAACAATTTGACCCGCTTCAACGCGCACCAACCCGACCGAGCAGGCACTGTCGGCTTCGTTGTCGGCGGTTTCGAAGTCAATGGCGACAAAACGTTGAAGATCCATAGAGCTCAGTGTTCTACCAGATCCTTCGCCACACAAAACAGTCCGGCGTTAAGAAAGTCTCGGGACAAGACCGTGGTCGAGAACTTTTTGGATCGCTCGCACGTGGTGTGCGCTTCTTGCGTTTTGAACATCTGTGCCTTAAAGCTTCGCTATGAGCCGTCGCCGCAAACCGGAAGCTCGTTGTCCGACCTGCCGCATGCGCCAGGAACTGTGCCTGTGCTCGGAAATCGCAGCATTTCGCGCACTGAAGCTCAGCTCACCACGGGTCACAGTGCTCATGCATCACCGCGAAGCCCAGCTCACAACGAACACAGCTCATCTGGCAGCGCTTCTGCTACCTCGCTGCGAGATCCATGTCCGAGGCGAAGTGGGTCGAACGCTCGACGCCTCCGCGATCCTCAACCCCAACGAGTCTCCTCTGCTTCTTTATCCAAGCGAACAGGCACGACCCCTCACCGCAGCTCTTGTCTCCGAGCTCGACAAACCGGTGTGTCTCATTGTGCCCGACGGGAGCTGGAGACAGGCCTCGAAGGTGGCCAAGCGAGAGAGTTTCCTGGCCCACGTGCCGCATGTGACTTTGAATGCGGATGCGCCCACACGCTACCTTCTCAGACGAGAGCCCAAGGCCGATGGACTCGCAACTTTCGAAGCGATCGCTCGAGCCTTGGGTGTGATCGAAGGACCCCGTTTGAGATTGGAAATGGAAAAGGTCTTTACCCTTATGGTCGATCGAACTCTGCGCAGCCGTGAGGGCCGCCAGCCGATCGACGATTGATGAGGGCACTCACTTTAGAGGGCGGCGGCAAAGTCTCGTACGATATCGGAGGCCTTGTCGATCGAATGGATTCCATCCACACTGCGTCCAGCCTGCCAATAGTCGTCGTAGCCCTTGGGCTTGACGATACTCCGACGAAACCCGTAAACGGACTTCACTTGATAGAACAGACGCATCCAGTGTTTGAACTTTCGATGCTGGAGTAGATAGCGCGCCAGCGGACCCGCATGCACACCGATACGTTTCACATAGGGCGTGTTGATCACGGCGACAGGCACTCCCGTGAGACGCTCGGTGAGCACAATATCGTCTGCCTGAGCGTCAAGAATGGCCTGTTTGTATTCAGGCGAAGCTTTGCACTCCTCGGTCGCGATAAAGCGGGTTCCCATCTGAACAGCTGCGTAACCGAGATCAATCATTTTTCGGAAAGTCTCAGGGTCGCCGACACCACCTGCGCAGACAAGTGGGAGCCCTAAATCCTTCAAGGACGCAAAAAGCTCTTCGGGATTGCGACTACCCGCATGGCCTCCCGCGCGTCCGTTCACGCAAATAAGTCCGTCCACGCCGGCAGCCTTGGCTTTCTCGGCCCACTTGCGCTCTGTGACGTCATGAAAAACGAGGCCGCCACGAGCATGAACTTTCTCCACCACCCAAGCTGGATTTCCGAGTGCCGTTACAAAAAACCGAACCCCAAAATCAAGAGCTTCATCGACCCAGCGACGCATACGCTCGAGATAAACCTCGGAGGAGGCTTCAATCAGTACGTTCATCCCAATGGGTTTCGAAGTGAGCTCGCGAATGCGTGCGAGACCTTTCTTGAAATCATATCCATAGACATAGGTCAGCGAGAGAGGCTGAACGATACCAAGGCCCCCGGCATCTGAGACAGCGGCAACGAGCTCGGGATTGCTGCAAGGATACATCGCCCCACAAATAACGGGGTTCTGAATACCCACGCTGGTCACGAAACGGCGAGCCGCTTCGTTCACGATGCAGCTCCTTCGGCTTTCTTCTCCGGACCAACGACCCACTTGGCTTCGACACGTGCGACAAGATTGCCCTGCCCATCAGAAATTTCTCCAATAAGAATATGGTCGACTTTTTGGCCCGGCACGATTTCTCCGCAGCGAGCTTCGGCCTTGAGGCGCCCCCTAGCCTTCTTGAGATAGTCGATCTTCAGCGAACCCAAAATGGCTCGCATGCCATCGGGCATCTGGCTCGTTAGAGCGAGTCCGGTTGAAAATTCTCCAATGTTGGCGAGTGCGATGGCGTGCACCGAGGCCAAATGATTGCGCACCGCTCGAGTGTCTTCGAGTCGCACCACAGCGTGTCCGCGCTCGAGAACTTCGATGCGAGGTGAGACGGAAGAGGTGTAGGGAATTGCCCAACCGAGAAAGCGTGAGAAGAGATTATCCCCAAAAGGAAGTTTCGCAGAGCGTTCCCAGAGTCCCAGGAGAGATTCTCCAGTCAAAGACAATTTTGAAGTTTTCAAGAGCATCTCCTTCACCCACAAAAATTGTATCACTGTTTGTGATTATCGGCAGGCGCCAACGAGACATTAACCGCGCAGTTGGGTGTGCGACTGCATCGACAGGGGCTGCAAAAAGAATTGCTCCGTGCAATCTAAGAAAGCCTGCTTTTCCTTGAGTCCACTCATGGCCGCGTAAAATGCGTGACCGAAATCAAGCCAGCGGTGCCCATGGTACACAAAAAAGCGAAGGCGGCGAGCCACATCCTCGGGCCGGTAGGTGTCATAAGAAATCTCAATCACACGTCTCACAAATCGCCCATACTCGCGTGCCTCCTGCTGGGCACTGAGCCGCTCACTCGAATCGAGACTGAGCTGCCCGGTCATGGGATCCCGCCTGAGCTCACGAAGAATCCAGGGGCGCGCAACAAAAGCCCGCCCCACCATGACCCGCGCACAGGCTGTTTGGCCCATAAGATCGAAGGCATCTTGGGCTGTTTGCACATCTCCATTGGCAATCACTGGGATGCGAAGCTCCGAGACTACGCGACGCACCTGAGAGTGATCGGCACGGCCACGGCGTTTTTGTTCGGCGCTGCGAGGATGCAACGTGATCCACGAAGCGCCCGCATCCTCGATCGCCTTCACAAAACGCACGAGAAACTCTTCGTCTTTCTGGAGCCCCGCCCGCATCTTCACAGAGACTGGCACCTTCGCGTGGCGAACGGCGAACTCCGTCACGCGCGCGGCGTAGTCGATGTCACCCATGAGCGCGACCCCGTAATTGTGACTGAGCGCCTTCTGCACTGGGCACCCCATGTTGATGTCGATCGCGCACGCACCCCAAGATTCGAGTTTGGCAATTGAATCGCGAATTGGAAGCTCTTCGTTGCCGAGCAGCTGGGGGCAAAGTCCGTGTCGAGCGTCGAGCATGAAGGTCTCAGGACGATCGTTCATTTCTTCGCGAGGTACTCTGCGGCTGTTGAGCATTTCTGTGGGCCAAAGAGTCGTCACTCCTTCGGGCAAATACTCCTGGATAGCGCTCCGAACAGCAAAGTGCGTCAGTCCCACCATCGGGGCTAGGCACAAGGGCGCCGGCATCAATCTATCCAGGACAGAGTTCACCATCGAGACTCTTTTTAAGCGATTTGGCGGACAACGACCAGCTCTGATAATCTCTCCCACAGCATGGACACGCGAGATTCCCTCACTCAACAACTCGAATCCAAGATTCTCGCTGATATTCCGATCGCAAAGCTCATGGGATTTGCGGTGCTCGCCGTAAACGAGGCCGGCGCGGATTGCAGACTTCCTCTCGCCCCCAACACCAACCACCTCGGCACCCAGTTTGGCGGAAGTCTCTACGCCGCGGGTGCCCTCAGTTGCTATACGGCGCTTATGGGACTGCTCGCGCGACGCGGTCTCTCCTCAAACAATATCGTGATCACAGACGGACACATTGAGTACCTCTCACCCGGGACGGGCGACGTGCGACTTGAAGCTCGCTTGCCTTATGAAGGGCAAGACGCATTCTCCCTGCAACTTCAACAAAAGGGTCGTGCACGCTTGAAACTAGAAACCTCAATTCTAGACGCCGCTAACAAAATGGTAGCCCGCGTGAAAGGTGAGTATCTGGTACGAGTGGAGACACGTCCATGACCGAGCCGCTCGTGATCTACGCCTTCCGTCATGGACAAACCGACTGGAACATCGTGAAGCGCTTTCAAGGACACACAGATATTCCCCTCAACGCCGAAGGCGAACGCCAAGCCGAGGCTCTTGCGCCCCTTTTGAAGGAGCTTCCGCTCGAAATGATTCTCTCGTCGGATTTGCGACGAGCCGCTCGAACGGCAGAGATCATAGCCCGACATCACGGACTTCCTCTTCTCACGGACAGGCGTTTGCGCGAAGCTCACTTCGGCCATGTCGAAGGACTCACGAAAGACGAAGTTGTGGCTTCCCTTGGTGACGAAGCCTGGCAGAGATGGATGTCGATGACACAAGAAAACATGGATTTCTCCTTTCCCGGTGGCGAAACAAAACGCCAGTTCATTAAGCGTGTGCAAGACTGTCTTGAAGAATTTGGAGCTCGGAGTCCGCGCCCGCGCGTGGTCGCACTGTCGACCCACGGGGCGGTGCTCAAACGACTGATTCAACTTTGCAAAAACGCACCTTCAGAGGATTTCTGGATTTCTAACTGCGATGTGCACAAACTCAAATTCGAGACTCACTCACGAAGCTGGACCTACGAGGCCAAGGTCTTTGAAATCTGAAACCAGCTCGAGCTCCTCAAAAACAAGCGGGTGCATGAGCTTAAACCTAAGACTCCAATCATAACGTCCGCGGTAAACCCGAATCTCGCCTCCGATAAGGCAATCCACTAAGGCTTCGTGAGAGCCTGAAATGTGTCCGCGGTCACCAGTCCCTACGACATCGGTCGCGCCCCAGGAGGGTCGCTTGAGCGCTACTTGCCGAGTTTCACCACCCAAACCCTCGCACGGCTTTGCTGCCCACGCCGAGGTGTAGAGGTCAAACCCGGCGTGTGCTGTCAGCACTTGCCCTTGATCCATAGCAAGAGTGTCGGGATTCTCGAGCGACAGAAGTCGAAGTCCCTCGAGACCTTCAAGCGGCAAGCGACGGTCGTAGAGTTGGAGACTATTGAGCTCCACCAAGCGCGTGCTCAGATCTGAGAGGGTCCCTTCGTCGAGGGGTGTGGCTTTGAGCAAAGCGGTTTCGGTCATTTCCAAAAGCGCCACATCAGAACTCCAAAGCGGATCTCCCGAAACTGAGTCATACAGTCGAGGCTCACAGACGTGCACGGGAGCAGACCAAATTCTCTCAGTCCCATAGACATCACGGCTGCGCTGACAAAACTCCGATGCGCTGTCGGAATGGAAAATAAAAGGTGGGCTCTTGTCGATCTGCACATGGAAAAGCCCGAGCACATTCTCAAGAAGCCTTCGATCGGACCCTGTGCAGTCTGAGGAGCGCAGACAACTCTGAAGAAGCCGAGGAACCGCATTCCAACCAAACAGCAGGTTCTGCCGAGCTCGGGTGTCGGAGCCCTCAAGACCCGAGGCCATAAGCGTCGCCGGCAAGAGCCAGCCCCAAAGCCTGAGTAGAGTGTTTGCCCCGGACATGAGCCGGGTTGTAATGGCTTCAAGCTATTTTGGCAAATTTTCCTGAAATCCTGGTATCTTAGAAAATGTGATCGCAGATTTCCTCAAGTCTTTCCTATCGTTATTCGTGGCGATCGATCTTCTAGGCGCCGTGCCGATTTTCATCGCGCTCACGCGCAGTATGGAGAACGAGGTGCGCCGCTCACTCATCACCAAATCTACCTGGACGGCTCTCGGAGTGGGAGTGGCGTTTATCCTCGCAGGTCAGGCCATCTTCGCTTTTCTGGGGATCACGGAGTCTGATTTTAGAATCGCGGGCGGACTCCTGCTTCTCGTGTTTTCGATTCGCGATCTTATGAGCGAGACCGGTCACCAGGTCGAAGCAGGGCAAGGATCCACCTTGGGCATCGTTCCCATCGGCATTCCTCTTGTGATGGGTCCGGCCGCACTGGCAACGCTCCTGCTCTCCACGCGGGAGTACGGACTCGCCACGACGCTCTTCTCTCTCTTTGCAAACCTCAGCCTCGTGTGGCTCGCCTTCCGCAACTCCAACTTGATTCTTCGAGTTCTCGGCGATGGCCTCAGTCAGGCGCTCGCCAAGATCTTTTCGCTGCTTCTTGCGGCGATTGCCGTGATGCTCATCCGCCTTGGCATCGAGGGGCTGCTGAAGAGCGCTTCTTGAAGATTGCGTTAAGACGCTCCGATTGGAACGGTCCGTGCTACCTTTAGAGCAGGGAACAAGGTCTGACTGCGGTCTCGGAGCGGGTCTCGTTAAGAGGCCGAAAGCTTAGAGAAAGTGGAGCGACTTTGGGGGATTTATGTTGAAGGACTTCTTAATTTTGAGAAAGCGTCTTCTCTTTGGACAGCTCGCTGTCCTCGGACTTGTCGGATCCGCCGGCTTAAACGCGCGAGCCGCCGGACTCCTGGACCGAGCCTTTGCGGCCGCTTCGCAAGGCGAATTCTCGATTGACGCCCCCCCAGCCTTCAACCCCAGCCAGTTCCGTGAACTTTTTGAACAGCAAGCTCGAGTCTCATCTCTAGACTACGAGAAAATCGCCCTAAGCCGTGGAATGAACATGAGCTTTGCTCAGAGCCTTCGCAGGCTTCCCCCTTCGCAACTGATGTCACTGGGATTTGTCGCAAACCCTGAGGAACTTGCAAGCGACGAAGTCGCGAGCTCCTTTGGTATCGCTTCACCCGGTAAGACTCAGCAATTCCGCACCATGCTTGGAGCCCTGCAAGCGCAATGGGCCAAACAAGGCAAAAAGCTCGCGCTGAGCGAAGCGGATATGCAGAAGCTTCTGGACCTTCTCGCGAAAGGACAAAGCCTCGAGGGGCAGTCTGAGATTGATCCCAAACTTCTCGCCGCAGTCCAGGCGAGTGCCGACAACTTCGGCAAAGCGGGCTCTGACCAAGAGCGCCAGCAGATCGTTTCTCAGTTCAATGATTCCCTCGGAGAGATTGCTTCGCATGTCGGTGGAGACGCCGGTGCGCTGCTTGGGTCCGTGCACGGAGCCGTCACAGATTCGCTCGCCTCGGGCGAACCTATTGCAGCTCCCGACATGGTCGCCGCTAGCGACTCGCAAAGCGGCGACACAAGTCGCACTGCAACCGAGGAGGTCTTCAGGGGACTCGATCTCACTGACGCACCTTCGTTCTCCGAGCAATATATTAATGAAGACAAGCTTTCCAACACCGGCACTAAGATGGCGTCTAACAGCTGGCTCAAGCCTGGCGACGTTGATCGTTTAACAGCACCTCAGGCCGATGATTCCAGCAGCGGCACGCGCAACTTCACGGGCTATCGCCCCCAGGCTAAAGTCGAGGGTGCAGCTCCGAGCGACACGACTCAAGCGCCCACCGGTGGAACCACAACCGACGCCAAGGCGAGCGCACACGAAGCCAGCATCAAGAGTCGCCTCGACTCGCTCACGACCGAGATGAAACAAAAACGCCCCTCGACAAGTCCCGGTGGCACGACTCCATCTTCGTCGTCGAGAGGAACCGAAGTCGCAAGCAACACGCCGACACCTTCGCCAGTCACACCGAGCAACTCCGGCTCCACAGACAGCGTTAAGACCCCAAGCGCGACCCAGCCAACAACACCCACACCGAAGCCCAATGCAACTGAGGTGGCTTCGGCCAAATCAGGTCTCGCAAACTTAGCGCGCATTGAGGCGGCCAACCTCGGTATCACCGACAAGACTAAGATCGATCAGTTCGTAAATGATTACGTGAAACAAAACACTGTCGCCGACAACTTCACACCCGTTGTGGTGAAGCAAGACCCTGCCGCAGCGGGTGGCAACGGCCCAGGAACCCTCAACGCTTTTGGAGCGAGTGGAGGATCGCCTGCCGCGCACAACTCTGCCGGATCTGGAGGAGGCACGGGTGCCATCTCAGGCGGCGGCGCTGGAAGCGGCTACGGCACCGTGTGTGAGGTGGCCAGTCGCGACCCACTCATTCAAGGACTCACTACGGCTTTCATCACGCGCTACCGTGTCGGATTAGAAGCAAAATCAACAATCGATAACTCGATGAAAGTTGTTGCCAAGAATCCCGGCGCTGAATCCAGGATTGCGGATGCCGGATCGAGCGTACTCAACGAGTCCGGTAAGACCTGCACACTTTACGACCCCATGTGCAATGCAGCAGAAGGAGTTGGTTCCGCGACATCACAAAATATCGACAAGGAGAAAGCCGTAGATATCGTGAAAGATGGCAAATCCTCAACCGTCGATATTTCAGGCATCGCTGAAAGCCTCATCGCGACTCGCCTTGCCGCCAAAAAAACCAACCGTGGCGCACTTCCTGATGTGGCTGAGGCGATGATGGGTCGACTCCGCCAACTCATGCAGCAAAAAGGATTTTGCCCCTCCAGTGCCGACATCGCTGTGCTCGACAAAACGGGTGAGCTCAAAAAATTCTCAGACATCTACACGCAAGCCCTCTATGAAGAATTGTCTCAGCATGGAGATCTCGCCCTCGACAGCAAGGGCTGCCCTGCGATTCAAAGTGTGAACGGCACAGCCAACACCGCAAATCTCGACACATTTGTTAAATTCGTAACCCAAGTTTCTTCACAAGAACGCGACGTTCATAACATTCTTATGGGAAGCGGACAGGGCGAAGAAACTTGGTGTTCGCATGGAACACTCGAACCCGAGCCCTTCAGTATGAAGCCAATCGCGGGAACTTTCTTCGGGTCACTGAAAGACAAATGCAGTGTCAGCCTGCAAATGGCCACGGATAGAATATATGAAGGTTGGCAGAGCGCGAAATTTGCCAATTTGAGACCGCAGCAAGCAGCGATCAAAGAACCTAAAGAGCTCCGCGCTAACTGCCTCACGCAAAAGACCGCTTATCTCGCAATGCGCACTATGGGCTTCTCGCGTCAAAGCAAAACCTCTCCTATGAAATTCGTAGGAGATGATGGAGCAGGAACGGTACATGAATGAGAAACGGGAGGACGCTATCCATGAAACAGCAACTTAGTTTCCTAGCAATCTTCCTTATCTCGACTGCCGCTAGGGCTGATCTTCCTACAAAAAGCGGTCAGAGCTTCCTTGGCAAGAAGGCAATTCCTGGTTGTGGGAAAGACGAGTCGGGCAAAGTCCATCCCATCTTCGGAGTAATTGGCTCGAACGAAGTCGAAATCAAAAAAGCTACTGGCGAACTCTTTCCTAATGCCAGAGATACTCTGAGCGATGCCTTCATCTCAACCAACAGCATCGGAGACTTCTTCGTCATGCCAGAAGTAGAAATCAAGCGACTTCTGAGCAAGCCTGAGTTCGCCGAGTACCAAAAATGGAAGGGCGACAGCGCTGGCAAGATGCTTTACTTCAAGGTTGTTCCCGACGCCAAAAACAAGCCCACACTACTTCCGGTCTATGAGAAAAATGATCCCGGACTCGCGGATGCCATCATGGATGAACAATCTATCTGGCAATACGTGCTGTCGCGCATGAAGGGCATCAGTCAGACCAAGTTCTATCAGAGCATTTTCCAAGGCCACATCACCGAATAGACTTTGGTCTAGCGCGACAAAAGCTATTCGGGCTTCACAGCCCGACGAACAGCATCCTGCATCACGGCGCCGGCCAAGGTTCCAATTCGCGTGACACTCACCTCTTTATCAGGAGCCGTCGAACCCTTAGCATAAGTGCTCACCACAAAAAGCGTGTCGCCGTCGCTCGCCGTGTGGAAGGGCTCAATCGAGCGCGCCATGCCGGTGTGAACCATGATCGCAAGGCGCTTCAAATCGCCACGGTCGAGTTTGGCGTTGGTGATGAGAATCGAGATCGTGGTGTTTCCTAGTGTCACATCGCCAAACGAGGCGCCAGGCTTTTTGAGAAGTGTTTGAGGGATCGAGAGTCGCAC
Organism: Bacteriovorax stolpii; assembly: GCA_945881775.1. Classification (GTDB taxonomy): domain Bacteria; phylum Bdellovibrionota; class UBA2428; order UBA2428; family UBA2428; genus CAMCVE01. The sequence continues at coordinate 109,619 of CAMCVE010000001.1, forward strand.
TCCGGTCTTGGGGTCTTTGGAGCCAGCGAGCACCGTGCCGTCATCGTTCATGACGTTGCCCACAGCGTTCACCACACTGAGTGCAAAAATCTTCACGCCTTCAGATTCGTAGAAAGCCGCGCCCTGGCCGGATTTCTCGCCGTATTCGCGACCAAAGAACTTGCCGACGGTCACATTGGCACCGCCACCAAAGGCGCCGATTTTTACGGAGTTCTTAATGGCGTTGCGAAAAGCTTCGGCGCCGAGATCTGCGTCGGGGAAGAGCGCATTGCTGCGCCCTGAGAAGTCATAAACAATAGCCGCCGGAACAGAAGGGATACTATCGAAGTCGACCTTGTTAGCTCTTTGTTTAAGAATTTCGCGCATCACGCCCGAGGCGGCGTCGAGGCCATAAGTGGAACCTCCGGCCAGCACGACCGCATCGATAGAACCCCAGGAGTTGCCCTCTTCGATCGAAGATTGTTCGCGAACAGCCGCAGCCCCACCCCGCACATCAATCGCCGCGAGAGCTCCCCGCGGAAATACAAAAACCGTAGCCCCTGTGGGACCCTTTGGATTTTCAGCCGTTCCCACAAGAAAGTCTTCAAAATTGTAATTCAAAGCCGCCGCCTCCGCTTTGAGATTCACACCCAACCCAATCAATAAAAGGGCACAAATCATCGAGGTTTGAGCGTTCATGGGTCTCATGGATGCCCTAGTAAACCCCGAGAAGCCCTCAGACAAACAAAAATCACTCTTCGGACTTGATTGAAGGCTTATCGCTTATAGGGTGTCCCTATCAATAAGGAGACCTTTCTGTGACGATCCAAAAAGACAGTGTCGTAGGCATCAGCTACATCCTCACGAACAACGCCGGCGAGCAACTCGACCAGGCCGATCGCAATGATCCCTTTTTCTACCTCCACGGTGCGAGCAACATCGTCCCTGGCCTCGAAGATCAACTCGAAGGCCTCAAGGTCGGCGACAAACGCAAAGTTCTTGTGAAGCCCGAAGAAGGCTACGGCGAGATCAACCCCAACCTCAAGATCAAAGTGGGCCGCAACGCTTTCCCTGAGGGCACCGAGATCGAAGTCGGCATGCAGTTCGCTGCGGACGTCGGAAACGGCCAGCCTCTTCCGTTCACCGTCGAAACAGTCGAAGGCGATGAGATCGCTCTCGATGGCAACCACCCGCTCGCAGGCGTCACCCTAAACTTCGACGTGGAAGTGCTGTCGGTTCGTCAGGCGACCGACGACGAACTCAGCCACGGACATGCGCACGGCCCCGACGGCCACGCGACGCACTGATCTCTGATTAGTCTTCTGAATCCAAAAACGAAAGCGCGTCTTCCACTTCGGGAGGCGCGCTTTTTTTGTGAGGCGTCCGCGGAGTGTTTCCCGCCTTGATGTCGAGTTGAGAGAGGAGCTTTGTTTCTTCCTCGGGCGTCAAATAGCGCCACTGACCCCGCGCAAGATCGCCAAGCTCCACGTTCATCACGCGAATGCGCTTCAAGCGTACCACCCTAAGTCCCACGGCCTCTGCCATACGGCGAATCTGTCTGTTGCGACCTTCTGTGAGAATGATCTTCACGCGATTGCCGCCGAGTCGCTCGACACGGCAAGGCTTGGTGAGCCCGCGATCGTCACCAATATCAACACCCATCGAGAGGTCGTGAATCTGGGAGTCCGAGACGGACTTGTCATAGACCACGATATATTCTTTTTCGTGGTTGAATTGGCTTCTAAGAATAGGATTCACCAAATCGCCGTCGTTGGTGAGCAGCAGGAGCCCCTCAGAGCCAATGTCGAGGCGGCCGATGAGAAACACACGACCGCCGCTGAATTTGAGATGCGCGTCGATGTTGCGGGGATTGCGAGCGTCTTGAGTGGATTCCACTCCCTCAGGCTTGTTGTAGGCAATGAGGATGCGCTTTGGAGGCGTGGCCACCTGAGTTTCTTTGCCATCTACAAGAAGGAGGTCCCCCTCCTTAAAAACATCACCCAGTTTGGCGACGTTTCCGTTCAACAAAATTCTGCCCGATTCGATCCACCGGTCCGCTTCCCGACGAGAGCAAAGCCCGAGACTGGCGAGATATTTGTTGAGGCGCATCCTAAATTCTTCTTAACAGAGAGGCCGCAAAAGGGCCTCTAAATTCATTTAAATATATAATTTTTAAGTGTAAATCGACGCTTGACCCAGCCCTGCGATACTTTTGTTTTTTTTATTGATTACTAAAGAAATATTTATGAGTGTGGCAACAGCTTACGCGTTCGAAGAAGGGGTCTCTTATCATGATTCATCGCTCTCTCAATTTCTTCAAACATCTTGGGTTTTTCGCTGTCGCTACTGTCGCTTTGGGGTCTCACGCAAGTGAGGTCGACTCGCAGGCTCGCAAAGTCAAAGTGATGGCCTACAACGTTGAGAACCTCTTCGACACCGTCCACGACAAGAACAAAGACGACTGGGCTTACCTTCCTCTAAGCCAAAAGAAATCCGACCCCGCCGTCAAAGCGGCCTGTGCCAAGATCTCCAACCCCTTCTACAAGCGCGAATGCATGGAACTTGACTGGAGCCCGAAGACTCTTCAGACCAAGATCACAAACATCGCTTCCATGATCACGAGCTCGTTTGAGGGCCAAGGCCCCGACATCATCATCTTCTCCGAAGTCGAGAACTTCGCCGCCCTTCAGGAGCTTCAACGAAGCGGTCTTCGTAACAAAGGTTACAAAGAGATCGTTTTGATCGAAGGTCCCGATAGCCGCGGAATCGACAACGCGATTCTCTCAAAGATCCCCCTTGTTGCTACTCAAAGCCACTTCGTTGAACTCCCCGAGCGCGACGGCAAACCTGCTCACCCCACCCGCGATATCCTCGAAGCCACTTTCCAAGTCGGCTCGAAGAAACTCACTGTTTTCGCTAACCACTGGCCCTCGCAAGGCAACCCCACGGAGAACCGCCTCGCAGCTGCAAAGACCCTTGCTAAAGCCGCCCTCGCTGCTGATGCGCGCGGCGAAGCGGTGCTCGCGATGGGCGACTTCAACTGCCTCAAGCCCGAGCTCGACGGTCCCATTGGCGACGTTCTTAACAAAAACTTTGTCGATGGCGTTGAAGAGCGTCTGGCGAACGACAATGTCAAAACTCAAGTTCCCGGCACCCACTGGTACAAAGGACATTGGAGCTTCCTGGACCGAGTCTACGTCCTTAAGAACTCGTTTTCTGAACGTGGCATGAAGCTCGACTGGATGACTCTTGATGTCCACGCTCCTGACTTCGCCCTCCGCGTGAACGAATACCGTCGCCGCGACGGAACGATCGAGAAAACTTACGTTCCGTACCGCTTCGATACCAAACAAACGGCGGGCTACTCGGACCACCTGCCCCTCACGCTGACTGTTGGTTTCTAAGTCCACGTTTTAGAAATTTAAGAAAAGCTTTGCCTAAGGCCTCCCTCGTCGACCACGATGGGAGGCCTTTCCATGCGCACTTCTAAAAACTTTCCCCCCTCCCTGAAACGTTGGCTTCTCGCTGCAGCTGCGTACAACGCTGTGTTTGGCCTCTACACACTCATCTGGCCTCGTCACTATTTCCAGTGGGCTGGCCTTGGTCCTGATGCGCCCTATCCTGAAGCTCTCTGGCCCTGCATCGGCATGATCGTCGCCGTCTACGGGCTCGGATACGCAATCGCCGCACTCGATCCTCTTCGACATTGGCCCATCATCCTCGTAGGATTTCTTGGTAAAGTTCTTGGTCCGATTGGGTTCCTGGATGCCGTATTGCGAGACCTTCTCCCAGCAAAGTTCGGCTGGATCCTTCTTACAAATGATCTTATCTGGTGGCCCTCTTTCATCGCAATCCTCGTGCTTGCAGCTCGCCATCACGACTTTAGCCTGGCTCGAGTGAAAGACGCTCTTCGCGAGACTGCAGTGCTGGTGGGTTTGAGGAACACGCGATGAGCGGCGAGCTACTTCAGCTTCATCTCTTCGCTTCAATTTGGATGACCGCCATTATCTGGTACGTGCAACTCGTGCACTACCCGTCCTTTAATGCGATCGATTCAGAAAGTTTTTGTGAATTCCATGCGCAGCACAGCCGCCGAACCACCCTCCTTGTCCTCGTGCCGATGCTTGTGGAACTCCTCAGCGCAACGAGTCTCGTGTGGATATCGGCCTCTGGGGCTTCGCTCGCTCTTGGCGCACTGACACTCCTGACCTGGACACTCACCTTTCTGATTTCAGTGCCACTCCACAATCGCCTCGCCGGCGGCAAAGACCAAGAGGCGATTAGGCGCCTCATCCAAAGCAACTGGCCGAGAACTCTGACATGGACCCTGAAACTGTTCCTCGTTTACGCACTCCAGTCAGGGCGCGCGGGGATTGCTCCGTGACCAATGGCTCGTGGATCACACGACAGCGCTGGGAGAAGATTCACTTTCTGCATTTCCGCGGAGCCGCAGAGGTCGTTCGGGCTGCACTGCCGCCAGAACTGGAACTAGATCTCTGGGAGAATGAAGCCGTGCTTTCGGTGGTTCCGTTTCGAATGACCCGAGTTCGTTTTCCCTACCTCCCTCCGTTTCCTGGGATCGGAAGCCTGTGGGAACTCAACCTGCGAACTTATGTGCGCTACGCTTCGAAGCCGGGCGTTTACTTTTTTACGCTCGAGAGCAACAACCCGGTCGCCACCTGGATTGCGCAAAAGGGATTTGGACTTCCTTATGCCAACGCAAAGTTCCGGGTTCAAGCCCACGAGAACCACTTCGCGATGGAACATCAGCGCGCAGACATTCGAACAAAGATACAGATGCACACACTCGTCGACGACTCCTCCCCGCAAGAAGACCCGTTTGCGATATGGGCAACAGAGCGCTACGCGCTTCTAAATGTTCGCGCCGGCCGCGTGTTCCGAGGCGCTCTCCGTCATGAACGCTGGCCGCTTAAGAGTGCGAAAGTCGACATCTTCGAAGGCAACTTCCTATCCCTTGTTCCTGGAGCCGAGAATTTTCGATTCTGTGGCGCCGGGTCCTGCGAAAGACTCGACGTGAGCTTTCGTCCTTTCGAAGAGCTTTCCACGAAGCTCGGGATGAACTAGAATTCTCATATGAAAATCGTGATCGCCGGTGCTTCGGGCTTTGTGGGTTCACATCTGATCTCGGCACTCGCAGCTCGGCACGAGATCAAGGCCCTCTCGCGGCGCGCTCGTCCCTCAAAAGATAATGTCGAATGGCTTCAATGTGATCTCTTCAGTCAACTGGACATTGAAAAGGCCCTGAGTGGAGCAGATGTAGCGATTTATCTCATCCATTCGATGTTGCCCTCAGCGCGCCTCACGCAGGGGAGCTTCCGCGACTTTGACATGATTCTTGCTGACAACTTTTCGCGTGCCTGCGTGGCCTCGAAAGTTCAGAAAATCATTTATCTCAGCGGCATCATTCCTCCTGATGCGCTTCTAAGTGAACATCTTCAAAGTCGCCTTGAAGTCGAGAACATCCTCAAGGCCTCAGGTATCCCCATCTCTTGTCTACGCGCGGGTCTCATTATCGGCCCGGGTGGCTCGTCGTTTGAAATGATGCTGCGCCTGGTTCAGAGGCTTCCGATGATGGTTTGCCCCTATTGGACTTCGACACTCTCCTACCCTGTGTCGATCTGGGATGTGGTTGAGATCATCAAACATCGCATCGAGAACTTCACGGGTTCAGAACAAGAGACTCTCGACCTTTGTGGACCGGACGCACTTTCGTATGAGGAAATGATGCGGCACCTTTCGCGCATCCTCAATAAGAACCACTTCTTTTTTCATGTGCCATTCGTCTCCCCAAGCCTCTCAAAGCTTTGGGTGTGCCTCATCACCGGCGCTCCCAAGGATCTTGTTTATCCACTTGTCGACAGCCTCAAAACCCACATGATTCCTCTTGTGCAAAAAGCTCCTGCTCTGGACTTTATCAAACCGATGAGCTTCGACGCTGCCCTGGAAAGATCCCTGAAAGAGACCCCCCTAGGACAAAAGCCCAACGCCTTTAGCTACACGGGAGCCCAGCAGGATTCCAATGTCCGCTCCGTCCAAAGAATAACAACTCTGTTTCGCTCGGATGTCGCGAAAGTAGCAAGATCTTATTTCCTTTGGCTCGGCAAAGCGCTCAGCCCACTCGTTCAGCTAGGAGTGAGTGGTGAGATTTACACTCTTTCTTTGAGATTTTTTGGCACGCCGCTACTCATCATGGAGCGCTCTCTGGAGAGAAGCACCTTTGAGCGGCAGCTTTTTTATATTCGCGGCGGCGTGCTGGCTCGCCCGAGCGCGAGGGCCAGGCTCGAATTTCGTGACATCTACCAAGGACTCTACAAGATCATCGCAATTCATGACTACAGGCCAAGACTTCCGTGGTTCTTTTACAAATACACCCAGGCTCTTGTGCACCTCTGGGTGATGAAAGCCTTCGGGGCTTACCTCATCAGAGAAAAGCTCTAGAGCTCAGAATGTTTAAGCTTAGCCAGACCCAAAAAGACATCCTCAAGCTCCTACCCCAAAAAGCTGCGAAGCTTGTGCCCTTCACCGAACTCATTAAGATGGGGAGCAAGGTCGCCACGACAGCCATCGGCGGCGAATCGTACAAACAAGACCTGACTCAACTCAGTGAATCAGACCTGCCTGAGGGAGTTGTTGTTGTCCCTAGCGAAGAGGGACTCAACCCGAGTATGCCACTACTGGCTCTTCACGGTGAAAAGGTTCTCGAGATCTATTTTGCACAACTCTTTCGTCAAGACGCCTCCGTGCACCTGGATCTGAGAGCCAACCACTTCTCGGCCCAGGGTGAGACCCTGCTGTGGCGACCCTCAACGCTTCGCTACAAGTTTTCAGCTGCGTTCTTAAATTCAATTCGCGAACTCTACCAAGGATTTTACGATGACAAGCCCGATGTCTTCGACAAAGGACTCGAGGGCCTCGGCATGATCCGCTCTTCGATGTCCCCTGAGGAACGTCAAGAGATCCGCCAGCTTCTGTTTTCGCATTTTGGTGAAGGGCGGACCTCGCCTGTCATTTTTTCAGTTTCGAAGTTTCAAAAGTCATTTGACGAGATTTTTTCGTATTTTCTTAAGAATGAAGTTCCTCTGCATCCAGAATTTGCCCTGCTCGGAGCCAATCTCGCCACTCTTTACGCAAACCTCCAAAACATAAAGGCGCCCCTCGATGTGAGAGGCGCCTTTATGAAGGCCGATTCTGTTTTGGCTCGGTGATCAGGGCTGAGGTTCGCGGACGTCGGAGTTTGCTAGCTCCCAAGTAAAAGCGAGTGCGATTTTTGTAAAGAGCGCCGAGTGCTCGAAGTTGCTTGCGCTTGATACCACGTCTCGAACAGTGTGGATTTCACGATTCATCTTGTCGAAGCTCGCCTCGAACGGCATCAAGGTGGGATAGCCTTGCTGATACCATGAAGCATGGTCGCTACATCCATAGCCGCATTTGTCGGCAAGAATCTGCGCACCCAGCGCGTAGGTCGTATTGATTTCAACCAATATCTGGCGCAGCCAGGGACTCGTAAAATCTTCCATCGAAGCGAGAGTGAACGGACCGTTTCCGGGAAAGAGAGTCATGTCGAGCTGAAGTGCTCCGATCACGTCTTTGCGTGCTTCTTTGGCAAGGCGAGCGATCTCGGCAGATCCCACAAGCCCCACCTCTTCGGCAGCATACCAGTAGAACTCAATCGTGCGCTCGGGTTGGGCCATCTGTGAGAGAATGCGGAAGGACTCGATAATGTTGGCTGATCCCGAGGCGTTGTCGTCGGCTCCGGGAGCGCGACCACGAGAGAACCATCCGACGGTTGAGTCCAAATGCCCGCCAAGCACAACGAACTCAGTCGGGCGCTTCGATCCTAGAATTCGCGCGCGAATTGATTTTTGGGAGGTGCGTGTGTGCGAGATGAGCTCGATTGAAATCGGAAGCTTCGAGGTCTTAGCTAGCTCTTCGAGTTTGGCTTGAACCGCGCGGACGTGAATATTGGGATCTGCATTATTGTGATAGCGAGTTTCAAATGAGGAAAGGTAATCCACCCAGCGTTTCTGGTTGTCTCCACTGACTTGATCAAAGGCCGCACGGAGCTCGGGACGGACCGCGATTGGCTCGGCTGAAAAGCGCAAGATTCGTGTGGCCATCACGGCACGTGTTGCCTCGGCATCGTTCAGCGGCTTGAGCTCTGCTACAAAAGCCTCTTGCGAGAGAATCGGCTCAGGCAAGACCTGAAAACCTCCGCAGCGGTTCTTGGAATGCATGTAGTTTACGAGAGCGCTGGCATGCTCAGGCTTCAGCTCCACATACGAGAGACCACTTCTCTTATCGCTTCTGATGGCGGGAATTTCTAGTTTTTCGAGGGTTGCAGTTTCGGCGAGAGCAGGAAGCCGCGCTGGAGATGCGGCCGTCGCTTGCGCGCACACGAGACCCAGACCCACTAGACACATCGTAGATTGTTTCATATTCCCTCCCCAGGGAGCCCGGACAAACCAGGCCGTGTTCGCTCAGTTGTGAACTTTCAGTTCACTTTTAAAAGTTCGACTTCAAAAACCAAGGTCGCGTTCGGCGGGATCACACCGCCAGCGCCGCGTGCGCCGTACCCAAGCGCCGAAGGAATTGTAAGCTTTCTCTTGCCGCCGACCTTCATTCCCGCCACACCATCGTCCCAGCCCTTGATCACGCGACCGGCTCCGAGTTGAAATTCAAAAGGCTCGTTGCGATCCACTGAGGAATCGAATTTGGTTCCATCCATCAGCCAGCCCGTGTAGTGCACTGTTACAGTTTTTCCGCTCACGGCCTCAACACCCGTGCCCGTTTTAAGATCTTCTTTTACAAGTTCGCTCACTGTTTCTCCTCCTGAAGCGCTCGCGGCAGAGTCTTTCTTTTCGCAAGCTCCGAAGCCAAGCAAACATCCTAACAACCCAACGAGTGCCAATTTTCTCATGCCCAAAACACTAACATGGAAGGTGGAAATGAAACTGCCGCGCCGCAACGCAATCGGAGTCCCGAGGTTTCCTATTCTCAAAGTGCCTTTAAACTGTGGAGGTGACCGGCGAAGACAAACAAAAGAAACTAGATCGTGTCGCCAAAAGCATCTTGAGTATCGTGGTGCGCTTTGGGTTCGAGAATCTTTCGCCTTCTCGTCTTGCGAGGGCCGCACAAGTTTCCAGGCCCTGGGTCTACAAATACATCGGCGGATCTAAGGAAGTTCTCTCGGGATTTGCAGTCGAATATTTCGGAAAGCTTCTCGCGCAACTCGACGCAAGTCCCAAACCTGCAACTCCTGGATTCTTTCGCGACGACGAAATCTTTCGTCTCGAGAATGCCCTGATCTACGCCGAGCAGCACCCAGAAATTATCCAGATCTACTACCGCTACAAAGGGACCCCCACGAGCCTGGGTCGCGCGATCCAAAAAGTCGAGAACGAGTACCGGCAGGCCAAAATCTTCCAAATCAAAGAGACATTCAAGACCACACAGTCTGAAGCCGAAATCTACACCGAGATCTTGGTGTCGCTCAAAATGGGTCTCTGCCACAAATGGATCTCAGGCGACCTCAAGGGCAAAGTGACTCGCGAGAACTACCTGAAAGTGGTTGGAGCAACTTTCAAAAATTTCTTCGCCAATCTCTAAGAGCTCCGCCGAACTGCTTACTTTTTGATAAGTCCCGCAAGCTTTGCGAAGGGGTTATTGGCAAAATCATCGCTTTGACGGGATTTGCTGCCTGGTCCTTGTGAACGCGCGGCGCTTGGAGCGCTCGAGCGCTCCATCGGAGCCTGTCGTGGCGCAGAAGCTCCGGTTTTCATCGTCAGCGCAATTTGATTTTTGCTCAGGTCCACCGAGAGAACTTTTACGGTGACACGACTCCCGGGCTGCACAACATCCTTCGGGTCCTTCACAAAGGTGTCCGAGAGTTGAGAAATGTGCACGAGCCCGTCCTGATGAACGCCGATATCAACAAAGGCTCCAAAGTTCGTGACGTTCGTGACGATTCCAGGACAAACCATATCGGGCTTGATATCGGCCAGTTCCATAATATCGTCGCGAAACTCAACGGCATCGAAAGACTCCCGGGGATCGCGTCCAGGCTTTTCGAGCTCTAGCACAATGTCCTGGAACGAAAACTCTCCCACCTCTTCCTTAAATTGTTTGGCCACGGCCTTGAGCTTTGTAACACCCGAAACTCCGACAAGATCACTGAGCCCCACACCGAGCTGTGTGGCATATTTTTCGAGCACCGAGTAGCGCTCCGGATGCACGCCCGTGTTGTCGAGTGGGTTCGTGGAGATCGGCACCCGCAAAAAGCCCGCCGCCTGTTCGAAAATTTTGTCACTGAGCCTGGGAACACTGAGCAAGTCTTTGCGGGACTTAAAGAGACCCTTGTCTTCGCGGAATTTGACGATTCCCTTGGCAAGCGCGGGACCGATGCCCGAAACACGCGCAAGAAGATATTCAGAGGCCGTGTTGAGATTGACGCCGACCTGGTTCACGCAAGAATCCACGACAGCTTCGATCGACTTCTTTAGTGCAGGCTGAGAAACATCATGCTGATACTGACCCACGCCGATGGACTTAGGGTCGATCTTAACGAGTTCGGCGAGAGGATCTTGTAAACGGCGGCCGATAGAAATGGCACCACGAACCGTGACGTCGAGATCAGGAAACTCTTTTCGAGCAACTTCAGAAGCACTGTAGATACTCGCTCCCGATTCGTTGACCATCACGACTTGGACTTTCGAAAATTCAGAACCTTTCAGCGCCTGACGCACAAATATTTCGGTCTCGCGCCCTGCAGTCCCGTTGCCCACTGCAATGACAGCCGCGTTGAATTTTTTGATGAGCGAGAGAAGGATCACCAATGACTGCGCCTTCTGTGTCTCGTTTTGAAGGAACATCACGCCGTGATCTTTGAATCCACCAGTTGCGTCGACAATCGCGACCTTCACGCCGGTGCGAATTCCTGGGTCCAGAGCGATAACTGTCTTGGAGCCAAGCGGCGGCGACATGAGAACCTGGCGCACGTTGTTCGAAAAGACCTTGATCGCCTCGGCGTCAGAGGAGTCTTTGAGGTTCTTGTGGATCTCGTTGGAAAGGCTCGTGAGAATGTAGCCACGATAAGCCAGGCGCACGACTTTTTGGAGAAGGGTGGTCTCAAGAGCCGACGTCTTAGGAGCCACGCGACTTTGAATGTGTTCGAGGATCTTGGCGTCCAGCGCCTCCTCAGTACCTGGCGCGCCGGCTAGACTGAGGCTGAGCTCCTCTTCCATCCAACCCCGGCGCATGGCCAAGTAGCGGTGAGAGGCTTCGGTTCGCATCAAACTCTGCAAAGGTTCAGAATATTCGAAGTACTTGTCGAACTTGCTAGGTGTCTTAGCTTTAGCGCCCTTAGCGCTTTTGAGATAAGCGCCCTTCCAGAGAGCGTCACGGCAGTAGGAACGAAGTTCGAGATCTTCCGATATTTTCTCGATCAAAATATCGCTCACGCCCTGGATGACCGCCGCCACGTCGGGAAGTTTCTTTGCGGCATCCACGAACGAGGACGCACGAACTTCGAGAGTGCCCGCAGGTGCTGGGGCCTCGCCTTTCCAAGCGTTCCAGACTTCGAGAGCCAAGGGCTCGAGTCCCGCTTCCTTGGCGATCATCGCTTTCGTCTTGCGCTTGAGCTTGAAGGGCAAATAAATTTCCTCAAGCAGATCCAGATCGAAGCAGGACATGATGCGCTTCTGGAGCTCTTCTGTGAGCTTTTCTTGCTTCTCGATTTCCTTGCAGATGTGATCCTGCCTTTTGAGGACTTCTTTCCAGAGATCCACAGAGTCGATCACGGCTTGGATCTGGACCTCATCAAGATTGCCGGTTTGCTCTTTGCGGTAGCGCGCCATGAAGGGAATCGTGGCTCCCTCACTGGAAAGCGCCGAGACGACTTCGACCGAACGGGAGTTGATCCCAGGGTGCTTCTTAGTGAACCAGGCAAAAAAGAAGGGAGGCAGAGGGGTCGACTGTGAAGGCGTGCTTGTTGTCATAAAGAGGGGACATCATGTTCAGGGTCGCGGCGGAAATCAAGTCGAGAAGTGGAAGCTCCGCGTTCAACGCTTGCTGACTTCGAAAAGCAGGCCTAAATTGAATCCATGATCCAAGAATTCTGGACTTTCGTGACAGATGTTGTTTTGGCGCTTGTCTCGTGGTCCTTTGCTTGGCGGCTTGCGCCTCGCAGCCGAAGCGCTGCAAGTGCCACCACAATGAGACTCTGGGTGATTGTTTTTATCGCGATTGGCCTCGCAGCAATTCAAGGCGCTCTCTATCATGGTTTTAAAGATTCTCTTCCCCCTTCCCTTTACTTCGGGTTTCGTGTCGGCACACTTTGGAGTCTGAGCCTCACGGCCTATGCCCTGGGCTTGGCTCTGCTAAGCTTTGGGGTGCCTCGTCGGCACGCACTCTACAAGACCATCCAAGGGCTCTTGCTACTCAAGGCCATCGTGTTTCTAGTCCTCGCCGTTCTCAGAACAGAGTTTGTTCTAGGAATCATGGACTATGGGAGCTCCTTTATTCTGGCTTTTGTGGTGCATCTCGGGAAAATCCGCCATCCCGCGTCTCGGTGGATTCTTTCAGGGGTGGCGGTGTCGATCGTCGCTGCCATCATTCAGCAAGCTAAAATTTCACCCAGTCCTGAGTTCAACTCCAACGACCTTTATCACGTCGTGCAACTGATAGGACTTTACTTGTTTTATAAAGGTGCCTGCCGCGTCTCCGACGCGGCTTGAGACTCTCGAACGGCCTCGACTTTTGGCAGACAAAAATGGGTAAGACCCTGCGGTAAAACTGGGGATCGTCGGGACCCCCGTTACGCCCCCGATACACCAGCACAACTAATTGAATTCTAAAGAAAAATATAGCAAAACTGACTAAACATCGATCGCTTGCTGGCAAAATTGGGAAACTCCGTCTTGGACCAAGGCTCAGAACCTCTCCGAATGGGCTCCCGTCTGGCCTCGGCCTTGCTCCATTGCACCTAGAGGTCATTTTTATGCGCGACTCGAGACTGAGACTTTTTTTAGCGATCTGCAGTCTGCTCTCAAGCCAGCCGCGCGTAGCTCAAGCCGCTGCCGATCAGAAGTCTTGCAGCACTTCGCTCGTCGCCCTCACCAAAAGCAGTCTCGATGACGCCGCCCAGCCTCTTCACTCTGAGCTCTCAACGATGCACCGAGATGCCGAGACGTTGATCGCGAAGCAATCCGAGGCCTGCGGCGGTTTAGAGAATCCCGAATGCACGAAGAAAGTCATCGCCGAGGCCCTTGAGCCCTCACACACTCAGCGGCTTGCAAAATTTTTCGACGACAAAAAAGAAATGACCTGCATCCTTTCTAGGCAACGCTCCACTCGAGACAGTTTCGTAGCCAATTCGAATATGGTCCTCAATCTCTCAGCTTCGATTGGCACCATGGCTCTTTTCCATCAAAGCGCCAAAAACCAAGCTGAGGTCACCCAGTCACAAGCCCCTAAGTTCAATTATGCGCTAGCGGCCTCGATGGTGATTTTCACCATCTACCGCAGCATCGTGCAGTGTAAGAACGAGCTGGATTCAAATGTCTCGGGTGCTCTTCCCAACGCGCGCTCAGACTTCAAACAAAAATTTCTGCGATACACTCAGCTTAATCTTATCGGCAATGGCCTTTATGTAGGTCTTATCGCCGGTCAAGATGTTTTCGAAGGCAAGAATCCCTTCGAAAAAGACAATCTCGAGAGATACTTCCACGAGTTTGCGGTGTCTTTCGCTTGGGACACAGGCTTCAGCGTCCTGAATATCAAACTCCTCGATAAACTCTTCCTAAAATCTTTGCCCGCCGTGCGCGAAGGACTTGCACAGAAAATTCGCGAAGGGGTGATCCGCCCCGTCTTTGCGCGGGTCGGCGGCAAGCCAACAATTGTTCTGAAGGTCAACAATTTGGCCCAAATTCCCGGTTTCCTCCTCGACGCATTTATACGTGCCGCCTGGACGGCCGAGCGCACCATCGGATTCATGGAAACACGAGAGACCTACTTGGACTGGGCTATCGACGGCACCGCTCGCCCGAAGTAGCCTCTGGGACATGTCTAAGAAACTCCAGCGTATCCGCGATCTCCAACACTTCGGCGAAGAGGGCGGCGTTGTCCCCGTAATCGACGTGGCCTCCACATCAACTTTCCTCGATCCAGAGGACATGTCGCGCACTTTCCGCGGCGAACTCCAGGGATGTTACCTCTACAGCCGCCATTCGAACCCCACGGTCCAAATGTTCGGTCGCAAGATGGCTGCCCTCGAGGGCACCGAGGCCGCACTCGGAGTTGCGAGCGGGATGGCTGCGATCTCGTGTGCACTTGAAAAATGTGTTGAAGCGGGGGACCACATTATCTGCCACAGCGTGGTCTACGGTGGCACCTATGCGCTCCTTCAAAACCTCTTCCCGCGTCGAGGGGTTCAAGTGAGCTTCGTGAATTTCGACACTCTCGCAGATCTAGAGGCCCACGTGAAACCGAGTACGCGCGTTGTCTATATCGAAACAATGAGCAATCCGATGCTCAACGTGGCGCCCTTCGAAACGCTTCAGCAGTTCAAAGTGAAGCATCCTAAGATCAAGATTATCGTCGACAACACCTTCGCGCCGCTTCTGGCCTCGCCCGTAGACTTTGGAGCCGATGTCATCGTGCACTCTTGCACGAAGTTCATTTCGGGCTCTTCCGATCTTATTGCCGGTGCGATCTGCTCCTCGAGCGACTTCATCGAGAGTCTCATCGATGTGAACCATGGTCCCGTCATGCTTACGGGACCCGTGATGGATCCCCGTGTGGCCCATGAGCTTTACCTGCGCCTGGACCATCTCCATATTCGGATGCGGGCGCACTCAGAGCGCGCCCTTGAACTCGCGCGAGCCCTTGAAAAGCAACACATCCACGTGATCTATCCTGGCCTCGAGTCGCACCCTCATCACGCGCGCGCAAGACGTTACTTTGGAGACGACTTCGGTTTTGGAGGCATGCTGGCTATTGAACTGGGAACTCCTGAGCGCGCTCTCAAACTCGCGCGTGCACTCCAGGACAATAAATTTGGACTCTACGCCGTCTCATTGGGCTTCTCGCGCACGCTCATCAGCTGCCCTGCCGTGAGCACTTCCAGCGAGATCCCCGAGGTAGATCAAAGGAAGATTTCTCTCACACCGGGACTCCTGCGTATCAGCGTGGGTTACACCGGTGACGCATCGATTCAGGTCGAAAGATTCCTTGAGGCCTTCCGATCTCTTTAAGGCCAGGGCACAATAGTGAGATGACCAAAAAACGTATCGCGCTTCTCACGGGTGGCGGAGACGCACCCGGCCTCAATGGAATCATTGAAGCCGTCAGCCTTACCCTTCTGAAACAAAACTACGAAATCGTAGGCATTCTTGATGGCTTCGAAGGCATCTTCGCAGAAAAATTCCTTGATGTGACAGAAGAGCGCGTCCGTAACATCCACTGTGAGGCGGGTACACTGCTTGGCACCTCAAACAAAATGGGCACCGACGGCCGCGAAGAAGAATTCCTCGCAAAGTTCGCGAAGCTCGGCGTCGAGGGCCTGATCGCTGCGGGCGGCGACGGCACTTTTGCAGGCCTTTCCAAATTCCGCGACAAAGTGCCGCTCATAGGTGTCCCCAAAACAATCGACAACGACCTCTCCGGAACGGAGATCACTTTCGGCTATGACACGGCCTGCTCCGTGGTGGCCGAAGCCGTGGACGCTTTGCGCGCAACGGCCCATGCCCACAAGCGCGTGATTCTTGTCGAGGTGATGGGGCGCACAGCAGGTTGGATCGCGCTTGGAGGCGGCCTGGCATCCTTCTCTGACGTGATCCTGCTGCCCGAGAAGCCTTTTTCCAAACCAAAGCTCCTCGAGTTCCTCAAAGAAAAACAGAAAACTCAGCGCGGACTTGTGCTTGTTGTCTCAGAAGGAGCGCACGCGAGTGGCGAAGAGGTGCTCGTCGCCCATAGAGTCAAAGGCAGTCCGCAAGAAGAACGTTACGGCGGCATTGCTGAAAGACTCGCACGCTGGATCGAATCCGAGATGGGCTGGGAGTCGAGACATGTTGTGCTCGGGCATTTGCAGCGCGCCCGCACACCAACAACCACGGATCGCTTCCTCACGCTCGGCATGGGTGTCACCGCTGCCAAGCTCGCCATGGCGGGCCAGTGGTATAAAGCCGTTGTCTACCGCGAAGGCCGCATCACATCAGCGCCTATTGCCGATGTCATGGGCCCTGCAAGGCGCGTGAACCTCGACCACCGTTGGCTTGACTTCGCCTCGACGCTTGGAATCTTCACGGGTTGAGGAGCCTTCGATGCAAACTCGCGATAAAGAAATCGTCGCTCAATTTTTTATGTGCACGCACGAGCGAGAGGCTGGCGAGTCCTGCGCTGCCGCTGGCTCCCTCGACGTTTTCAAAAAACTGAAGAACCGCTCCAAAACAGGTCCCAAATGGCAAGGACGCGTATCAGTCACTAAAAGTGGGTGTCTTGGATTTTGTCACGAAGGCATCGCCGGAGTGCTTTATCCTCAGCGCAAATGGCTCACGGGCATCAGGCCCGGAGACGAGGATAACGTCTTCACTTGGATCGAAGAACAGCTCAAATCTTAGCGTAAGATTTCATTTTCGAGAACGCCGCAAGTGCCGCATCGCGAGCTTGCTTGTGATCTACGATGGGATGTGGATAGTCTTTGCCGAGCTGCACACCCGCCGCAGAAAGCACCAAAGGAGGTGCGTCCCAGGGTTTGTGAATCCATTTATCGGGAAGGTTTTTTAATTCGGGTATCCAGCGTTTCACGTAATCGCCATCGGTATCAAATTTTTCGCCCTGGAGCGTGGGATTGAAAACTCTAAAATACGGAGCCGCATCGGCCCCACAACCCCCAGCCCATTGCCATCCGAGGGTGTTGCTAGCGAGATCGGCATCGACAAGAGTGTCCCAGAACCATTTGGCCCCTTCGAGCCAGGAGATGCGCAAGTCCTTAACAAGAAATGAAGCCACAATCATGCGCACCCGGTTGTGCATATAACCCGTCGTCCAGAGTTCGCGAAGGCCAGCGTCTACGATGGGATACCCCGTGCGGCCTTGTTGCCAGGCACGAAGCTGTTCAGGCGACTCTTCCCAAGGGAAATTTCGGAAAGCATCGCGCAAAGGCTGGTTGCTCGTCTGAGGGAAATGGAAGAGCAGGTGGTAGGCAAACTCCCGCCACGCGATTTCTTTGAGGTAGGTTTTCAAACTCTCACGCACTTTGGTCTCGCGAGTCTTTGAGAGCAGCTCCTGGACTTCGTGCCATACGCGCCGCACACTGATCTCCCCGAAATGCAGGTGGGGAGACAGGCGCGAGGTTCCGGCCTGTGCAGGAATATCTCGAGCGCTTTGGTAGCTCGCAGCCGCTACGGCTACAAATTTGTCGAGCGATTCGCGCGCCCCCTCTTCGCCGGGCCGAAAATGATCAGGGAAGGACCGAGCCCACGGAAGCTCCGGCAAAAGTTTGAGCTCTGTCATGTCGCAAGAAGCCGTGAGTGGCGCCAGCCATTTTACTTTCTTGTCAGGACTCCGAGCTAAGGGCGGAGCATCAAATGACGAAACCTTGTTCCAGAACGGCGTGAAAACCTGATAGGGCTTTGATTCTCCAGTTGAAACCTCCCAGGGCTCCCAGAGGAGATGGGAATTGAAGCTTTTGACTTCCAAGCCGAGTGCAGTCAAAGACTTCTTGATCTCCTCATCGCGTTCTCGGAAGCTCAGTTCATAGCGACGATTCCAAAAAACTGCAGAAATCTGGTGGACTTCGATCAATTCGCGAAGCTCGTGGAGAGTTGACTCTGACTTGCGCACGAGAAGCTTGCCCCCTGAAGACTCTATTGAAGTGGCCAAGCTATCGAGCGAATGATGAAGCCACCACCGAGAGGCGCCTCCGGGAGCCCACTCACCCTCCTCGTGGGGAGCATGCACGTAGACTGGAAGCAACTCGTAGCCGATATCGTTCGCGAAATTCAGTGCCGGATTGTCATCGAGACGAAGATCTCCACGAAACCAAATCAAGGCGCGACGAGAGCTGCTTTTGGTCATCAGCGAATCATCGAAGTCTTCGCGACTTCTTGCAAGTGGGTTTCCAAAACTCCTCAAGAGACCTAGAACAAGAACGTGAAGAAAGTCTCGTCTCTACCGGTCGCTGTTCTAGGTGCAGGCGCTGCTGGCCTCGGGGCCTCGCTCGAGCTCCTAACGGCGGAAGTCCCGATCCACCTTTTTGAGGCCCATAGTCTTCCGGGGGGGTCGGCGTCCTGGTTTCGACGCAGTTCGAAGGCGGGAGCCCTCCAGTTTGACGTGGGCGCGACGGTCCTCGACGGACTTGCTGACGGGGCCTGGCTCGGAAAGCGTTTTGCCACATGGGGGGTTGAACTAGCGCCCTTCGAGCGAATGCCCTCGATGCACTACAAGCTCGGCGCAGACAAAGCCGCTTTTGCTCTCGATACCCGAAGTCTCAACGAATGGACGCAGAGTCTTGTACGGGCCTTCCCCGCAGACGAACGCTTCATTCGTCACGACCTCGCTCAGCTCGCTCGCTTGGCTCAGCACTTAAAATCCTTGATCGAAGCACGTCCCCATTTTCCAATTCAAAGCCTCGGCGACCTCGTGCGCAACATTCGACTGGTGCCTTACCTGCCCGAGGTTCTGAGATCAGTTCTTGCGACGGGTGACTTTGACTTCGCAACTTGGCTCTCTAAGCGCCCTGTTTCACCCGAGCTCCGGCGCTGGATCGAAATGTCGCTTCTGATCACCGTTCAAGATTCTCCTGAAGAGATTTTTACACCTTGGGCCGCGCTCGCGCTTTCATTCTACCCACTCGGAGCCGGCACCCTCCCCGGCGGCATGCGCGGTCTCATGGAAGCCGCCCTCAGGCGCGTGATCGCAAGTCCAAAAGCAAGCGTATCCCTAAAACACTCTGTCACTAGCATTCGGCAAGACTCGGAGGGGTTTTATATTCAAACGCTCGACCGAAACGCAGTCCAACGCGCTTGGGGTCCCTTCCGAAGTGTGATCTCAAGCTTGCCTCGCTTTAACACCGCACGGATCGCACCAGAAGGAACTTTTGCGCCGCGGGACGAGTGGAGCCGTCACAAGGAGTCGCTCTGGGGCGCAAACACGGCCTACATTGCTGTTGAAGACGGCTCCGCGTGGCCTGAGGCTGCGTTCAATTTGCACTCGCGACTCGATCCCAACTTGGGCGGCTCCGAAGGCAACGACGCGTATCTCTCGTTCTCCAAGCGAGGCGACTTTGATCGCGCTCCTGCTGGAATTCGCGTGGCCACCCTCAGCACCCACACTCGTCTTGGAAACTGGAGAGACCTGGAGACAGGCAGCTATGCCACGCGCAAAGAAGCTGCCGGCAAGCAGCTCTTAAAACATTTCTATTCTTGGTCACCCGATTCAAAAATTCTGCATCAGGAGTTTGGCACTCCTCGCACCTTCCAGCGCTACACCAGCCGTCTCGAAGGAAACGTCGGGGGCCTCCCGATGAACCGCAACAACACGTTGCTCTCACCCCCCGCGCAGCGAACGCGCCTGGCTGGCCTTTACCAAATCGGTGACACCAGTTTTCCTGGGCAAAGTGTTTACGCGTGCACGCTCGGCGCAATTCTCGCCGTCGAAAAACTGCGCTCTGAGACCTAGAGATTTAGAGGGAGCAGGTGCTCGTCGCGTCGATGCCACCGCGGGTGTTGTAGGTCATGGAAACCGACAACGCTGCGGGCGCGAGGGCCTTCTTCAGATCTTCGAATATCCGAGCCGTGGCGTGCTCTTGGTAGATCCCGACGTTACGGAAACTCACGAAATAATACTTGAGAGACTTCAGCTCGACGATCTTCTTGGCAGGCGTATACTCGACTCGCACGTAGGCGATGTCCGGAAGTCCGGAGAAAGGACACACCGCCGAGAACTCTTCGGTTTCGTAAACGATATTCTGCTTGGGTCCTTCGTAAGGAAAGCTTTCCAAGATGCTGGTCTTGATGTGGGTTTCGTCGACGAAATCGATTTTAAGTCCTTCAGCGGTTGCCATGGGACGGGATTTAGCGGCCGTGCCTCGCCCTATCAAGCAAAACCTACAAAGCTTTAGAAGGATCGAATCAAAATCTTCGCGGCGAGCGAAACGCTCCACAAAGAATCGAGGCCCGACTTTTCGGGAAGCAAAAGGACACTTAGGATCCCAGCCACGGTAGCCCTATTCGAAGCTGCCGCACCCCACGTTGAGCGAGAACTCCTCAAAATTTTTTGCACGCAAGTTGGAGAACGAAGACGTCAGGATGAGCAAAGCGAATAGATTTTTTATGACAAAGATTTGCGGGCTGAGAAATCCTCAAAACCCTTACGACGCAAGTCGCATGCAGGACACTGGCCGCAGCCGTATCCCCAGGAGTGTAGATCCGTGTGATTGCCCTCGTAACAGGTGTGTGTGCCAGTCACAACTTTCTCGAGCACGCCCAGTTTTTCGGCGAGCCTAAAAGTTTGGTCTTTCGTGAGGTACATGAGCGGCGTGTGAATATGCACCGGCGACTCCATCGCCATACTCAGAGCATGTTGCATGCTTTTTATGAATCCGTCGCGACAGTCCGGGTAGCCTGCGGCGTCCATCTGACAGGCTCCGATCACAAGATCCTGAATTCCTTTGGGCACGGCGTAAGCAGCTGCCAAGGTCAAAAAGAGCGCGTTGCGACCTGGCACGAAGGTCGAAGGAAGTCCATTCATTCCGGTGTTGCCTGCGGTCGAGACTCCCTCGTGCGTGAGAGCGTTTGAGGAAAGCGCCGACAAGGAATTCACTGGTACGATCGAGTGAATCGCTCCGGCGTCGCGTGCGAGATTTGTGGCACATTCGAGCTCAACCCGGTGACGCTGACCGTAGTCAAAAGTGATCGCGTGAAGAGGGCCTGCAAACTGCTTCTTCGCCCAATAAAGGCAGGTCGCAGAATCCTGCCCGCCCGAAAGCACAACAAGCACAGAACGAGGCTGACGCTCGGCGTAGACGTTTGTGCTCACTGCATCTCCTCGGAGTAAGTGACTTTGATGCCCACGGTTTCGCGCGACACGCTGACTTCTTTGAGGCCCTTCACAGCAGGCTTCAGGCGTTCAAAAATCCATTTTGTAATGTATTCACTCGTCGGCATCTGAAGGCCCGGAATGTCGTTGAGAAGTCTGTGATCGAGCTGGCTCACGATCTCTTTCACGCGCCGGTCGAGAGTTTCGTGCTCCATGACCATTCCTGTCGAGGGATCAACGCCCGACTCGATCACGACTTCTCCCGTGAAGGAATGACCGTGAAACGAACGATTGGGGTGCCCTTCGGGATAGTTGGGCATAAAGTGTGCTGACTCAAAATGGAATTTGGTGGAAAGCCTGGCCCTCATGTCAGACGCCTCTTTGCTCGGGGGACCAGATGTACTTGTGCATCTGAAGCTGCATGCGGAAAGGAAGTCCTGACTCGAGCACCCAAGTGGCCAGCTCGAGATTTGAGACGTCTTTGAACGAGGGTGAGATGAGGACAACCACACGTTCAAAAAGACGATGTTCGCGTGCTGTGGTCACGGCGAAATCAAAATCTGACTTCGAGGTGACCACGAATTTCACTTCGTCGAAGCCGTTCTTAAGAGCCTCGAGGTTCTCCCACTTCATACGGGCAACTTCGCCCGAACCCGGCGTCTTAATATCCAAGATGATCCTCACACGCGGTGAAATATCATTGATCGGGAAAGCACCACTTGTCTCGAGCATGACCTCGAAGCCGCGCTCGACGAGCTCAGACATAAATGGAATGGCGTTGGGCTGCGCAAGCGGCTCGCCGCCGGTGACCTCAACAAGTTTTGTGGGGAATTTCTCGATTTCACGAAAAACTTCGTCGAAGCTCCAACGTTTCCCTTCAAAGAAGGCATATTCAGTGTCGCAGTATTTGCAGCGCAGCGGGCAACCCATGAGGCGAACAAAGGTCGTTGGCCGCCCCGCTTGGGTGGATTCCCCCTGGATACTAAAGAAGATTTCGTTGAGCCCGAGGCTCCGCGGCGTGGCCATTTGGGTAGGCTTCTAGGCGATTATGTCGCTTCGGGTCAATCGTCGTTTCACGATGATCTGTTCCCAAAGTTGCGAATTTCTTATATTACTTCTGGAGTGTCATCGAAAATTACCTCCAGCTCTACTGCAGAATACTTCTCAAAAAACCTCCAACAAGTGGGGTTTTCGTCGGGGACTAAGGCTGTTTTAACGACCCTCAAAGAGGCGGTCGACAACTCCCTCGACGCCTGTGAAGATGCTGAAATTCTTCCGGAAATTCAAATTGAGATCGAGAAAATTTCTACGGGATCGCAGAAGAATATGGACCAGATTCGTGTGAAGGTGGTCGACAACGGACCCGGACTTTCGGCCGAGGATGTGCCCCACGTTTACGGCGAATACCTCGCGAGCTCGAAGTTCGGACGCGGACGCTGCTCGCGCGGACAGCAGGGTATCGGGATCTCGGCAGCGACCACCTGGGCTCAGATCACCAATGCCCACGGCGCTCGAGTGATCACCAAGACCGCCAAAATGAAACAGGCGTTCAAATGTGAGATCGAAGTCGACATCAAAAAGAACGTCGGGGTGATCAAAGAAAAATCCAATATCAACTGGGACCGCGAGCACGGCGTGAGCTGTGAGTTCATTTTTGATGGTCGCCTGCAGCTCAACGGCGATGCCGGAATTCTCACCTATCTCCAAGGCACAAGTCTTGTGAATCCCCATCTCAAACTCATCTACAAGATCAATGATGACGAGCCCGTCACACTCGAGCGCGTCTCCGACGAACTTATCCAGATTCCAGAGCCTGTGGCGCCTCACCCGCACACCATGAAGCTCGGAGAATTCCTTGCTCACGGCACCCTCTTTGGAAAGGCCACTCTCGCCACTTTCCTCAAGACGGGATTTTCGCGTGTGAACGAGGCGACCTTTGCGGATCTCTCGAAACTTGGACTTAAAAAAGCCTGGCTCAAAGAGCCTGTAAGCTCACTCAGCCAGACCGAAATGAAAGCTGTCTTCGCCGCGATTCAAGAGGCGAAGCTCATGGCCCCCTCGACGCGCTCTGTGCTCTCAATCGGCGAAGACGCTCTGTCTAAGAGCATCCGCCGCCTTGGGGAAGTCGACTTCTTCAGCGTCCTCTCTCGCAAACCCACCATCTGCGACGCCAAACCCGTCGCCGTCGAAGTGGCCATCGCCCGCCTCAAAAACTCAAAAAACGAATTCGACGACCCCGTCGAAGTCCTGCGTTTTGCTAACCGTGTTCCCTTGCAGTTCGACAAGGGCGCGTGCGCGATCTTGAAGTCCATCGAATCCATCAATTGGAAATCCTACGGACTCAACCAGCCAAAACGATCCATTCCCACCGGACCCTACGTCATCGCGGTCAGCGTTGTTTCGCCGTTCATCAAATTTAAAAACGCTTCAAAAGAAACCATCGACGCCAGTGATGAGCTCGTAGCAGAGCTGCGCCTGGCGCTCATGCAGGCGGGTCAGCGCCTCGCACGCTTCGTGAACAAAGAAAAACGCGAATTCGATCTCGAGAAGAAGCGCTCGCACATCGAACAATTCGGTCCCATCCTCATTGAGGGCATCGGTCGCATCACGGGAGCACCCCGTACGCGTCTCGACAAAGCTTCCGATGGCCTCTTGAAGATCCTCGGCCGCGACGAAGCCGCAGCGGAAGACGCGCTCGCCCACGCGACGACGAAACAAAAAGAGATGGTCAAAAAACTCGATCAATACGACGAAGAAGAATTCGATCGCTCCGAAGAAGATTCGGAAGAGGGCGCTTAAATGGCTGAAAAAACCGTAGAAAAGAAAAAACGACTCACCTCGGGTTCGGATATCACGAACCTTGCAAAGCAGACCTGCCTCAATATGCTCTCAGACCTCGAGAAGGCACGCCGCCCCGTACTTGAAGCCACCAAGTGTTCACTGGACAACTCTTTTTACAATCCGAAAGTGGGCTATCTCACTCCGGGCGACAAAAAGGTGCGCTCTGAACTAAACGTGTCCTCTGTTCAAAAAATGTCCCGATCGGTCTTTTTCATGGAGATTTTGCTTCGCAATATCGAAGTCGGAGCCGTCAACACAAAGCGCGAGCTTTACTACATGGCCAAAGGTATGTGTAAAAAAGACGCGCTCTACAAACCTCTCGATTTCGAAGACCAAGCCGAAAGCGACGAAATCGTCGACTTCATCGGAGAGATGCTCGAAGTCTACCGCGAAGACCTGAACTGCTACGCCAACGACCGTGGCGGGCAAACTTACAGCCAGCATCTCGTCGTCGAAGAAACGATGCCTAATGGTGAGAAGGCAACCATCGACTTAAGCGCGCTTGGTACGTCGCCCTTCCAGCCCAAGAACCGACCCCAGAACCTTAAGCTGAAGGCTAAGAAAAAAATTGAATTCTGCATGGTGGTTGAATCCGAAGGCACAGCGAACACACTCGTCGCCAACGGATTCACCAAACGCTACAACAACATCGTGATTGGCTCCGGAGGTGTGCCTTCAAACGCCGTGCGTTCGTGGTGCAAACTCATCCAAAAAGAACTCGATGTTCCGATGTTCTTCTTCGGCGACTTGGACGCGTACACCATCCAGAACATCTACCGCACGCTCAAAGCCGGATCGGCCGCGAGTCTCATCCGCAATTCTGACTACTCTGCACCCGACATTCACTTCCTCGGCGTCCTTCCAGAAGACATCAAGAAATACGACCTCAACGACTATCCCGTCAAAGAGAAGGATCCCGGCGAAGCCCGCTCTCTCAAGAAGGCGGCGGATGCCCTGAAGAATGATCCCTTCTTTGCGGACAAAAAGAATAAGAAACTTGCGGATATTTTGCGTTGGCTCGTCAAAGAAAAACGTCGTTGTGAGCAGCAGGCCTATTTCTCTGTGGATCCCCGCGATCCCACGATGATCGAGAAAATTCTTGTCGAGAAAATCCGCAAAGGAAACTACGTCTGAGAACAGCCCCTAAGGTCCTTGGTATCATGGTCCTGACGCTGAAGGTGTGGGCGGTCTTTTTTGCATTCGTGGTTCTCGGACAACTGAGACCTGGCCAGGGTGGAACTCTTGAACAACGTTTTCACGACTACTTAAACCAAGACAGGCCGCAAAAATTCTTCGTGGGACTCTTGTCTCCTGTTCATGGCTTCATGTCGCTGGTGGGGATTGAGGTCGACGAAGCCAGTATCCAAGCTGTTCGGGAATCTCCCGAGGAACTGAAGAAGTTGAAAAAATCCCTCAAGGAAAATGAGCCTAGCCCTTAAGCGCCCTCCACTGGTGAAGCGCGCCCGATAGGCCTACAATAGTGACATGATTTCCCAATCACCTTCCGATTACCAGGTCCTCGAGGACTCGGATTTTCCAAAAATCGGTGACACGCTGGCCTTCGATATTTACGTGCAGCTGCCGCGTGCAGGGCGGTTTTTGCGTTATGTTTGTGCCGGGGATATTTGGGATGAGCGACGAAAAAAAATCCTTCTCACTCACACAAACCCCACACTTTACAAGAGCCTCCGGGCCGCGCCAGCAGCTCACATCAACTCCGCTCCTCGCGCCGAAACTCCCAAGGAACTTCTCGCTCTCAACGATAAGGTCGAAAAGGAGCTCATCGAGATTTTTCGCGTCGTGAACGATCCCTCCGGGGCCGAAGCCCCTCAAACCATCCAAGCGATGGAAGACCTTTCACAGAAGATCATTGAAGTCGTTGCTCCCGAACAAGAAAATCTCCGCGAAACCATGCTGCAAAAATCTAAATATTTGATGGTGATGTCGGACTCAGCCGCAATCACCTCCATTGCCATTCTTGTTGCGTTGGCTCACGGATTCGACTCTCGTAGAATTTTTCAAGACCTCTCAATGGCGATTATTCTCATGGACGCAACTGTTTCTACTCTGCCCGAGGAAACGGTGCTCAAATACTACCGTGACCCCAACTCTCTCACGACTGGAGAGTGGCAAGAAATCAGACGGCACCCGGCTCAGGCCCACGAGGCCGTTTCAACTCGCATCAAGTCGGTCTCAAATTCAGTTTTACAACTGATCCTGAATCATCACGAGCTCTACAACAGCAAAGGATATCCAAGGCAGCTGCGCAACGAAACGCTTCCACCGATTGTGCGATCACTCGCAGTTTCCGTGGATCTTTTCGAAATCATGAAGCGCGAGCATTTGAACGGAAAAGACATCGATATCTTGCAGGCCCTCTCTGAACTTCGAGAGCCTACGATCGAGGCCCACCTGCGGCGCCACAACCAAAAACTTATTCAAAGTGCGATTCAGTACATCCAAACCCAGTCGGCAGCCGGAGCCGCCTCAAAAAGCTAATCAGGAGCGCGTCAGCTTCTTGTACTGGATGCGCTTAGGCACGTCCGCCGCTGAGCCGAGTCGACGGCGCTTGTCTTCCACATAGGCTTCGAAGTTGCCTTCGAACCAAACCACTTTGCTGTCGCCCTCAAACGCCAAAATGTGGGTTGCTACGCGGTCAAGGAACCAGCGATCGTGGCTAATGACCACCGCACATCCCGCGAAGTTCTCGAGCGCTTCTTCGAGCGCGCGAAGTGTGTTCACGTCGAGGTCGTTGGTGGGTTCGTCGAGCAGTAGAACGTTGGCACCTTCCCGTAACATTTTCGCCAGGTGCACGCGGTTTCTCTCCCCACCCGACAGGACGCCAACCTTCTTAGACTGGTCGTTGCCCGAGAAATTGAAGCGTGCCACGTAGTTTCTCGAGTTGACCTCTTTGTTGCCCACGCGAATCGTCGGCTCTCCGCCTGTGATTTCTTCGAAAATCGTGCGGTCAGCATTCAAGGCATCACGACTTTGATCGACGTAGCCGAGCTTGACGGTCTCACCCATCTTAAGATTGCCCGAGTCTGGCTTTTCAACGCCCATAATCATGCGGAAGAGCGTGGTTTTACCTGCACCGTTCGCACCCACAACACCCACGATACCTCCAGGAGGAAGCTTGAAATCTAGGTTCTCAAAGAGCAAACGATCGCCATAGGACTTCGAAAGTCCTTCGGCCTCGATCACAACCCCGCCAAGACGTGGTCCTGGAGAGATGTAGAGCTCGAGCTCCTCCATCTTCTCAGAACCCTCCTGGTTCAAAAGATTTTCATAGGCCGCGATACGCGCCTTTCCCTTGCTCTGACGAGCTTTGGCTCCTTGGCGAATCCACTCAAGCTCGCGCGCGAGCGTCTTCTGGCGCTTTGACTCCTGCTTTTCTTCTTTGGAGAGACGCTCACTCTTTTCACCGAGCCAACCCGAATAATTCTGCTCGAAGGGGACTGTTTGTCCACGATCAATCTCAAGAATCCATTTCGAAACGTTGTCGAGGAAGTAGCGATCGTGAGTCACAGTGATCACGAGGCCAGGATACTCCTGAAGATGTTTTTCGAGCCAAGCCACGGACTCTGCGTCGAGATGGTTGGTGGGCTCGTCGAGGAGAAGCATGTCGGGCTTCGAGAGCAGAAGTTTACAAAGAGCCACACGGCGACGCTCTCCACCGGAGAGCTTGGTGACGGGGGAATCTCCAGGCGGGCAACGAAGGGCGTCCATCGCGATCTCGAGTGTCGTGTCGAGCTCCCAGCCATTCACAGATTCGATTTTGTCTTGGAGTTCAGCTTGTCTGGCAAGCAACTTGTCCATGTCATCGGCACTCATCTCTTCGGCGAACTTCGCGCTAATTTCTTCGAACTCTTTGAGCCAGTCGGCGATGGGACCGACGCCTTCCATCACGTTTTCTTTTACGGTCTTGTCCTCGCTGAGTTTGGGCTCTTGAGCGAGGTATCCGATGCTGAGACCGTCTTTGGCGAAAGCTTCGCCCTGAAACTCTTTGTCGATCCCGGCCATGATCCGCAGAAGAGTTGATTTTCCGGATCCGTTGAAACCGATCACGCCGATTTTGGCATCGTCGTAAAACGAGAGGAAGACGTTCTTTAGGACCTGCTTGGTGTCGTGATACTTGTTCAGGCCTTTGAGGGTGTAGGCAATTTGAGGCATGCAAGGTTTCTAGGCTCTGAGGAGCGTCCTCTCAAGGGGGAATTGTGGAAGTTTTGGGCTGGAGGCCGTGGTGCATCCACGCTTACGTAGTACCCGACACTTCGCACCGCAGAGGGGCGCAACTCTTAGAGCTTCGATCCACGCCAACTCAGGCCCAACGACATGCAGCCGAAGTTCTTAACTTTAAGAAAGTTCTTGCGTTCCCTCCCTCCTCCCTGGGACTTGGTCCAAGTCGCGCTTTGCCTTTGG
Source organism: Bacteriovorax stolpii (assembly GCA_945881775.1). GTDB lineage: Bacteria > Bdellovibrionota > UBA2428 > UBA2428 > UBA2428 > CAMCVE01. Next base: position 137,915 of record CAMCVE010000001.1, read on the forward strand.
AGGCGCCCATCTCAAGGACTCACACCCCAAGACAAAACGCATTTTTAGTCCCAAGCTGCCGCTCCACGTCGTCATGAAATCCTCGCGGGCTCAGGGCACACATTCTCTTTTGAGGCATTCACGAGAGATCTCACGCATCCTTTCACTTCAGGCCTCGAGGCACCAGATTCGCCTCCAGCAGGTCGCCAACGCCGGAAATCACATCCATTTGCTCCTTGAAGCGCCCTCTCGCGAGCATCTGTCAGCGTTCTTGAGAGCCATCAGCGGACGCATCGCTCAGACAGTCATCGGTCCCCAGATTCAGCCACCTACGTCAGGCGAGGCGACACGCTTCTGGGACGCACGACCCTTCTCACGCATTGTGAGCCGCGGGCGCGATCATCGAAACGTCGCGCGCTACCTCGGAATGAATTCGACAGAAATGGCGGGACTTTCGCGTGTGAGCGTGCGAGGTGTTTTCAATGAGATCCAGGAAGCCCTCAGGCGAGGAATCCTGCGGCGAAGCCCGGGGCTTGTCGCGGCGGGATTTGTATGAAGACTCCCACGAGACTTTCCCGTGTCGAATAGGCCTCAACCCTATCGCGCTCTATGTCCAAAGCCGGCAGGAGGGCGACTTTAATCGGTATGCTCCCTAAAAACCTAGAACAAGGTGCGCCGGTACCCGACGTTCATGAGAAGAGCGAGACTCCCGAGCGCTGTGAGCATCGAGGTTCCGCCGTAACTCATCAGCGGCAGAGGGATCCCCACAATCGGGAACATCCCCGTCACCATCGCGACATTGATAAAAATCTGTGAGGCCATGAGCGCAATGATACCGACACCCAGAACCGCCCCAAAAATGTCATTTGCATGAGATGCGATTCCGACCATTCGGTAAAAGAGGATGAGATAAAGCGAAAAAAGCGCAAGCGCCCCGAGAAAACCCCACTCTTCGGAGAGGACCGTGAAGATAAAGTCCGTGTGACCTTCGGGCGTAAATTCGAGTTGCGTCTGAGTCCCGCGAGTGAACCCTTTGCCAGTCGCCTCGCCCGACCCAACCGCGATGAGCGACTGAATAGCGTTGTAACCTTCTCCTTTGGGGTCTCGAGTCGGATTCATGAAGGTGATGATTCGGTCTTTTTGATACTCCTTGAGGCCGTACTGCCAGAAAACTGGAAAACTCACGATCCCGAGAAGCGCAGTCCAAATAAGAATTTTGGGACGAATACCCATAAAAAGAAGAACAACTGCTCCCACAATCATAAGGTGTCCGCCGGTCCCCAAATCGGGTTGAGCAATTGTCATGATTCCAGGGACACCAATCATGAGACAAGGCACGATCAAATCCTTAAGTCCCATCTTTTGGATCTGGTTCCTTGCATGGAAGTACTTTGCAACGGCGAGAACCATCATGATTTTCATGCTCTCGCTGGGTTGCCAACTGAAAAAACCAAAGTCGATCCAGCGCCTTGCACCGTAGCGAATTGAGCCAACAAATGGCACCGTAGCGAGTGCAAGCAAGTTGATCGCGTAAGTCACGTAAGCGATTCGCTCAAAAATTCGGTAGTTGAGCAAGAGAATCAGAGAACAGACCAAAGAGGCAATCCCAAAGGAGATCAGCTGCTTTGAGATAAAATGCTGATCGTCGTGGTGGTAGGTCGCGGAATAGATGTTCACGAGCCCTAATCCAACCAAGGCCAAGACCGTAAACAGCAACGGCCAGTCGAAACGGCTCCCCTGCCCTTCTTCGAGTTCTTCCATGCTATTCAGTGTATGCCGAGACCCGGCCGGCGTGAAGATCTCTTGCGGATTAATGAAAGCGGTTCTATCAACAAAGTATGATTTGCCTTATCGCCGGAACAAACCGACCCCAGAGCCAGACCCTGCGTGTCACTCGGATTCTCGAAAAGCGCTACAAAGCCCTCGGCGTGGCGACTCAGGTTCTCGACCTCAACGGCCTGCCGTCAGAAATTTTTCTACCGAGCGCCTACACCGAAAAGCCCCACTCCTTCGCTCCCTATTCGGATGCGGTCTTAAAGGCTGATGGACTCGTTGTCGTCACACCCGAATACAACGGTTCTTTTCCGGGAGTTTTGAAGCTCTTTATTGACATGCTGAAGTTCCCCGAGAGTTTTGAGAGAAAGCCCGTTGCCTTCGTTGGGCTCGCCGCCGGCATGTGGGGCGCCCTTCGCTCTGTCGAACAACTCGAAGGGATTTTTAAGTACCGCAATGCCTTTCTATTTAACGAACGCGTTTTCCTTCCTCGCGTCGAAACTCAGCTCAACGCCGATGACAGCTTCACTCAAGCTCTCACCGGCCAACTCGTAGAATCCCAGGTTAAGAACTTCGTCTCCTATGTGGAGCAAGTAAAAAAGTTGCATGGGTGATTCCAAAAAGTCCGGCGGCGCACCCGCTTCACTTTTTTCCAGGTCGAAAGAGTTGGTCGGTCTTTTCGCCAAACTTGGACAAAAAGAGCTGAGCGGTAGAGTGTCAGCGCTTTTGAGCGAAAATTCTTCGCTGAAGAAACTGGGACTTCAAGTCGACCAGGCGCAAGCTCTCGTCGAAGCCCTCAAGCATTTGCGTGGCGCCGCCATGAAGGCGGGTCAAATGCTCAGCATTGAGGCTCGAGATTTTTTGCCGCCTGAAGTGATTGAGATCCTCAACCAACTTCAAGATCAAAGCGAATCCATGCGCAGCTCAATCGTCGCCCAGATCCTTCTAAAAGAGCTTGGACCCGAACTCCTCGGAGAAATTCGAGATCTTTCCGAGAAACCCATCGCCTCGGCGAGTATTGGGCAAGTCCATCGTGCCAAGTTTCGAGGCCAAGACGTGGCAATTAAAGTCCAGTTTCCTGGAGTTGCTGAAAGTATCAATAGCGACCTCTTTCTCCTCAAAAAAGTGGCAGAAGCCTTTATCAAAGTCTCCGGCAAAGAGATTCGCCTCGAAGGACTCTTTGAGGAGCTCGGTGAAATTCTTCGACAAGAAGTTGATTACGTTTCCGAGGCCACACACATGGAAGAATACGCCACCATGTTTGCGGGACGCCCTGGCTATGTCGTTCCGAAGCCCATTTGCGAACTCGTCAACGGCCGCGTCCTAGGAATGACTTACGAATCCGGCCTCAAACCCGACGAGTGGCTGAGTCGCAATCCTTCGGACGAAGAAAAAACCGCCTTAGCCCGCAAGGTCCTCGATCTCTACGTAATCGAGTTCTTTGAGAACGGCTTCGTTCAAACCGATCCGAACTTTGGAAATTTTTTCATTCGCCCAGAATCGGGGGAACTCGTGATTCTGGACTTCGGAGCGATGAAACGTTACCCACCCTCCTTCGTGCTGCAATACAAGCAGCTCCTTCGATTGATTCGCAGCGGAACACCCGATCAAATCATTGAGCACACGCGAGCCATGCGTCTCCTTGATCCGCGCGAGAGCGCCGAATGTATGCAGGCTTTTGTTTCGATGCTGAAATTGAGTTTAGAGCCCTTCGAGCCTCAGCATCAGCCCTTTGATTTCGCAATGAGCGCCTACAGCTCCGACATGCGTCAATCAAGCCTCCATTTCACGAAACTCATCCGATATTCCGCTCCACCGCATCAGATTCTGTTCTTGCATCGCAAATTGAGCGGTATTTTCCGGCTCATCCAAGCAATGAGGGTTAAAATTCCTCTGCAAGATTATTGGGAAAACTTCGTATCGGTGTGATAAACCTGCTCCCCTAGTATGTTCACTTTGGAGCAGGTAAAAATAGATCTTCCCCGTTTCGACTCGGCTGAGCTTAATCGTCTTTGGAATCTCCGTTCCGAAGGCCGTCCTCTGCATTCGACGCTTCACTCAGCCAAAGAGCTCGGCCTCCAAAGCTCCCCAGACGCGATTCGCGCTTTCTACGAAAGCTGCGATCGTCGCGCTCGACTTGAGGCCCAGCGTGAAAAGATTGCAGCCGAAGCTGCCGAAACTCTTGGCAGCTCTCCCGCTCTTGCGGAAGGACTTTCGAAAGCCGCCGATGCAGAAACCCTTTCTCTCATCGAGAAGAAACTCAAACGCCGCCACCGTTCTCGTGCGGCCCTAGCTCGTCAGCACGGCCTCGAAGCTTTGGCACAAGGCCTCTGGAATAAACTCCACGGCGAAGCAACCGACATCACTGAAGCCAGCATGGCAGCCGCCGCCAGTCCCAGCACCGAAGAAATTTCTGATTCGGCAAAAGTCACAAAGCTCGTCGGAGCGTTGCTTGCCGAACGCCTTTTGGACGATGCTGCGCTTTGTGAGTCGCTGCGCGACCTCTTCCTCAACAAAGCCGAAATCCTGAGCACCAAAAACGAAAAATCTGCGGAAGACTCGCGATTCAAAAATTTCTTCAATTTCCGTGATTCGTTTGCCCATCTGATGCGCCGAGATCAAGCCCACCGCTTCCTCAATCTCCGTCGTGGCGTGAGTCAGGGCGACCTGAATATGAACGTGGAAGGGCCTCGCAGCGAACTGGAAACTAAGCTTTTCGAAGCACTCGCTCCGATTGCACATCGCAGTTCTTCTCCTTCAGACTGGGTTGACCTCGCCCTCGCAACTGCTACGGAAGCGCTGGAGCAGTCCCTGCTTCCTCAGTTCCAAAAAGATGCCTTCAACCTGCTTCGTGATTCTGCGGAACAAGAAATTCTGCCTCCGATTCGTAGGAACTTGCGCCGAGTGCTTATGAGTCCGGGACTGGGGCGCCAAGTTGTGATGGGCGTGTCTCCCTCAGGCAAAAAGACGTGCCGCGTGGCTGTCGTCGACCGAGAAGGCCACTTCAAAGAGACCGCACTTGTGCACCTCCTCGAGGGCGAGAAAAAGTCTGAGACAGAGGCTGTCTTCTTGGCCTTTATCGAAAAGCACCAAGTGCAGGCCATTGCACTTTCGGATCATCCCGGGGCCCGCGAGATCGAGCGATTCCTAGCAGATCTTTTCCGCAGTGTTAAGATTCGCATTCCCGTCTCTCTGATGCCGTCTGAATCTTCCGACGACTACGCAGGAGCGAAGGTCGGACAAGACGAATTTCCTGAAATGGAAACTCCAAACCGCAAAGCTGTCTTCGTGGCTCGCTTGCTCCAAAATCCACTCGGAGAATTGGTCAAAGTGAAGCCCAAAAGTCTGGGCGTCGGCCAATTCCTGAGCGAGATCCATCCCGAAAGCCTAGCGAGGACTCTCGACGAGGTGCTTGCAGACTGTGTCCACGAGGTGGGCGTGGATCTGAACTCAGCTTCAAAACCCCTTCTCGCCAAAGTCTCCGGCATTAGTGACGAAGTCGCTGCAAAAATCATTTCCTACCGCACCGACAAGGGCTTCTTCTGGGACCGCGACCAGATTCTCGAAGTCGAGGGCGTCGAATCCAAGCATTTTGAATTTGCGGGCCCCTTCCTTCGAATCCGCGACGGGAAGAACCCTTCCGATCTTTCGGACATTCACCCAAAGCACAACAAATCCATTTTGGATGCACTCAAACGCCTAAAGATTGAGAAGTCCGACTGGAGCGCCAAAGCCGAGCTCCTATTGCAAGACGAAAAGATCAAGGCCTCGCTTGGAGACACTCTTCTTTCTCACGTCGTGCAAGTCATGAAGAATCCTCCCAAGGACCCCCGTGGAGACTTCAAATTCATTCAGTTCCGCGAAGACGTCAAAGACATCCGTGATCTCAAGATCGGCATGGTTTGCCCGGGCCGTGTTTCGAACGTGACATCGTTTGGAGCTTTCGTCGATATCGGTCTCCAGCAGGATGGTCTCGTGCATCTTTCTGAACTCAGCAGCACTTTTGTGCGAGATCCTTTTGACGTGATTCACCCCGGTGATCTCGTGACCGTCAAGGTCATCGCCGTCGATCCCGACAAGAAGCAAATTTCTTTCACCATGAAGAATTTTGCCGAGGTTCTCGAGAAGAACCTGGAGATTCAACGACGCCATAAAGAGTCGGTTGAACGCTCGCGCGAAGAGAATGCCCCTCGCGCTCGTCCCGAAGGAGATCGGCCCGCACAAGGGGAGCGTCGTCCAGATCGCGGCGCACGGCCCGAAGGTGAACGCCAAAGCCGCCCTCAGAACGATCGTGGAAATCGTCCACAAGGCGACCGCGGGGGACAACGTGGCAGCGCTCCCCAGGGAGCTCGCGGTCCTCGACCCGAAGGAGCCCGAGCCGACTCGTCGCGCGGACCTCGCCCCCAAAACGACCGCAGACCTCCACGCGACCAGAACAGCTCACGAGCTCCGAAATCTGAAGGGCTCAAAGACAATCCATTTGCGGCTCTCGCCCAGCTTCGCGATCAGCTCAGCAAACGATCCTAATCGCGGCAACGCTGCCTCAGAAGCCTGGCGACTCGTCGAAGCCCCGGGCCACATTCTGCCTCTGCGTTCAGCGCGACGACTTTCGTCGTGTCAGTGGCTTCGCTCCTCATCAGCGGAGCAAAGAACCCAGGTCGACAGCCGCAGGTGAGTCCACTCCCGATCCAGACACTCCACGCTGGAGTTCGTCGAGGCTGAAGTCCATCCTCGAATCATAAGTGCGCTCCATCTGATTGCGCAGGCGTTGTTCGGCTTGGTACCAGGCGCGCTTGGTGGATCCATCTTGGCAGCTCGCCATCTCGGAACCCCGAGCGCCCCAACGGGCCTCGGCGCAGTGGTAGGGATCAAATGAAAGGTCCCAAAGACGTTCTTCGATGTCGCCGAGGTTGAGTTCAACGTCGCGACCCGCAGAGTTGCGGTAGCTTAGCCGGCAAGACGCGTAAGAATTGTCGATCACCTGACCAAGCTCGCGCTTGAGATCGTCGACGCTCCCGCTGTAGTCAACAAGAGGCGAACGCTCTGCAGTGAGCTTTAGGAACTGCTCGACCTTTTTGTACGCTTCGTGGAACGAGGTCTTCAGACGCGCGTCGCGCGAAGGTGTCGAGTAGGTTTCCCATTCGCCGTTTGTTCCGTAAATATTGTAAGGCAAACGCTCGGGTTGACTCTTGTCATGGATTCCCGCTTCGATCGCTTCATTCACCGAAGCGACACGATCTTTGGAATCGTAGCAGAGAGCCTCAAGAAGATTTTCGACTTCTTGAAGAGGCTCGAAGCGCAGGTTTCCTTCGGCAAGAACGACGCGAACATAATCGTAGTAGTCATAGCGAACACCGTCTCGGCTGAAGCTGCCTTTTTTCCAATTCCTATCGGGCGAGGCTTCAGTTCCGTAGAATTGTGCAAGGCTGTAGTCCGCGATTTGAGCGTTGGAGCGACCCACAACAGCACCGTTGGTTTGATAGACAACAGGGCGCCAGTTCTTGAATCCCGCACCACTTGTGGGACGCGAGCGCGCGAATTTCTCTCCGTAGGTGCCACGGGTGATCGAGTTGTCAGGGTGCGCATCCATGAAGCGCACGCGACCGTCGGATTCAATTTTGTAGATCATCGCAACGTGCCCGTTGGGATCATAGATAATCGTGCCAGGGCGAATGCTACGACGATCTAGCGCTACCGAATAGAAGTCTGGGAAAAGGTTGTCGCCCCTGACATCTTCTTCAGGCGGAATGCGGAACATCGCCGAGGACGTGACGTTCATCATGTCGCTGATAGCTTTTTTGAGAGGGGTACCGTTCGCGACAGACTTCCGCGCGACGACGGTGTTGCCTGTGGGAGAATAGCGAATGTCACGCGACTCTCCACGGGCTGCAACTTTGCTTTCGTAGGAATACGGCAGATCATTCATGTACGCAAAGTAGAGACGGAAAATGTAGGGCAAACGCGAACAATCCGAATAGGCATTCTTGATGAACGAAGGATTGCGATCGCGGTACGGATTCTCGGGAGCATCAAAGCAGCGTCCCGTGGTGTTGCACCGGGTTTCACCAAGTCGCTGTACGAAGGCCGAATAGGCAGCTTCGTCGGCATCGCTCCAGCGATCTTTTTTGATGCGCCAAATTCCGTCGGGGTTGGCTGCAGCGAAAGAGGGTAGAAGAACAAGGACGCCGAGGAGTTTCAGAGTTTTGAGGGAGTTCGACATAGCGACCTCATACTCAAACCAATAACGCATCGCAATGCCAAGTCTGCACCCTCAGCCTCCAGGTGACAGGTTTTGCTGAAGTTGTCGCGGTCTTTGAGCAGGTTAAGTAGCTGATACTGATTAAAATCTATCGGCCCCTAAACACTCACGCCGAAGTCCCTGAGCGCTTCGTTGAGCGAAGTTTTCTGATCCGTCGAAGCTTTGCGCTGACCCACAATGAGAGCGACGGGAACATGGAACTCGCCCGCCGGGAAGTTCTTCGGGCGCGATCCGGGGATCACGACGGAACGCGGAGGCACAAAACCCGTGTACTCTTTTAGCTCTGCACCACTGACATCAAGAATACGCGTGGACGAAGTGAGCACCACGTTGGCTCCGAGCACGGCGCCTGCGCCAACGCGCACGCCTTCGACCACTACCGAGCGAGAACCCAGGAACGCATCGTCCTCGATCACGACAGGAGCGGCTTGAGGCGGCTCCAAAACTCCACCAATTCCCACACCACCGCTGAGATGAACACGCGCACCGATCTGCGCACAAGAACCGACCGTAGCCCAAGTGTCGATCATACTTGCCTCTCCTACAAAAGCGCCGATATTGACGAATGAAGGCATGAGAATCGCACCACTCGAGACGTGAGAGCCATAGCGAACAACGGCGCCCGGCACCGCGCGCACTCCCTTGAGTTGCGCGAGAGTTTTGAGCGGAATCTTATCGTGGAAGTGGAAGGGACCCACGTCCATCGCCTCCATCGGACGAAGTGCAAAATACAATAAAATGGCTTTCTTCACCCAGTCGTTGACCTTCCAGGCTTCGGCGGTCGAGTCGTATTCTGCGACACGAACCTTGCCTTCGTCGAGTGCCGCAAGTGTCTGCAAGACGGTGTTCCGAACGTCGTCGACCTTTAGCAGTTCACGGTTTTCGAAAGCCTGAGCGATCAGTAATTTTTGATTGTCGTTCATGAGGGTGCTCCTACTCGCTCAGCCAAGCTCATCGTTCATGCCAGCAAAAAGAAGTCCTGCCATGAGAGAGTCCTTGTGAACACTCCATGTCTTCTCAGACCCGGAGTCGCGCTCGATCTCGAGAGTGATTGTGGGTATTTTGCGTTCCCAACCGGCCCAGGTTCCAAAGGATCCAGGGGTCGGATAACCGATGTCATCCGTGATCACGTAGCCACTTTGAGCCGCCATCACTTCCGCGAGTTTGCGTGCTGGACCGTTGTAATTGATCATCGGCTCCCAGGTGTGCATCGTGATGATCGCGTGGGGCTGAAGACGTTCAACGATTTTGATGAGCGTCTGCGATTCAAATTCCGAACCTGCGCTAGGTCCAGGTTGATAGCGTTCTTTGCGAGCAACGGGATCCCAGTCTTTCGTGGGCATGTTGCGATTGAGGTCGACGCCCCTACCGTTCACTCGTGTGTGGGTGGCGCATCCATCGGGATTAAGTCGAGGGAGCACCCAGAGCGAGGCCACGCCTTCGAGCTCGCGCCAGAGTCCAGATCGCACAAATTCTTCCACGAGGAAGAATCCCTCGGGCTCGTCGCCGTGAACGCCCCCCATAAGAAGAAGATTCTTCGAACCCCGCGTGAGTTGAAAGAGCTCTATTTTACGACCACCCTCGGTGGGGCCAAAGTTCTCAAAGTGGTGAGTTTTGATTTCCGCAGTCATCGCCCAAAGAACTTAGGGCGTGTCTCACCCTAAGGCAAGACTCCGCCTTCAGAAAGCGGAGTACGCAAGCGTTTCTCCAGAACGGAAACGAGTTCGAAACGTTTGGGAGCAAGAAGCAAACACGCTCCCCACTGACAAAGCTCAAAGCCCGCTCCTTCGCGCTCAACGACAAGCACTTCAGAAGGACGGTACCCCTTCTCGGCACACTTCCGCAAAAGCTCCGCCTTCTCTCCCGGAGGAACCTTCGCCACCGCTCCACGCGCCACAATCTCGAGCTGACATAGCAGATAGCTAAGTATGACAGGATGTCGCTTGCAGATGCTCTCAGCGAAGGACATGTCTTTCCAAAAACGCTGCTCGAGATCTTCTCGAGGATCGACGATCAGATCCCGAGCGAGCACACCCATGTAGGTTGAATATGCTGAGGGAGTGGCACCATCTTCGTCCTGCAGATCACTCCAGGGCGCCCCAAAACGCTTGGTTGCCCGGGAACGAGCCAAGAGCCGTCCCTCATCATCGCGGAAATTCTGCTCGATCGCGTTGATCCTCGTCCTCGCTTCCACACGAAAACGGTCTTCGAGTACAGCGGGCAACGCGCCACAGAACAGTGCAGACTGCAGCGCTTCCACGAGAGCCGCCTGGTCCTCGAGTGAGGCTTCGTCGAAAGCCACGTCTCCATAGTAGACGTGGGCCAAATCCGTGGGATTCGGGGCCTTGGACAAAAGAAATTCCAGAGTCCTAAGCGCCGCTCCCCGCAGACGCGAAGACAGGAGCACGTCGTCTGCAGAAAAAGCATAAGACGCCTGAAACAAGGCCGAAGCCATCCAGGCATTCCACGAAACAATCACCTTTTCGTCGCGCAAAGGACGCGGCCTCTGGCTTCTCTCGGCTCGGAGCTTGGCTTTTTGTCTCTTCAAATCCGCATTGCTCCAGAGCTCGACTGCGCGATCGTGCGAGAGTCTGAGCACATTGTGCCCTTCCCAATTGCCCGCTTCGCGCACATCAAACATTTCGGCGAAACGAGCGCCCTCGAGCAGCCCAAGATTCTTTAAAATCTCTGCTCGCGACCAGACAAAAAATTTTCCTTCGACGCCTTCGGTGTCAGCATCTTGAGCTGCAGCCCATGCGCCCGACTCAAGCCGAAGTTCGGACTCGAGATAGTCAAGGATCCCCTCCACCACCGCACGCGCCAAGGGCGAGCGCGTGGCAAGAAAGTGTTCCGCATAGGTCCCAACAAGAAGTGCCTGGTCATAAAGCATCTTCTCAAAATGAGGGACATGCCACTCCTCGTCGGTGCTGTAGCGATGAAAGCCCCCACCCAAGTGATCCCACATTCCACCGTAAGCCATCCCTTTAAGAGTTAGAGCCACCGCATGCTCGCACGCTTTCGCTCTCTCAGGAGTCTCAGACACAGCTGAAGAACGAAGCAGCGCAGAGACGGCATGGGATCTGGGAAACTTGGGAGCACGACCGAAGCCGCCCCAAACCGGATCAAAATTCCGAAGCTGCAAGGTGCCGAGTTCCCTCATCCACGTGTTCCACTTTCCAGCGAAGCCCCCCGCAGAAAGTCCAGCTGTAAACAACGCGCTATCAAGACTGCGGGCCTTCTGCATGTGCTCCACGACTTGCTTGCCCTGAGCGTGAATCTGAGCGGGATCTTGCTTCCAGACCTGGTGGATATTGGAGAGAAGCTGCGTGAACTGCTCCTTGGGAAAATACGTGCCGCCAAAAAATGGCGTGCGATCCGGAGTTGCAAAAATATTGAGGGGCCAGCCCCCACGCGCAACCATGGTGTGGAGAGCGTCCATGTAAAACTGATCCACGTCGGGGTGCTCTTCACGGTCCACTTTGATGGCCACAAAATTTTCATTGAGAAGCCTGGCGACATCCGGATCCTCGAAACTTTCATGTTCCATGACGTGGCACCAGTGACAGGTGGAGTATCCAATCGAGATAAGCACAGGTTTCTCAGAGAGCTCGGCCTCCTCGAAAGCTTGCGCGGACCAAGCCCTCCAATGGACAGGGTTAGAGGCATGTTGCCGAAGATAAGCGCTTTTTTCGCGTCCGAGAAGGTTCATCAAAGTCGATCAAAACACATTCGGGGTCCGCTTGAACATCAAGCCTTTTTGGAGAGTGAAATTTTCTTGCATCGCACCACTGTCTAGTTTTATGACACCGCTAGCAATGAAGGAGGACATCAAGATGTCTCGTATGAAACAAATGGTCGTTCAAGTCTGTGTGTTGGCCACTGTGCTGGTTGGATTTAATGTTTTCGCTTCGGAGTTCGACCCCAAAACTGGCGAACTTCTCGCTCCCGAAGTGCTCGTGGTTCGCGAAGACACCGCCGGAAACCGCATTGTTCTGAGCGTCGACAAAGCTCCTGCTCAACTCGAAGCCGCCGATATGGCCCGACTTGCAAGCGAAGCTGAAAGCTCTGCTGTTGCTGTTTCGCCTACCGAAGGCGGCGCTGAAGGATCAGGCCCTCGTGAATTCGACAAGGTCACCGGCACACCCGCTTGGTACTACTGGTCGTATCCCCGCGCCAACTATGGCTACGGCTACTACAACTACTATTACAGCTACGGTTACTACAGCTACTATCCGGTCAACTACTACAACTACGGATACTACCGTTACTACTACTACTACCGCTGGTAGTTTGTGAGACCTTCGGGTCCGTTTCCGGCGCGATTCGACCTTGGGGTCGGATCGCGCTTTTTTGTTTCAATAAAAGAAAAGAATTTGGAGACTTGCCGCATGCCCACGCCGCTCGAGGAGCTTCGCACTCAGATCCTTATAGCCCCACACACCGATATGGAGCCTCATGTGCGGCGCCAAGCTTTTCTTCTCCTTGATTGTCGCCATGACCTCGCCGAAGTCGCCCACAAGATGGTTCTCAATGATCTAGGCTTCATCGCCGACCTCGTTCAGAACTCGGAGCTTCGAAAGGCTGCCCCGGAGGATCTCGAGATTTGGCGGCAGCAAAAGCGCTTTTTCCGCTTTCTCATCGTTCAGCCTTTCGTGTTGGCCCAAGACTACAGCCCAGACTTTAATTGACACACCGCAACGCATTCATTATTTCTGGCCCCATGACGAAGCTCACTCACGCCCTTTTGGGACTGACGGCCGCCGCAACTCTTTTTGTTTCAACAAGTTCTGCCCACGCCGAGCTGCGGGTGCGCAACGCCCGTGAGTTGCGTTCGGTCTATGGACTTGACGCCTTCACGGCACGTCCTGAGGCGCTAGCTCGGCTCAAAGTTGCGGTGCTGGACAACTCGTTTGAAGGCTTCCTGCAAAATCAAAACAGTCTTCCACAGAGCGCAGAGTTCATCCGCGGCCCCCTAAGAACTCCTCCTTCAGCCGGAAGCACATCGAGTGCAGGTCACGGCCTTCTGATGGCCCAAGTGCTCTGGGCGCTGAGTGGAAATCACCCCGAAGGACCGAAACTCTATCTCATGGAAGCCAGCGGTATCACAAACCTTCGTGCCGCCATCGATCGTGCGATGGAACTCAAAGTCGACATTGTGCTTTATGCTTCGACCTGGGAAACGGGTGGCAACTTCGATGGCCAAGGATTTATCAACGCGGCTGTGACGCGCGCGGCGCAGTCCGGAATTCTCTGGATCAATGCCGCGGGGAATGATCACAACATGACCTACACAGGACGCATCTCGAGCGACCCCGCAACAGGTGCACTCCGTTTGCCGGGTCCCGGAGGGATGCTCAGTTTTAGCAACCAACTCACAAACAACCCCGTTAAACTCACGCTCAGCTGGAGCGACTATAAGAACTCCGAAGACTCACAAACTCTTAAGGATCTCGACTGGGAACTGAGCGACTGGACCGGCGCGCGCGTGCCTCTGAAAAATCTCAAGCAGGGATCAAAGTCCACGTGTGAAGACAGTCCTAGGTATTCCCGAGGCGCACGCGAAGCTTCGCTTCACCCTCGCGAACAAGACGAGGTCACCCTCCAGGAGGGAGTCTATCAGCTGCGCGTGTACGACTGCTCCGGAAATTTTGTGCCGAGCGACAGAGTTCGCGTCGTGATCCAAAGCCCGAAAGGTGATTCGGTGGAATTCCATGAGGCTAATGGGGCGTATGAGATCAATCCTCCGGCCGACAACGCCAACGTCGTCACCGTGGGCGATCTCTCTCCCGTGTCATCTGTGGGCCCCACGCTCGATGGTCGCGCCAAACCAGATTTCCGCCTTCAGGAAACCCGCGTTGAAATGAGCGACGGTGTCTCGATTCCCATGGGTTCGAGTGTGGCTTCAGCAATTTTTGCGGGCGTCGTCGTTCAGCTCAAGAGCCAAGAGCCTCGTCTCTCGAAAACAACACTCGATAAATTCCGCGCGAAGCTTGCTAGTGAGCAACGCGCAGAAAAATCCGTGGGTCCGGTTTGGCGCACGCCAGGAACTTCGGAATTTCCCACCCTCTTCTGGTGATCATTATCTTGCCGCGTATCCGCGAAATTCTGACCCTGCTCGCCACCTCGATCTGCGTAAGACGCTCGGGAGCGTCCAAAGAGACTTGTCGCGACCCGTAACTGCGGTCTAGATCTTTGCTTTAATGAACTACTGGCTCATGAAATCCGAACCCGAAACTTACTCCGTCGAGGCCTGGCGGAAGGACAAGAAAACTCTTTGGACGGGTGTGCGCAACTATCAGGCTCGTAACTTCATGACCCAGGAAATGAAACAAGGTGACGGCGTGCTCTTCTATCACAGCAACGCGGAGCCCTCCGGCGTCGCAGGCCTCGGCCGCGTTTCATCCGATGGCTCAGAATCCGACCCCACACAGTTCGATAAGAAGAGTGACTTTTACGACCCCAAAGCGACCCGAGACAAGCCCATCTGGGGCTGCGTCGAAGTCAGCTGGCTTGAAAGCTTTGCGAGAGTTGTCAGTCTTCAGGACCTGCGCGCCAACCCTAAGCTCACTGAGCTCGGCGTCCTCAAAAAAGGAAGCCGACTTTCAATTCTTCCAGTGACACCAAAAGACTTCAAAGAGATCTGCCGGATGGCGGGATCGAAGACAGAATTACTCGCCAAAACCTGAAGGATACGAAGAACCGCCGGTTCCCGGTGCGCGGTTCTTGCGCCGCTGTTCGAGATCCTGCTGAGCTTCGAGCGAAAGACGGGTCCAAGGTTGGGCCGCCAGACGCTTAAAGCCAATAGGCTCTTCGGTCTCTTCGCAGACTCCGTAGGAGCCGTCGGTGATGCGCTTTAAGGCCTCTTGAACTTCAAAGAGAAGGTTCTTCTTGCCGACTAGCACGATCTGGCTACGCTGAACGCTCTCTTCGTAACTGCTGCGATCGACCTCGTCGGGTGCGCTTTGGTCTTCATTTTCTTGTTGGGTGAGCTCAGCTTCTAGCTCGCCGATTTCGCGCTCGAGCGAAACCGATTTTTCGGTAAGTTTGGCGCCCAACTCCTTGAGTTGAACGGGGGTGAGTTCTGAGGGATGTGCTGACATGTCAGTCCCTGCCTTTCCTAAAAGTAGCCCCGTCGATAGCCTCAAAGGCCATTTGAGCCAAGTGAAAATTTCTTCACAAGGTCGCGGAAGGGGCTTCCGGAACCAAAATTTTCCTCAAATAATCGAAGGCATAGAGACCGGTGCTGTGGCCATCAGACCAATGAATTCCGAGAGCGTAATTTCCTATGGTCTGGATGCGCGCCGGATGCACGTCCGGCTTCACGTCCTCGCGGCGAATTTTGCGATGACCCGTGTTCTCGTCGACACAAACGGCGCAGGGGCAGAGGTACCGAAGCTCCTTATAAGCCACGACGCTTTGGCGCCCGTCATTCCAGCTCACTTTAAGCATCTTGTTAGCTTCATTGGGTTCCGTTGAGACAACCACGGGACGGGTGTTTCGGCCCCCCGAAACAAGCGTCGAGAGTTCTGCAGCCATATTCTGAGCCAGCTCCAGGAAGAGTTTCGCAGAGCTCGATTCAGGACGACTGATATTCACAGGAACACCCGCATCACCGTCTTCAAGAAGAAGGGGATCTAGCGGAAAGCGCTGAAGAATCGGAAGATCGAGCTCTTTCGCAACAGAGTCACCTCCTCCTCGGCTAAAGAGATGACTCTTGTGTCCGCACTCGGGACACAGGTACTCGCTCATGTTTTCGACGAGACCAAGAACGGGGACGCGAACCTGCTGGAACATTTTGAGGCCACGGCGCGCGATTTCTGTCGCCAAAGCCTGTGGCGTCATCACAACGATCGCAGCGCTCAAGCGGATCGACTGAGCCAATGTCAGTTGAATATCGCCGGTCCCCGGGGGGAGGTCAACGATGAGATAATCGAGCTCGCCCCATTCAACCTCGGAGAGGAACTGAGAAACAGCCTTCGAAGCCATCGGTCCCCGCCACACGATGGGAGTGTCACCACCGAGGAGTCCCATACTCATGCATTTGATGCCATGAATAACAGGAGGAGCAATCTTGCCGCTTGGGGCTTCGATCGGAGCTTCATGAAGACCCATGAGCTTGGGGAGTGAGGGGCCGTAGATATCGGCGTCCATGAGCCCCACTTTGGCGCCCAGTTTTTGTAAGGCCACAGCGAGGTTCACAGCGGTCGTGGATTTGCCCACACCTCCTTTGCCAGAACCGATGGCGATAATATGTTTCACTTGAGCGAGAGGGCTCCCCTCGGGGCGGAGCGCTGCAGGAACGATAACGGAGCTGTGCGACGTCGACATGCCGCTATTCATAAATCAGGGGCGACAAATTGACGACAAGAATTCAGCAGAAAGCGACCCTGTGGTAGTGTGCTGTCATGATGAAATCTTCAACGAAGATCACCTTGATTCGGGGTGATGGCATAGGTCCCGAGATTTCCGACGCCGTAATGCGCATCCTCGATGCTTCCGGCGCTCGGATCACCTACGACGAGGTCGAAGCAGGTCTCTGCTGCATTGAAAAGACCGGTCAAGGAATCACGCCTGAAGGCATGGACCTTATCAAGCGCAACGGTGTCGCACTTAAAGGCCCTACCACCACCCCCGTGGGCGGCGGACACAAATCCATCAACGTCACGATCCGCAAGGCCCTCGATCTCTACGTCAATCTGCGCCCTTGCAAGTCGATCCCCGGTATCGAAACACCCTTCAAGAACGTCGATCTCCTGATCGTTCGCGAAAACATTGAAGACACCTATGGCGGTATCGAACACATGCAAAGTGCAGATCTGGCACAGTGTTTGCGCCTCATCACTCGAAGCGGCTCACTTCGCGCCGCGCGTTTTGCCTTTGAGACGGCGCGCAAGCTGGGACGCAAAACCGTGACCTGTGTTCATAAAGCGAACATCATGAAGATCACGGATGGACTGTTCCTCCAGGCCTTCCGCGACGTTGCCGAGGACTACAAAGATATTCAAGCCACAGACATCATCGTCGACAACTGCTGCATGCAGCTGGTCTCCAAGCCTCAGCAATTCGACGTTCTGCTGCTTCCAAACCTTTTCGGCGACATCGTCAGCGACCTCTGCGCGGGACTCATTGGAGGACTCGGCATTGCGGCCGGTGCCAATATCGGCGCTCAATCGGCTGTCTTCGAAGCCGTGCACGGATCCGCACCTGACATCGCCGGCAAAGGACTCGCCAATCCCACTGCGATGCTGCTCTCTGCGGTGAGCATGCTCCGCCATATCGAACAACTCGACGTCGCTGATCGAATCGAGAATTCTGTTTTCAAAGTCCTCCAAGAAGGCAAATTGAAAACCCGAGATCTGGGTGGTCGTGCCTCAACCGACGACTACACGCGCGCTGTGATCGCGAACCTGTAAGAGAGGGAGAAAGACAATGGGACTTCTCAACGACAACGTGAAGCTTGTGGGTTGCGACATTTTTGTCGTGAACCAAGGACTGCCAAAGATTCCAGAGACGGTCGGAGGACTTCGACTGACCCTCATCTCCAACCGCGGCACCAAGGTTTGGCCAGGCCCCACTCCCACCATTCAGCTGACCGACGTGCATCGCTGCCGCTTCTTGAATCCTAAGGGTGCCTTCTTGCCGATCACACATGCGGAAGTTCTCAGCGCTCTCGGCGCGATCGAAGAAGCGGGATTCGAGTGGGTCCACGTCGAAAAACTTCTTGAGATCAACGGATCTCACGGATTCACCAAAGCTCAGGGAGAATAGCACGATCCCACGCTTGAGAGCGTGTCCTAGAGTTCGACGAGCCAGTTGCGCTCTTTAAGGGTTTCAACAAAATCTACAAGAAGCCCGTTCCGAAGAGTCATTTCGGTCACGAAAATATCTTCTTCTTTGAGCCAATGAAGGACCTCACTCAGAATAATGGCACCAGGAACAAGCACGCGCGCACGACTCGGCGCCAAAGCGTAATCACTTTGCAGCGAGCGCACGTCTTCATCGAAGCTATGAACGATCCAGTCATCCAGATCTCCGAGGTGAATAACTGCGTTCTTTTTGCGGGCACAGAGAATTTGTCCCAGACTTTGAATCGCACCCGCCGATCCCACGAGGTAGTCAAAATTACGAGGGGGCTTCTTTCGATTGAGAACCGAACGCACATTTTCTCGAAGCTTGGCCTCAGCGCTAGGACGCTTGCGGTTGACGTCCCACTTGAGTGCCAAGCGAACCGATCCCATTTGAAAAGAATCCTGTCCGAGCTTTTTCCAGCCTTCGCCGAACTGTGCCACTTCGGTGCTACCACCCCCGATGTCCACAAGCACACCGCGCTCCACAAAGGGGTACTCCCACTCAAGACCTTGTGCGATCACTCGGGCCTCTTCAAGACCGCTGATAACCTGAATCTTGAGTCCCAACTTCTGCCGAATCTCGTCGACAAATTGGGGACCGTTGCGGGCATCGCGAAGCGCACTGGTTCCGACAACGCGCACGAGTGGCATATTGAAATGGGCCAAATTGTCCCGCATGCGTGTGAGCGCCTTAAAAGCCATCGTCTTATGACGGGGGGAAATGATTCTTTCTTCGAAGACTGAGGCTCCCATTTGAACAGGGTGGCGCTCTTTGTGAATGATCTTAAACGGGACCTTACGCCCTGAGCCCACATACTGGGCCACTGTCATTTTAAAAGAGTTTGAGCCCAGATCGAGGACCGCAAAAAGCACGTTTTAAGCCTCTTGCTCGGTCAAGGCATCCTGGAGAGCTTCAATGAAATCGGTAAAGAGATCCCTGTGTCGGGAGTCTTCGAGGGGAAACTCATAGACACTCGCACCACGCACGACGTCGATCGCCATACCAAGAATTTTTTGGAACTTTTTAGGGAAGGCCGAGGTCGTGATCGTCTCAAGTTGAGCCTTGGAGAGAGTGATAACGCCGATCAGAGGCTCCTCAACAGGGTGCAACTCGCAGAAGACCTCTTCATCCAGGAGGCCGACACAGACCCAGCCACTCTCGGCATTTTTCCAACGCCAGTCCAGGCGCAGACCGGCAGTGCGCAGGCTCTGCATCGCGGCATCCAGAGAGCGGAATTGTTTGCCGGGAAGCATGCCTCGCACCGTGCTGATTGAAGGCTTCACGGATTTTCTTTTGAGGGGATGCGAGGGACTCATCGGAGCACAAGGTATCGCGGCTGAACATCTCTTTCCAGCACATTATCCGTGAATTCCGAGATGGATAAGGCTATGACTCCCCTCAGAAGCAATCTGCGCCATGATCGAAGCCTTTCACCTCAGAGAAAACCGCGCACTCATTGACGCCAAGTGGCGCGAGAAGCGCCTTTTGACGAGCGAAATTCTCGGTTGCGACCCTATCCGCGCGCTGCAACCCGACTTAACGGCCGGTCGACTGCGTCTGGACCTCATGTGGAAAGAGGGCCTCATTGGCATCCGAGACGAGAATGATGGCTTCACAGAAATCCGCGAACCGGACTCTGCTCATCCACGCATTCGCGGCATGATGAACCTGCTCTTGCAGGATCCTCTGCCTGTCGCTCGAGCAGGACTTCGTTTTCGCTATTCCATGCAGGAAGATCTCTGTGGACTTTGGATCGATTGCTCCAACGAAGAGATCAAACAACTCAAAGATGAGAAAGCCTGGCTCAGCCGGACCCTCACAAAGAAGCGCTGGGTGATCGAAGCCGGTCAAAAAGGCAAGGAATTTAGTCTTAATGAGACCGGAGAAGTCCTTTTTCAAGAAGCCCGCTCGCATGTTTGGCTCGCCAGTTTTGACGCCAACAACGATGAGATCCCGCTCCGCTCAAAGATTCATCTCTTCTCGCAGCCCGGCCCCGAAGTGAATCGCGCGATGATCGCCTGTGGTTTTGAGCTGCTGGACCTCCTGAAGACATCCCCGAGAAGCTGGGCCGAGTTTGGAGCTGGATACGGAAACCTCACTGCAGCCTTTGCCTCACTCCTTTCCGAGGCTCGAATTTGGACCTCGGAGATACACCCCCTAGCGGTCGAGTGCCTCGCTGAGAACGCGAAGCACTTCTTTGCAAAAGCCGAGTTGCAGCTCACGGCCGCCAAACTCGATGCCGTCGCTTCGGCAAGTGATCTTTGGATTCTCGATCCACCTCGTCCGGGGTTCCCAGAACTCTTTGATGGGCTCGCCCTTCGCCCCGACCTCAAACCCCACTCCGTTCTCATCTATCATTGTCACTCCAAAGGACTCCTCGGCGACAGCTCTCGCCTGAAAAGTCTTGGCTACGCTCTCCAGGGATGGTCCTCGGTCGATGCGTTCCCTGGAACGCCCTATCATGAGGTCATCTCGCTATGGAACTTGTCGTAAGTTGTTCACCCGGCCTCGAAGCCCTACTCGCCAAAGAAATTACGGAACTCTGTCCGCGGCTAGAACCCACGATCGAACACGGTGCGGTCCGAATGCAAGCACCTCTTGAGCCCACGGACGATGAGCTCCGCGAGATCTATCTCCGAAGCCGTCTGGCCTCGCGTATCCATTCGAGTCTGCGCAGTTTCGCCGCCCAGAACGCGGCAATGCTTTATGACCAAACCCGTCGCGTCGCGTGGCAAGATTTCCTCTCGCCCGAGAAAAGTTTCATCGTGCACTCGCGCGGTGAATCGAAGGCCTTCGATCTTCGTTTTGCGGGCCTCAAGGTAAAAGACGCCATTTGCGACGAAGTCAGAAAACATTTTCAAGGCGAGCGACCCAACGTGGACCGCGAAAATCCAGACGTTCGAGTCACTCTTTTCCACAGGCTCGGCCGCTGTGAAATTTCCCTCGACCTTTCGCGCGACGTTCTTCACCGCCGGGGTTATCGCATGGACGCCGGAGAAGCTCCACTGCGCGAAAATCGCGCGGCAGCCTTGGTTCGCCTGACCGCTTCGCTCGCAGAGGGCCATGAAGAGGCCCACGATCCCTTTTGTGGATCAGGAACACTTCTTATTGAATGGGCATCCTTGGTGCTTGGCGCTCCACGAGCTCTGGCCTTTGACGGCGAGGATCCCCTCTTCAAACTCCGTCCTGAACTTAAGGATCCGTTCCGCAAGCGTCACCAAGAACTCATGCAGCAGTACCGCAAGAACATCGAGAAACGTGTGGCATTAGGCGTTCCACTGATCACGGGAAGCGACACCTCACCGGCCGCCCTCGAGGCAGCGCGCAAGAATTTGAAAGCCGCAGGTCTTGAAAAACTTTGCCGCCTAGAGAAGGGCGACGCCCTAAAACTCGAGACCAAGGCCCGCGTTTTGCTCGCAAATCCACCTTACGGAGAACGCCTCGAAGACACCGATGCTGCGATCGAAATTCTGAAAACTTTCGGGAGACACGTCAAACATCAACTCGGGCCCTGCACTCTCGGTGTGGCACTCGCCAAGACCGGACTCACCAAGCATCTTGGTTTCAAGCCCGATCTCAAACTTGCCGTCGACAACGGACCGATTCCCATCGAGTTGTCCGTCATCAAAATCTACGAAGGACGAGCCCCTCGCTAAACTGTAGCGTCGGGATCTTTCGGGAGTTCAAGGCGAGGATAAAGACGAGGCACTTCACCAAGCGGTGTCCCCTCTTTGGGACGCAAACCTGTGAGCTCCCAGGCCAAAACCTCTGGATCATTTGTAAAGCCGAGCGCGCTACGCAGCTTGCGCGAACCCTCGGGAAGCACGCTTTGCATGACCACTGACAAGAGCGACAGCGCATCGAGCATGGTTCCGAGCACAGCCGCAAGCCGGTCTTTTTGCGCGGGATCCTTGGCCAGCGACCAGGGCTTGGTGTCGTTGATATACCGGTCGCAGGTCGCCACTGTTTCAGCGAAACTCGCCAAAGCCACGTGGTAGCGAGCATTTGCAAATTCCTCTGCAAACTTAGACGGAAGTCCGTCCACCTTCGCGAGCAAGGCACGATCCTCATCATTCCGGTGTGCCGCACTTGGAACTCGCGCCTCGAGATTCTTGTGCACCAACGTTAGAGTGCGAGATGCGAGATTGCCGATTCCGTTCGCCAATTCTGAGTTCGCACGACTCACAAAAGACTCCCAAGTAAAGCTCGCATCGACACCATAAGACATGTCGCGCATCAGAAAATAACGAAAGGCCTCTGCTCCGAAGATTTCGTAGACCTTCACGGGATCCACGACGTTCCCCAAGCTCTTGCTCATTTTGAGTCCCGCCGTGAGCCAAAATCCATTGACCTGCAATTGCCGCGCAGGCTCGAGGCCAAGAGCTAGCAACATCGTCGGCCAGTAAACTGCGTGCGTCTTGAGGATATCCTTACCGATAAGATGCTGTGACTGGCCCCACAAATCGTGACGGAAACTTTTCTCCTCGGCGAGAGGTCTCCCGGTGTAGCCCAGCCCTCCGAGATAGCTCAGCAGGGCATCGAACCAAACATAAGTAACGTAGTTCCTGTCGAAAGGGAGCGGAATCCCCCATGTGATACGGGACGTGGGCCGTGAAATACACAGGTCCTCGAGGGGCTCTTCGAGCATCGCGAGCGCCTCTTTCATATAGTGATGAGGAACAATGGCATCCGAATGACCACGGTAATACTCGAGAGTCTTCTGGCGATATTTCTCCATATTGAAGAAATAATTAGACTCCTCTCGAATCTCAGGCGGGCGCTGATGATCAGGACACAGCCCCTTCTCATCCCACTCTTGATCGGTCCGGAAGCGCTCACAACCCAGGCAATACTTGCCCGTGTAACTCGAGAAACGGATGTCTCCTTGATCCTTCAGACGCTGGAGAGCTTCCTGCACCAATTTGATGTGCGAGGGGCGCGTGGTTCGGTAAGAAATGTCGGGATTGAGACCGAGCAACTTCCATGTTCCTTCAAAAAGCGCAGCCACCTCATCAACGAATTCCATAGGTGATTTGCCAGCTTTTTCGGCAGATTGGGCGATTTTTTCGCCGTGTTCATCAGTGCCTGCAAGGAAGAAACATTCGCGTCCTTGCTGGAGCGCAAAGCTCTTGAGGGTGTCCCCCAAGAGGGTGGTGTAAGCGTGTCCCAAGTGCGGTTTTGCGTTCACGTAGTAGAGGGGAGTTGTGATGTAGAGGGGTTTTCCCATAGGAGAATTAAGCTTTCTTCCTGCGCGCGGGTCAATGTGCCTAGAGGGAAAAAACACGAAAAAATGTTTGTGCCCTATTGCAAGAGTGAAAAATCAGGTAGAAATAGAAACTAAGAAACGATCCACTAGAGGAGAAATTAGGGATTATGGCAAAGAAAGCTACCAAGAAAACCGCAAAACCCGCTAAGAAAGCTACGGCTAAAAAGGCAACCGCTAAGAAAGCGACTGCTAAGAAAGCCCCCGCAAAGAAAGCAACCGCTAAAAAGGCAACTGCTAAAAAAGCTACTGCCAAGAAAGCTCCTGCAGCTAAGAAAGTTAAGACCAAGCGCAAGCCGAATCCTGCTTTCATGAAGCCCTTCAACCCCAGCGAAAGCCTCGCCGTTGTCGTCGGCAACAAGCCCCTTCCCCGCACTGAAGTTACCAAGAAACTTTGGGCTTACATCAAGAAGAACGGCCTGCAAGACTCCAAGAACCGTCGCATGATCAATGCAGACGCTGCTCTTAAGGCTGTCTTCAGCGGCAAGGGTCAAGTCTCGATGTTCGAGATGACCAAGCTCGTCAGCAAGCACCTCTCGTAATTCGAGAAGCTTTCGCTCACTAGCGAAACCAAACCCGCTTTCCGAAAGGAAGGCGGGTTTTTTCATTCGCGCAGCTCGGAATGAGCGCCAGCGCGGATGCTCGAGCACGAAAGCGTGCGCCTGTGGCACGCTTTCCCGCCTCGGCACTTGCTCGGTCGCTCCGGTGCTCACATAGCCTCTGGTGGATGCTCGGGCACGAAAGTGTGCGCTTGTGGCACACTTTCCCGCTCCGGCACTGCTCCGCGCCTCACTTCCCTCCCGCCTAGCTGGCATCTCATTCTGAGCTGCGCTAGTTGCGGAGATGCTCGTGTAGGAGACTACTTTTGGCCGAGTTCTTTGAGAAACTGGAGGGCTTGGTGGGAGTCGTTGAAGAACTCGACCTGCCACGCTTTGTGCTCGATCTCCGTTGCCCAGCCGCAGTGCTCGCCGACGAGGATGGCGTATCCCTCGCGTTTAAGGGCTTCTTCGACCGCAGGCCTATCCAGGAGATCGTCGCCAATCACAACGGGTTTAAATGCGCACCCTGGAGCGAGGCCCGCCTCGACATCCCGTATCGCGAAACTTTTGTTGTATTCGGTCGAGAGGAGTTCTGCCCCGCGAGCGCCCACGTGCCAGACCCAACCTTTTAGACCCGTTGGCAAAGGGTGGTGCAGGATGAACTTATGAAGCTCAGCCATATTCACGTTTTGGTAGGGAGCAATCCGCAGACTCGAAGGCTTCACCTCGAGTCTGAGACCCTTGTTGGCTTCGAGAGACTTTTGGTAGATCTCGATAAGTTCTGGCGGTAATGCGGGGCCGACGAGAGTGCTGGTTTTGGCCGTGGCGTTCCAGCGCAGAGAGCCCTGAATAAAATAACCAGAAAAAAGAAGATAATCTGACAGTACGGATCCCAAGGATTCTACGCGTCGCCCCGTATTCCAATAGACTCCGCCGCTCTTCTTGGAGAGCGAAGCGACGACCTCGTAGATTTCTTGAGGATCATAAGAGCGCCCTTCCCAGACTTCGAGATGGGGACAAAGAGACCCGTCAAAATCTAGGAAGAAATAGAGATTCTTGAAGGCCGCATTTTGAAGTTTCAATTAAAGAACATGTTAACATGAATGCCTCCAGGAGGAAAAATGTTCAAAGAAAGCATTCTTTATACTGCCGCCCTTACGCTCTGCTTGGTCGCCTCTCCGTCGCTCTCTGCCGCCGCACGTTCCGGAAAAGCCTACGCTGTTGGAAGCGGACTGGCCTACCCCACACTGAACCACTCCCTCTTCGTCAATCCCACAGCTCTCGTCGACTCTCCCAAAGCGAGCCTGCAGGGATCGTATTTGGTCGACCCCGAAGATATCCACGCCTCACTCACGAGCGGTGGCTCTTCCGTGGGCTTTGGTGTCGGCTACCGCCAAGTTGGCTCGAGCTCGGTTGAGGAATTCGGTCTCGCAGGACGAATCAACGTTCTCACCTTAGGAGCGACGTTGCGCACTCAAGAATTCGACAATGTTGACGCGGATGTCGGCGGAAGTTTGGATTTTGGATCGATGCGACTGGCTGTCATTGGACGTAGCGCAAACAGCGGCTTTGAGCGTGTCGACGCCGGACTTGGTTTCATGGCGGGACCTTTCACGCTCGGATTTGACGTAAAAAAACCACTGGCCGCGGGCAACGAAGCTCTTTTCTTCGACGCCGGCCTTGCGGTGGGCGACGGCAAAATTTCAGCCGGAATGGGTTACACCTTCGCCTACGATGGAACAGACTTTGTTGAAGGAGACATCCACGCAGGACTGAGCCTTATGGTCACAAGCGGGATTGCTGCAGAAGCCTTCTACAAGCCGAGCAACCAAGAGTGGGCACCGGGTGACTGGGTCGTGGGCGCAAGAATCGCCCTCTAAATCCTCATGAGCGCTCTTCGTGTTTCTCGGCCAGCTGTGATCTTCGTGCGGCCTCAGGCCGCGGGTAATATTGGAGCGCTAGCCCGCGTGATGTCCAATTTTTCTATCGAGGAGCTTCGACTTGTAGGTCCCGCCCCTCTTGACTCCAATTCACTGGATGCCTTTTCAAAAATGGACTGGGCTCTCGCCTGTAAGGGCCGCGAAGTCCTCGATAACGCGAAATACTATCCTGACCTCGCATCCGCTCTAGAGGGCCTGCACGTCGCACTTGGGAGCTCCGGGAAAAAAGACAATTTCTTCGATTTGGGATACACGCGGCCCTTTGTGTCGCCCACGCGAGCACTCGGTGAGATCCAGGCTGAAAGTCGTGAGGCTCCAGAGATTTTGAAATGGGCCTTTGTTCTTGGCCCGGAGGATGACGGTCTGAGCGCTGAAGAAGCTTCGCTCTGCCAGAAACTTGTGCATATTGACACCTGCGACCAGAATCCCTCAATCAATCTTGCGATGGCAGCGGGCCTGTTTTTGTACCACTGGCACCTCTTCAATCAGGGAGAGATTTCGCATGAGGCTCCGTCCCGCTCCCAAGCGGTTATCGAGGGTCAGGCGGCTTTTGCTCTCGATGCTGGCGACCGTCTCGCTACTCTCGACGAAAAAGAAGCTCTCTTGAATTATGCCGTCGAGGTCTTGCAGACGACACAGTTCTTTAAAACTCCGGACCTTGGAAATTCCCGAGCTCGCCTCAGACGCTGGCTCCAGAGCGCACCTGCACCTCTCAATGACCTCCGTGTTGTGTTCGAGGCGCTCTATCAACTCAAGTGCAAGGCGCAAGGCCACTTCGAAGCTCGCGATTTCCTCAAACGAAAACCTTAACGTCGCCCCATACAGCGTTCAAAGGCATCAGAGGCACCGGCACAGAAGCGGTCCGTGCCAATAGCAGGTATCGGAAACTGGACGGGATAGGGGCCCTTCAAAAGCTGCAGCTTAATTTTCCATTCGGAGGGCAATCCGAACCCGTTGTTTTTGAGCTTTGCAAAGAGACCACAGCTTTTCAGTCGAGCATCCGTGGCCGCTTCTTCGAAAACACTCGGGCCGAGGGGCCAGCATGAGACCGCATTAAAATCTCCGTTCGCAGGCGCCCTTCCCTCACAATACCAAAGAGCATAACCCGACTGTTCTTTGTTCTTCACGATTCGAATGAACTCATGGGAGCCCTGACCCGCGTTTTGCGTGACATGTCCCCACTCCGAATAAACAGCAGAATTGTCCACTGGAGAAATCTTCACTCCTTTTGGAGCACACGTTTCAGGAAAACGAATCGGAAGAGGATGGGAATCCGCTGGAGGCGAAACCGGGGGCTCCGAAGCCAGTTCCCGAAAAGCACATGAAGCAACACCAGCAAAAATCATAAGACCAAGTACCACGCGACGTGGGATTAGAAGATCCATAGGACCATTATCAATCCGCGCCACCCTCCAGGCAAAGGCGGTGATTTGACGCTTTAGTTCTCGGTGCGACCGATGATCTTTAGAATGAAAGCCAGATCGCGCGCGCGCTCCTTATAAGCATCGTAGCGACCGGAAGCGCCTCCGTGTCCCGCCTCCATATTGGTCTGAAGAAGTAAGGGTGTAGAGTCGCGCTTGAGAGTTCTCAGTTTCGCCACATACTTGGCGGGTTCCCAGTACATCACCTGGCTGTCATGAATTGAGGTGCGCACGTAGATGGCGGGATAGGCCCCTTCTTTGAGATTGTCATAGGGCGAATAAGCGCGCATCCGATCGAATGCGACACGCTCATTAGGATTTCCCCACTCTTCGTACTCGCCCACCGTGAGCGGAAGACTGGCATCGAGCATCGTGTTGAGGACATCCACAAAAGGCACATGAGAAATCACGCCGCGAAACATCTCCGGGCGCATATTGGTGATGGCACCCATAAGTAGCCCGCCCGCACTACCCCCTTCAACAAAGACCTGGTCCTTGGCAACGTAGCCCTCTTTCACGAGATGCTCCACCGACGCGATAAAGTCGTTAAAGGTGTTCATCTTCTTTTCCATCTTGCCCGCATCGTGCCAGGCTTTGCCGTATTCACCGCCACCCCGGATGTGAGCGATCGCCATCACAAAACCGCGGTTCAAAAGCGCAAATCGAGAGGCCGAAAAAGACACGCTCATGGGATACCCGTAGGAGCCATACGCATAAACATGAGAAGGATTTTGGCCCTTCTTGAAGAGATCCTTTCGGTAAACGAGCGAGACGGGAATCTGAGTTCCGTCTGCCGCCTTGGCGAAGACTCGCTCAACCTGGAACTGGGTTTTGTCGTAAGGAGTCGGCGGCTTCTTCTCTTTGAGAAGTTTGGAGGCACCGCTCGCCGCATTAAGCTCATAAGTTCCCTCTGGAGAAATAAATGACTGATATCCATAACGGAAATTCTCGGTCTCGTATTCGGCGTTCTGCATCGGATAGATGTCGTAGGCCGCTTCGGGGAGCTGGACGATGTAGGGCTTCGTGCCACTCGCAAAGGGGACAATTTTAAAGCGAGGCAATCCTTGGGCCTGTTCGTGAATCACCATGAAGGTCTTAAAGACATCGTGATCGGTCACAGCAATCTTCGGATCGTAGGCGATCACCTCCGTAAGAGTCTTTAGAGATGCTCCCTTGATGGGTGTTTTGACGATTCGGAAATTGGGCCCCTTGTCGTTGAGTCGAATGTAAAACTCATTCTCATGCACATCGAGCGAGTATTCGATGTCCTGACGGCGCGGGAGCACCACTGTCCAAGGAGCGTCCGGAGTGTTGGCGGGGATATAGCGGTATTCACTCGTCGTATGACTTGAGACCACAGTCATCACAAAGCGAGCGTCGCGACTTTGTGTGACATAGACACGGAATCTCTCGTCAGCTTCCTCGAAAACGACTTTGTCGTTTGAGGGGTCCTCACCCAGCACATGCTTCAACACGCGGTACTGACGTTTGGCGTGATCTTCAATTGTATAGAAAATAGTTTTATTGTCCGCAGCCCAGGCAACGCTGCCAACTTTGTCAGCGATGGGTCCCTGGATCTTGCCTGTCGAGAGATTCTTAACAAAGAGCTTGTACTGACGGAATCCCACCGTGTCGGTTGAATACGCAAGGAGTCCGTCGTCTGGACTGATTTCGGTGTCTCCGATACTGAAGAATTTTTCACCTTTGCCCATCGCATCGGCATCAAGATAAACAGTCTCTCGCGAGGGGTCCGAGCGCGGGGTACGAAAGTAGGTCGGATACTGCTGACCCTTTTTGATACGACGGCCGTAGAGATAGGGTCCATCTGGGTAGGGAACAGACTCGTCGTTCTCATTAATAAATCCGAGAATGTCTTTGAAAAGTGTTTCTTCAAGAGACTTCGCATCGGCAAACCAATTCTCAGTGTAGGCATTCTCCGCCTTAAGATGCGAGATAACTTCGGGACTCTCTTTTTCTCGCAGCCAAAAATAGGAATCTTGCAGTTCGAGACCGTGGATCTTGGTCACATGAGTTTTAGTTGGGCTTACGGGTGGCTTCATTTTCGAATCTCCCTTGTGGGCACAGGACAAAGTGAGTGCAGTCAGGAGAATGCTAAGCATCCCCCCGGCCTTGATTGTAAATGGCATGATCTCTCCCAAAAACGCGTTTAGCGTTTCATTTCCATCAAAACAATAAGCGTGGCATCTTGGCGCTGAATCTTCAGCAAGTAAGACTTTTCTTTCTTTTTGAGGGCCGCAAGAGCCTCTGTCACATGCGCAATCGGTTTGCGATTGATCTCAAATAGAACGTCGCCCGGAAGAACGCCTGCCTCTGCAGCAAAGCCTCCTCGCGCCACACGTTGTACGAGCACGCCTCCGCTGCTGCCATCCAGACCTAGCTGTTCTCGAATTTGAGGGTTGAGGTTTGTGAGAAGCATGCCACGGCCGCTCTCGACATCTTGCTTAAGCGACATTTCTTCACGCGCGGCAATTTCTTCATCTGTCTTTCGCTTCGTGATGGTCACGAGGTAATCTTTGACTTGACCATCGCGCATCACGCTGAGCCGAGCCTTGGTCCCCACGGAGAGGTTGCGCACGCTGCGCACGAGATCGCGCGAGTCAGCCAGGACCTGACCATTGATCTTGAGAATCACGTCGTAGGACTTGAGACCCGCAAGAGCGGCGGGCTCTCCAGAAACCACGTCCTGCACCAACACTCCCGACGTGTTCTTTAGGCCCAGTTGCGACGCGATACCTGGCGTAAGGTCCGACATATAGATGCCAATCCAACCCAAATCCACACTGCCTTTTTCGATGAGCTGACGCACCACCGACTTTGCCGCATCAACTGGGATCGCGAATCCAATTCCCTGCGCCCGAGCATCGATTGCGGTGTTGATTCCGATAACCTGCCCTTTCAAATTGAAAAGAGGTCCCCCAGAATTTCCAGGATTGATGGAGGCGTCTGTCTGAATGAAGTCGGCACGCGACTCGAGGCCGTCGAGGCTGCGACCCATCGCCGAGACAATACCTGTCGTCACACTGTGCGAGTGACCGTAGGGATTGCCAATGGCCATGACCCACTCCCCCACTTTGAGTTGAACGCTATCGCCGAGGGGTGCTACTGTCGCGGATTGGGGCTTGCTCTTGAGTTTTAGAACAGCGACGTCTGTGGTCTCATCAATGCCCACGATCTCCGCACGATGCCCTTCAAAAGTGGGCGCATCTCCCACGAACTTGGCAAAGACTTCGTCGGCGTTGCGTCCCGAATTGCGAACGACGTGAGAGTTGGTGATCACGTATCCCTGATCATTGATAAGAAAGCCCGATCCTAGCGACTGCGCTTCTTGGGGCTGTTGGGGGCGAGGGCCTTGGGGCCCCAAGGGATTCCCGAAAAAGAAACGGAAAATGTCTGCCTGCGATTGCATGCGAGGATCTGCTGCAATCTTTGTCTTCGTGGAAATGCTGACGACCGACTGAGACAGTCTCTCCGCCAGCGTGGTGAACGCTTTGTTGAGCGACATCACATCGATATTGAAATTCTCCGAACTGCCCGAATCTGTGGTCCAGTAGTTCTTTGGAGGAGGAGCCTCTTGGCTGCTCACGAGAATAGGAAGCCCCACTCCAAGCGCTCCCAAGCAGCTCAGGCCCAACACAAATATGACACGACGAAGGGAAGTGGTTTTCATAGGATTCAACTCCTTGTCCCGCTCACGGGATCATAGCGTATTGAAGTTTGAGATCGACGATCACGCGTTCCACGAGTTCTCTCTCATGGGCGTCGAGATTTCCTCGGGTTTTTAACTGCAGCATGTCGAGAAGATCGATGTGCTGCCGCGCTTGATCCTTGCGAACACGTTTTTTCTTGTCGAAGGGATCTTCGAGAAGACCGAGTTCGATCATAGTCGCGCTTGCGAGACCCATCACGAAGGTCGAAAACAGAGCTGGGTTTGCAGAGTGCTCAGACATGCTCCTCCTTCTAGCAGAGACGGGTTTTGAACATCAACTCTCGATCAACGCCGAAGTTTCGACGAGGATCCGCCACGAAGGATGCAAGCAACGCGTCGGATAGCGGCTCCAGACTCCGAAAACCCAAGATCTCCAGTAAGAAGGTTCGGCATCGACGCGGAGCGCATGCTTCTCGAAAGGATCCGTCGAAAACGTACGCATTTCCACTCCAAAACACAAACGTTTGAGAGACCATGCACATCGCTGACACCAAAATGCAGGATGTGGCATTTCCCGAAGCCCCACGCTGCTCATCACGAAATACAAGATATCGAAGAGACGATCGAGCATGCAAAAAGCACCCACCCAAACTCGAAACTGAACGCTGCGCAGGCGGCGCTCCGCCGGAGCCATCGAAGCAATATCTGACCAGAGGCTACGGAATTCTTTAAAGCGTGAAGCTTCGGGCAGCCCGTCGTACCAGGCCCGAGAAAGAACAATATCTTGGCCCCTTGTATTTCCCCAGCCTCGCTCAAACCACAAGAAGCCATGATCTTCGGCCGCGTCTAAGATCCAAAACCGAGGGCGAAGACTTCCTTCCCTCAAGACGCATTGCAGGACAAGATCACGCAAGGGAGAAGTTTGACTCAGTACCAGTGGCCGCAGGCGACCCGTGAGACGAGCCCACGCGAAAATTATGTCGGGAACAAAGAGCGGCGCCACGACGAGAGAAATTCCGGCGAGGACAGCCGCATCGCCGAGGCGACCCGAGCAAAGCCAGGCAAAGAGACCCCAAGCCAAAGCGAATACAAGCGCAACAACGAGGGCACGGAGGACTTTGACTAAGAAGTTCACGCTCTCTCGAGATTACTCCCGACTGGACCAAAATGCCCTGCGTTGTTCGACAGAATTTTAACGGGTGCTCTCACGATGACGCCCCCCAAGAAGAGGCCTAGAATGAGGCCACATGAATCCAGAAGTGGCTCAGCTCACCGAACTCATCAAACACGAAGGTGCCTTTTTCAAACAAGTCCGCGAGGAAGTCTCGAAGGTTATCGTCGGCCAAGCCGACATGATCGAGAAAATTCTTATGGGCCTTCTTACAGGCGGACATGTTCTCCTCGAAGGGCTCCCGGGGCTCGCAAAGACGCTCGCCATCAAGAGCGTTGCGCAGTCGATCCACGTGAATTTCAACCGCGTGCAGTTCACACCCGATCTGCTCCCTTCTGACCTCACAGGCACCATGATTTACAACCAAAAGACCGGAGACTTCTCGGCCAAAAAGGGCCCGATCTTCACGAACATTCTCCTAGCAGATGAAATCAACCGCGCTCCTGCAAAAGTTCAGGCGGCTCTTCTCGAATCGATGGCGGAAAAACAAGTCACCATTGGAGAGACCAGCTATAAACTCGAAGATCCCTTTCTCGTACTTGCCACGCAAAACCCGATTGAACAAGAGGGCACCTACCCTCTTCCAGAAGCTCAAATGGACCGATTCATGTTCAAAGTGGTCGTGGGTTATCCCAACCGCTTCGAAGAAATGAAAGTACTCGAGCAACAGGCGAGCACTCGTAAGGTCGAGATCCAGCCCGCCGCTTCCGGAGCTCAGATCGTCAAAGCTCGCAATATTTGCAGCGCCGTATTCATGGACCAAAAGGTGAAGGACTACATTTTGGATCTTGTCTTTGCGACTCGCGAGGCCGGTCAAAAGAAAAACCTCAGGGAACTCGCACCCTACATTTCAATCGGAGCCTCTCCTCGTGCCACGATCGCGCTCGCGCGCGGTGCCAAAGCCAAAGCCTTTCTGGAGGGCCGCGGTTTTGCCACGCCGGACGACGTCAAAGCGGTCGCGATGGATATACTCCGTCATCGCATCGTGCTTTCCTTCGAGGCGCAGGCCGAGGAAGTCACAGCCCCCATTCTCATCAAGAAACTTCTCGCGGCCGTACCGGCACCGTGATTTGTGACTCCTGAAGAGTTTCTAAAACGCGTTAAAGCGATCGATCTCTCCGTTCGCAGGCTCATCCAGGGGGGCCTTGCGGGACAGTACTTGTCCGCGTTTCGTGGCAGCGGAATGCAGTTTCGTGAGTTTCGCAATTACGTTTATGGCGACGACGTGAGACACATTTCCTGGACAGCTTCAGCAAAGGGCGGCGACCCCGTCCTCAAGACTTTTGAAGAAGAACGCGAAAGAAATTTTCTCCTGGTTGTCGACGCTTCCGCCAGCCTAAGAAAAGGAGCCTGGGCCCAGCAAAAAGCCGAGCGACTCGCAGAAATCGCCGGGGCCCTCGCACTTTCGGCCGAAGAAGCCGACGACAAAATCGGACTGATTCTTTTTACGGACCACGTCGAAAAGACCTTGAGCCCCTCCAAGGGCAAAACTCACGTGATGCGCGTCATTCGTGACGTTCTTGGATTCGAGCCCCAGGGCCGTCTTACAGATCCAAACTCAGCACTGCGACACATCGACAAGGTTCTCAAGAAGCAATCGATCGTTTTCTTCCTCACCGACATGGAAGTTCTTCCTGACGAGCGTCTCTTGAGACGCTGCGCCTCGAAGCACGAGTTTATTACCATCGCAATCGACCATCCTCAGGAGTGGAAACTTCCGAGTGTTGGATTTCTCGAGGTGCAGACCGCTGAACAGAGCCGTCCCGTCACCCTTGATACCCATTCGGACTCTCTTAGGCGCTATCTCGAAATGCACGGTCAAACCCGGCGCACGGCCATCGAGCAAAGCTTTAAGCGCATGGGCGTCGACCTGATCTGGATTTCGACGACCGACAATTTCGTCACCGCCTTGCAGAACTTTTTCAAGATGCGCATTTCGAGAGGCTCTCGCTGATGGATCCCATTCTCATTCCACCGGGTCGCACGCAGGTATGGAAGTGTCCTGTGGGATCCGCGCCATCTGTTGAGAAGGGACAAGTCCTGAAGTTCCAAGACAAGGCGGCGATGTACGTGGCCGAAGTTACGCCTGAGAGCATCGTGCTGGGCCCGCTCATGGCCGGTGACTTGGAGATCGCCGACCTCTGCAAGGGTCAGGGCGCTGTCACATTCCGCATCGAGGCTCCGGATCCCTCAAAAGTTGAAAAAAAAGTGCAAGTGCTTTCTCCCGTAGCAATGTCGTATCCTTGGTGGCTCTGGGTGGTCCTCGCGCTCAGCGTGATTCTCATCGGTGCGTGTGCTTGGTTCGTGCGTCGTTTTCTGGCCGCGAGACCAGAGGATGCACTCAAGCTTGCTCGAGAACGCCTTCGCAAAACGCCCCAACAAAAGATGGAAATCTTTCTCTCAAAAGTTGAAAACCAGCAGTTGGTTGAAAAGTCCGACGTCGCAAGTTCTCAAATGATCTATGGCGAGGGCCTCGCTTGTCTCCGTCTAATGCTACAAGCGGCTTACCAATTCAAAGCTCCTGGCGCGACGACCACCGAATTCGTGGCGGAGCTCAAGGCTCAAGCGATTCGTAAACCGAGCATCATGGCAGCTCCCCAGCTCGCCCAACTCGAATCCACTTTCATGCAAGCCAAGCAGGTCACCTATGCTCGCGAGATTCCTGAGCTGGCACTGCGCAAGGCCTATCTCAAATCGCTCAAGGACTTCGCAGCTCAGCTCGGCACCAAGATCGCCGCCGCCGAGGCGAGCCTCACCCCTCCCAAACGTAAACCCCTCTTTAAACCCAAGGAGAAAAAACCGTCGTGAGTTTCGCGCATCCGGCTTTTTTTCTTCTTCTGATTCCACTGGCAGTCGCGGCGTGGCTCGCATGGCGCTACGGCATCAAGCGCCGCAGTCGTCTGTTCATTCCCATGGCGAGCTGGATCGACCAGCGACCCCGTTTCACCATTCCTTCGCCCTTTCGAGTTCACTACGTGCTAAGACTCCCGGCGCTAATTCTGATTGTCATCGGCCTCGCCAGGCCGCAGGAAATTTTTGAGCGCGAGAAACGCACCATTGAAGCGGTCGACATCGTTGTCAGTTTCGATCTTTCAAAATCGATGGACGCCATCGATTTCCGTCCCAACCGTCGTACGGTCGCAATCAATGTGCTCACCGACTTCATTGACCGACGCAAGGACGATCGTATCGGCCTGGTGCTGTTTAGCGGAGAAGCCTTCCTCGCCGTCCCCACGACGACAGACCACAAAGTCGTCAAGGACGCGCTAGCGAACTCCACGAATAAGTTTCTCCAAGACGGCACGGCCATCGGCGAATCCCTCGCCGTCGCAGTCAATCATCTCAAAGATTCCCGAGCCAAAAGCCGCATCGTTATCCTCGTCACAGACGGTGACAACAACATGGGGTCGGTTGACCCTGAGACAGCGGCGGAACTCGCCAAAGGCTACGGGATCAAGGTCTATACAATCGCCGTGGGCAAAAAGGGTAAAGTAGATTTTCCAGTGACAGTCTACGATCCCGTCTTTGGTGAGCAAACCGTGATGCAGCAGCTCACCGATGCGATCAATGAACCTCTCCTGCAATCGATCGCGAACCGCACCCAAGGCCGCTTCTTCCGAGCCCAGGATATGGGCGTGCTCGAGAACATCTTCGAAACCATCGATGCCCTGGAGAAAACGAAAGTCGAAGTCGATACGTTTGTGAGAACTTCTGAGAAAGCCTGGCCATGGATTCTAGGCGCTCTTGTGCTGGTGCTTGTGGAACTGCTCGCAGTGAACACGCGATGGAGGAAATTGCCATGAACGCTTTCCTCGCCGGACTCGGAGTGGGATTTGCTAACCCCGACTACGCGGGATTCGTCGTCGCCTGGTTCTTAGTCCTCGGCCTCACACTAGCGACGATGCGCTGGCGACGTAAGACCCTCCGCGAGCTCAACGTTCTCTCTTGGCCGGGCGCTTTCGACAAACCGCGCTTCCGCGGATTCAAAACACTCTGCCAAGTTGTGGGCTTTCTCTTCCTTGTGATTGCTCTCATTGGCCCGCAATGGGGACAGAAAGAGAAAGTCATTAAAGCCGAAGGACTCGATCTTTGTTTCGCCGTGGACCTTTCGCGGAGCATGCTCGCCGAAGATGTGCCACCCAATCGATTGCAGGCCGCTAAGAACCAGTTAACAATCTTCATGCAACGCATGGGAGGCGATCGTGCCGCCCTTGTGGGTTTTGCGGGTTCGGCCTTTGTCGCGGCACCCCTCACCACCGATCATCGGGCGCTCGTTAGCTTCCTCGACCCTATGGATTCAACCTACATCAGCGATCAGTCCACCAACCTGAGTGTCGGAATTGACGCCTGCCTTAAAGCGCTCGGGTTGGACAAAGTCAAAGATCGCGCCGAGATCGCAGACCTTGCCGCAAAAGTCGTTGTGATCGTGAGTGATGGAGAGGAAACGGGGGAGGATTTCAAGGGAGCCGTGGAGCGCGCAGAGAAACTGGGTGTTCCCGTCTATGCCTTTGCTGCAGGAACAGCAAAGGGCGGCCTGATCCCAATCCGTAATGAGCGCGGAGTCGAGTACCTCAAAGACAGTGCGGGTGGAGGTGGCAATGTCATCACCAAACTCGAAGTAGGAAAGATCAAAACGATCGCCGAAAAGACCGGTGGCAAAGTCTTCTACCTGAGCGGCGGCGTCGAGGTCTTAAAAGATTTTGAAGCGGCACTGGCAAACTACAAACGCGACAGCGTCGATGCTGGCACGCGCCTGGACCGTGAAGATCGTTTCCAGTGGCCTCTCGCCATTGCGTTCCTTTTCCTCTTCCTGGACTTCCTCCTGCCAGAGCTTGGTTTCCTTTGGACACGAGGACGTGCAGCAACCCGTTCTGCCAAGACCCTCGCACTCTTCGTCGCTGCAGCGAGCGTTCTACAATCCACTCAGGCGCTCGCCGCACCCACTGAAAGCGGACTGATGCCGTGGACCGTTTACCGCAACAACCGCGGTACAGATTTCTTCAAAAAGAAATCTCTTTCAGAGTCTCGCAAGTCATTTGAAGACGCGCTCTCGGACAACGCTCGAAATTTCCTACTCCGTTATAATTGGGCCTCAACGCGGCTTGCGATGAGTTTCCCCCAAGAAAACAGACAGGACTACAACCAGAAAATCCTCGAAGAAACAATCGGTGAGCTTCGCAAGATTCTTGCCGAGTATGAACCCGACAAACCTTCGGATGCCTTTGCCAAGGCTCTGCACTACCAACTCGCACTCGCCCTCGAACTCAAGAAGGACCACGAGAACGCTCTCAAGAATTACTACCAAAGTCTTTTGCAGCAGCCCGCCCAAAAACAGATCGACGCCCTCAATGAGGAAGGCATCAGGCGCCTGCTCGCGGCTCAGCAGCAACAAGGCGGCGGGGGCGGCGGAGGCGGGCAGAACGAAAAGAAAAAAGATGACAATGAGGGCGAAGGCGAAAAAGACAAAGGCAAATATGGTCAGCAGCCCCAAAAAGCTCCTGAGTTTCAGGGAACTGACATCGATAAGTCCCAAGCGAAAAAGATTCTAGAAAGCGTGGGCAGCAAGGAACGCGAAGTTCAAAAGCGCCGATCGCAAAAAGAGGCCCAAGATAAGCAGCGCACCCAAGGCAAAGAAGGTGAGGCTATGGGACGGGGCAAGCAGTGGTAAAAAGGGAGTCAGAGATGGGCAGATTGAGCCGTAACATATTGCGCGCCTTAATGGGATTTACCTTTGCGGCAGCTTCCTTCGCGGCAGAGGCGCAGCCGGTTCTCTCGGTCAGCGTCAGTCCCAATCGCAGTCGAAACGGAGAAAGTGTTCTCTTTAAGATCAAGGTCCAGACCAATTCGAGCGGACGCCTGAGCCCCCCAGCTATGGGAGAACTCAAAGACTGGGAGACGGTCAACAGTTTCCGCTCCGAGAGCCCTAGCGTGTCCTATGTGAACGGCAAAGTTGAGTACCGCTACCGGGCCGAGTACTCGTATTTCCTACGCCCTCTGCGAACCGGAAAACTTTCAATCCCAGCAATCGATGTGGAGATCGCGGGAAAAGCCTACAAGACGGACGTCATCGTAGTGCAGGTGGATTCGCTTCCTCGCGGACAGGCGACGCGCCCTCCTCGGGGCTTTCAAGCGCCTTCGCGCCAATCCCCCATTCCTCCCCAGTTTCAGCAGGGCCAGACTCTTCCCCAAGGGGGAACTTCGCCTCAAGAAGATCTTTACGGAAACGGAGCGGGAGGCACCGGAGGTCTCACACCAGATGAAATTCCAGCCAACCAAAGTTTCTTCCTGAAACCTGAATTCAAAATCAAAGAGGCCTACATCGGACAGATGATTGAGCTGAGTTATGTTTTGTATCAACGCAGCCGCAACCTGCGTAATTTCGAGATGGCGAAGTTTCCCGACTTCAAGGGCTTCCTCAAAGAAGAACTCTTTATCACAAAGAATTTCTCACAAGAGCGCGTCCAGGTTGGCAACGAAGTGCTTCTTCGTTCAGAGATCATTCGCTATGCTCTTTTCCCACTCAAATCCGGTGAAGTAAAAATTGATCCTTTTGTGGTTCGCGCCGAGGTTTTCACTAGTCCCGAAGATCTCATCAACAGCCTCATCACGGGAGCCCCCACCCCGCAGATGGGCACTCCCATACCCATGGAAAAGTCTTCTGGCGTGGTCACGATCCAAGTGAAGGAGCTCCCCGCAACTCCTGAGGGCGTGATTTTCACGGGAGCCGTAGGTGATTTTAATATCGAGCTCAAAGGCCCTGAAGGAAAACTCAGCGTCGATCAACCTTTCACGGTGCAGTTCACCATTGCAGGCAAAGGCAACGTCAAAATGATCGAAGAAGCTCCCATTCCGCTACCGAAGGATCTCGAACTCTTTCAGACAAAAAATACTTCGGAACTTCGCCCCGACACCACTGGCTACAAGAGCTTCGAGTATCTGTTGCTACCGCGAAAAAATGGCACGCTGGTCCTCGAGCCGTTTAAGTGGGCGTTCTTCGACCCTCAGACACGAAGCTATCAGGTACGTGAAACCCCACGCCTGAGCTTCCAGGTCGAAGGAAGCTCAAACCCTAACTCTTCTGCCTCGAGCACCGCCCCTAAGGTGGCAGAGCGCCGAATCAGCCCTTTTGATGTGATGAAGCAGCCAATCAACGAGAAGAAGTCTCTCGCAAAGACCGAGTCCATGATCTGGGTTGGCCTCTCAGTGGCGCTCGCCCTCATGTATCTCGCTCTAGGTTTTGTCTTCGCTAAGCGCCGCCGCGAACAGATGCTAACAGCCCACCTCAAAGACAATCCCTGGGAGAAAACAGCCCTATCGATTCAAAACAAGAATTATAAAAACCCCACGGGACTTACGATTCTCGTAGATCAGTGGACACGCGAGTACCTCACAGGACACCTCAAGATCAAAGAACTCCACAGCGAGTCGGCTCGATCGGAGTTCGAGCGAGGACTTCGTCGTCGCCTGCCCGTCGAGTTTCAGAAACTCACAAATGAAGTTTCCGAATTCTGGAATCAACTGGATCTGGCACGTTTTGCGGGATCTGAGAAATGGCCGCTTGAAACCAAACCCGCCCAGCTCTTCGACGTCGCTCAGGAGCTCTGCAAACGTCTCATCTCTCGCTGCCGCTTCGAAGAAGACCAATCAGACCAGGACGACGAGGACTGATCGAGCTTCTAAAAACCTCACTCCGTCGGAGCGGGAGCTTCTTTGGTGTAGGTCTCGTCAAGAATTTCGACGCTCGCAAGGGGAACCCAGGCCCGCTTGCGTCCGTTGAGGAGCTCCACTGCAACCCACTTTTTGTCTTTGGAGTACTGCAAAAACCGGCCGCGGTATTCGGAACGAAAGCGCAAAACAGCTTTCGCGTTGGGCTTGGCTTGGGTGCGACCGATCGCATCAGTTTTAAACAGAACCAGCCCGTGGAGAAGCTTCTCGGGCTTGATGATGTTGTCGGTAAAAATGAGGTCCTTATCCGTCAAAGGCCTCTCCGCCTGGCGAACAACCCGCTGAGATCCGCTGTAGTCACTGAGATCAACCGGGGGCGAGGCGAGGCCGGCCTGAGAGACAAAAGCTAAGCCGAGCACCGTCAAGAGACTCATTAAAATGCGAATCGACATCTGAATTCCCCGTTCCATTGTCGCTCGCTTCCTAAAAAGAGTCCACCTCTAAGACTGAGAGCCACTCGAGACGAGAGCCCCATCCCCAAAGAGTATCCTATACTTAAGCCAGCCTGCGTGGGACTAAGACTTCGACGCTCATAGCCCACGTCGAGCTCACGAAAAAAACTACCCACCCATGCGTATCGACCCAAAAAACTCACACGCCACGCATAGGGAATAGTGTCTCCACCGATATCGAAATCCGCGCGCACACCCACACCTTGAGCGGCTCTCGATTCGAGATATGCGAGTCCGAGGGGATATACAGTTTGCACTCTATCCGAGATGCCCTCGCGGTATCCAGCCGAGAGTTCCCAATTGCCCCCCCTTGAGCTCTGCGACGGAGCTTCAGTCGGCTCGGGACTCGCTTCCTCAGAACTCAAATCATTCATTTTGGTCTTCCACGAGGGGTCCACCGGCAACAATTGATCGCTGAGATCAAAAATATCTTTGTAATTGCTTCGCTCGGTCGGCATCCAGCCCCGATTTCCGTCAGAGTCTTCGACAAGAATCCAGGATTTCTGCGTCGAGAGGTCTCGCCCCAAAACCGGAGTCCCCGGATCTGCCTCTGCCAGTAGTTTTGCTTTTGCCGAGGGCTTATCGAAGAGCGGGGCCGTGCGAGTGATCTGTAAAACAGGAGAAATCTGAAATTCGGCATGGGCCGTAGTCGCAGAAAGAAGCCCAGCGATCCAAAGCAATGGGCCTTTCATCGACTCTTCAGAGCCTCCAACAGAAGTTGATCGCCCCACACTTTCACATCGGTCTCGTAGTCATATCCAGGGTCGGGTAGAGTCTCACGAGGATAGAACCTGTTCCGAACATCGACGGGATTGACGGTATAGGGAGATCGGATCCAAGCCACAGGGATCCAGCCTTGAAACTTTGTTTCGGTGCGAACGAAAGCCCAATCTCCACTGCGTGTCGTGGTAACGAGCAGGAGTTCCGTCCCCACGGCGAGCGCTTCTTGCATTCCTTCGGCAGCACCTGAAGCCAAAAGTGGTTTCCTGTAGAGGAGGCGAGATTCGTCGATACGAAAAGCTTGAAATCTACGCTCTGATTCATTCGCACTCGAAGTTGTCGCCAGAAATGCAAAAGCCAAGAACAAGAGTCTCTTCACGGCAGCGCCCTCATAAAACGCAGCCGATGCTCAATTAGTTCTGTCGCTCCATCGCCAAAAGCTGCTCTCGTCACGAATTGGGGAGGCGTGAAACTCATACCTGCCTTGATGAAGTCATGGACGTTAGCAACGCCCACAGAAATATCAACGACTCCAAAGAGTGGACCGTCATTGGGAGAATCCCCCGTGTAGATCACGTTGCTATTGAGCTCAGAGCGCCAAATGCCCTCAACGAGGCAACGCAGTCCTTCGATCTTCGTGAAATTTCCCTTCCAGACGTTCACATGAATATTGCTCACCTTGGCTGAAAAACCAAGCGACTCGCAGTAGTCGGCGAGAGCCTGCGCTTCGGACAAAGCAAGTGCGGGTCGGCAAGCTTCCGCAAAATCGAATGCGATGTCGTACAGACGAAACACCTGATCGGTCGCAATCAGAAACTTTGGAAAGCGCGCGAGCACGTCTTCGGACAATTTTAAAAGGTGCGCTTGAGTCTCGCGCGTCGGAGGGTGCGAGACATAGTGGCCCGATTCCCAATACAAACGCTCCACATTCCCGATCCGCGCTGGATCTTTCCAAAAGACCACTGATCCATTTTCGGCAACGGCGGCTTCGAAAGGTAAGAGTCTTAGCAGAGCATCTGCCCATGAAGCGGGTCGTCCCGTCACCAGCACATTGCGCAAACCTGCGGCGTGACTTTTTTTGAGGGCTGCTAAAGCCGAAGCCATGAGCTCCGAATCTTCGGTGAGCGTGTCGTCGAGGTCGAAGGCCAAAATATTTCGGGAGGCAAACTTAGGATCCGAAGCCGGTGTCCATTCGGAAAGAGGGCGCATGACTCCATCTTGGTCCGGAATTTGTATTGGCGCAAGATAATGGAACAATGTCTGAGTCCTGTTGTGTCGGTGCCCACTCGTCAAAATTCTGCGTTTCTCATTCGTGAGCTGCGCGTCGAAGTGTCAGTCCTGCGTGGTCTGCAGAACCTCACTCTGAGCGGTCTTCCAGGAGAAGTCCTGCGCGACGCGCGCGACAAGATTCGAGCCGTGCTTCATAATTCTGTCTCGTGGGACCCACTCGAGAGACTTGTCGTGCACTTGTCTCCACAAGAGATCCCCAAATCCGGTGCTCATCTTGAGCTGCCGATCACTCTTGCTTGTTGGATTGCACTCCAGCCAGAGCTTCGCTCGGATGAGCGTGTTCTTCAGCGTCTCAAATCACATCGTTTCTACGGGAGCATCGATTTGAGCGGAAATATTTCGGCAACTCCAACTTCGAGCTGCCTCGAGAACGAAGACTCCATAGGTGTCGGAGCTCGCCAATTCTCGAGTCTCGCAGAACTTTTCTCTTGGATCGTTTCCGAAGCACCGCTGCCCGCGGCCCAACTCGAAACCCCCAGCTCGGCCCATAAACTTCGCGAAAGTATCCCTGTTGAAGGTCGCTACCTAGAGCGCATGGCCCTCGTCACAGCGGCACTTTGCACTGAGCCGATCCTACTTATCGGCCCGCCTGGAGTCGGGAAAACACATCTCGGCAAATGGTGCCGTTCCTGGTACCCCTCGCACGACGGCCGAACTGAATCCGAGAAAGAGCGCATCTGGCGCAGCGCTGGATACGAAGCCGCTCCGCGCGTCCCTTTTCTCAATCCTCATGCGCGCACCCATGTCTCGGAATTCCTCGGTTACCGTCGCCAGAACCGAAGTCTGCCGGGTCTTTTCAGCCTTGCACACGGAGGACTGATGGTGCTTGACGAATTTCCAGAACTCGCCCGAGATGTTCGAGAAATTTTTCGCAACGTGCTCGACCAGAAAGAGCTCCGGCGCTTCAACGGACAAGAATTCTCGACCTGGCCAGCGGACTTCTGGCTTGTCGCTACCGCAAATCCTTGTGCCTGCGGACAAGCGCGGCCCAAAGACCTTTCTCAGTGCCGTTGTTCGCGGCCTCAGCTGGCAAAATACTTAGAACGTTTTTCGGGACCTCTCCTCGACAGGTTTGGTATCCAACTCTTCGTCAGTGACACAGACTCTTCAGACGCCGCAAAGCTCATGGATTCAGTAGAACTTAGTAGCCTGCGCCAGTTCCTAGATTCCAACCCACAAGAAATTTCTCAACGAGTCCTAGAAGGACGTCGCCTCCTGAGTCTCGAAGCTCCGACGCTTGCAAGTAGTCGACGCAAAATGAAAAACAAACAACTCGACCAAGCTCTCTCAGTTCTTGGACTATCCCGAAAAACCCGAGCGACCTGGATTGAGCACTTCACTCTTGCTTTCCTGAATCAGAAGCACTTCCGATGATGATCCGTATTAGCCATCACACCGTGCGTGCTGTCGCGCCCCTGAATTGCTTCAACCTGTCCTGGATCAAAAGAGTGAAGTTTGGACGCCTCCTGAGCGAAGAAGACTTTCTCCAACTCAAGACCTGGGGCCGAGAAGCGCTCAGCTATCAAGATTTCAGCTTTGATGCGATCACCTCGGTTCCCTCGCATCCTCTAAGAAGCCTGCTAGAGGTGGACCTGGCTTGGGAATGGGCTCGCTGCCTCGAAATTGTGTCCGAGACACCTCTCCTTTCTCCAGGTCTTCGTCACCGTTCTCTGACTCACGCTGTTCTGCGTCGACCTCAGAAAACTCTGTCTCTCAGCGAGCGAAGGTCCCATTTTGTGTGTCCCGGTCGCGAATCTCGCTTTCAGGCCCCTCCTCTGAAAGTTCGTCGGCGAGTCCTCCTCGTCGATGACGTGTTGAGCTCGGGATGCAGTTTTCTCGAGGCCACTGAAGCACTCGAAGCCAGCGGACACCAAGTCGTGGGTGGACTCGTGCTCGCCGGCAGGTCATGCATTCGTAATCTCTAGAGTCCGATGTTGCCGCACGATGTTCCCGTGCATCCGCCAGGGCCTTCATTCTGACGGATCACATCCCGGATATAATCACTTTCACAAGGGTTCATGTATTCGTCGCGAGGAATCCGGAAGACATGGGCGGGAACCACGTTCCAACCTCTCTCAATCAGATCTGCGTGAGCTATTTTTGGAAGCGAGGGATTCTTCGTCGAATCAAAGAAGAGTGAGTTGCCCGCTCGGCCGCAAAGTGGATCTCGCGATGAACCGGCCTTGCGCCACAAAAGCGTCAATGCGATATGGTGACGTGGCCCCTGGAAGTAGTCCAGTTTCACAGGAACGACCGTATTCCGACTGAGTGTCACGGTCTGTTGATCTGAGCAGATCATCTTCGTGGGCGTATTTGAGGGATGCTCGAGATAGACTTGCGAATTTGAGCCTTCGCCCAATTGCATACGCACTCCGTCGTCGGCAAGAACTGCAAACTCATACTCGCCCTCCTCATCTTCGTCGCCCAATTTCAGTTCTGTACGGAATCGCAGTGAGAAGTACTCAACGAGATCCGCCCCCTCTGCAGTCTGAATCATGCTTCCGTCGAGCTTGGGAAATCCGAGACTAAAAGAGCGGGTCGGAACATCGAGCCTCGTGAGATAGATTTTGCTGGCTGATTTTACGGCTAGCGGGCTCGAAAAAAACTTATCGAGGTTGTTCCATCCGCCCTCGC
Organism: Bacteriovorax stolpii; assembly: GCA_945881775.1. Lineage (GTDB taxonomy): Bacteria > Bdellovibrionota > UBA2428 > UBA2428 > UBA2428 > CAMCVE01. The sequence goes on from CAMCVE010000001.1 coordinate 182,597, forward strand.
TGGACCGGCAAGACTGAGGCTGATAGATGAGGTCGGCCGAAAGACCTCGGAAATAGTCCGTGCTGCCGATGTCGTCGAGATAGTCGACGAGGTTACGAAGCGATTCGCAACTGACATCCGAGTAGGTCTCGAGGATTTGCTGACGACTCAGTAAAAAGGCCGGATCTTTTACTCCATTGATGTCTTCATTTGCCGAACTAGAGTCGTTTCTCTGGCAGGCACCGAGTGCCAACATGGATACAACGAACGGCAGACAGTCGTACACTTTCATATAAACTCCATTGCTTTGATACTTTGCTTGGGATTGTGCAGAAATGAGGGCCTGGATAAGCGACCCTTGGAGCTTACATGCAACAGTAAGAATGCTAACACACCCCTCCGGTGGGAGGGGTGTGAAGTTATAATAACTAAAGGTAAACGCCCACTAAGGGACTAGAAACTATTGAAGATTCGAGTGGATGTCGCTTTCCTTTTTCCACCAGAGTTGCAGGGAGCGGTTTCCGGCGGTGATGGACTCGTCGATCTTGTCCATGCTCTCGATTTTCAATGCTTCCTTCATCAAGTTTTCATAAGAGTTCTTCGTCGATTCGCGCGATGACTTGGACCATCCGTTCAAATTCAGCAGAGAAGAGCCAAGCAGAGCAGAGGCTTCTTTGCGCACATCAAGAGCGAAGGCGAACTGTTGGAAGAGGACCTTGTTGTCGGGAGCGATTGGAATCACAATCTGAGCTTCTCCGCGACGGAGCACGATCTGGGGCATCGTTTCAGCCAATCCGTTCTCGAGAGCAATTGTGAGTCCTTCGTCTTCGAGATCACCAAGCGCCTCGAGCTCCAAGTTCCAAGTGGTCTCGCCGTAGATAACCAATATTTTCTTGATAAGAGCTTGCTGAAGTTTCGCAAAGTAGGGCTTTGCCTTTGAGAGAATCTCAGATTTTTGCTCGTCGGAGAGATGCCCTTGTTGACCTTCGTAACCGATGAAATTGGTCACCTTGGATTTGCTGAGATACTTGTGCACGGCTTCGACCTGGATCGCAGCCCAGTCGGCACGTAGCAGTCCCGAGTCGGACGACGTCAGCACATCAAAGATCATCTTCTTGAATCCGCCTTGACGAGCGGCTTCGTCTTTGACGAGATCATAACGATCGCGCACGAGATCGGCTTTGTTGAGACTATTGAGATAGAGATACTTGCGCATCAAGAGAATTGAAGAAGCTTCTTTATCGAGGAAACCTAGGGCTACCGTGAGTTGCGCAGCCGCTTCGGTGGCTTTCTTGTCGGGATCGACGCTCACTCCAGAAATTTCTTTTGCGACGGCTCCTGCTTGAGGGGCCAGTGCCGCGAGATGCGCCTCGACGAAAGCCATTGGGAATTCAGATACAATGCGGCCCACTTCGTAGAGACCGCCCTCGATGGGGTTGCGGCCTCGATCAAAGCGCACGCAATCGGCGACTCCCTCGGCATGACTGTCTGTGCAGAACAAGGGAGCCTTGAGGGGATCGATCGTCTCATCAAGGTAGGCGTGACGAATCGCGCTGACGTCGTAGCTCAGGGGATCTGATCCACGAGCGATGCGTTGTCCAGTGATCACGGATTCAGGGAAGCCCTGATACTCCATCACGGAGTTCGAAGTGATAAGGTCGTCGACAGGAGTCGAGGCGTCTTTCACCAGAGACTTAAGGCGATCGTCGATGATAGCGGGTGAAGCATTGGATCCAAAGTTGCCCGCAAAATTGTGACGAAGTCCCAGGGTGTGTCCAATTTCGTGTGAAACGACTTCGCGAATGTAGTCTTGTGCGAGGCGGAGCAGAGTTGCGTCGGAAGCATCGGCACGCAAGGCAACTTTTGCGACTTGAGCGATGCGCCCGGTGGCATCATTCAAACAGAGCTTCGAGCTCGGGATGTCTTTCAGACCAATTTGCTTAGCAAAAGCCACACTCGATGACTCACCAGCTTCGGAACTCTCTTCGGTTTGGCGCAGAAGGCGGTTCGCACGCAGCTTCGATCCCCAAGCAAAAGCACTCGTGAGATAGACTTGTGCGTGTTTGATTTCACCCGAACGGGGATCCATCAAGGCATCCGCGTAAGCGAAACCTGCCTGATCCCATTCAACCCACTGAACGATGTTAAAACGAGGATCGGGAGCCGTGACGTTCTCGGGAGAGACTTCAACTTGGATGACTTCTTTTCCGAAGACTTGGTTCCAGTAAAGAATTCCTTCCATGACGGCTTGTTGGTATTCCTTAGGAGTGTTCGACGAAACGTAGAATTTTACGGGCTTCGAGATGTCGAAGTGGGTGGTACGAATCACCGTGCGTCCACTCCCTTTTTCGAGGACAGGAGGTGTTTCAAAGAATCCCACGCGATCGAAACTTCCAGTTTCGCGGGGTTTGTAGGAGTCGTTCTTTGAATAGGGGCTTAGGAAGTAGCGCACTTCAACGTTCGGGCTGGACTCAGCGCCATCAACCTGAAGAACCTGACGAATCTCGAGATTTTCGCTATCCACCACCTCGATCTGTTCGAGATAGCTCGAGCGGATCTTAGCGGTTGCGACAGCTTCTTTGTCCGAGTAGTCGGTACCTTGAAAATCACTGCCGTACCAGTTGCCCGATGTGAAAATCTGTTTCATGCCGGCGTTGAAATCCAGAATGTATGAAGACTCCGTTTCAAGAATGATCGGGATCTCGGCCAGAATCAGGTTCGAAGACAAAGCGTCGGTGACAACGTGCCCATCGGTCGCTTCCATCATGAAAATTGTTTTGCCCTTCTTTGAAAAGGCCACGACGCGACCTTGAAGTCCGTTGCTGGTGGGAGCTCCGCGTTGAGGAATGATCGAACCAGATAAAAGGAATTCTTTATCGAGAGCATCTTTCTTGATCTCGAGATAAGCAAGGTCACCGAGGCGGGAAACTCCAACACCGGCGCTCAAGCGCTCTCCGAGCTGGGCTTTACTCATGGCTGTGAAGGACTGGGCCACGTCCAAATCGGCCTGAACCGAGGGTGGCGGAGCTTCGGAACAAGCAGAGGCCAAAAGACCTACGGCAACCGCGAGTAGCGTCGTGCGACGTAGATCAGGACGAACACATTTATGGATATAGGACATGGCACCTCCCAAAGAACTCATAGAAGACTAAGAGCAAGGAGGGGGCCAGAATAAGTCTATTTAATTTCAAGCACCTAGGGCAAAACCTAAAGCAGTCGCCGCGCCCGAGCCGCTGAGGGCCCGCGGGTGTCTAAATCTTCGACAGAGCGGTCAGGCGCCTGCGGTGACCGAGGACTTGAGCACGGGTTCTAGATAGCGCGCGGTGAAGCCATCGGACTTCTTCACGAGGTCTTCTGGAGTTCCCTCAAAGACGATCTCGCCCCCTCGGTCTCCACCATCGGGACCAAAGTCAATGAGCCAGTCCGAGCATTTCATCACGTCGAGATTGTGTTCAATCACGATGACCGTATTGCCGCGTTCAACCAATTCATCGAGCGTTTTTAGAAGCACGGCGATGTCGCGAAAGTGCAGTCCAGTCGTGGGTTCGTCGAGAATGTAAACTCCGTGAGCAGCGTCACTGCGCATCAGCTCGCGCGCAATCTTGAGACGTTGGCTCTCACCACCTGAAAGAGTGTTTGAAGCCTGCCCTAAGCGCAGATACCCGAGCCCCACCTTATCGAGAGTGTTGAGAATGTTGTAGAGACGCCGTTCGCTTCCAAAAAATTTTCGAGCTTGGGTAACGGTCAAATTCAGAACGTCGTTAATGTTCTTGCCATTGTACTGAACCATTAAAACTTCTTTGCGGTAGCGCTTTCCGTCGCAGACATCGCACTTGAGGAACATGTCTTCCATGAAGAGCATCTCCACGCGGATGTAACCTTCACCTTCGCAGGTTTCGCAGCGACCGCCTGGGACGTTAAACGAGAAGTGTCCGGCATGGAAGCTCGCTCGGCGCGCCTCAATCGTCGACGCGAAAAGCTCGCGGACCGAATCAAATCCTTTCATGAAAGTGATGGGGTTGGAGCGTGGGCTACGACCGATGGGGTCTTGGTCGATCATGAGCACCGACTCAAGTCCTTCAAAGCCCGTGATCTTGTCGAAACGACCAACTTCCTCGACTTGGGCCATGATGATGCGCGCGAGCGCGGGATATAGAGTCTTTCGAACGGCGGTGGACTTGCCGCTTCCCGAGACACCCGTCACGCATGTGAACATTCCTCGGGGAATCTTGAGATCCACCTTTTGAAGGTTGTGTGCCTGACATCCCGTGACCTCAATCCACTGAACGCGTTTCTTGCGGTCTTCGAAACGGTCCATGCGCCTGCGACGTGGGAGAGGAATGCTCTCAGTACCCGTCATGAAAGCTTGTGTGGCAGACCCAGAATCGTGGCCTAGTTTAGTCAGAAAATTGGAGTATTCGCCTTGATAAATCAACTCACCGCCGGCCTCGCCGGCATAGGGTCCAAGATCGACCAGATAGTCACTGCTACGAATGATGTCTGGGTCGTGCTCGACCACCACCACTGTGTTCTTCAGGGCCGCGAGATCTTTTAAAATACTAATGAGTCGATCGGTGTCGCGCGGATGCAAACCAATGCTGGGCTCATCGAGCACGTAACAGGTCTGAGTGAGACGCGTGCCGAGTTGATTGGCGAGTGCGATGCGCTGGGCTTCGCCGCCGGACAGCGTCTTAGCAAGACGATCGAGGCTCAAATAATCGAGCCCCACACGCATCAGAAAATCAATACGGTTCTTAATCTGGACGATGATCTCTTGAGCGGTCTTGGCTTCGGTCTTGTTCCACTTCTGAGTGTCCAACCAAACACCGAAGTCTCGAATCGTCAGCTTGGAGAGCTCACCAATATTTTTCTTGTGAATCAGAACAGCGCGCGCTTCAGCCCGCAAACGCGCACCTCCGCAGGAAAGACAGGTTTGACCACTGCGATAGCGAGACAGAAATATTCGGATGGTTTTTTTGTAGCGCTCACTCTCGAGATCTTCGAAAACACCTAAAATCCCCGTATAGGTTTTGCCGTCTCCGTTCCAGAGCATTTCTTTTTGTGTTGCACTCAGGATACCCCACGGCACGTTGAGGGGAATCTTCTTAGCCTTGCAAAACATCACGAGGTCTTTGAGCCATTCGCGACCCGAAGGTTTTGAGAAAGGTTCGACTGCGCCCTGAGCAATGGAGATGTTGTCCATGGGAACAACCAGTTTAGGATCCACGCGCAAAACATTTCCGAAACCTTTGCAGGTCTCGCAAGCTCCCATGGGAGAATTGAAAGAGAATAGAAGCGGTGCAAGCTCTGGGAAGCGACGATCTCCAGCGCCGGTCGAGGGGTAATCAGTGTATTTTCCTTCTTCGAGCAACTCACCCTCATCGCCAACAACGAGCACGCGCGCACGGCCGAATCCGTCGGCATAGGCCGTCACAAGAGATTCCTCAAAACGTCCACGGAAATCCTCGGTCAGTGAAAAGCGATCTGTCATCACGAGGAGCTTCTGCGCCGAACCCGAACGACCCAAGAGAATTTGCCCTTTGGTTGCGAGGTTTTCTTGAATATCGAGAGCTTCGACAACTTCTTTGCTCTTGTGGTTTTTATCGATGAAGGCCCGAGTGAAACCGCGCTCCAAAAGACTCGCGATGCTCAACTTGCGGTCGGCAATCTTGGATTTTGCCTGAAACTCAAAAGGGAACACAACGTAAGCTCGCTTGCCCGGGTAGCGATCAAGGAGATCGCTCACCACATCTCGCACCAAATTCTTGCGAACTTCTTCTCCGGTTTCAGGATCGTACATGCGTCCGATCTTGGCGTAGAGAAGACGCAAATAGTCGTAGATCTCGGTTGCAGTTCCGACCGTTGAACGAGAATTTTTCGTGTGGTTTTTTTGTTCGATGGCGATTGTGGGGGCGAGTCCCTTGATCGAATCGACATCAGGCTTTTCTTGCTTGTCGAGAAACTGCCTCGCGTAAGTTGAGAGCGACTCCATGAAGCGACGCTGCCCTTCGGCAAAGAGCGTGCTAAACGCGAGTGACGACTTGCCGCTGCCCGAAGGACCGGTGACGACCGTGAGCTGTTCCTTGGGAATGCGCACGCTGATGTTTTTGAGGTTGTGCTGGCGGGCCCCCGTGATCTCGATCCATTTCTGTGGTTTCATGGAGTTTGCATTCTACCGTATGATTGGGAGCAAAGAAAAATGAACTCACTCTTCACGCCAACATCCAAAGAGCTCTCTGAACTCTTCCACCGGGAAGAGGACACCCAGGACCTGCGTCTCGCGCACAGCATCACTCGCGTGGAAGCTCCTTTCGGGGTGTTTTTGGAGCAACTCAAGAAGGGTGACGTGGTTCTGCTCGGTTATCCCGACGATCGCGGTGTTGAGCGCAACGGAGGACGCACCGGAGCCTTCGCCGGTCCCGATCTCATCCGTAAGTTTCTTTTTCGACTCACCCCGTCTTATTCGAACAAAGCGCTGCCCAAAATCTACGACTTGGGCAATCTTAAGACCTGGAGCCAGGACTTGCTTGTGGCTCATGAAGAAGCACGGGGCTGCATCAAAAGCCTTCGCGAAAAAGGCGTGCGGCTCGTCACACTCGGCGGGGGCCACGACTGGGCCTATCCCGACTATGTCGACTTCGCTTTGACCCATCCGACTCGGAAGGCACGTGTCATCAATGTCGACGCTCATCTCGATGTACGACCCGAACCCACCGTTGAGGCCCGGCAGGGAAACTCGGGCACACCTTTCCGTCGTATCCTGAGCCTCCAGACCCAGAAAGTTCCTGAAATCATGGCCCTAGGACTTCAGGAAACTTGCAACTCCAAAGCCCATGTCGATTGGGCGCAAAGCCGTCACGTTACGATGCTCTTTCTCGAAGAAATGCCTGAAAACCTGGAGCGTCGCTGGCCGTTTGTGATTGATCGCCTTCAACTCGCAGACACAAATGCGACCTATGCACTGAGCGTCGACTTGGACGCCTTCCCTCAGTATGTCTCTCCGGGTGTTTCGGCTCCGCAGGTTTTCGGAGTCGATCCGAGCCTGGTCTCAAAGATGATACAAACGCTGGGTGAATCGGTCGAACATCTTGGCATCTACGAGTACAATCCTAGCTTCGACGTCGATTCACGGAGTGCACGACTGGCTGCGCATTTGATTCATACTTATCTGACGACTCTTTCACCGAAGTGAGACCCCACGCTCAGTGATCGTGGTTGTGCCCGTCGCCCGAGGAGTGCGGCTTGTCGACTTCTTTGATGTAAGAAGGGTCGTTTTTGGGGAAATCTCCAAACAGTGATTCTTCTCCCGTGTCTCCAGTAAGAAATTTGCCTTTGGCTTTAAGAAGATCCACCTGCTCGTCGCGGCCCTTGGGGTCCATGAACTCACCGCCGACTCGTGTGCGAATAAAGCGAGTCCCCGAAGTGTCCTTGAATACTGACAGTTTACCCAGCTCGTTGTTGACCTTCACGTAAAGTTCATCACGACCGTAGTCGTACGACCAAAACTGCGCTCGACCCCCGAGGTCTTTTTCGAGCTTCGCTCCTAGCTGGGTCCCGTAAAACTCAGGATCGACGGGAGTGAGGTTGAGCTTGTCGATTTCTTTGGCTTTGCTGCGTTCGAAACTCGAACCACCGAAAACACCCGGAAGCTTGGGACGATCGACTTGTTGATCGTCCTTAACAATACGTTGCTCAGGCGCGAGAGTCTCAAGGCTTTTGAGAACGCTTTCGTTGGCCTGAATCGAGAGGATCACAAGAATCTTACGGTTCTGCTGCTGTTTTCCCTTTAGTGACTCAACTTTGAGCTCTTGGAGGGACCTGTTCTGCGTGTCAGATAGAGCCGTCTTATCCATGTCCGACTCGATTTTTTTGATCTGTTCGGCAAGTACGGATTCTTGCTGGCTAAAGTCTCGGTAATCCTGATTGAACTTGCGAAAACGCGCCTGAAGCACTTCCACCGACAAGCGCCTCAGGAGCTTAGGGTCGATCGGCGGAAACTTGTAAGTACCCCCACCCGCTTCCGACTGATACTGGGGATATTTCTTGTAATACTCGAGCAAAGATTCGAAGGACTTGAAATCTGCCTCAGTGAGCGCCCTTGGTGATTGTGCGTAGACTGTGGGCACGGGGCCAAGCCCCACTTGCGTGAGGCCAAGGGCCAAAGTCGCCAGAACCCTACGCATAATCGCTGAGTAAGACACCTCACTCATTGTACGGGGGCCCGACCCCGAAAGAAAGTGCCGAAGCGACGACTTTCAATGAGATCGGGGCGTCAAAGAACGGCTTTCAAAACGCTCGAGTTCACGCAGAAAGCGAATATATTCTCCGTGAGCCCAACCCAGCGGGGTTGCGGCCCCAGTGGGACGACCCTGACGCGGCCCAGAATCCCAAACCTGTTCAGGGAACATCCCCGATGGTGTTGCAAAACCCTCGTAGGCCCTAAGATGTGACAGCACTTGCGAGTCGTAAACTGAAGCGATCCCAGCTGGCGAAAGACGCCCGGCGCGTTCGCGGAGAGAGGACAGTTCATATTGACCCCTCTCTCCCGACAAAAGAGGCCAAATCATGCCACCGGTCTGCTGCCCCGAGGCCTCGTCCCAGTTGTATCGGTCTTCCGAATACCGTTTAAAGCCCACTCCAGCGGATGTTGAGGAGCGAAGCTCCGTATCGTAGACATCGACGGTGTTACGAACAAAAGAGCTCCAGGCACTGCGCACACCATGACGAACGAGTTCCAAAAAACCTCCGTCCAAAACCGATTTTTCTAGAATATTCGGGCCTCCATTGGTGATCCATATTTTCGCGAAAGAGTTGGGATTCCAAGCGGCTCCTGGAGACTCAGTTCCGACAATGCGCAGATAGTAGTTGCCGTGCCCACGCGTGCCGCTCGTGGTGAAGGTCCAGGCCTCAATTTGAGACTCCCATTCGGCTGCCCTGCGGGCAAAACGTTCTGCTCGCAAGGGGTCTTTGTTCTGAGCAAAGGCATCGGACGCCTCGCGAAGTGCACGAATCTGAACAGCGAGAGTCGACGGGGCCACGCCCATGTTTTCTTCCCAGCGCTCCTGGAAAGTCCACGGCCCATTGGCCTCCACAAAGTCAGCCGCCGTTGTCACCAAAGTGCGAATGTCTTCGAAAGAAACGGCTCCCTGGCGCCACAACTGCAGCGCTAGGATGATCGGGAAAGAGGTTTGATCGATCTGCAACATTTCCCAATAGGACTCTCCATGCAACCACGCATTCTGCATGAAAGAACCCGTCTTAGCGAAACGCCGCGAACCATATTCCCAGAACCCATCGCGATCCGTATATTGAATCTTTTGGAGATAGCGCAGACTCGCTTTTGCCGATTCGACATCGCCGATCGCAAGAAATGATTGGGCCATCTGATACAGGTCACGCGGCCAAACAAGATGATAGCCACCGATTCCCTGCGCGGATTCCGACGCGGGCAGTTCAGCGGGAGTCATGGAGGTGTGGCGAGGAGCCGAACCTGAAGTTTCGTCAATCTTGTGCAAGCCCCATGGCACGCTGGGCGAGGCGATGAAGGCGCCAGGGAACGTCTTGTCTTCGAGGGACTTCAAAATGGCGATCGAACCCCAGAAAAGATCGCTTGTGTAGGCCTTTGACAGCTGCGGAGCTAAGAAGCGTTTTTCGTATTGGCGCCACTGTTCGCCAAACAGATCAAGCGCGGCGCCAGCGTCATCAAGACTGCTGCGCGCGAGCTCCTTTGCGGCGTTCACGTCGTTTCCAAAACCCAAAGCGAGATCGAAACGATGCTCACCCACGGTTTGCGGAATAAGAATTTCTCCCATCATGACGACATTGCCATCCGTTGCAGTGTCGTAACGACTGTCGAAACGACCATCTCGCATGAGATCCTGATACGGATCGAGACTGCCCGAAAATCCGGCGCTCGTTTTGCGAAACCCTGAACTCGACACGAGCGCCAGAGCATCACGCGCCTGCCAGGCCATGAGAGACTGCTCATCGACACGTGCTGAATCTCCGTAGGGCGTGTTGGCCAGGGTCGGGTTGATCAACACGTAGAGATGCAAGCCTGGCTTGAGTGCGCGGAAACGGGTTTTAATGAGAAAAGTGTCTCGATTGGGGTCCGTGTAAAGAATTTTCTCGATTTCAAAATGACCGCCGCGATCACGGGTCAGGATGCGGTACGCAGGAACTCCTTTTTCGAGCCACGTCACCTGAGTCACGCTTTGTGTGCGCTCCTCGAAGAAAAATCCATTTTGGTTGCTAACGAGGAACTGCAAGTCACGGATCTGCTTCCGGTCTAAAGTGGGCCAAAAGATTTCGCTCGTCACCCCTTGAGCTGCCGTGAACCAAACGCGAGAAATGGGCGCTGTGGGAGAACGTGCGGAATATTCGCCGTTCTCGTCGTAGGCCTCGAAGGCCGTTCCAAAGGCTTCTTTGTTGCCCGATGCCCATATCGCGGGCCACGCCGTGCCACGAGGTGCTTCCACTGCACTTACGGGCTCCGAAAGAAGCACCAACGAAGCCAAAATCCATGCGCTCTGATTCAGTAAAAAACGTCCCATCACCCGTAACATCGGGTGACGTTAAAGCTTCTTTTTTTTCTCGAGTAAAGTTCATCGTCGTTATCATGACAAAAGAGGCTTAAGATACCGATATATGTCCTTAAAATCTGCCCTCGCTTTGACCTCGCTCGGTCTGGCTCTCGGCTCCTGCGCCATGATTTCAGCTCCCTCAGCCCAGAACCGCAGCAAAGCTAAGAACTATTTCAACGCCGGACTCGGCTTTTTTACGGATGGCAATTACCCGGAAAGTCTCCAGGCTTTTGAAGAAGCCGCCTTCCTTTCACCCAACGATCCCGACATCGAGATGCACCGCGCCTTGGCGCTGTTCAATGTCGGCCGCGAAGAGGCTTCCATCGAACTGATGCAAAAAACCTGTCGTCTGCGCGAAGAATTCCCGGAATGCCATAACAACGTCGCCTACCTCACACTCAAAAGGGGGCGCTACGAAGAGTCACTGGCCGCAGCCGATAAAGCGCTAGCCTCGCCGACCTACTCTTCGCCCGATTTGGCTCGCATGAATCGTGGACTCGCCCTTCATGCCCTCGGGCGCTACCGCGATGCCGTCGACTCCTTCACCAAAGTCCAAGAACGAGCGTCCCTTCAGCTGCGGTGCCGCAATGAGCTCTATCTCAGTCGGAGCCACCTTGCCCTTGCGAACTTCGCTGAGGCTGTCCGCTACGCGCGCGTAGGCCGCGAGCTGTGTGAGAACGAAGCCCGAGGCCACCTTTGGATGGGATACATCGAGTATCGCGTCGGAGAGATCGGACGCGCCCGAGACACCTACACTGAAATAATCCGGACCTTCCGCGACCCAGAAGTCCGCGACGAGGCGCGCGTCTCACTCAATCGACTGAATCGAGAAGAAGTCTTGTCGGAACCCAAACTCTTCTTATAGAGTGAGAACAAATATATGAGCGATACCACCCCGACCACCGAGCCTTCCTTCGGATCCTGGATCAAACAGCAACGGCTGGATCGAAAGGTTTCCTTAGAAGAAATCGCCGCCGTCACCAAAGTTCACATCGCACAACTTCGGATGATCGAAGAGGATGAGTGGAAAGATCTGCCCGCCTCGGCCTTCGTGCGGGGTTTTCTGGTCTGTTACTCTCGCCACCTCAACCTCGAGGAAGAGGAAGTGCTTCGACGCTACAAAATCGCAATGGGGTCTCAGCTGCAAACCATCGAATCCGCTCTCCCCGAAGGTCAACGCAGCATCCAAAGCGCAACCCGTCCCAAAGTGCGCGTGGCCAGCACTCCCAATTTCCAAAAATCACCAGGGGCTCGTGACATCGATGTGAAGGCGACCCCGACACTGACCCCCAAGAAGATAGCCTTCGCAGCTGCGGGACTGGGGATCATCATTGTCATCGTTCTCCTGATTTCTCTGGGCAAGAAGTCCGATCCCAAGCCCTCTGTCGTCACAGAAACTCCCGCGCCGGCACCTTCTGTAGAAGTCGCCGTTGCACCCGCACCTATAGAAGCTCCTCTGAGCAGTGCGACCGCTCCCGCTCCGCAGTTCAGCTTAGAGCTGATCGGAGTCGAAGAAAGCTGGGTCAACGTGAGGGTGGGTGATCAAAACGCGCAAGGATTCTCACTCAAGCCCGGCGAACGCAAAAACTTCGCCGTAACGCCGAGCGCTCAGATCGTCTTTAGCAATGCGGGTGCCGTTGAAATTCGCTGGGAAGGCAAGACCTATGCTTCGCCTGGTTTCCGTGGTGACGTCAAAACGCTGCAGCTTCCCTCCGGCCTTTCGACTCTCACAGAAAAGAAATTTATTCCAAAGAGGATTATTGCGCCTCGCACAGCACCCGCTATCGAGACTCCATCGCCCGAGCAAGCGCCCGTGGCACCTGCTGCGCCAAGCCCTGAAACGCCTGGCGCCCGTTAACTTGCTTTTTTGATTCCTGAGGACGTGCCGGGTGCCGTCGGAGGCGCCCCCACCACGGTCGTAATGGCATCACTCGGCGCCCACTGCGCAAAGAGTTTTTTGTCGTTGGCGTATTCCCAGGCCTCTCGACCTATCACTTTTCCTGAACGCACCGCTTCGAGAAGTTCCGTGTCCATGACAATCATACCCTCGCGTTTTGAGGTCTGCATGATGGAAGGAATTTGATGCAACTTGCCTTCACGAATCAGGTTGGCCGTCGCGGAATTGTTGATGAGAACATCCATCACAAGATGACGACCTTTGCCGTCAGCCGTCGGAACGAGCTTCTGACTGATCACCATTTTGAGTGAGTCTGAGAGCATCGTCCGAATCTGGGTCTGCTGATCAGAAGGAAACGAGTCAATAATACGATCGATCGTTTTGGGAGCGGAGTTGGTGTGGAGTGTTGCAAAAACAAGATGCCCCGTCTCTGCGGCTGTGATCGCGAGAGAAATTGTTTCGGGATCTCGCATTTCGCCCACCAAAATAATATCCGGGTCTTCCCGAAGCGCAGCCTTAAGAGCACTTGAAAAGTTCGTAAAATGCGAACCAAGCTGACGTTGGTTTACCATGCAACGTTGTGAGACGTGCTGGAACTCGATCGGATCCTCGAGCGTGAGGATATGAGACTGATGATGGCGATTGATGTAGTCGATGATGGCCGCGAGTGTTGTCGATTTGCCCGATCCCGTGGGTCCGGTCACAAGCACAAGTCCTTGCGGAAAGAAGCAGGCTTTGCGAACGACGTCGGGTAGCTTCATAGATTCAAGCTGGGGGGGCTTTTCTTGAAGGGCACGGAAAACCGCTGCAAGCCCGTGGCGCTGGAAGAAGATATTCACACGGAAGATGCTCAAGCCAGACACCTTGATCGCAAAATCGACGTTCTTGTTGCGCTTGAGTTCTTCTTTTTGAAGAGCACTCGTGATTTCTGCCACCAAGCCCTCAAGGTCCTGAGGTGTGAGCGGCGGCACGTCGATACGGTTCAGCTCACCTCGAACGCGGATCATCGGCACAGAACCCGCAGCAATATGGAGGTCTGAGCCCCCCTGTTGCACCAAGGTTTGCAAGAATTTTACGACACCCGTAGCCATACGAGACTTATCGGCCCTAGGTCCCCGAAACCTTAAACACAGGAAATTCTCAATTTTTTGACGAGTTTGACTCGCGGAGCCAAGGTCCAGCCATGCGAAAATAAAGATCTGCCATGAACGCTCAGATTCTTATCAACCAAAGCCTGCGCGAGACCCGAGTTGCTCGTATCGAAAACAATGAGCTCGTTGAGTTCTTTGTCGAACGCAAAAAAGATCGCAGCTTCGTCGGCAATATCTACAAAGGTCGGGTAGCACGCGTGCTTCCCGGAATGCAGGCCGCCTTCGTCGAGATCACTCTCCCTAAAGCGGGCTTTCTTTACGCAGGCAACGTCTATGACCCCACTCGAGACAGCGTCGACCCCGAGGTTGCAAGCGAGGACCCCGAAGGCACCGCTCCCGCGAGCGATGACTCCACAAAGAACATCTCCGAGCTCGTCCGCGAAGGTGAAAGCGTCCTCGTTCAGGTAATTAAGGAACCGCTCGGCTCGAAGGGTGCGCGGCTCACAGGCTATCTTTCGATTCCAGGCCGCTTCCTCGTTTATCTTCCCAACTCAAAACATCTCGGAGTTTCAAGACGCATCGAGGATCCCGCGGAACGTGAGCGGCTCAAAAAAATTGTCACCAAGAACCGCCCGACTCAAGGCGGTTTTATCGTGCGCACGGTCGCCGAAGGCGCGGGTGAAAAGCACCTTAAAGACGACATGGATTATTTGGTGCGCTCCTGGGGATCCATCAAGAAGGCCGCAGAAAAACAAAAGGGCCCCGGACTGATCTATTCAGAACTTGATCTCGCAACGCGCATGATACGCGACAGGGTGTCCGAAGACGTCGAGAGGATTCTCGTCAACGATCTGGATCTTTTTAAGCGCGTCACCAAGTTCGTGCAGAACTTCCTTCCACGTTTCAAAAAACGTATCGAGATCCATGACAAAAAAACCCCTCTCTTTGATCTCTTTGGCATCGAGACCGAGATCGCTCGATCGCTCGGACGCAAGGTTTGGCTGAAGTCGGGCGGCTACATCGTGATCGACGAAACGGAAGCCCTCACAACGGTGGACGTCAACAGCGGAAGATTCGTAGGGACCCGCAATTTCGAAGATACGATTCTCCAAACAAATATGGAGGCTGTTAAAGAAATCGCCTATCAGATCCGCCTGCGAAACCTTGGCGGCATTATCGTTCTCGACTTTATCGATATGGAAAAATCCCAGCACCGGGAACGCATTTACGAGACTCTCATGACCGAACTTCGCAAAGACCCCGTCAAAACGAACGTCTTGCCAATCAGCGAACTCGGCCTCATTGAAATGACCCGCAAGCGCACGCAGGAAAGCCTCCGCCAGAAGCTGATGAGTCCGTGCTCCTACTGCGATGGCCGCGGCTTCGTAAAATCAAAGGAGACTCTCGCGTCGCAAATCGTGCGGGACTGCCTGAAGGAAGCGGAGCTTTCGCGCGGACAACAACCTTCGCACCTGGCCATCTACTGCCACCCCCAGATCGCGAGCTTTTTTGCAGAGGAAGATCGCGATGCCGTTGACTATCTCGAAAAGGAAACGGGGCTTCGCCTTGTGGTGAAGGCCGATCCCAATTTACACCTCGAAGAGTACGAGATTTTCTCGAAGGAATCTTAAGTGATGTTGAGACTCACGAAGCTTTTGTTTCTTGGAGCCTTTGGGATCAGCGTTTCAAGCGTGAGTGCTTCATCGCCAGAAAGCGAAAGCAGCACGGCTCTCTATGCGGGCCTGGGGCTTCTTGACCTCGAAAAGCTCGAGTACGACCGCCCCGACGATCCTGCTCTGAAACTGGAACTGGCGCGGCAGTACTGGTGCCTCGGTGATCGGGGACTCGCAGTGGAACACTGGCGATGGCTTGATCAGAGCCCGGGACCCGAATCCCAAAAGGCCCTCTCCCTTCTCGCTCTCGTTAGAAAAGAGTCCACAAAGCTGACGAACGATCTTTGCGCGGCTTATCCTCAGAAGACCCTTTAAGTCGTCAAGACAGCCCTCAAAAAAAGCTTTATTTGGGTGCCCTCAAAGGCTCAAAGCCCGCTTGCAGGCCCCCCCGGCAACGCAGTTCTATTTCGCTACAATTTTTTAAAATGAAGCAAAAATAGCTAAAAACAAACAAAAATAGCCGTTTTTATAAAAAACACCAATCCTCACATGATTGTGGATAACTCGAGCAAAACCCCTCAAATGCCATTTTTTTGGCTTAGGCGTTAGGACCTGTGGATAAGTTGTGGATAACTGCCGGACGAAGCCCCGACTTCGACTTCCCGTTCCAAGTTGTCGCCCTTTCAGCACCCCCCCCGCTTTTGTATTAGTAACGAACTCCTGACCGGGGGGATCTCTTTGGAACTGAATCGCAACAACCTCGCGGAGCCTTCGGCTCCGTTTGAGGTCCAGCATGGAATTGAGAAAAGCGCGGCTTTTGCCGTGGGCTTTTCGCCACGCGAGCGACTCCTAAAACACCCCGAACTCAAAAAGGTCTACGACCGCTACCTGGCCCATGCCGAGTTTGATATTGGCGCCCGAGGTCAGCTTCGAGTGAAAGTCCCCACACAGTTTCATGCTCAACGCCTCGAGCAAGTGCGCAAATGGATCGAAGAATCCCTCAACCAGCGCCTCTCGGAAGTGATCGTTGAAACTCCCAAGCTTGCACGCAACGGAGCCGCTGAAAGCCCCCTCTTCGACTGGCGCACGCGCAACGGCGCCCAGGCTCCCGAATCGACGAGCGGCCAACAGATCCACATGCCACTTCCACCCGAACGCTCGACCATGGACAACATGGAAGTCGAGCGCCTTCGCCGTCACAAGGTCCCCACCCCGATCCTTTCGCCCAGCACCGAGGTCGTCTACAAGATGGTCCAAAACTGGACCGAGAACCTCAACCGCGGCGCCCGTTCACAGTGTCTGTGGATTTTTGGACAACCCGGCTGCGGCAAAACCTATCTCACTAAGCAGCTGCACGAATGGGTGAACCTCAAAAAGCGAGTCGTGCATTTGGACGTCGCGGGATTCTTCCAAGAATGGCGCCACGCCCTCAACAACAACGACACAATGAGCTTCATACGCAAGTATCGTCGCGAAACAGACGTTCTGATTCTCGAAAACCTCGAAGATCTTCAAGGCAAGTCCGCCACTCAACAAGAGGTGCTCCTGACGATCTCTGCGATGCTCGATCGTGGCGCGAGCGTGGTGGTTACCACCAGCCCTAACCCGGTCATGCTCAGGGACATTTTGCCCCCCGCACTCTTTAGCCGACTGTTTCAGGGTCTCAGTTTTGAAATGCCAGGCCCAGATCGCCCTTTTAAGGAGCGTCTCTGGCGTTCCCTCATCGAACAAAACGGTTTGTCGGCATGGCCCCTAGACATCCGAGTGCTCGATCGCATCTTTGGCCTCCCACTCGACACTCCTCGCAAGGTGCACACCTTCTTCATCAACATCATTGGCCGCCTCTCGCTCACCAAACAACTGAGCCTCGCCGACCTTCAAGAAATCGAATCTCAACACGGACCCCGCAAACGTGCCCTGGAAAAAGAGTGTCTCAATCCTTCGGATCTTATCGAGCGCGTGACCAAGCTCTGTGGCGTCAGCCTCAGTGCCCTGCAAGGATCTTCGAGGCGCCCAGAGATCACCATGGCTCGCCGTTTTGTTTGCCTTTCACTGAGCCGATTCCTCGGGCTCACCAACGCCGTCATCTCGCAGTATCTCGAAAAAGACCCTTCGACGATTTCGCACGCGCTGTCGACCATGGAGAGCGACCTCGCCTCCAAGCGACACGTCACCCAACAATGGAACTGGATTTGTGACGAACTTGGCTTTAGCAGCCAGCTTCGTTAACAAGATGTGCCCTCAGGGTCCCTGCATGTTCTCCCCCCAAAGCAGGGACCCCGAGGGGACTGATTTTTAAAGGCCCACTGTGGCGCCGCCCCGGGACGTCAATTCTTTAGCGAAGTTGCGCATTTTGAAGAGGGGCCTTAGACTCAGCTTTAAGGGCAAAAATGAGTAAACACTTCGTCGTAGACACCAACGTCATACTTTTCGACCCCCAAGCGATCCTCAAGTTCGGCGCCGGCAACGAGGTCGTGATTCCGATCACGGTCATCGAAGAAGTCGACCGCTTCAAAAAAGACCAGAACGAGAATGGCCGCAACGCCCGCCAATTTTCTCGAATGATCGACAAACTTCGGCAGAAGGGACACCTCGGCGAAGGCGTCGATCTCGACAACGGAGGCCGACTGAGTGTCGGACTTTCAACCGAGAACACGATCAGCGCCGATCTTTTCGAAAACACGGCCGACCACCGCATCCTCTCGATCGCCTACTCATTGATGCGTCAGCATGGCCCCGAAGACATCAGTTTCATCACCAAAGATATCAACCTGCGTATTAAGGCCGACGCGCTCGGAATTCCCGCCGAGGACTATGAGACCTCCGACATCTCCGTCGAAGAGCTTTACTCAGGCTTCGGAGTTTTTGAAGTCCCTGCTGAGTCGATCACCACGTATTACTCCGAGAAACGTCTCGCGATCGACGACCCCAACATCTACCCCAACCAGTTCATTATTTTGCGTGACCAAACCAATCCCAGTCACTCCGCCATCGGCCGTTTTGACGTGCGCCAAGGCGCCGTGGTTCCGCTCATCCGCAGCGCCGAAGGCATGTGGGGCCTTCACCCCAAAAACGTCGAACAAAGTTTCGCACTCGATTTGCTCCTGAACGATGACGTCCAGCTCGTCTCCCTCGTTGGCAAAGCCGGTACTGGTAAAACTCTTCTCGCCCTCGCGGCGGGACTTCACAAAACTCTCGACGAAGGCAAGTATCAGCGTCTGCTCGTGTCACGCCCGATTTTCCCGATGGGCAAAGACATTGGATTCCTCCCGGGCGACCTCGAACAAAAGCTCAATCCCTGGATGCAGCCCGTTTTTGACAACATCGAATTCCTGATGGGCGGCTCAGAGCGCGGCCATCGTCGGAGCGTTGCACGCAGCGTTCAAGAACTCATCAGCCAAGGCATGCTCAACATCGAACCTCTCACCTATATTCGGGGCCGCTCGATTCCGAACCAATACCTCATTGTCGACGAAGCTCAGAACCTCACGCCCCACGAGATCAAAACGATCCTCACTCGCGCAGGTGACAACACCAAGATCGTCCTGACGGGCGACTGTTACCAAATCGATAACCCTTATGTCGACGCAGCCTCAAACGGTCTCGCGCACGTTGTGGAGCGCATGAAGGGCGAAGACATCGCCGGCACGATCACCCTCGTGAAGGGCGAGCGCTCGCCCTTGGCGGAGCTGGCTTCGAACCTGCTATGATCGAGAACCGCCGCAATTATCGAATTCCGTTTCGGACCAAATTCGTTTTTGGAACTGAAGAAAAGGTTTATAGCGGCAACAGTATCAACATTTCCGCAGGAGGAATTTTTATATCCTGTCTCGACCTGCTGCCTAGGGAGACGAGTTGCAAGGTGCTCTTTCAACTTTCCCCCACGGAAGCCCCCATCAGCATCAACGCGCTCATCAAGCGAGTGAGCCAGTCCACCACCGATCCAGAACATATTCCTGGCCTAGGATTTCAGTTTGTGGGACTAGGACACGAAGAAGTGAAACTCCGTATCGAAGATTTCATGGAAGAAAACCGTAAGAACTTCGAAGTGGCGGCGACAATCCTCTCCAGCGGAGAGCCTGACCTAGGTTCGCTCACCGACTTCCTGACACGCATGCATCTTCCCGACTTCCAGGACCTCGGAGAACTGCGCATGTACGTGGAGCGCATCCTGCGGTCTATTGAACTCGTCGACGCTCAACACTGAGCCCCAAAAGACTTGTAAGATCGATTGAGAAGAAAAAATGTCTCGTGGCCTATGCGCTGAGGCCAATGGTGAAAACTTCATCCGAACTCAACACTCGATCTGGAGAAAATTTTCCAAGCTTTCATATGCTTAGCCCCGGATAGCGACCCTCGACGATGAAGCCTTGTGAGCTTGTCGCATCACGAGGCTTCCCTTAAAAATGGGACCCTATGCCCCACAACGAAATCATTATCATCGACGACGATCCAAACATCACTTCCTTCGCTGAGCGAGTGCTCCAAAGCGACGACCTGGTTGTGCGAAGTTTCGCTTCGGCCAAGTCCTTCCTCGAGCACCTCGAAGCAGAGACACTTAAGCCGTCTTTGCTTTTGTGCGACATCAACTTACCTGACATCAATGGATTCGAACTTCTCCAGCATATCCACGCCTACAACCCCGGAATCCCGTTTGTAATGGTGACGTCGGAGAACAACCCCGAATCGATCATTCGGGCGCTCCGGCTGGGCGCGACAGACTACATCGTCAAACCATTTAGCGCGCGCGACTTCCGCGAAAACGTCACACGCATCCTTAAGATTCAAGACCTGCGAGAACTCAGCGCGAGGCGGCCCGCTCGCATCGTCGCTGGTGTCGACGAAGATTTTTCTGGAATCATCGGCAGATCTCCCGCGATGCAGGCGCTCTACACCATGATTTCCAAAGTCGCCCCCTCCTCGGCGAGCATTCTCATCCATGGCGAAAGTGGTACTGGCAAAGAACTTGTCGCGCACGCGATTCACGACTCTAGCCCTCGAGCCGACAAACCGTTCCGCGCGCTTAACTGTGCGGCGATTCCCGCAGAGCTTTTGGAATCAGAACTTTTTGGCCACAAGAAGGGCTCCTTCACAGGTGCTGATGCTCGACACATTGGAATCTTTGAAGCTTCGACTGGAGGCACGATTTTTCTCGACGAAATCGGAGACATGCCGCTTCCCCTTCAAGCCAAGCTCCTGCGCGTGCTTCAGGAATCAAAAATTAGACCCGTCGGATCGAACGACGAAATCAACATCGACGTTAGGATCGTTGCCGCCACTCACCAAGATATACCGGCACTGGTGAAGCAAAAAAGATTTCGCGAAGACCTCTACTTTCGGCTGAACGTCGTGCCGCTCGAGATTCCGGCGCTTCGCAATCGCCCCGAAGACTTCCCCTTACTGGTCGGACACTTTCTCAAGAAGTTTTCAAGGGGCCACGGGCGTGACATCGAGACCATCAGCCCACGTGTTATTCAGGCTTTTTACGACTATTCGTGGCCCGGCAATGTGCGAGAACTCGAAAATGCTGTGGAGCGCGCTGTCCTGCTTTCAGAGAAGAAGCACCTTGATACGAGTGACTTTTCCTGGATCCTCGATGCGAGCGACCCAAGAGAGCTTTCCACGATTTCAGCACCTGCCCCCTACAGTGCTCCTCTGGCGATTCAACTCAGCGATCTTGGAAGTGATGATCTGGCTGCTGGATATTTTAAAGTTCCGCTCACAATTTCCCTTCGCGAACTCGAGGAACAGTACATTCAAGCCTACTGCAGGTCACACCCCAAACTGAGCCGAGAGGAAGTTGCCAGCGGTCTCGGGATCAACCGCAAGACTCTGTACAGGAAGTTTCAAGAGCGACGCGAACTGAAGGAAGGAACAGCTTAGATGAACACCCAAACTCAGGATAGCTTCTACGATCCCCTCCTGGAAGACCTCATTCCAGGATATATCGAAATTCAACGAAAGAATTTGATTGCGCTAAGTAAGGCCGTGCCTGCAAGGGACTTTGCAACAGTCCGCGAAATTGCGCATCGGATCCGGGGAAGCGCGGGTTGCTATGGATTTAAGGCTTACGGCGAATCTGCAGCCGCTCTCGAGATTGCCGCCAAGGAACTCCGTGCGACCCATTGTCACCATCTCTTAGACTTGATGCGGAAAGAGTTTCCGTAAGCTAATCTGAGGTCATGGAGAAAAAAGGTCTACGGATCGGAACGCTCAACATCCAAAAGCGCAATCGATTTCCCCCAAAAGCGTCTCGTATCGAAGACCACCTCATCGCAGAAAGCGGGGATCTCTTATTTCTCCAGGAGTGTCTACTAGAACACGATGGATCGATTATCGGACTCGAGCGTTTGCGAAAAGAGTATAACTTCGAAGCTTCCTCGGTGAGTCGGAAGTTTCGTAACGGTGTCTGGATGGGGAATGCGATTCTCTCAAAACTTCACTTAAACCACGTCAAGTCACTCGTGTTCAGCCACGCCCGCGGAATGTCCCAGCGCAGCGCTCTCGTGGCGCGACTTCAGTGCGCAGAAAAATCCTATCTCTTTGTTTCGCTGCACCTGGGCCTCATGGAAACTGAACGCCGTGTTCAGCTGGATGAAATCCTTGCCTATTGCCATAGCAATGCAGCTGACTTCGATGGTCTCGTCATAGGTGGAGACTTCAATGATTGGTCAGGACAATGTCATCGAACACTTTCAAAGTGGTCGCATGCTCACAAAAACTGGCCTGCGCTTTCGAGCTCTGAAAATATTTCTATGAGTGGACTGCCCGCAACTTACCCGGCCGCATTCCCGATACTCTCACTCGACCGCATCTATGCTTGGGGAGGCTGCCACGTAGAAAGTCTCAAATCTCTCCCACCTCCCATCGTCTCAGATCATCGGGCTTTGGTGGCCGAGCTCAGTTTTAACTGCTAGAATTCTTTTCAGAATGAATTTGATTCTGCAGTGGCTCGTTGCCACCCTCACAGTGCTCCTTACGGCTTATTTTGTTCCCGGATTTAAGGTTTCGGGCCTGAGCGGAGCGCTTGTCGCCTCGGTGGTCATTGGCCTCGCCAATCTCTTGATTCGACCCTTTCTACTTTTCATCACACTGCCTATTAATATTCTCACCCTAGGTCTCTTCACCTGGGTTGTGAACGCTGCAACACTTCGGCTCGCTGCCTTCTTCTCGCCCGGGTTTTCGATCAACGGATGGATCCCGGCGCTTGTGGGGGCCTTCCTCGTTTCACTCTTTGGCACACTCCTCTACGCCGTCTTTGGTCGCAGCTAGAACTCGGGTCAAGATCTCTAGGCTCGCTAAACAAAGGGGACATTCCACCTCGCGTTGGGACAAAGCACTCCTTCCTCGGGCTCCCTTTTTATGGCATCGCAATTGCTTCTCCCATGGGCATCAAAGGAGAACAGTCACGATGATGAACATTCAAGAAACCAATAACAAGCTCAACGAACTCCTCCGGGGAGAACGTTCAGCCGTCGAAACGTATCAACAAGTTTTCGACAAGGTCGGCGATGATCCGCGGGCCGACGAACTCCGTGCCGTTGCTGCCGAACACCGTCACGCCGTCCAAATGCTCGCTGAGCGCGTTGTGGCTGGTGGAGGCGAACCCGCCAAAGACAGCGGTGCCTGGGGAACCTGGAACAAAACCATCATGGGCACGGCCAAAATCTTTGGTGACAAAGCATCTCTAAGTGCTCTCCGCTCGAACGAAGAACGCGGCAAGAAAATCTACCAAGACATCCTCCAGGAGAAACAAATTGATCCTGTTTGTCGCGACCTCATCCAGAATCACCTGATTCCCAATCAAATCTCTCACATTCACACACTTGATCGTCTGATCGAAACCCTGAACTAATTCGCATCACAAATAAAAGGAACACTCATGAAACTGAACAACCTCTTACACACCAGCAACACCGTCGCTGTGGGCCTCGGCTACACCGTCCTCTGGTAAGTGAACCTCGACCTTGTAAACAACAAAGGCCCCGTTCCTCCCATGGGAGGAACGGGGCCTTCTCTTTGGACGCTCAAACAAGCTTAAACGAGATCCATCATGTTCTTGCCTCTTAGGAGCACCAAAGCGGCAACGCGACCTGGGTGGGTTGCCAAGAGGGCTCCCACCACGAATGCATAGCCGAGCGCCCGAAAGGGACGTGCCTGCACAGGACGCGACAATTTCGCAGTGTAACTCTCGAGGTAGGTCTCAACGAGCTTCGCGAAAGTCGACTGATCAAACTGGGTGCTTGCCATCGTCTTCTCCGCTTAGGCGTGTTTGCTTTTGCGAAGCGAGCGCGTCACAGCGACAGCGGCAACACCGGCTGCAAACGCGATTGCAAGAGAAGCCATGGGCCGCGCCCTTATCCTGCGACTGGCCATAGCCACTGAATCGTCGTAAACATGAGAAAGGCTGCTCATCCCTTCCTGAACGAGAGTTTTGGCCCGCACCAGCTTTTCATCGATCTTCTCGCTTCTAATAAAGCCGTCAACCTTGTCTTTTGCATCGTGAATGATATTTCCCATTGAACTGTGTCCTTCATTTTTCATCTTCTTCTCCATCTTTCTTTCTGACATTTAAGATTGTTTCTAGTTGGCGCTATCGAGAGCTTGAGTGTGAAGAGCAGAGTTCACACTCGCGGCTGGAGTGAGAAAGCTTCTCAACATCCAAGCGGTCTTCTCGTTAAACTCAAGTTGTTTGGTCATGAGATCTGAGGTGGCGTCGTCACCGGCCTCGCTAGCAAGGTGAATAAGCTTGCGCCCCGCTCCTGAAATGGCCTCATGGTCTCTTTGAAGATTCATGACCATCTCTTCTGCTTCCGGCGCCTTCTCCGAGCCTTCCTCTTGAACGTGACTGAGTTTTAAGAATTCTTGCATGGTTCCTGGTGCGCGGTAACCCAGACTTCTAATACGCTCGGCAATCTCATCGACAGCTTTTGCGAGCACCATGTACTGCTCTTCAAACAGTCCGTGCAAGGGTTGAAAAAGTGGACCCGTCACGTTCCAGTGGTAGTTGTGTGTTTTGACGTAGACCACGTACACACTCGCCAGCACGCGAGTAAGACCCTGCGCTACGCGTTTTCTGTCTGCGCTTTTGAGACCCATATCTTGAACTGACATGATTCACTCCTCTCATTCGAGCAGGCGCTCGCGATGTTGAGATTGAAAGTTGCAACGGACATGCCAAATTTTTCTGCGCAAAGTGCGCGCTGGATGTTACGAAAGACCACTTTCGTCCGGCAAAGCGCCCCAAGCGAAATGGAGTTGGGGGCAATTTGGGAACACTTCTCAAATGAGGCGGGCGCGCTGCGCATCTCTCTTGGTGGTATGGGCCTTGCTCTAGAACCCGTGTAGGAGAAAATTCATGTTGAAAAAATCAGTCTCAAATCTCGTCGTGCTTGTCCCATTCGGGATTGGCACGACTCCACTCTTCGCAAATACCTCTTTGTCCCTGGCCGCGATTGGCAACGTGGCGGACGCGCGTGTCCCAGAACAAATCGAAGCGGAGTCCGGCGTGAGCATCGAAGCAGATCGGCGCTTAAGCTATGGCGTTGGGCTGCTCATTGGCAGCCAAGTAACTTCTGTCATCGGAATCGAAACGGGAGCCTTGCTCGTTAACAGAAGTTTTCAATATGGGAGCGACAACTTCAACTTCATACAAAGTCAGTACATTCTTCAAATTCCTCTTCTTGCGCGTCTTTCGCTTGGGCAAGTGTTTTCTTTAGGCGCTGGTCCCTTTCTCTCGTTACCTGTGGGCGGTGTCCGTAACAGCTACACGATCGGGAATTCTACCTCTGCACCCTTTGAGATCGACCGCAAAATCACAGAGCTTGGACTTCAGGCTGCAGCAACTTTTGCTCTCTCTGTCGCAGCTGAAACGCATGCTTTTCTTGAGGGACGCTATGCCTATGGCATGACCGCGCTCAACTCAGACGACTCCAATTACGCCAATACAAACGACTTCTCGACGCTACTCGGCCTCCGTATGACTCTCTAAAGAAAGGAGAAAACCAATGCTTAGATATGCGATTTCGTTTCTTGTTATTGCACTGATCGCAGCGTTCTTTGGGTGGGGCGGTATCGCCTCGACCTCAGCTGGATTCGCGCAAATTCTGTTCTTCGTGTTCTTGGTTGCGTTCGCGATTTCTGCCATCGCCGGCGGCTTCCGCGGTCGTTCGCCACGACTCTGACGAAGCACTTTCGATGGAAGCGCTTCTGATTCCAAATTGGGATCGGAAGCGTTACGCTTCTTTGAGAAGTTCTTTCGAAAGATCGAGAGACATACCCGCCAGCACGGGGCCGATGAAAACTCCCGCAAGGCCCCAGAAAACCAAGCCCCCAAAAATTGAGATAAACGCCACCCAGGGATGCAAATCTGATCGGCTTTTGACGATAATCGGCCGCAGCACGTTGTCGATCAGACCCGCCGTTACCGCAAAGCATAGCAAAATCACGTACTGGGACGTCGTCGCTTCAGCCGAATAGAGCAAGAGACCAATAAGTATACTGACGGGGAATGTCCCTACGTACGGTAAGAGCGACGAAAGCGCGCCGATAACCCCAAAGACAAATGCGCTCGGAGCTCCGGAAACTGCCGCTCCAACACCAATGGTTATACCTTGTGCCAAAGCCGTGAAACCCGCAGCCACAAAAGCTGAGTAAGAATATTCATAAAACGAATGCAGCAAAAGGCGCGAGAAGCGTTCGGGAATAATTTTTTGAGTGAGAATAAAATTCCGAACGCCATCTTCGTTCAGATAAATTCCGAGAAAGCTCAGAACAAAAATAAAGAGCCCAACTGTGAGAGCAGGCAGCTGACCGAAAATGGACTTCAATGGGTCCGTGATTTTCCCCAAAACCTCTTTGGAGAAATCATCTGAGACCTGTGCAAAGGTGTTAACCCCAAAATTCTCGAGCACCGACTTCAGTCGCTCCACGAGCGCACTGTTTTTGATCTTTGCGATCACGCCGGAGACGTCTTTAAGCTCAAAATCGGCGCGAAGATGGCCCACGGCCGAACTGAGAGTTAACACCACAAACACGAGCACCAAGAGCAAGGTGAACACCAACAAAGACGGAACCATCACGTGCGCCCAACTCCGTTTGATCTTTAGCTGATGCACTCCCAGATCCCTCACCTGCATCGAAACACAAGCCAAGGCCGCCCCCATGAAAACGGGAATAAAAAATGGCGCCGTCAGCACAAGCATCGGCAAAATGGCCAGGACAAAGAACCACCGGTTGAGCGCTTTTGAAGCCATATATCAGCAACTTAGAACCGTCATCTTCACGACGCAAGTCCTAAGCTAGGGGTCTTAAGTTGAGAGCCTCTTTTAGCCGATAGACCCAAGGTGGGGCCCTTCACTAAAATTCAGGACAAGCTTCGGGGTATCCTGCTGACCCGTAGAGATTTCTCACACGATGAGAATTCGGCGCGCTGCGGTCGCTGTGCGCATTTGCTGCCCGACGAAACCCTCACCTTTTGTCCGCGTTGTGGAATTCCTTTTTCAAAAATCCCACCCACTAGCAGCTACTCCACCATGGCCGAACGAGCACACGTTCTGCTCCTCAGGCGCTACCGAGTCCGATTGGCTGTCACAACTAGCTTTGTGTTTTCAGCCTTCTGGCTTTTGCTAGCGAGCTTCAGCTCACTTCAAACCGAGAGTTTGTTATCGAAACTCAAACCCGTGCGTCCCCTAAATATCTATCTCATCGAAGATCCGGCCTATCCTCGCATCGATGTGCAAACCCAGATCGAAAGCATCGCTGTCGCATTACAAAGTTTTGAGCGCCACTTCGGTGTGCAGATCACGGATGTTGCGATTCACCGAAACGAGCTCCCACCGATTATCCATGAAAAATTTCCCGACCTCTGGACCAATCCCCAACGCTCCTCGCTTTCGTACTGGGAGTCTCGAATATTTCCAAAACTCACACCCGCCTGGGAAGAAGTTGCGGGGGATCCCCTCCCTGTCCTCTTTACGAACATTCCAATCGTGAACGATCTCGGCAGCGACACCGCTCTTGAGACAGCTCACCTCAACCCATGGGGGCTTGTTTCAGGCCTTGGACATCCGTCGCTCAGCATCATCTCGAGCTACCGAATGCTCCGCGAAGAAAATCTTCTCTTTGGAAAAGCTGCAGAAGCAAACTCCTCGGAGCGGCGTCGCCTGGAGGCCCGCTTTATGGGCGAATACGTGTTCGCACACGAACTGGGCCATGCGCTTCTAGGACTCCCCGACTTCGTGCAGCGTGCCCGCATGCCGGCTCTTGTGGCCCTTCGCGCTCCCGCATCTGCAGAAACTGAGGAAGCTGACTACGCTCACTGCCTCATGCACACCGACGAAGGGGGAGGCTATCAAGCTTGGAAGGCGATTCGCTCCAGTAGCGCGCGCTCTTCAGATAACATGAACCGGGTCTCTTGCCCGGACTATCTTCCGGTTCTCACAGCCTTCAAACTCAGACAGCAGGCGATTCAAGCGTTGCGTCAGGGTGAGCGCGCTCTCGCCAAAAACCTGTACTCTCAGGTTCTCGAAATCTATGACCCTCCGGCGAAGACGTGGCTTCGCAGTCAGTGGGAGCAGGAGAATCTTCTTTTCATGTCATTAATTAAACGTTGGTGGTCCGGATTCTTCATGCTTCAATCGAGCTCATGATTGATTTGTCCCTGAGCGACGAACAAAAATCCCTTCAAGAACTTGCCCGTCTATTCGGCGAGAAAGAAATGGCTCCGCGAATTGAGCATCACGACCATACGGGAGAGTATCCCTGGGACGTGATCAAGAAAGCCCACGAAGTGGGCCTTATGAACACACACATTCCTCAAGAGTACGGCGGCCTCGGACTGAGCGTTCTTGACGGCTGTCTCATTGCCGAAGAGCTTTCTTCATTCTGCTCCGGCATGTACACAGCTCTCGAGGCCAACGGTCTCGCTCAAGCGCCTTTGCTTGTAGCCGCGAACGACGCTCAGAAAAAGCAATTCCTCACGCCCATGACCGAGGCTCCCATTATGGCGGCTTATGGCGTCACAGAACCCGGAGCTGGCTCAGACGTGCAAGGTATCAAAACCAAAGCCGTTAAAAAGGGCGACGAATACGTGATCAACGGCTCTAAGATGTGGATCACCAACGCGTCTGTCGCGGACTGGTTCTTTGTCCTAGCCTACACAGATCCCGACAAAGGTGTGGGCGGCATGACAGGATTCATCGTGCCCGCGAAAACCCCCGGTGTTCAGGTCGGAAAAAAGGAAAAGAACCTCGGCCAAAAGTGCTCCGACACTCGCGGTATCACTTTCACGGACGTGGTGATCCCCGCAAAGTACCGTCTCGGCGATGAAGGTTACGGATTTAAGATCGCAATGGGCGCCTTCGATCACACGCGCCCTCCTGTTGCTGCGGGAGCTGTTGGAGTGGCCAAGGCCGCTTACCAACATGCCGTGCGCTACGCTCAGGAACGCAAAACCTTCGGCACGCCGATCGCCAAGCACCAAGCTGTGAGTTTTATGATCGCTGAGATGGCGATGAACATCGAAGCAGCTCGCATGCTGGTCTGGAAAGCGGCCTATGAGATCGATCAAGGTCGCCGCAACACCTACTACGCCTCGGTGGCCAAAGCCTTTGCTGCCGACATGTGCAACAAAGTCTGCACAGACGCCGTGCAAGTCTTTGGAGGCTACGGTTATTCAACCGAATACCCCGTCGAAAAGCTTTACCGTGATTCCAAGATCTTCCAGATCTATGAAGGCACATCACAAATTCAGCGTCTGATTATTGCCAAAGAAATTTTTGACCGTAAGAAATAGACAACGACACATGAAGTCCTGCGCGCTCGCTTTCGCTACGATGTTTTCGATAGCTTCCGAGGCCTGCCTGCACATGTCGTCGCAGAACGATCCGCGACTCCTGAAACAGACCGAAACAGAAATCATCCTTTATCACGACGGCAAGAACGCTCATCGCGTGATCCACACGTCTTTCGAAGGAAAAGTGCCTTCCGAGATCACGTGGGTGCTTCCCTTCCCCTCGAAACCTGTGAGCTACACGGAAAGCTCGCCCGAGCTTTTTGTAGAGACTCATGCGCTTTTTAAGGACCTCTATGCGAGCGGCGGCGGCACAATGCAAAAAGGCGCGAACTCAATGCAGCGAGCGATGCCCTCAACAATTCGTGTTCACGAACAGAAAGTCGTGGGCAATTACGAAATCACGCCGCTTGAAATTCTTCGCAGTGACGACGGGCGAGACCTCAACGTTTGGCTCAAAAAGCACGGATTCAACACGATGCCCGATGCGCTTCAAAAACCTTATCTGCGTAAGGGAGCCTACTTTCTCGCAGTCCGAATCAAAACGGGCGGTGAAGCGAGCCGCATGAAGCCTCTCGACATCGCCTATCCTGCAAAGAACCTCGACTTTCCTGTTCGATTCACGCACGCTGGTCGCGAGTACGATCTTAGTCTCTACGTGGTGTCCGAGCTCAACGCCGAGAAGATGCAAGTACGCGCAGGACAACTCGTTAGAGAATCCTACGCCGAACGTTCATCGACCCTCGAGCTTCCGTCGACTCTCGAAACACAGAAATTTGGACTGGCAAAAATGTTAAAACCCCGGACGATCACTCAAGTGATCTTCCGGGGTCTGAATTCTGCTGCGAAGCCTCTTTCGAAGCTCGCGGCCGATCCTAGTTTTGAAGCCAAGTAGACTCAGTTGCTCGACTGAATTCGAATGTCGCTAAGAAAGCTTTTCAGAAACTGGGTCTGAGCTTTTTGATCTAAAACTTCGACCATCGCGCGGTGACGCAATTGATCCATCCACTCGTGACTTCTTCTAAGCGGGAAATCGTTCTCGTGTTCGAAGACAAGAGACTCTAAGAGCTCTTCATAAGGCTGTTCGCGGTAGAACTGCATCCAGCGCTCGAAAACGTCACGCTCCATGCGTTTCTGTTTTAGGGATTCAAAAGAATAGACTTCGGCCATCTTGTAGAGCTCCTTCGCGAACAGTCACACAAACTGCTCGAGACCTAAGGTGCAGAGCCCATGCCAGAGCTAAACCCTTGGATTCAAATTTTCTGACTAAAGTTTCTTCAGGTTTGGAACACTCTAGGCACAAAGGTGTCCATAATTTAGACAGAACAAACACAATTATTCCAATAACTTAATCACTGGCCCTGGACGCAGTCCTGAGTCTCGGCAATTAAGTCGGCGGCACAGGATCTGGAATCGTCTCATTCGCATCGATCGCCTGAGCTATTGTAAGCTCGCGGCGAGCCACAAACGGCAAGACGCGAATGGGACACTCCGACATCGGACACTCTGAACAATAACGGCGACGGCACGGCTCGAAATGGGTGTGCCACTCGCCGTGTCTTTGCGTTTCTGCAAGTAAAGTGTCCGAGAAGCGATGGACGTGGCGATGCGCTTCACGCACATCGAAATACTCCGGCACAATCAAGTGAACATCGACGTGAACAAAAGCTCCCGCTCGCATCGCTCTCAAGCGGTGCAGGCCGCAGATCTCGCGAATCGGCCACCGATTGGCAACCTCAAGAATTTCTTTGAGAAGCTCGGGATCTTCTTCGTCGAGCAGGGCCCCCGAAGCCTCTTTAAGGATCTTGTAGCCCGTGCGCATGAGCACCAAAGAAACCAGGATTCCCATCAGGGGATCGAGCACCGACCAACCTGTGAGGCGAACGAGAAGCAGTCCAAGAATAATTCCTACCGATGTCCAAAAATCCGAAATGATGTGATGGCCGTCGGCTTCAATGGCTTTTGAACGCGTGGACTTTCCGACGCGAACCAGCACCAGGCCCAAAACTCCATTAAGGACTCCCGCAAGAGAGCTCACCGCGAGACCCAAATCCAATTCACGTAAGTGAGGGCCTCTGAGCAGCGCGAGTCCCGACTCCAAAAGAATGTAGACCGATGCGAGCGTGACCAAAGCTCCCTCGAAGGTGGCCGCGAAAAACTCGATCTTGCCGTGACCGTAGGGGTGATTGTCGTCAGGCGGACGTGCCGCGATCATGATCGCGCCAAATGCAAAACACGCCCCCAGCACATTCACAATGCTTTCGACGGCGTCGGAGCGAAGTGCCGTCGAATGCGTGAGGAAATACGCCCAAGCCTTAAGACCCAGCACCACCAGACTCACCGCGATCGAGAGGATCGCGTACTTGAATCGACGGTTTTGCTGAAGCGGCATCGAGGACCTTCCCTCAGGCCTTACTTACCTTTGGGAGCTCCGTTTTTGGAAAGGTGCTTTTTGCGAGCGCGAACAGTCTTAGGAGTGATTTCCAGAAGCTCATCAGCCGCAATCCACTCGAGGCCCTTCTCGATCGTCACAAGACGTGGAGGAGAAAGGACGATCGCATCGTCTTTATTGACGGTGCGGAAGTTGGTGAGCTGTTTGGCCTTGGTGGGGTTAACCCACATGTCCTGTTCTTTAGCGTTCTCGCCGATCACCATACCTTCATAGACTTGGTGACCTCCACCAAGGAAAAGGATCCCACGTTCTTGAAGCGAAACGAGGCCGTAAGCATTCGACTCGCCGTCGCGGTCCGAAACAAGCGCGCCGTTCACACGACCGCCGATATCACCTTGGAAGGTGTCCCAACCGTCGGAGAGGAAGTTGAAGAGGCCTTGGCCTTTGGTTTCGGTAAGGAAGCGGTTACGAACGCCCACAAGACCGCGCGAAGGGATGCGGATCTCAAGACGAACGCGACCGGTGCCTTTGTTGACGATGTTGTGGAGCATGCCTTTGCGGATCTGGAACATCTGCGTGATCGCGCCTTGAGCGAACTCGGGAACGTCGAGGACCGCCATTTCCATCGGCTCCATCTGAACGCCGTTTTCTTCCTTCATGAGAATCTGTGGCATCGCGAGCGCAAATTCAAAACCTTCGCGGCGCATTTGTTCGGCAAGGATCGCCATTTGGAACTCGCCACGACCCTTGAGCATGAAGCGGTCGGGGTTATCGGTTTCTTGGAATTTGAGAGCGACGTTTGTGAGAACTTCGCGGAGCAGACGGTCGCGAAGTTTGCGCGATGTAACATGATCGCCTTCACGACCAGCGAAAGGCGAATCGTTCACGCGCCACTCCATCTGCAATGTGGGCTCTTCGACGTGGATACGAGGAAGCGCGAGAAGGAGGGGGTCCCACTTGTCTTCGCGCGCGGTCGACTGATCTGGAATACCGACGATCGTGTCGCCGATCTTAATGTCCTGATCGCCGACTGCAACGACGGCGATGTCGCCCGCGATGACTTCTTGTGCAGGGACTTGTTTGAGGCCCATGTAGCTCGAGATGCCCGTGACTTTGATGGGTTTGAGGACGTTCTTGCCATCGACTTCTTGGACGATGCCGAGAGCTTGACCGGGCTTCAGGGAGCCTTGCTTCAGGCGACCGATGGCGAGACGACCGAGGTATTCGGAGTAGCTCAGGTTGGCAATCAGGAGCTGGGCCTTACCGTCTTTGTTCACTTGGGGATGGGGCATCGTCTTGACGATCGCGTCGAAGAGGGGTTCGAGCGTCGCAGGCTTATGAGCCATCGCATCTGCGAGGTTCGTGTAAGCACGGCCTTCGCGGGCGACGGCGTAGATGACCGGGAAATCGCATTGTTCGTCGTTGGCCTCGAGATCGATGAAGAGATCGAAAACTTCGTTTAAAACTTCTTCAGGGCGCGCGTCCTGACGATCGACTTTGTTGATAACGACGATGATCTTGAGGTTTTGCTCGAGTGCTTTACGCAAAACGAAACGAGTTTGGGGAAGCGGACCTTCCGCAGCATCCACCAGAACGCAAGCGCCGTCGACCATGGAGAGAATACGTTCCACTTCGCCGCCGAAGTCCGCGTGTCCGGGGGTGTCGACGATGTTGATCTTTTTGTCTTTGTAAAGAATTGCGGTGTTCTTTGCGGTGATCGTGATGCCGCGTTCGCGCTCTAAGTCGCCAGAGTCCATCATGCGGTCCGAGGTAGCTTCGTTCTCTCGGAAGGTTCCAGATTGTTTCAAAAGGCCGTCTACGAGAGTGGTTTTACCGTGGTCGACGTGAGCGATGATGGCGATGTTGCGGATATTTTCGAGTACTAGCGACATGGGGGCGGATACTGCCATTTTAAATGCGAGTCAGCTAGGCGATTCTGTGAGCAGGGGCATTTTTTTCCGAGTCCGCGCAGGTCCTCGAGCTCATCGAAAAACCCTTGTAACGCATCGCATTACAAGGGTTTATTCAACTCTTCCCGAGGGAGCACGGAGAGTCTTAGAGATACCAGATCTGAGCTTCACCTTTGTCCTCTTTGGCACTCGCCGAGTAGAGCTCGATAAACTCCACCATCTTTTCAATCGCAGGATAAGTGCTCAAGGTCTGATCAAAGGAACATCCATGCTGATAGTAACTCAGGCCGTTCTCTAGAGTCGTCTGCACGCGTTTCACCTTGAGGCGCATCGGGAGATAGGAATTCTGCGAGAAGTAGAAGCGGAAATCAATCTCTTCGCCCTCGTTGAAGCACCCTTCGGATTCAGGCCAACGGAAGCTGCAGCCGGAACGCGAGATATCGACGATGTCGACGGACTTGAGTCCCAGCTTTTCGATGAAGGTGTAACAACCGAGAATCCGTTTGAAGAGCACGCGTTCGTAGTCGCGGCGGACCTGCTCTTGTTTCTCTTTGCGTCTTTCACCGAATTGCACGACTTTCGACATACGTATGAGTTCCTCCGACCCATTACGTCTCGACCGTTTTTCATAGAAACTTTACCTAAACCACTCAGGAAATTAGGGGGTGTCAGAGAACTGACGCTTGAGCATGAGAGGCGTGCGCGAGACCCAGAGTTCTCCGGGCACTTGAGCGTTTGCACCCATCACAACACCCAGCTGAGGCTCGAGCGGCGCGTAAATCAAAACCGCGCCCCCCACCGGCACTTTGAAATCCGCAACCTCAATGCTGCTTTCCGGGGGAATGACCACACTCCACGAGGGGGCATAATCACCGCCTTCGTCCTGGAGCGCGAAGCTCACCTGAATGGCCATGCCGAGAGCATTGCTAATCTCGAGTGACTCCGAACCCCGGGCCCTAAACGCCTGCGGCGAGAACCCGCAAGCCTCAATTCGGAGCTGGAAGGAACCCGAAACAGCCTTCAGATCGTCGGTCTTGACCTGAAAACGGTCCAAACCACAGGGCATTTCAATCTCGCTCAAACGAGGAGGAGGCAAATCTTGAGGGCGCGACAAAGAAGAAGGAGCGAGCCCCGACATCATCAGCCATTCGCGCACATTTCCCGAGAGGCGACCGGACCAATCTTGGCGAGTGGGCGCCATGACAAGAGCTCTCACGACAAACATCGCCACCAAACCAAAAGCAACCCAGCGCCTTGTGGGCAACAAATCTTCCACTCGAATCAAAGCGATCGCAAAGCCCGCAAGCAAGAGCGGCACCACAACCGCAAACCACGTAGCCTCACTGCCCCAGGCCCATAGCGAATCGATGAGAGCACTCACAAATAGCGAGCCCGCAAGAGCGCTCCCGGTCAGACTCAAGCAGCGATTGAAACGCAACCAAATCAGAAGCACAAGAGCGACGACGAACGTGGACGTCCCCACCCCCAGAGTGATCATGTTTTTCCCGGGCTGAGGAGCTTAGCGACCGAATCCAGCGCGCCCAGCGTGTCGAGGGACGAACTGGACTGCGTTTCGTCGCCGACAAAAACCAGTGAAGCGTCTTCCGGATCATTCCCGAAGAGCCACGGAGTGCCCAAACGATGTCCAAGTACTCGGTCACTGATCACCCAGCGCTCCGGGAGAGAGTCGGGGAGCTCACCTTTAACGAGCGCTTTCACCGCTCGACGAAGCGCCTTTTGAAGACTCGCAACAGTTTTGGGGTCGCTGAGCACATCTTGATGAGCGTGCGTCAGTGTCTTCAAGAGCAAATGATCGCCGTCTTCGTGCAGAACGCCGATCATGAGATGCAACTTGGATTCAAAACGGACGGGCAACGCAAAAACTCCGTCGCTGCGAAAGCCTTCTTCCCAAACTGTGTCTCGAGGGATTTCGATGTCGAGTCCCACCCCTCCTCGAAAATCAGCCGCGACACTGCTGTAGTCCCCATTGGCCACCAGGAAAGCTTGCGCCTCATGTTTACCAAAAGCATTCTGAAATGACTTCAGACCCGCCGCCCATACCACCCGCGAAGCTCGGTAAACCGTCTCCGGGGTCACAAGCTCCCAACGTCCGTCGGGGAGTTTCTCAAGGCGGTTCACAGGGCTTTGCAACCTCAGAAACGTCTCGTCGCTCGGCTCAGGTAGCGTCACCTCAAGCAAAAGCGTCTTCAGTCCATGAGAGAGAAGTTGCCATTGAGGAAGCTCGCCCACCCAATCCTTGTCGTCCCATGCCACATCGTGCATGGAAATCCACTGACGATCCCAGCGAACCACAGGTGGTGCCAGCAAAGTTCCAGTGAGGACCGGAAAAGGACTCGCAAGATCGGAATCAATCAAATGCAAGGCGCTCTTGGAGCGCCCCCCGAGCGAGGGACCCGACTCAAGGAGGCCCAGTGACGCGGAACTTTCGAGCGAGGCGCGAAGGACCTGCAAGGCATAAATGCCTGCCGGGCCACCGCCCACAACCAAGCATTCCACATCTCGCTGGCTAACTTTTTTTGAACTCATCGTTTCTCCAGCAGACGTGTCTTGAGCCTGTCCTCATCAAGGGTGGCTTCGGTCTGCGTTTGGCTCGCCTGAGCCAGGAACTCAGACTTGAGGAAATCACGATCTTTCTGCAAAGAATTCCAGATCTCTGTGTAACGACGCCCCGCTCTTTTTTCAAAACCTGCGCGGCCGTTCTGGCTGTAAAAATCCATGAGCCCCTGAACCTTCACAAGTTCTTTGGCGAGCGAATCCAGACGAGTGCGGAGCTCGGGGTAGAACGTGAGCGCTGACTGATCCGACAGCTGTCCAAAGGTCCGAGAGAACGCCACGGTCCAGGCCTGCATAGCCTTTGTCCAGGCCGCACGGCGAGCTCCACCGCGAATCGCAAAGCGCACCACGTCTCGACGCAAACTTTCGTAGAGTGCGTCGAAGTCGCGGAAGAGACCTTCGAGAACTTTGAGCTCTTCTGCAGAGGCCATCGCACGCTGATTCTGCAAGCCTTTCATTTGGACATCGAGGTCAGGTCCGGTAGGGAAGTTGCCGACTTCAAATGAAACGGTGCCCATATACTTGCCCATAGACTGGGCCATGACCTTATAGCTTCCCGGAGGAAGCGGAGCTCCCTCGATATTGAGAGGACCGATCACAAAGTAACCATCGACCAAAGAGGCATCGAACCACCAGAGTCGCGGACGCTCCATGAGGCTGCGTGCCAAGTCTGGGTAAACAACCAATTGAATGCGATCCGTCTTAATGAGACTCGAAACAGCACCCGTGATGATCGGACGATCTGGAGAGAGCAGAACCGAAGAGAGTCGGAAGGGGGGACCTTGTCGATCTTGCGACAGACGCAGCGAAGAGAGCTCCGCCCAAATCACATCGAGATCACTGGGTTTGGCTATATTCGTTGTGGAGCCTGCGGCGTCTCCGTTAGGAGAGTCTGTCGGAGCCGTTGTTGATTCAGGTGATCCCTCATTCTTGAGTTGTGGAATCATTTTGGAATAATCGAGCAACAATCCAACCAGAAGCAGCATCACAAAACCGATGAGCATCCAGCGAAGCATCATCGGCTTGCGCGAGGCCTTGTTTTTTTGGACGTCCGAATCGAGTTTTTGTTCGAGCGACGAGAGGGTGTCTGCTGGAATCGAGGAGAGGGTCTCCTTGCCCACCTTCTCGACCTTCAGGCTATCCCGCGAAGTCTCCACAACTCTCAGAGGTTCGGCATCGGGACTGCGTGTTTCAACAACACCTTGGCTCTGGGAAATTTGAGTCAGGAACTCGACCTCGTCAAGAGCGGTCCAGTCAGACATCCCCTCAGTGAACACGAATGCCGTGTTGTCGAGCTCGCCATCGGCGACCTTATTTTGGAGGACCGTCTCAGTGAGAGGCCCCATTTCTTGTTCCTTAAAGTAAACGTACCACTCGCGGCTCGGATCCGGTGTCATATGGGGTCAATATAGTCTGCGAGAATCCGCATTGCCAATAAGCTCAGGCGGCAATTTTGGAAAGACCTGGAACCGCTTCGACGGCTATGGCTCGTGGAAGCCGTTCCCAAATTTTTTCACGTACGAAAACTCGGTAGAGCCTGGCCTCAAGCTGACCTCGCTCAACCATGGAATTCAGGATCCAAAGTGTCTTCTCGAGTGGGAGCGCTGCCTTGTAGGCGCGGTCACTGGCCGACAAAGCATCAAAAATATCGCAAATGGTCATGATGCGTGCGCACAAGGGAATCGAATCGCCCTTCAGACGTCGGGGATACCCCGATCCATCCAACAATTCGTGGTGACAGTACGCGATTTCGGGGATCCGTCGGAATTTAGGACCCCAAGGGATCCGTCTCAAAAAGTCGTAAGACTGAGTCACGTGAGACTCAATTTCTTTGCGTTCCTCAGGGGTCAGGCAGCCTTTGGCGATTTGGAGAGAGACGACGTCAGCAGGCTCAAGCAAGACTCGCACCTCGCCGCGCGAGCCCTCAAACTCCAAACGTGAGAGTTCTTCGAGGCGAAGTCCGGCAGCCTCTGCCAAAACCGTGGGTCGACTGAGCTCGAGGATTTCGCTCCACACTTTTGTAAGAGTCTCCTGAGTCGAACGCCCGGCTTCGCCTCGGCGCTCCGCTGCCAGGAGACCGTCCTGGATTCGCGCTTCGATTCGAAGACGCTGAACCTCAGTGAGCTTCTGCTCTTTTTGCAAGGTGCTTTCTCGCACACCGATTTTTCCAAAATCATGCACGTATCCCGCCCAAAGCAGCTCCTTGAGATCATCGTCTGAGAAGCAGATATCCAAGAGGTCTTCGTCGCTGGCCTCGGAGGCTGCGCGCGCCAGTTCAACTGTCAAATGAGCCACGCGAACAGAGTGTCCCCGCGTCCCCGGATCTCGCGAATCGATCGCCACCACCGAAGCCTTCACGAAACTTTCAAAGAGAGTCTCAATTTCCCTGTAGAGTCCCTGATTCTCGAGACTCGCCGCTGCAACCGCCGCAAAGCTTTCCAGCAACTCGACGTCCTGCTTATCAAACTGAGGCATCTTCGCTAGAGCGGCTTCAGAATGAGAGGGCCAGTGCTGGGAGGATCGATTCTTCTTGTTGAGAAGCTGCAGAACACCGAGCACCGCGCCACGAGAATTCTTGATAGGCACCGCAAGCACAGAGCGTGTGCGGTAACCGAGCTTGGCGTCAAAACTGGAATCGAAGACAACTCCCTTTAGGGAAGTCGGGATACGGTAAACATCACGAATCCTGAGACTCTTGCCCCCAAGGTAGACGTGCGTGGCCACGCCGGGTCGCGTGAGTGGAATTTTTGCACGCTGGAACTCGAAATCCACCGAATCATTGAGCGCTACCTCGAACGACAGTTGCCCTTCGTCCTTATGCAGATACAGCGAGCCCGCGTCGCAGTTGAGCAAATCCATAGAACTGCGAACGATCGAATGAAGCAGATCAAGGGGGTTTTTGAGGCCGATGAGCTGCACAGAAATTCTCTGCAACGCCCGAAGGCGCGCAGTGGCAGTGTCTCGACGGCACGGTGATTGACCCACGCCTAATTTTCGGACTTTCGACTCGAAAACTTAACGATTTAACGCCGCGTGGCGGGACCTGATTCGATGCGACTCTCGAAAATCCGAACCTTGCGCTTGTAGTTACGCAGCACGCAAGCACGACGCGCGTGCGGCATGTCGAAGGAATTCGGAATAAAGCGCAGAGCCGCTGGGGCTCCCGCGAGACCCTCGTAGCCTGAAATCAGTCGTGCGCCTTCGCACAAAGACTTTCTTTCACGAAGCGCGCGGGGGACGTCATCGACGTCGAGGAGCCTGAAACAGAGCTGCGCGTGCTGCTGACCATAGGGCGAATCCCAATACTCAGTCCCCGAGCGTGCATCGCGACGAGCATTCATGTTCAGATAATCGACCACATTGCGCATGGCGGGTGCAAAGAGTGCCGTAAAATTGCGAAGCGTTGTCTGAGTTACGCTTTTGGCGTGACCCAGACGAAGCTTGAGCTCTGGGAGCGAGGGTGCCGCCGTCTGCCCACGCAGCTGATCGAGGATGTCGTTGGTCGCCAGGAAACGAGCGACATCATTGGTCTCGCCCGTTCGATTGGGATCATTTGAATTCTCCACCACGAGATCAAGGAGTGCGTCCTCTGCCGCAGTTTCGAGGCGTTTTTCAAAGAAGTCAAAGCCTTCGGCAAGCTTCAAATCGCGGGTAACCAAATCAATCGCCGTGGAAGCCGCGAGCTTGGCCGTGGAGCGATCGTCGGACAAGAAAACACGCTTCATCGAAACGTCGATCCCCTCGAGAAGCGCTTGTGTGTCTTCAAGTAGGAAGTCGCGCCCGCCACGTGATGCAATACGAGTCTGCACGAAGTTGATGATGTTACGAAGTGCCCCCTCCGGCGTCAGTGCCGTGAGCCTGCGGTCGCGAGTCCGGTATCCGGTCGCGACAAGAAGCGGATCTACGTTCACCAGTTCGCTGCGCTCTTTTAGGACAATGTCTCGAGCCAGAGCGACCAGTGATAGCAAACGACTCTTTACAACCTCGAGACTCACCGGAGCCCCTATCGTCGGCCAGAGAGAGGGTTTCTTTGTGGGATTAAGGTTGTCGAACTGGACGGAGTAAGAACCTCCAGGAATATTGTCGAAGGTCGGAATGTCTTCTTCGAAATGTCCGGCAAGGTAGAAGGGCATGTACCGGCTTGAAATGACCTTGGAGATTGGAGAATCACTGATACCAGGACCTCTTTCGCTGATACCAAGGCCTTTTTCAACGATCCTGCGGATCACCGATTTTTCGATCGCCCACTGTTCAAGCACACGACTGGTTTCGTCGCTGCCCGAACCGGCGCCCTCGAAGAGACGCTCATTCTGCGCAATCAGTGCTAGAGAGTAGGACTCGAAATTGCGCACAAACTCGACACGCGCAAGCACCTCTTCACGTCGCGCGTTCGATGCCGTGTTCGTTGGAATCGCACCCGCCTGAACCGAGTCAAGAAAGCGTTGGAGAACGGGAATATCCCGTTGATAAATTTGGATTGCTTTCCAAAGGTCGCCACCGGGATTGGGACGATCAATGAGGAATTTTTGGGTGAGCGTAGCGAGTCGTACGCCGTCGTCTGCGGCACACCACTGCTCCGACATCGACTCAAGTCCGCACTGCATCGCCACTTCGAGCTTGGTAATGTCGAAAGACGCAATTTGTTTGTCGAGTTTCCGAACACGGACATACTCGATCACAGAAGAGATGAGCTCCGACCCTGCCTGCGCAACGAAAGCATAGCTCGTAGGCAAGAAAGCCGACGCGGCAGCAGCAGCAACACTCGCGACTGCAGGAAGAATGTCGCTGTTTTTCTCGAGACACGCTCCCGATTGCCCCGCCTGCTTCATGATCGTGTCTGCGGAAATAACGAAGTTGTGCAGAGCCCTGCCGAACTGCAATTTGTCGTTGTAGTCGTCGCTCGACTCCATTTGCCCCTGGAGTTCGGACATCTGGAGTTGGAGCGAACGAAGTTCACCCTGGATCACTGTGACCAGATCAAGTTCGCCGCGGTCCTGACTGGCCGTTAGCTGCAAGAGAAGCTC
Source organism: Bacteriovorax stolpii (assembly GCA_945881775.1). Lineage (GTDB taxonomy): Bacteria > Bdellovibrionota > UBA2428 > UBA2428 > UBA2428 > CAMCVE01. The sequence goes on from CAMCVE010000001.1 coordinate 223,452, forward strand.
CTCGCGCTTGCGCTGATAACCCAGAGCGAGATCGTTCTTGGAATTGTCTTGGTTCTGGTAGCGGGTCAGTTGCTCGGACATGAGATTCAGGCGTCCAAGCGTCCCGCTGAGCGAGGCGCAGGCGGGATCTTGCTTGGCCTTTTGAAGAACAGAGATCAGCGCATCCGCATCGGCAATCGCGCGCGCTGTCCAGGAATCGTAGGACGAAGGGCAACTGGATTTGAAATAATTCAGAAGAGATTCGGTGGCTTCCGGAGTAGGGCGCCCTGCGGCCGGAGGTGGCTTAGAGCCGCGCGCCAACGCGTTTGAGACCGAAAGAACCGAAAGGAAAAGACCCAGGTAGAGCTTGAGAAAGAATCGCATGGCCCCTCCGAGGAAAAGGCATAGATGAAGTTTTCTTAATGCGTCAAGAAAACACTCGACTCATTCGCCGATCCAGAACTCGTTCTTGCCGTTGGCCCCGCCCTTGACCGGAAAACCACTGCGCTCCACCCAAGGAATCGCTTTCTGCTCTTCACCGCGCAGGCAGTAGAGATGCGTGAATTCGGACTTGCGAACATAGTCGCTCTTCAGCAGCAGCGAGTGGGTTTCCATGGGCACAATCTTGCGACGGTCCTCGAGATAGATTGGATAAGCGCCGCGGGCGTCTTTGGTGAGGAACGAAACGCAATCACGCCACCAGAGCTTCGGAATCTCTCCCTGCCCCTTGGGTTCGGCGATGCTTTTGTTTTTGAGCGACGGATACCAGGCTGTGGTCCCGAGCGAGCGCTCAAAGGGTTTGATGAATTTTTGGAAGGCTTTGCGCTCATCTTGGCGAGCGGTGTAGAGGTGCTTCAGAGGAATGCGGTCACGAATGAAAGAAGCCCACTTCGAAGAGCGGTCCTCTAAGATTCTTCCGAGGAGCCACTCATCAGACCACGTGACATAGTCCTCGAGGTCGGGATTGATCTGAAAATCTTGCGACTCTGCGAGCGCATTCTCAAGGATGATATCGAAACTCACAACGGTCTTATGAGAGTAGACCTGCAAGAACATATGAAAGCGTGAAATTAAAAAATCTTCGAACGCATGCAGGGCCTTTCGGCGCACACACACACAAAGCTGCGAAGGCTTTTCGGGGTGCGGACGCCACACGACGTTGTCGAGGAGCATTTCGCGGTCGTACTGTCCGTAGGGAACGCCCGTGTAGTGCGAATCGCGGTGCAAATAGTCCATCCGGTCCGCGTCGATCTCACCAGAGACGAGCGCCTTTAAGACAGGCTGCGCCGTCCAGCGACCCGATGGACCGACTTTGCACATCTCCTTGAACTCTTCGGTGGGCTCGATCCAGTCGGCAAGCAGCGCTGCAATATCTTGTGCGGGGAGACCGCCGAGATAACCATCATCATTTGCCATCTTTGCGATGATCGCGAGCGTAAAATCTTCGTGATAGGTGCGCTCATTCAGCCACTTCTCGCGGTCTTTAATGCCGCGTTCTTTGACCCAGTGATTGGGAAGATCGCTGTGTTCGAGAAGATCTTTACGAAGCGGATGAATGGGTTTTCCGGCAGAGGTGACGCCTTCGAGACTGTGCGAGAAAGGCCCGTGGCCCACGTCGTGCAAAAGAGCGGTGAGGCGCACGAGTCGCTTAAAGTAATCGATTTGATCCGGGGTGATCGACTTAGGTCCGAAGGTGCTTCTAAAATCTTCGACGATTGGCTCGAAGGCTTTCGAAGACATGTGCATCACACCAATCGAGTGGCTGAATCGGTCGTGAGTAGCGCCCGGAAAAACAAGATGCAAGAAGGCGGTCTGCTTGATGCGCCTGAGGCGCTGGAACAACGGATGATCGATCACCTGTCTCTCATCCCAAGAGACCGGGATCGTGTGATGAATTGGATCTCTGAGAAGGTGAATCACTTGATCCTATTTCAGCAAAATTACTCAATAATTTCATGTATTTTCTGTCAAATTTTCGTCCAAGCTTCTGTTTTTCATAAAACATTGACCTTAACGTTAGGGTTATTGTATACAATAGTCCTATGACCATGAGTATTGGACAGCTCGCCAAACAGGCAAGCGTCTCTAACAGAACAGTTCGTTATTACGAAGAGTTAGGTCTCATCGTACCCAAAAATCGGGGCTCCAATCGCTATCGCTACTACGACGACACTCATCTCTCGCGCCTGAATCTCATCAAGATGCTTCAGGAGTCGGGATTTGCCCTCAAGGAGATCGTGGCAGCGCTGAACCCCATGCTCGACCCTCAAGGCAAGGTCACTTACTCGGGCCAAGAGATGGCTCGAAGCATCCACCAGTCTTTACAGGAACATCGCGAACGCTTGATTCAGAAACAAAGAGAGTTGATAAAGTCTGTCGCCGCGATCGACAGCACCCTTGAAGAACTGCGCGAATGCTTCGCTTGTACCCGCGGACACGATCTGACCCAATGCGCTGGATGCACAACGGGACCCAGCGGAGTAGTCAGCCTCGGTCGGCACCTTGAAACTCGAACGGCTCACGGAGAACAAAGACAATGACACTCAAGCTTCCCATCTATCTCGACAACAACGCCACGACCGCGGTTGACCCTCGCGTGCTCGAGAAGATGATTCCTTTTTTTACCGAACATTTTGGAAATGCCGCGAGCCGCAACCACCCTTTTGGTTGGAGCGCCGAAGAGGCCGTTGAAAAAGCGCGTGGACAGATCGCAGCCGCAATCGGTGCCGTGTCCAAAGAAATTGTCATCACCAGTGGCGCGACCGAGTCCAACAACCTCGCCGTGCTTGGCGTAGCGGAGATGTACAAAGAAAAGGGCAATCACATCATCACGTGTGTGACCGAACACAAAGCTGTCCTGGATCCTTGCAAGCACCTCGAAGAAACGGGCCACTACAACGTCACCTGGCTCGAAGTCGATGCCGAGGGGATGATCTCTCTCGAAGCTCTCGAAAAAGCAATCACCGATAAGACGATTCTCATTTCGATCATGCACGGCAACAACGAGATTGGCACCCTTCAGCCCATCGAGAAAATCGGTCAAATCGCCAAAAAGCACGGAGTGATTTTTCACACCGATGCCACTCAGACCGTGGGACGCGTGGCGATCGATGTCGAGAAAATGGGCATTGATCTGCTCTCGATGTCTGCTCACAAAATCTACGGACCCAAGGGCATTGGAGCCCTCTATGTCCGCCGTAAAAGCCCTCGCGTAAAACTCTCCCCCATCCAATTCGGTGGCGGCCACGAACGCGGCATGCGCTCGGGCACCCTCAACGTTCCGGGCATTGTCGGCTTCGGCGAGGCTTGCGAAATCGCAGCGCGCGACATGGCCACCGAGATCCCTCGTCAGCTGGCTCTGCGCGATCGCCTTTATAAGAAGCTCGCGGCTCACCTCGAAGACATCTACCTCAATGGCCATCCCACCGAGCGCCTGCCCGGCAACCTCAACGTGAGTTTTGCCTACGTCGAGGGCGAGTCGCTGCTTATGGGAATCAAAGACATCGCCGTGAGCTCAGGTTCGGCGTGCACGAGCGCCAGCCTCGAGCCAAGCTACGTTCTTAAAGCACTCGGCGCGAGCGACGAAATCGCCCACTCGTCGATTCGTTTCGGCATCGGCCGCTTCACGACCGAAGAAGAAGTGGATTTCACAGCCGAGCGCGTGATCAAAGAAGTCAACCGCCTTCGTGAACTGTCTCCTCTCTACGAGATGGTCAAAGAGGGCATCGACTTGAAAACCGTCCAATGGACCGGACACTAAGAAGGAATTGACGTATGGCCTACAGCAAAAAAGTTATCGACCACTACGAAAACCCCCGCAACGTGGGCTCGCTCGACAAGGGCGACACGCACGTTGGAACCGGTATCGTCGGCGCTCCCGAGTGCGGCGACGTGATGAAACTGCAGATCAAGGTGAACGACAAAGGTCTCATTGAAGACGCGAAGTTCAAAACCTTCGGTTGTGGTTCTGCGATTGCTTCATCGTCGCTTGCGACCGAGTGGCTCAAAGGCAAAACGGTCAACGAAGCTCTTGCCATCAAGAACACGCAGATCGTGGAAGAGCTTGCGCTCCCTCCTGTGAAGATTCACTGTTCTGTCCTCGCTGAAGACGCCATCAAGGCGGCCATCAAGGACTACCAGAACAAACAGGACAACAAGGCTTAAGGTGAGCGACATGACGAGCACGCCTTCAAGCCCCGTCTCAGCTCCAGAGTTTCCAATCTCGGTTTCTGAGAAAGCCGCCGCACAGGTGAAGTCTATTCAGGAACGTGAAGGCAAAACGGATTCTTATCTGCGTCTCTCGGTCGTGGGCGGCGGATGCTCGGGGCTATCGTATAAGCTGAGTTTCGAAGACGCGCCCAAGGAGAAAGACCGTCAACTTGAGATTTTTGGAATCAAGATCCTCGCAGACTCCAAGAGCCTGCTTTTTCTAAAAGGGACCGTGCTCGAATTCACGGATGGTCTCGAAGGCCAAGGCTTTGTCTTCAACAATCCTAATGCCAAACAGTCTTGCGGTTGCGGTTCGAGTTTCTCGGCCTAGAGTCCGCGATGTCCCTCTTGAGTTTTAAGATTCCTCAGGCTTACCTCGATTTGGGGATGCCTTTTTTTTTGGCTCTCAGCCCAGAGAGCGAAGAAGCCCTCAAACGACACTTGGTGCGTGAAACACGTCGATTGCATCCAGATCTGCTTGCGCTCGACGCTAGCGACGAGGCACGCGAAGAGCACGAATCCCGCTTGGCCGCCCTCAATGCGGCGTATCTGAAGCTTCGTGACGAGGATTCGCGCCTCGATCTGGTTCTCGAGCAGATTGTCGCAGACAATCCTGAGCTAGGCAGTGGCGAGAAGCCTCAGATTCCAGCTGCGTTGGCTCTGGAGTATTTCGAACTTCAGGAGTCTTTAGAAGAGAACCCCGGTGATGCTGCGACGCTCGCCGCACTCGAGAGTTTTCACAGCTCGCTACGTATTGAAACTGAAAAGCTTAGACGCGAAGTTTCTGAACTCTCGCAAGCGGCAGCTTGTAAGTCCCCCGAGGGGATGGAGCCTGCGCACACGTCTTTGCCATTAGCCTACGTCGTGAAGCTCAGAGATTTGCGCGACCGGCAGCGCTACCTGGTGCGCTTGAGAAGCGACCTCGAGTCGAAGTTCCAAGTCTCACGCTAACGGTGCTTGCCAAGGACGTTGCGAGCTTTTAGGACTGCCATCAAGCATGGCCATCCAGATCGAACTCGGCGGCACCTCCCCTCAAAAGAAGGCGCAAACACCAGCGCCTCAGGGATCCGTTCTGGGTATCGACCTGGGCACCACCAACAGTCTCGTGTCTGTAGTTCGCGATGGCAAAGCCTCAGTTCTTTTTCCATCGCACGAGCGCCCCCTCCTCCCTTCCGTTGTCTCGATGAGCTCCCGAGGAGAGATTCAAAATGTCGGAGACGCAGCCGTGCTCGAGCGCGCCTCGCGCCCCGAGCATGTGCTCTTTTCGGTGAAGCGCCTCATGGGTCGCTCTCTGAAAGATCTGCAAGCAGAGATCCACGAGATTCCCTACGCGCTTGAAGACGACGAGCTTGGCGCGCAAGTGCGCATCCGCGTCGGAGAAACACGAATCTCGCCCGTTGAAGTATCCGCGGAAATTTTAAAGACCCTCAAGACTCGCGCGGAGAAAGTGCTGGGCGAGCCGAGCAATCGCGCGGTGATCACCGTGCCGGCCTACTTCGACGATGCCCAGCGCAGCGCCACCAAAGCCGCAGGCCGCCTCGCGGGGCTCCAAGTGCTTCGCGTGATCAACGAACCCACGGCCGCAGCACTTGCCTACGGGTGGTCGAACGAGCGCCCCGGCACCGTCGCAATTTTCGATCTCGGCGGCGGGACCTTCGACATCTCGGTCTTGCGCATCGAAGAAAACACCTATCAGGTGCTCTCGACAGCGGGTGACACTCATCTCGGGGGCGACGACCTCGATCGTCATCTGGCGGGGTGGATTCTCTCTAAGGTCCCCGAGACACATCCGCTTAGAAAACTCGGCAGCTCGCAGCTTCAGGCCCATCTGCTCGTCGTTGCAGAGAAAGCCAAAAAAGAACTCTCTGCTTTGGACCACGCAGTCGTGCACCTCGAAGGTTTCGAAGTGCGCGTCACTCGTGCTGAAGCCGAGAGCCTTTGGCGTCCCACGCTCGAGCGCGCTTTAGAGTGTTGTCGGTCGGCGATCCGCGACGCGCGGCTCGAAGTGTCGCAAGTGAACGATGTCCTTCTTGTCGGCGGTTCGACGCGTGTTCCACTCGTCAAAAAACTTGTCGCGGAGTTCTTTGGGCGCACTCCCAACGACACTCTCAATCCCGACGAAGTTGTGAGTCTCGGAGCCGCTCTCCAAGGTGAGATTCTCTCCGGTCGCGGAGAAGATCGCCTGCTGATGGACGTGGTCCCCTTAAGCCTCGGCCTTGAGACCATGGGCGGCGCTGTCACCAAACTTATTCACCGCAACTCCGGCCTTCCGACCGAGGCGCGCGAAGTTTTCACGAACCATTCGCCTGAGCAAAACGCCTTTGACTTGCACATTGTCCAGGGCGAGCGCGAGCTGGCCAAAGACGGTCGCTCGCTGGCGCGCTTTCGTTTGCGCGGACTCGCAGCCGCTCCAGCGGGCTTTCACCGCATCGAAGTGCTCTTCCGCATCGACTCGAATGGTATTCTCAATGTGCGCGCCAAGGACCTGCGCTCTGGCATCCAACAAGAGATTGAAGTGCGCCCGAGTTTTGGAATCACCGACGAAGAGCTCATGAGCATGCTCGAAGTGGCGTTTGAGAAAGCCGAGGAAGACATGGCCCAACGCCAGCTCGTGGACCTTAAGGTAGAAGCCTCCACAGTGATCCGGGCCGCCGAGAACGTCTTCAAAATAAGTGGCCACAAGGTCGAGGCCACCACGGCTGCCGAGTTTAAAGCCCGCCTCGTGGACCTCAAAAACGCCTCCCACGCGAACTCCTGGAAACAGCTCCGAGACGCCCTGGACGCCCTTGAGGAGTGTGGCCACGAGCTGGCTGAGCTGCAGGTGAACGAAGCCATCTCCCAGGCCCTCAAAGACAAGGATCCGGCCAAAGTCTAACCCAAACTTCACGAGTCTCAGACCCAAGAAATGTCATACTTGTTCGGTGGAATGTAAGCTGACAAAGAGATGGGCCTCGGCCCTCTTCTCGACATTCATTTTCCTCCTCACAGCCTGCGGTCAGCAGCCTGAAGCCGCTGTGAGCGATCCCGTGACCGAAGCTCTCGGTCGCGAAGCCCAAACCCTTTCCATGGACTGGCTCGAGCAAGCCATGATCGAAGCCGACTCCGAAGAGCTCCGCGAAGCCATCGGCGACGTGCACAATCTTCTCGAAGAGCGCAACATCTCGGCACCCCCTGCCTCGCTTGTAGCCACTTGCGACTCCAACGAAGGCCGCTTCACAGCAGCCTTCGTCACGGACAAGTTCGCCAACTCCAACATCTACGTCTGTGCGCAAAGCAAACGTCTTGGAAAGATCTTCCTCGCACAAGTGCTCATCCACGAAGCCTTGCACCTGCGCGGCGAGCGCGACGAGTGCGAAGTCACCCGCATGGAAATTGCGATTATGACGAGCGCGCTACGCATCCCCTACAAAAACGCCTACGTCGCTCAGTGCGGTCTCGACTGAGATCAACGCAGCGCATTATCAAAAGCTGTTTCACGCCTGGGAAAGCTCATGCTAAAGTTTTGTTATGTCTCAAGTTTCGACACCTGCAATTCCCGGCGTCCGCAGTCTCACAAACAGCTCGGGCGACAACGTCCTTCTCAATCAGTTCGACAACGTTGTGAACTGGGGTCGCAAGAATTCCCTCTGGCCGATGACTTTTGGTCTCGCATGTTGCGCAATTGAGATGATGGCTACGGGCGCTTCGCACTATGACTTGGAGCGCTTTGGTTGCGGTGTTTTCCGCGCTACGCCCCGCCAAGCAGACTTCATGATCGTCGCCGGAACCGTCACACTCAAAATGGCTTCTCGCGTGAAACTTCTTTACGATCAAATGCCCGACCCAAAATGGGTTATTGCGATGGGTTCTTGCGCCACCAAAGGCGGCCCCTACTGGAAAGAAGGCTACAGCGTCTTGAAGGGCGTTGACCGTGTGGTGCCGGTGGATGTTTACGTTCCCGGTTGTCCACCTCGCCCCGAATCGCTCATGGATGGACTGATCAAACTTCAACAACGCGTGGCTGTGGCGCGTCCCACACGCAGTGACCACAATGGACCTTTCGGAAAACGCGGACGCCAGCCTGGCGAGCCCAACGAAAAGCGCCACGTCGACGAGCATGGCATGGGCAAGTCTTCGAGCGAAGAATCCTCTGATACGACTGCAATCGGTTGATTTGAGATGTCTCGACGTCGAAGCCTCCAGTCGCGCCAGTGGGTGCCCCACTCTCTTGATCAGGTATGGAATCTCTTCTCTGATCCTAGCAATCTCGAAAAGCTCACACCTCCCGCCTACGGCGCTGGAGTGATGCTTCAAGGCGACACTTTTTGCGAAGGCTGCACTGTCGTGATCTCCATGAAGCCCTACGGGATTCCAGCACCACTCAAATGGATCAGTAAAATTGAAGGCCTCCTAAGCACGGGCGATCGTCGAGAGTTTTACGACATCCAGGTTAGCGGACCCTTTGCCTACTGGAAACATCACCACCTTTTCGAAGTGGGCGACACCCGTTTTGAGGGCAAGCGAAGCGGCCACGAGCTGAAAATCGAATCTGGGGGCACCTGGATCATCGATGATGTCGAATACGAGATGCCTTACGGAATCTTTGGGGCGATCGCCGAAAAGCTCTTCGCGAGGCAGCAGCTCGAGAGCATGTTCGCCTACCGCAAAGCCAAGACTCTGGAGCTCCTAGGCCCCGCCTAAGCGACTGCTTTCTTTTTTGATAACGATTATCAATATCATTGACCCCAAGTCACCGAGTCGCTAGCTTGGTCCCATGGCGGCACCCAATCTTTGGAACCTTCGCGAGAACCAAAAGGCCCTTGTGAAAGACTTTTGCCCAAGCCTACTCACACAGCACCGCAATCGTTTTATTGAACTCGGATTTCGCCAGGGCGAAAGTGTTAAGTGCATCAAGACACCTCCTTTCGGTGCGCCCCACGTTTTTGAAGTTTCCAATACGGTGTTTTCGATTTCCCGAGAAGACGCCAGCAAAATTTTTCTACTGATCGAACAATGAGCGCGGTCGACACACCCACACTTCTCCTCTTAGGAAATCCGAACAGCGGCAAGACGCTACTTTTCAACCGCCTGACAGGCCTTCGCCAAAAGGTGGCTAATTTTCCAGGCGTCACAGTTGAGCTTGCCACGGGCTCGAGCTCCGAGCTGGGCCTGGACCTGGTCGACTTTCCTGGTATCTATTCACTCAATCCCCTGACTCGCGACGAAGAGGTCGCCGTTCAGAGCCTGCAGAAGCACCTACAGTCTTCGAAAGTCCGTGGCGTGGTTTGTGTCTTGGACGTCACTCGCCTCGAGCGCAGTCTCTTTCTCGCGCTGCAACTTCGGCAGGAATGCACTCGCACCAATCGCCCCATCCTCTTTGTACTGAATATGATGGACCAGATCATCGCGCACAAAGTGCAGGTGAATACAAAAATACTTCAAGCGGGTCTCGGGGCTCCCGTGGTCGAGGTTTCCGCCAAGACCCGAAAGGGATTCCAAGACCTCAACGAGTCCCTTACGAAGCTCGCAAGTCACGACAGCCAAGCAGCTCCGGCTCTTTCGGGAGACACGAACCACCTCAAAGCCCTCGCCAAAGATCTCGCCAATAAGGCTGGCCTCAAAGGTGATCTCTTGCTGAGGTCCCAGTACCGCATCGATCGCGTCGCGCTGTCGAGCTTCTGGGGACTCGTGATTTTCTGCTTCACGATGATTTTTCTTTTCCAGGCCATCTTCAGCTGGTCCGCTCCTCTGATGGACGGAGTGGAATCGATCGTGATGTCGCTTGCCGAATTGGTTGTCCCTCTTTTTGGAAAAGGCGTTACGGCAGATTTCGTGAGAGATGCGATCTTCGGGGGTTTTGGATCCTTCCTTGTCTTTGCTCCGCAGATTTTTGTCCTCACTCTTATTATCGGATTCCTCGAGGACAGTGGTTATCTGGCTCGGGCGGCACTCATCTGTCATCGTCCCTTAAGTTTTTTTGGACTCTCGGGTAAGAGCTTTGTGCCTCTTCTCACAGGTCATGCCTGCGCCATTCCCGCCATTTTTTCTTCCCGTAACATCGAGTCACCAAAGAAGCGCCTTCTCACGATGATCACAGTCCCCCTAATGTCGTGCTCTGCACGCCTGCCGGTTTACGGACTTCTTATTGCAGCACTCATTCCCGCTCACACCTATTTGGGTGGACTCGTAGGACTCCAAGGTCTGAGCTTTTTCGCGCTTTATCTTTTTGGCATCGTCACCGCCCTCGTAGTCTCGGGAGTCCTTAAGGGCACCTTGCTGAAGAAGACTTCCGACGCACCCTTCATCTTAGAGTTACCTCCCTACCGTCTCCCTAACCTGCTTGCTATCTTGCGGAAATCTTGGGATCGTTCACTCACCTTTGTGACCCAGGCGGGCCCCACGATCTTCGTGGTGGCTGTGGTGATCTGGGCCCTCGGATATTTCCCCAACAACGGAGAGCTCGACCAGTCCTATCTCGCCTCTATTGGACAATGGATCGAACCTGTTTTCAAACCCCTGGGACTCGACTGGAAGTTCGGCGTTGCGATCCTTATGTCGTTCTTGGCCCGCGAAGTTTTTGTGGGAACCCTGGGTACGATGCTCGGCATTGCAGGAGCTGACGAAGATTTTCACGGACTCGCCGAGCAACTTCATGCGTCGGGACTGACACTTGCCAGTGGCCTGGCCCTTCTCGTGTTCTACGCAATCGCCATGCAATGTGTGGCGACACTTGCTGTACTCCGCAAAGAACTTGGGTCGTGGAAAATTCCTTCGCTTTTGTTTGTGAGCTACAGTCTGCTCGCCTACCTGGCAGCGTTTAGCGTTTACACAATCGTCAATTGGCTTGCGCTCTGAGACTTAGCTCTTGGAGGAAGGCTTGTTCGGGTCGAGCCCAAATTTCATCAAAGATCCCTCACCCGATTCGAATTTCAGAATAACATGAATGGATGATCCTTCGATTCTTGCTCGGCGCGGTCGTAATTTTTTTAATTCTTGTGGTGCTCGTTGTTCTTGGCCAACGTCGGCTTCTTTATCCGCTCCGATACGTCAACCGATTTGAGCCCAGCGACACGGCAACACGAAAAATTCTGTTCCGAGCGACCGAAGGTCTTCGGATTGAAGCGTGGCTGCTGCTTCCAGAAAAGATGTCACTTCGAGGACTCATCGTGCACGCGCACGGCAACGGCGAGATTTTGGATCAAATCGAAACGGGGTTTTTGCACTACGGCGCAGAGCATGGCTACGCGGTTCTCATGCCTGAGTATCGGGGCTACTCTCGCTCCCAGGGAAGCCCTTCAAAAGAACTGATTCTCGAGGACTTTGAATATTTTATCGGCGAAGTCTTGAGGATCTATCCCGAGCTCCGCGGCAAGATGGTTTTTCACGGAAGGTCTCTCGGAGGCGGGGTCGTCTCAGAGCTGGCCAAAAGAGTGCCGCCGCAGGGACTCATTCTCGAATCCACTTTCACATCAGTTGCCGACGTCGCTAGTGAACGATTCTTCATCCCTAAAGCTTGGATCTGGGACAACTACTCGCCCTCGATTTTGCTCCGTGAATTCAAACAACCGGTGCTCGTAATTCATGGTCGACAAGACGATGTGATCGCTTTCTCACACGCTGAGCGCAATTTTCGGACAGCCAAAGACGCCGAACTGCTCGCCTTCGACGGCAAGCACAGCGACACAATAAGCCTCAATCTTAGTGAGAGTCGTTCTGGAATCTCACGCTTCCTCAAAAAGGTTGAGAGTAAATCTGATCGATAGGGAGATGATCCGAAACCCAGACCTTCTCGAGCTTCTTGTCGCGCATGACTCTCGGCGAAGAGGGTCTACACAGCACGCGCGAGCCATTTGTACGGGTCGGTCGGAGCAAAACTCAGCTCTTTACAAGTTGGTGGAGATTCTAAACCGCGGAGGCAGCAAATTTTCGAGAGTGCCCAGCCACTAAACGTCAGAAATCAAAGACTCGCCCCACAGGAGCAGGGGCGACGCCCGTTTCACAAAATCCCGAACTTTCGACTCGAGCTTTGGACCCGTGAGCTCGGCGTCCGTGAGAGGCACCCAGACGCCGAAACTGCGACGCTTGAGCGCGGCGTGCAGGCGAGTGTCTTTGATCTCCTGAAAACCTCTGGGCAAGCGCTTGAGGTCGTCGTCACTTGAAAATTCGAGCCCGCGAGATTTGAGGCGCTCCTCGACGTTTGCCAGGTAGCGATCGGGATGCTCCACGATCCAATTGCGAAAATTTGCGAGTATCTTAGGGTCGAGTTGCCAATAGCCGAGCCACATTCCGCTCGCAGAAGGCTCGACGTGCATATAGAAAACTCCGGGATCTTTTTTTCCTCCAGAACGCGTCATCACAAAAGCTCCGTGGGTCTTGTAGGGAAGCTTGTTGTGGCTAAAGCGCACGTCGCGGTGAATACGGAAGAGGCTGCTTTTTTGGGAGCCTTTGAGATCGAGGGCGCCAAACTCTGGGTTCTTCTTAAGAGCTTCGATCAACAAGCCCGAGGCCTCTTGAAAGACTCGCTGATAGAGGGCTTTGTTTTTTTCGTACCATTCTTTTTTCTGATTGCGCTTGATGCCTCTAAAAAATTTCAGAGTTTCGTCTGTGTAAAATTTTGCCATTTAGGAATCCGCAATCAGCTGCAGAGCTCTGAGACTCTTGATGAGGTTGTTTTTTTCGAGGCCCACCCCAACCACGTTAAAGAGCGAGATCTGTGCCCCAAGACCCAAGCAACGCGCGCGAGGCTTCGTGCGCCATTCGTAAATCGCGTGGGGCGCAAGTGAAAGCCCCAGCACTTCCGTGCGACCATCCGTATCGGGTCCCACGGCGCGAATCACTTCGGCGCCCCAGATCGTGCCAAAATCGCCTTGAATCATTTGCCTAAAGAGCAACTCGATTTTGGGAAGGTCCAGAGGACCAATGGGCATTTCAAACTCGTCGTACTCTTCTTGAAACTCGGTGAGACTCTTTAGGCCTCGGTGTTGCAGCCCCTCGACCGAAGCTCGCACGAGGGCACGCGGCCAAAGGTCGTCCTCGAAAACCTCGACGAGTTTGCCGAAATCGATCAGACCTCTCTCAACCCAAAGAGGTAGCTCGTCGCGACCCTCTTGGCTGCGAGCAAGGATCACGGCCGATTGGCTGGAGCGCGCGAACTCTTCGTAGAGTTCGCGGTAATAGGTGTTGAGATAGTGGGCTTCCTCGGACACAAGGCCCGCAAAACTCGAATGCCAATCCGAATGGGCATGGAGCCACTCGTCGAGCTCAAAATCTTGGTGCAGAAGAGCGACTGGGAGCTCCACATAAATGTGGCGGTGAAGCTCAGCATCCAGCGGGCGCGCCATTTCGGCCTCGAGATTCTTCAGGAGGCTCGCCAGACTGGCATCAGGATCGTTAAAGAGCAGGCTCACGTCTGAGTCAGGCTTCGTGAGTTCGGCCGAGCGCAGCATCCAACGTCGCTGCCCAGACAGGGGGGCCCCCCATACAAAACACAACTCTCTACCGAACTTTGAGGTCTCCAAGGCTTTACCGTCCACGCCTGAAAGGCTATACAACAATGAGCTTTGACCGACAACGTCGGTCGACCGTCCGGAGAGATGGCCGAGTGGCTTAAGGCACGCCCTTGCTAAGGGCGCGTAGGAGAAATCTTACCGAGAGTTCGAATCTCTCTCTCTCCGCCATCTTTGAATGGACCTGGATAAGAGGCTCGTCACCGGGACGGGCACGACGAATAACGAGCTTGTCCATATTTCGGATCTTAGTTGCTCAGTTCCACAGTGTCTCGCCCTCCCGAACTGTAAATCTACGAATCTACTCGTGCCCGCCATATAGCATTGCTATACAAATCGACTTCTTGTTTCTCGCATTTCAACGCCCTGAGTAAGGTGACCAGGGTCGATGGGTTAAGCTCCCAATGGTCTTGTCTTTTCCCAAAGCACCGTGATTCCTCCCCGTGGAGTGTTAAGTTTCAATGAAAGAAGGAAACTGATTGTTTAATTCTTAACATTTATCCGCAACATGTGAATCCACAGGCAAGGCATACTCATAGAAGTAGAGCTAGTTTTAACAATGCAGGGGCCGGCGCTATGCGACTGATGGCCGACTGGCAGTGCAACCAAGAAAAGACAGACCAACGACAGTACAAGGCCTTAGTTGCCACCGGAAGATTTACAGATACAGGCTCTCGCCCTCGAGGGGCGCTCACCGATTCGCTCGTCAATCCTTCTCAGGAAAGTCGGATTGAGCATTTGCCAGGCAAAATTTTCACCAAGGTTGCTTCGGAATATAAGGTGGTTGCCGAAAGCTATGCAGCCTTGTTTCAAGCCAATGCGACTCCACTCAAAACCGCGATCAAGTATGATGCCTCGGGAAATCTTCACGGTAGCGAAGTGACCGCAGGGCTGCGCGTTTGGACGGGACTAGGCGGAGGGGGCGATGTTGGTAGTCACTGTAATAATTGGTCCAGCAATTCTGCATCTGATTCTGCGAATTGGGGCCGGCCCGAGGGGACCAATGGCTACTGGCACACCAATGTCCTAGGTTATGGTTTGGATCTGGGTCAGCTGACGTGCAACTCAAGCGCTCGGCTGTACTGCATTTCTATCGATTGACCACTCGAGAGCTGTCGCCGGTGACACCGTCGTCTTGAGTGCGCCCGAGATCAAAAGTGGATGTTTGCGCGGATGCCCATCGAAGAGTCAGTGCCCCCCCCATCATGATTCTTCGTCGTTCCTATGTTCTTTGAGCGTGGTTTGGGCGGAGGACCTTTTGGTTAACTGCTTGCTATATAGCATTGCTATATAGCAAGCCGAAGCACTGAAGGAAAATCTTGGGGGAAGATCCAGCTTATGAAAACCTATCTCCACTTCTTGTGCCTTGGTTTTCTTGTAGGTTGTACGGTCCGCTATGAGAAGGCGCCGTCCACTCCACCTCGCGCGCGCCCCACTCCAGCACCCGCTCAGCAAACAGAAATGCTGTGAAAAGTCTGAGAACGTTGACCGACACCGCATCAGCTGCTCGATTGACCCCAAAAATCCGTTCCCGAGCATCTCTTTTGAGAGCTTTCTGATCTCTTGCGTGAGCACCGACTGGCAACGCTCCCGGCAGATGTTTCTAGAGATCAACAACTGCGTGCCGCGTGGGAAAGCCTATGAAGCTTTTGTGATCGAGAATGAAGCCGACCGACTTTCAGATGAACGCAAATACGATGAGTCACGCTTGAAGGCGATGGAGGGCTGCGACAAAAAAGAGGGAGAGGTGAAAAGATTTTTTCATCTGAAAATATTCGTCTTTGGCGATGCCTCGAGTCAAGGCAATGATGCGCTATATTGAAACAATGATAAATTCCTCGCTCCACGCGTCCAGGATCCCCACCTTGCTGCTTTATTTGGCATCGGCTTTTTGTTTCGTAACTCTAGCCAACCCAGCTCTTTCCGAAGAGCTCGCTTGCGCCAAGCAAGGGGAGACGGCCGGTGGATCGTGCGTGGGCTGCAAGAGCTGCTGCGCGGGGCTCATCGTCGCCGACACCTGGCTCCACAAAAACTATAGGACTTTGGGCTGTGATGCTCCTAGTCCTCCCGGAGGCTCAGGAGTCTGCGTAAAATGCGGCGACGGAAAATGTGATGCTGCGAACTCCGAGAACCGCTGCAACTGCCCTAAGGATTGTTCTTAACGAGTTCAGCGAGCAATGACCGCATAAACACGGACGAATCTTTTTTGCCTTTGCGGCTCGTGCCCAGAAGACGCAGGTGATCGGCTTCGAGAATTCCGAGATCTTGCCCAAAGCCGGGCACGCGCTGTTGCATCGTGAGTAAAATTCCATCGTTGTCGAAAGCATTGAAGTAGTGACCCAAGTAGAGAGCGCTTGGCTTGAGTGACATCGGTGCCTTAGCGAGGCTCACGCGCGATCTCACGAAATAGACTCGCTCTTGAAACTGAGCCTTCGCCTCGGCACCCAAGGCTCGTTGAAGTCCTGTGCGAAGTGTGCGCGCGTCGTTTGAGCGTAACCCGTTGAGACTGGGAGCAAACAAATCCACGAAGTCGCACACGCTGGTGACGACTTTAGAATTAACCGCCCGGCGGCAACCGCGGTCCACGAGATCTGCCGTCCAGTCAGCCACAGGGCTTCCTGAAAAAGCGCCTTGCACGAGCACAACGCGCGCGAGATTTTGCTCACCGAGGAGATCAGGGTTTTTTAGAAGCGCGAGGAAAACTTCAGCAGCCCCGCGGCTGTGAGCGAGCAAAATCCTCGGGCGCCTTCCTGGCCGCAACTGCCACGCTAAGGCCTTGGCATTGTCTTCGAGATCATGGAAGCTCGAAGGACGAATGATCTGGATCTGAGTCCCAGGAAGCTGTGCTTTGAGAAAAACTTCGACTTCGGCGTAAAGACTCTGCGTAAGATCGCCAAGAATCCCGTCGACGAGGACAAAATCAAATCCCTCGAGCGCCTTGCGCTCGACAGGGCGTAAATCGCGAAGGTTCTGGCCTCTGATCTCAGTGAGGCTCATCTCAGCCTCGTAGCGAGTGGGCAGCGTGGCCTGGGCCGCAGAAGCAAAAAAGGCGATTCCAAGTCCCAGAAGAGCAAAGCGTTTGAGCATGGGCGCACAAAAGCAAAATGGACTCGGTGCGTCAATGGCGATTTTAGACCCTTAGCGAAGTCCTCGTCCTTTTCGACTCCGTACTTCACAATTTTGTCGTTGAGATCGCCGTAGCGAGTGACAGCTCTCGGAACAAAATTTGCTCCCCTCATTTGTGGGGAGGGGCCACACATGCGTTCTGCACCCTATGCGCATTCGTCCCGGATCGGTCTTTTGATCTTTGTCAGTGCTTGTACGAGCTTCATTGACCCGCACGAATCTCATTTTAGTCAGAAGGACTTGGATGAGATTGCGAGTGAGGATCGCTAACCGCTCGTCCGCTCAGCCACACGCATCCCAGCCTATCTGGAGCCCGATCCTCAGCCCTACCCACTTCGAAGCGAATCAAGCCCCACGACGCGAGGCGAGCTTGTGTTCAATGACGGCGTTCCGTCGCTCTATCCGAGCATCTTTCAAACAAAACTGATCCAAACAATGCCGCTGCTTCCCTCACGTCTGCCTTCGCGCGTGAAGCAACTCAAAGCGATCAACAAAACTGTTCGCTACGTGAAAACAGAGAAAGGTTATGTCGTCAGAGACAATGGGCGACTCACGGTGATCGATCTCAAAACTCAAATGGCTTATCCGACACAGGAGACGGCGATTTGAAGATCTTCAACCCGAGTCTGGCTCACGCCTACCTGCTTATGAAACGTCCGATTTTGTGGGTCAAACAACAGAACATCGCTAGAGACTAAGGCTGCACAACACGCGCACCGGTTTCACGGCGCGCTTCTTCGATCGTGCTCTCGGTATCGAGAAGCGAAGAGAGATACCTGTTCTCGTGAGGGAAGTCCGCATCGAGGACTCGGTTGATGTTCTCAGGATTTTGAAGTCGAGAGAAGATCATGTTCTGAATGTCGCTTCGAGGTACGCACTTTTCGCCCATGCCGCTTGGACGTGAGTCCTCATAACCGTGAGAACTCCAAAAACAAACCCGCTGCACGCGTGAGCCTGTGGCTCCTTCGGGCAAGACTTTTGTGAAGACCACGGAGTGGCCGCGCTCAAATTTTCCGACGCCGCGACCCCAGATCCAAAAGATCTTTAGGAAGTCGCCCGCTTTGGCTTCACGGAAGGCATCGTCTGAGAAATTCTCGCCAAGGTCGAGGTCATGAAAAAGACCAGCAGTGCCGGGGCCGTTCGCGTTCCAGCGACCCCAAACTCCAAAACCATCGGGCAGAAGCGAGCCATCGGGCTCGGTTGGGAGCAAGCGGGGTGCGGTGGCGGCTTCAATAAGAGATTTCGTCTGACGGTGAATTTTCTCGAGGACTTCGAGAAACGGAATGTAGGTGGCACTCGAGCAAAAGCTCGGACCTTTGAGCAGATGGTCGATGCGGAGGGTGTCGTCAAAAACTTGGACACGTCGCTTAAGTCCATCAAAAGCGTCGCGCCCTGTGGAGTAACCGCCTCCGTCGGGCATTTCACGCACCGTTTCGAGCACGAGTGCGTTGTACGGCTCAGCCGCAAGAAGGGGGAGACTCAGGACACTCATTAATAAGACAAATGACTTCATAAGTGACTTATCGGTGAACACTTGAGACTTCTCGACTCCGCACATCACACACCGCGTCGCGAGCCGCTCACAAGATTCTAAGAGAGCACCGATAAACCCTACATGAAGAAGCTCGTTGTTCTTGGTCTCGGAATTCAAATTGCGGCCTGCGCCAGTCTCAACGCCGCCACCCATATTGCTAGCGTGCGCGCCTCGAGTGTCGTCGGACTTCTTGCTGAGTACCGTAGGGCGGCCGTTTGGTTCCGCGATGACCACGCCGAGGGCCAGTACACGCGCGTGAAAAATTTTAGCTGCGGTACGGGCCTGGCGAGTGTCGAGCGCAGTTACAACTCTTCGCTAACGGCACTCTTTGCGGCGACTCACGCGAAGTTTAGATTAATGCCACTCGCCGAACGCGAGCGACTGCGCAGCTTCCTGCCAACAACGTGGAAGGACTTGGAGAAAGCTGCGGCTGACCCTGACCTCGCGGGCGACAACGGCGCCTTCCTTCTTTCCGTGGCCATCCGCGAGACGGGTGCCAATCCCTTTCTCGAAGAAGGCACGCAGTCGCGCTACTACCTGAAGCCTGGTACGGGACTCTTGCAAATGACCGCGATCCACAAAGAGCTCGACGGCAAGCCCGTGCTTTGGGCCTTCGACGACTACATCTCTTACAAAGAAATCTACGCTTCGCTGAAACCCAAGGACTCGCGCCTGCCTGCTACTGTTTCCTACGCCTCTGCTGCACAACTCAGAACAGCCGAAGGATTTGTTTCGAGCGCGTTCAATCCTTACGCCTCTCTGTGGTACGGCAATGAGAAGATCGAGGGCCAGACTGCAGACCAACTGCGGGCGCCGCGTTTCCGCAATGCGGGTTTTGAGTTCGATCAAACGGCACGCCTTGGAGGTGAGAACAGGGCCGCCATCCTTGGAACGGTCTACAATGCCGGTTGTCATCGCATGCGTTGCGCTGTGCTCAGGGCCAAGGTCTGGAACGAAGATGCCCGCACCGAGCGCATGGACGCTCACGACTGGACAACGCTCAGAAGCTTTATCTATCTCGACTCAAAGAAAGCACGCGAAGCCGGAGTGCCTTCAGATCTTGTCTCGAAACTCAAGAACGTTTGCGCAGGCCAGACGGATGCCTGCTCAGAAGTGCCTGGAGAGACTTGCAGTTGCCTGGACACAGAAGATGCTCGTGGACGCACCTCGAGTCTCGACGGATACGCGTGGCGCGGAGCGATTGCGATGAGCTACGGCGATCATATCGAAAAGATCGCGGCGTGTTTCTAGACGTCTGAGGGCGGCGCTTCGAATATGTCTTTCTTGTCGAGCGGCAGATACTTCAGCACGATCATGCCGGGAATACTCAGCACAATTGTCGACGCAAAAAACGCGGGGTAACCCAGCGCCACTTGGATATGCCCGCTCACGGCACCTGCAAGCATCGCCCCCAGAGCCATGAGTCCTGTTGAAATTGCGAAGTGCGCTGTGCGCATCTTCGAGTCCTGACTCACAAACATGAGATAAACCATGTACGCCGCAAAACCGAATCCGTATCCAAACTGGTCGATACCCACGACACCGTAGAGGGCAAACTTCGGAGGATGAGTGAGACTTGCCCAGAGGTAGAGAAAATTGGGAATGTTCATCGAGAGAACCATTGGCCAGAGACAGCGCTTGAGGCCCCATTTTGAAAGCGTCAATCCTCCGACGATGCCGCCAAGTGTGAGAGCCGCGATGCCCACTCCGCCACCGATGAATCCGATGTCCGTTGTGGCCAGGCCCATGCCCCCTTTATCGATGGGATCGAGCAAAAAGAGCGAACTCATTTTTCCGACCATCGATTCTCCGAAACGGTAGAAGAGAATGAAAGAGAGAATGGCCGCGATGTGCTTCTGAGTGAAATACTCTTTAAATATCTCGTAGCCAAAACCCGCGCTCATCCGGGGGATATCAGACTTTGGTTTTGGTGCGACGAACTTCATCACCAACACGCCCACGGCAAAGACGATCATCGCGACCCAAAATACCTTCGACCAAATGTCGGAAATACTTTCGCCGTTGTTCTCGAAACGACCGGCGAGATAGACGAGAAAACCCGTCCCAAAGATCGTCGCGATTCGGTAAAACGTCGAGCGAATACCGACAAAGAACGACTGCTCCTTCTCGTCTAAAGCCAGCATATAAAATCCGTCGGCCGCTATGTCATGGGTCGCAGAGAAGATCGCCATCACCCCTAAGAGCGCTAGAAGCATTGTCCAGCCCGCACCTTGAGAGACCATGAGACCCAAGCCACCCATAACCGCCAGCATGAGAATCTGAGTGGCAAGAATCCAGTTTCGCTTGGTTCCGAGACGATCAATAAAGGGGCCCCAGAACATTTTGAACATCCACGGCCACGTGATGAGACTCGTCCAGAGCGCGAGTTGGTCGTTGGGCACGTCCATTTTTTTGAACATGACTGTCGAAACCTGCGTCACGAGAACATAAGGAACGCCCTCCATGAAGAAGAGAGTAGGCACAAGCGCCCAGGCACGGGATGAAATGTCCGACGACGATTTTTTCAACTGAGTTCCAGTTTAGTGGGCTTGAGATAAACTACAAGCATGCCCGCCTTTTATAGTCCCTTAGGACTGGACCCCGCAGCCGCCAAAAAGCGCACACGTACTCTAGCGATCGGGGCCCACCCCGACGACATCGAATTCATGTGTCTCGATCCGATCATCCGCCACCGCAACGCCGGAAGTTTTGGCGGACTGATTGTGACATCGGGATCAGGATCGCTCCGTGCTCCTCAGCACGCTAGGCTCAGCCCAACTGAGTACGCTGAACTAAGGTGGGAAGAACAAAAAATGGCCGCAAAAATTGGTGGCTACGCGTTTGTCGATTCTCTAAACGTCGAAAGCGCCGAGATAAAATCTGATGCAGGACTTGCGGCACTCACCCAGAAACTAAAAGAGTTTCTCATCGATTTTGAAATCGACGAACTCTACATGCACCAACCCTTTGATCGTCATGCGTCGCATGTGCGGGTCGCGTTTGCGGTGCTCACGGCTTTGCGCTCGCTGCCTGTAGAGCGTCGCCCGAAACAGGTGCTCGGTTGCGAAGTGTGGCGCAATCTCGACTGGGCCCCAAAGAGTTCAAAAGTCCTCAGGCCTCTCAGTGCTGCAGGTCTCGATCTACAAGTTCGTCTCGCAGAAGTTTTTAAGAGTCAGGCCGACCCCAAGGAGGCCAAAGATTATGTCTCGGCGCTAGTCGGCCGGAAGACCGCAAATGCCGTGTTTCAGGAAGGTCTCGTGGGTGACTCGGGTGTTGCCCAAGAGGTCTATATCGATCTGAAGCCCTGGGTCGAGTCGAAGCTCAGCTGGTCAGAACTCGGACGCGAATACTTAAGAAAATTCCAGCAAGAGGCCACCTCGGCGTGGCCCCAAGACCCTAAAGGAGAAACAGATGGAAGTCGCAATTTTTAAAACGGCAGACGAGGCATCGCGAGCCGCAGCCTGCCTGATCGGTCGAAGCCTCAAAGAGAAATCCTCAGGCACAGTGCTCGGTCTTGCAACGGGGCAAACCCCGCTTGGCACCTACGAAGAGCTCGTAAAGATGCACAAGGCCGCAAAAATAAGCTTTCGCAACGTCACAGCCTTCAATCTCGACGAATACGTGGGCCTCGAAGCGAGTGATCCGCGCTCCTACAGAGCTTACATGCGCGAGCATCTCTTTTCGAAAGTAGATATCGAGAGCGCGCGCTGTTTTATACCGGATGGATCGACGCGCGATCCCCGCGCCGAATGCACGACTTACGAAGAGAAAATTCGCAAAGCGGGTGGCATCGACCTGCAGCTTCTTGGTCTCGGGCAAGACGGACATATTGGATTCAATGAGCCAAGTTCTTCGCTCTCCTCGCGCACGCGCCTAAAGACTCTGACCCACGTCACGAGAGCGGCCAATGCTGCAAACTTCGGCGGCAGCGAAAAGGTTCCTCAGCATGTGCTTACGATGGGACTGGGCACGATCATGGAAGCGCGCCACTGCGTGCTCCTAGCACTCGGCGCAAACAAAGCGGACGCGGTCCAAAAAATGGTTGAAGGGCCGTTGAGCGCGATGCTTCCGGCCTCCATCCTTCAAATGCATCCGCGTTGCACGGTGATTCTCGATGAAGCGGCCGCAAGCGGGCTCGCAAGGCAGAACTACTACCGCGAAGTTTTTGCGGGCAAACCCGCCTGGCAGAGATGGGACTTGCCGCTCGACTGAAGAGCCATGCGAAGGTGCCAGTTGGACTCTAAGAGAGCTGTGTAGGCCGTCTTAACGTCGTCGCCCGTGAGACCCATATAAATTTTTAGAGCGCGGACTTTCAGTTTGTCGTTTGAGGGGTGCAAGTCCACCATGTCGTTGCCCACGACTTTGCCGAGCTGAACCATGGCGAGCGTTGAAATGATATTGAGAACCATCTTCGTAGCGGTGCCGGACTTGAGGCGCGTTGAGCCTGTTAGCACTTCGGGACCCGTGGCGAGGTGAATTTCCACGTCGGCCCTCGAGGACTGAGTCTGCGCGAGTTTTGCGTTGCAGGTGAGTAAAACTGTGGCAGCCCCCACACTCTTGGCATACTCGAGAGCTCCGAGCACATAAGGCGTGCGGCCCGAGGCCGCAATTCCGACCACGCAGTCGCGTTCTCCGATCTTCAAATCTTTCAGCGTGCGCTTAGCGGCAGGTGCGTCGTCTTCAGCACCTTCAACCGCTTCTTGAAGAGCGAGCGCACCACCCGCAATGAGTCCCACAACTTGCCCCGGGGTTGAGCGGAAAGTGGGCGGACATTCGCTTGCATCGAGAACTCCGAGGCGACCGCTTGTGCCTGCTCCGGCATAGATGAGTCGCCCGCCACTCTTAAGAGAGGCGGCCGCGAGTTCAACAGCTCGCGTGATTCGCGGTGAGGCCTGGTGAAGTGCGGGAAGAATGGCGGCGTCCTCCGTGAGGAAGAGTTCTACGGCTTGAGCGATCGGCAATACAGAGAGTTGCCGCGTGCGCGGGTTGTTCTCTTCAGTGGAGATCTCGTCGATCTTCACGTTCTTAAGGAGCATGGCCAGGTCGCTCGAAGCGGAATGACGGATGAGTCGTTTCTTTGCAGAACGCTTGGCCTTCAAGAGACATTCGCGTCCCCAGCGCGCAGCACCGAGCGAGGCCTCATCCGCAATAAGCTCTGGGCGAGCCCAGCTGAGGTCCTTGCGGAGTTCCCGCGCAAAGAGATCACGGTAGATTTTTTGTTTCTCAAAGACGCCGCCGGTGAGAAGGATCGGAAGTCGCCGTCCACCGAGTCGACCGGCGATGGCCGCAACGTTTGAAGCTAGAGCTCGAGCCGCGATTTTGAGAATTTTCTTAGATTCGAGGTCACCTTTAAGGGCTTCACGAAAGACGTTCTCTGAGAGCTCTGCGATGCGCGGCTTTTCGGTGCGAGAAATGAATGCTGCAAGATCTTCTAAAGCCTTAGACCCCGTTGCGCGCAGAATCCGTCGACCCAAAGCGCCGTGTTTGCCCTGGCGATCGTAATGGGCCGTGATGTTTCTGAGCGCCATGTGCGCAATGTGATATCCACTGCCCGCATCGCCAAGCACGTGTCCCCACCCGCCGCCTCGAAGTTCTTTTGAAGCGCGTCGAGCAAACACGCTGGCCCCCGTCCCTGAGATGACGACAATGCCCTCACCCGTCGGCGCGCCCGCATAGAGGCCAGAGCGCAGGTCGTGACTCACAAAGAGGGGGACATGGGGCCAGATAAGGCGGGCAACAGCCTCGACTTTGCGCTCGGCCTTTTCATTGGCCACACCCGCCAGGCACAGGGCCACGGCCTGAAGCTCTTTGGCGTGAGGCGCGAGATCTTCCCAAAGTGTTTTTAGGACGACGTACAATTCGTCTTCTGTTTGAAGGATCGCATTTGAGGGAGCCCCGCGTGAACGTCCGATCACTTTGTCAGCGGCGCCGAGCAGCAGAGCTTTGGTGGCGGTTGCGCCTCCATCAATTCCGAGAATCATGCCTTCATGCTACATTGAGCTTCTATGGAAGCAAATCAAACGCTCATCGTAGGAGTCTCCGGTCCAGAGCTCGGCGTCGAAGAAGCTCGCATGCTCAAGCATCTTCAGCCCGGCGGCTTTATTCTCTTTGGTCGCAATATCAAAAGTCCCAAGCAGCTTCGCAAACTTTGCGATGACCTGCGCGATTTAAGCCGCCAGGCCCCCTTTCTAACGATCGACCAAGAAGGCGGTCGCGTGGCGCGCCTCAGAGAAATTGGATCAGAACCCGCGAGCGCCAAGGAATTGACGGATCTTGGTTCCGTCTCGCAGATCGAACGCCATGGTCGCATCACGGGAGAGCTGCTTTCACTTTTTGGATTCAATCTCGATCTGTGTCCCGTCCTCGATATCTCTTTTGAAGGCGACACAGACAACAGTCTCAAAAATCGCTGCTGGGGCTACGACCCCAAAGAAACCGTGCTCAACGCCGGCGCCTTCAACCGCTCGCTTCGCAAAGAGGGCGTGATGAGCTGCGGAAAACACTTCCCCGGATATTCGCGCGCGCGCATCGACCCCCACCACGATCTGCCTGAGATCGCTCGCTCCGAAAAAGATTTAGAAAGTTGGGAATGGATCCCCTTCCGCTCGCTTCTGAACGATCTCGATACGATCATGATGGGCCATGCGTTCTACAAGCAAATCGATAGTTCGGGTCTGCCTTCGTCTCTCTCTCCCTACTTCATCCAAGAAGTACTCAGAGACCGCTGGGGTTATGAGGGCGGCATTATGACAGACGATCTCGACATGGGCGCCATCATCAATCATCACCCACTGCCCGAAGCCACTCGTCTTGCGATCGATGCCGGAAATGATTTTATTTTGCTCTGTCATCGCAGCCAGTTGGCCGTCGAGGCCATGCAGGGCGTTATGAAAGCTTCTCCCACTAAGCTCAATGCGGCGCTTGAGCGCATTCATAAACTCAAAGAAAAAATCCGCGCGGTCCCACAGTTTTCTCTTTCGCGCTTTGATGCGCTCAACCAAGAGACCGAAGCCCTTCGCGCCGAACTCATCGGCATTGAGCGCGCGCGCGTGAAGTCGGTTGAAGACGCCAAGCGCAGCCCCGTGGAAGAGTACTAAGCCCATGAGAGAGCTCTTTCGAGGTGTCCTTCCTGACACGCATATTCTCACGGACCAAGCGTCGCGCGACACCTACGGACAAGACTGGTCCAAAGTCTTTAGGCCTGAGGCTTCACTTGTGCTGCTACCTCGCTCGAGCCATGAAGTGGCCGCGTGTCTTAAGATTTGCAGCGAGAATAGAATCGCCGTCGTCCCTTCAGGCGGACGCACGGGACTCTCTGCGGGGGCCGTAGCGCTGAGAGGCGAAGTTGTCCTCAGTCTTGAAAAGCTCAACTTTATCTCCGAACCCGATCTGATGACCCAAACCCTTCGCGTCGGCGCAGGTGCCATCACCCAAGCTGTGCACGAGCGCTGCAAAACCTTGGGACTCACCTGGCCCGTGGATTTCGCCTCGAAGGGCTCAAGCCAAATCGGTGGAAACCTCTCCACCAATGCGGGCGGCATCAACGTCATTCGCTACGGCAACACCCGAAACTGGGTGCTGAGCCTCAAGCTCGCACTGATGTCGGGAGAACTCCTCGAACTCAGTGGCGATCTTGAGAAAAACAACACGGGCTACGACCTTAAGAACCTCGTGATCGGCTCTGAAGGAACACTCGGCATCATCACAGAAGCGACGTTAAAACTCACACCAACTCTTGAGAACACAAATCTCTGCCTCTTTGCACTCTCATCCCTGAAAGAAGTGAGCGAGCTTCTCACACGCTGTCGCAAGCAGCGACTTGACCTGGTGGCGTTTGAATACCTGAGTCGCGCTTCTTTTGAATGCTCAGTTAACTTTGCGGGTCTTGCGAGCCCTCTTCCCAAAGCGGAACTCGAAGGCGTCGAAGCCTTTGCCTGGGTTGAAACCGTGGGCGAGGCACCCGAGAGCTGGTTTGCATCCCTGTTTGAAGACGAGCTCGTTAAATCCGGTGTGCAAAGCACTTCTGAAACGCAGCGACGCGAACTCTGGAGTCTTCGCGAAGGCATCGCTGAGGCCGTCATGAGCGGCGGGCAAGTGCATCAGCACGACGTGTCGGTGCCCGTGCGCCGCCTCCCCGAATTTAGCAGTGTGATCGAAGCCTTTTACCGCGAGAAGTACCCGAGCTTTGAGGTCTTCATCTTCGGGCACATCGGCGACGGAAATCTGCACATCTTCATTCGCAAACCCAGCGACATGGAGCCCTCACGCTTCGTGCAGGAAGTGTCGCGCTCGGATCTCGAACTCTTTGCCTTGGTGCAGAAGTTCAAAGGTTCCGTCTCAGCCGAACACGGCATCGGACTCCTCAAGAAGAAGGCGCTCCCCTTTTCTCGCTCGGAGACCGAACGTCGCATCTTCGGCGTCATCAAACGAGCATTCGATCCCATGGGGCTTTTAAACCCAGGCAAAATCGTCGATTAGGCTGGACTGAGATTTCAGCGAGGCGTAGCCTCGCTTAGAGGAAATTCCATCTTATGTCTCTCCTCCATTTACTTCTGGACCACCGTGCAGAAATTTTAGCTCAAAGTGAGAAGCGCGTCGTTGCGCTGGCGGCTCTCAGGCCCACATCGCAGCAACTCGAGCTCGGCCTGCCCATTTTTTTTGATCAACTCACGCTCATCCTAACCAAGAGGCAAATGGAGGTCAGCACTCCAGACGAGAACAAGATCACTCTCTCTGCTGGAGAACATGGCAAAGAGCTGCTGCGACTTGGATACACTCTCAGTCACGTGGTGCACGCCTACGGAGCCATGTGCCAGGCCATCACAGAAGTCGCGAGCCAGCGCAAAGCTCCCGTGAGTGCCTCCGAGTTTCATGTACTCAACCGCTGCCTCGACATCGCGATCGCAGGAGGCGTAACGGAGTTTGAACTCATTCGGAACGAGGACACCAAAAAACTCGAAGTGATGCATCTTGGCGCGGTCGCCCACGAACTGCGCAATGCTCTCAATCGCGCCTCAATCGCACTAGAAATGCTCTCTAAAGGCGTGGTCGGTCTCGGTGGCAGCACAAGCCGGATTCTCAAATACAGCTTGGCTGAAATGGAAATGCTCATCGACCGGTCGCTCTCTGAAGTGCGCCTTCGCGCGGATAGTCCACTCAATATGGAAATCTTTGGGATCGCGGACCTTGTGAGCCAGCTCGTGGTCACCGCAGAATTCGAAGCCGGAAAAAAACGACTTACCCTCAGCACAGACTTAGATCCCTCACTCCTAGTGAGTGCCGACAAACACCTGCTTCTGGCGGCAATCGGAAATCTCGTCCAGAACGCACTCAAGTTCACCAAGCCCGGCGGCCATGTTTCGATCAAGAGCTACGCCGCAAACGGGCTCGCGATCATCTCTGTGCAGGACCAGTGTGGCGGCATTGCTCCCGCCAAGATCAACAATCTCTTTCGACCTTTCGTAAAGGATGGAGTCGACAAGTCGGGCCTAGGGCTTGGGCTCATTATTTCGCGCGAAGCGATCGAAAAGTTCGGGGGCACTCTGGACGTACACAACAGCGCAGATGGCTGCGTCTTCGAAGTGAAACTTCCCTTGCAGTCGAGCACGAGACCCGCGGGAATTCCTCCCGTTGTCTAGCTAAGGGGAGTGACTCTCTCCGAGCAGCGCTAAGAGTGCATCGAGCTTATAAGGTTTGCGAAGATAGCTATGGGCCCCAAGCGTCTCGGCCTTTGCGGCAAGACCCGCTTGCGCCGAACAGAGGATGACCTTGATGCTTGCCGTCTTGAAATTGCTCTTCAGGAGATGCACAAACTCCGCCCCACCCATTCCCGACATGTTCAAGTCACTAACAATGAAGTCTGGAAACGGGGCCTGCTCTTCGAGAAACTTCAGAGCCTCGATACCATCGTTGGCAAAGACAACCTCAAAGCCCTTTGTCGACAAGAACCCACCCAGCATTTGCGACACCACAACATCGTCATCGACGATTAGGACTTTGGGAGGGGTGAGGAACGACATCCCAATCAGCTTTCGACGTTATCGAGGATTCGACCCATGAGTGCGGCGTTACTTTGAATCACATGCAACAACCGAATCGCCGATGCGGATGTCGAGGAAGATTGCTCTAACTCGAGGGACAACAACTCAAGCCCCATCACCACCGCACCTAGGGGATTTCGCAGATCGTGCTCGAGATTGTCTCGAGCCATGGATTCAAAAAGTTGCAGGTGCTGCGACACAAATCTTTCGAGCTCCACACTGATGCGGACCCTCTGAAGATCTTCTAAGTTGCTCGCATGTGACGGATGCTGTGACATTCCTCACATTCTAGGGACTTGGGTCTAGCCACACAAGAAGTATCTCTCCATCTGAGCGGAGAGGGCTCAAGTACTAGCTTTTCTTTGGCTTCTTATCGAGAGCAGCTTGAAGCTTGGCTCCAAGGTCGCCGAGACCGCCACCGGAAGATCGCGCTGCTTGCGAAGCTTGGTACTCGCGAATGTCTTGACTCTCAGACTCACTCGCGGCGGCATCGACTGCGCCCTTGATGGAGAGTGAGATGCGTTTGGCTTGTGGGTTGATCTCTTTGATGAGAACAGTGACCTGCTCGCCCGCTTTTACGACTTCGTCGGCGCTGTTCACTCGCTTGGTGCTGCTCATCTCGGAGAGGGGCACAAGACCCTCAACTCCGGGTTGCAACTCCACAAAAGCCCCAAAGGGCATCAGACGCGTGACTTTGCCACTCACAACGCGACCCGCTTTGATTTGAGCGGGGAGGTTTTGCCACGGATCGCCAGAGGCTTGCTTGAGGGTGAGAGAAATCTTGAGACGACGCTCTTCTTGCTCCAAGCGGATAATCGTGGCGCTAACGACTTGACCGGGCTTGACGATGTCGGCGGGATTAGAGACGCGGGTCCACGCAAGTTCTGAGACGTGCGCAAGGCCCTCGACTCCGGGAGCGATCTCGATGAAGGCTCCAAAGGCTTCGACGCGCTTCACGGTACCGGTCACGACATCGCCGACTTTGCGCTGGTCTTTGAAGTGGGCCATCTGCGCGCCTTGACCTTCTTCGAGGATCTTGCGGCGGCTGATGACAATATTGCGACCACCTTCGGTGATCTGAGTGATCTTGAATTGGAATTTCTGGCCGATGTAGTCTTCAGGCTTTTCGATGCGCTTGGTGTCCATCTGGCTCATCGGACAGAAAGTGGCCTTACCAAGGATGCTAACCTGGAAGCCGCCCTTGTTGACGGACTCGACGCGACCTTCGAGCGGAAGTCCGCTTGTGAGAGCTTCTTGAATGCCTTCGGCGAGTGCTTGGCCAGAGGGGCTTGTGGAAAGGAAAACCTGCGCGCCCTTGATGTAGGTGACAAAGAGTTCAACGAGATCGCCGGATTTGACCTTCGACTTACCGTCCGCATCGAGGAGTTCAGAGGCCTGAACAAATCCGTCAAAACGCGTTCCCGTAGAAACAATCACCTGTTCTTTGCCGACTGAGATAACTTCGGCCTTGATCTTGTCGCCGGTGGAAAGCTTGCGGTCGCTTTTGCCGAAAGATTCGTTGAGCATCTGCTCGAAGTCTGTGGACTCGGTGGGATTTTCGTCGTTACGGAGTTGGCGTTTGAAAGTCATAATTCGGGCTTCTTGTAGCAAAGCAAATGGGGTGTGACTAGGAAATTAGGCCTCTTTGAATGTCAAAATCAGCTCCGATCCCCTATGCTGGCCGCATGAAATATCTGCGCAGTCTCTACGTGCAAGTTCTTATTGGCATCGCTCTCGGAGTTGGGGTCGGACTTTCCGAGCCAGCCTGGGGCGTCGAGCTGAAAGTCCTTGGAGACGGCTTTATCAACCTTTTAAAAATGCTGATCGGACCGATCATTTTTAGCACCGTGGTGCTTGGGATTTCGAACACCGGCGACATCAAGAAGGTCGGCCGCATCGGGGGCAAGGCCCTGCTCTATTTTGAGAGTGTCTCAAACCTGGCGCTGGTTCTTGGACTTGTGGCCGTTAACGTCTTTAAGCCTGGGAAGGGATTTAACGTGGACCCGGCAACGCTCGATGCGGGCGTCATTAGTGAATATGCCTCCAAGGCTCCCAGCAGTTCCATGATGCAATTTGCCCTGAGCATCATCCCCAAGAGTTTCGCAGACGCATTTACGAGCTCCGGGAACCTCCTGCAGGTGCTCCTGCTGGCAATTCTCTTTGGCTACGCTCTGGCGCATAGTGGAACCAAGGGACGGGTCGTGCACGAATTCTTCACCTCCGTCTCGCAGATCCTGTTTCGGATCGTCCACATGCTCATGCACCTCGCCCCCATTGGAGCCTTTGGTGCGATGGCGTTTACAATCGGCAAGTACGGCGTTCGCTCTTTTGGGCCGCTGCTGTCTTTGATGGCCGTTTTCTACCTGACCTGCCTTGTGTTCATCTTCCTCATCCTCGGACCCATCGCAAAATGGGCGGGCTTTAGCATCTTCCAGTTCCTACGCTACATTCGCGAAGAACTTCTGACGGTGCTCGGCACTTCGTCTTCAGAGAGCGTGATCGTCCCCATGATGGAAAAACTCGAGAACCTTGGATGCTCGAAATCTGTAGTGGGGCTTGTGGTGCCCACGGGCTACTCGTTCAATCTCGACGGCACAAACATTTACCTCACGATGGCGGCAGTTTTTGTGGCACAGGCCCTCAACATAGATCTTACGATCGGTCAGCAGCTAAGCATTCTCTTTGTGGCGATTTTCACATCGCAAGGAGCCTCGGGTGTGACCGGCGCGGGCTTTATTACGCTCGCGGCGACTCTTGCCGTGGTTCCAACAGTCCCGGTGGCGGGCCTGGCGCTGATTCTAGGAATTGACCGCTTTATGTCCGAAGCGCGTGCGCTCACAAACCTCATCGGCAATGGCGTGGCGACGATTGTGATTTCGCGTTGGGAAAACGAACTCGACACCAAAAAGCTGCACCAGGAGCTCAGTCACCCGCGACTTGAGCCTGGCCTCTAGAGCTGATTGGGGAACTGACTCGAAAGCTGCGGATGCAGAGAAAGCCTTGCGTAGTCGGCGTCGCTGATCGGCGCGATCTCATAGGGGATCTCTCTTAGGGGCGCTGAACTGTGCGAGATGCGCACGCGGTCCACAAGCCACTCGTTATCAAGTGGCCTGAGAAGAGCTTCGGGACAGTTGGAGGCGATCGTCGTGTGCAGCTTCTTGTGGACCTGCACGCCGTAGCCCACGCTAAATCCCGCCATCATGAGTGTTACTCGGATGTAAGTCGAAGCGGTGTAGTTCGTGAGCAGGCACAGGCGGTCTGGGTCGAGCTTTGCGAAGAGTTTTGAGAAATTGTCGAGGCTCCACATTTCGGGGTTTCCCTTTGCGGAATAGGGATCGTAGAAAATCGCGTCGGGCGCGCGGAGCTCGAGAGCTTCGATGTCTGTTGAGAAGTCCCCTAGGTGGAGGCGCCAGATGATTCTCTTTCCAATACGCACTTCGCCCTTCGCGACGAGTTCGCGGATTAAGTCTTCGAAGCCAACGATGTAGCCAAGCGACGCCGCGTTCTCCAGAGCGAACTCGAGTGGGCTCGTGGTCTTATCGAAACTCTGAAGCACAACGGGATGGGGATGATCCTCCGGCAGGCCAATTTGGAGAGCATTGAGGGCTGCAATGGCGTTGGCGGCTGCACCGAGGCCCACGTCCCAGATCACAAAATCCCTTGAAAGCAGGGCGCGCTCGACGAGCTGTTGCTGCTCGACGTGCAAAATGCGCGCTTCTTCGGCGGGTCCGATGCCAGGATGGAAGGTTTCCCTAGGCTCCAGGCAGCGCAGGCTCACGACGCCATTTTGAAGTTCTACGAGTTCGAAACTTTCCACGAAGCCCGTCCTACGCGCTATCGTTTCGGGAGTCCAGCCATGGCTTTCGTCGCCACTTCCATCACCAGGCTCGAGACAGCCAGCTTGGCTGCAGACTTCGGCTGGCCGCGCAGCTCGTTGGCGTAGATCTGGTAGTCGTAGGAGAACCAAGGCGCCTTGTGGATCTGAAGGGCAGCGCTCTTTTGCGACGTGAGGGTGATGTCCGGGACCAGACCAAA
>CAMCVE010000002.1:0-47500 GCA_945881775.1 Bacteriovorax stolpii
CATCCGTATTCAAGTTGGGAAAAAGGCACGAACGAAAACACAAATGGCTTAATTCGCCAATATTTCAAACGCAGCACATCGATGAAGGAATTTACGAATGAAGACGCCAAAAAGATTGAAGACAAACTTAACTCTCGCCCAAGGAAGAAACTTGGCTTTCGAACTCCGACACAAGCTTTCTACTGCCGAAAAGATGCAGTTAATTTGTGAAGACAGAGCATTTCAAGTGCGCGAGATCAAGGGGCAATTCAGCGAAGGAGCGAGGTGTGGTGAACCTCGTTTGGCGCAAACCAGCCCAGCGTTTTTCGAGGGCGATCGTTAAGTAATTTTTGGACTCGTAGAATTTCGGCACGGGAAACCTCCTTAAGGTTGGCGCGGCCGCGCTTTCATAAGGCGCTGAATCTCGTCCAGGCGCCCCTGGGCTAAGCCCCGAAACGGCGTCCCTTTTTTCAAGTGCCGACGCAAGAGCCCGTTTGTATTCTCGACCGTTCCTCACACCTGCGATTTAAAAGGCGTCGTTAAATACACAGGGTCTTTTTGCGCAGGGTTTTCAAAGGAGTCGTTCGTTTAATTTCGCGCAGACTCTTGCGCGACAGATAGTCTAAGGTGTGCTCTGGAATACGAATAAAGTAGCATGCGTAGAATGCGGAGGGCTGAGTTGGGGTGCCCCACCTCGGTCCCCTAGGTCGGCGTGCGACTTAACAAGCGTTGCACGGCGCGTCTGAGCGCTGCCTGCTGGGTCTCACCGGCCTTCGAATTTTAGGCTCGTCCCGTAGCCCTCTCATTCGAGGCGCGAAAACCCTCAACTCGCTGGATAAGTTTCGACTCAACGCCTAGGATACTCAATATGGTTGAGATTCAGAAAGGTTCTTTGCATATCCACGTCGCTTTTGACGTGGGTTTTGAGATTCGCACCAAAAAGGTTTTGGAAGTTGTCGGGAACCGACTGGCTTTGCGCGCTAATGAGCTTCGACCACTCACAGGCAGTCTCAATCGCGATCTCCAGCCACTGCGCATCGCCTTCGACGCCCAGGAAATTCGACTGCACGAAGAGATCCTTCCGTTTCAGGTATTTGTGACCTTTTATGATCTCGGCGCACTCAGTTTTGAATTTGTGTGTCCGCTGACGACATCATTTGATGTGCTTCCAGAGCTCGCGGCTCATCTCGAAAACAGCGATGAGCTGATCGATTCCGCTCGTCGATTGGCGAACGAGATTTTTGCACTCATTAAGCCGGCCATTGTGGGTCCTGAGCTATTTTCCACTCCGAGCGTTCACTATGTTTTCAATGTTGAGCGTTTGTCCGAAGATCTGAGCTCTGAGCAAATCATTGCGCGCCTAGGAACAAGCATCGCGCAAACCATGAAGGCCTCGACTGAGTCTATCGGAACCAACGAAGTCAAGCGCACTTTGTCTCAGTCGGTTGGCTACAGCGACCGAGATCTGGTCTTCGTAACCGCCAAGAATGCGATCATTTTTGATGAGAACGGGCTCGATGCCGTAGACATCCTGGAGCTCGCAAACGTTCAGGCGCTTGAGCTTCGCTTTATCGACGCAAAACTTGATCGCACCCTTGTGGGTCTCTATGAAGCGAACTTCCGTAAGCGCAATTGGTTCCAGCGCCTCGGATCAAGGCTCTTCAATTTCTCGGAGCTCAATCTCAAGGCGATCAACACAATCCACTTAGATTCCCTCATTATTGCCGAGCGAGTCGAGCAAAGTTTCAAGCTCGCCTCAGACAACTATCTAGCGCGCATCCACGAGCTATGCGTGAACATGATGTTCCTGCAGGTCCTCTCGGATGGTATTGACCGGAAGCTCGCGGCCATCCGTGACATCTCAAACGACATTCAAGACGGCGAAGCCAATCTTCGCATGGAAACCCTCGAGTGGATTATCATTATTCTTATTCTTATCGGGACGGTTCCAATCTTCCTCAGTAGCAAAGCGACTTAGTCTGAAAAGCGCGGCTTGGCCCTCGTTTTTCTGCTAAACCCCACTATCCTTAGAGTCATGTCTTTCTTCTCTCGTCTTGACGGCAAAAAAGAACTCACACCTTTCTGGTGTCTCCTGCTTCTGACGGGACTTAACCTTTTTAATTATCTTGATCGCTATGTCTTGTCGGCGGTTTTGACCCCTCTCAAAGAAGAACTCAGCTTAACGGACGGTCAGCTTGGCCGACTTTCGACAGCGTTTATGATCGGATATTTCGTAAGTTGTCCGTTCTTTGGATATCTCGGCGATCGCATGAAGCGAAAGTGGTTGATCGCAGCGGGTGTTCTTGTTTGGAGTCTTGCCACAATCAAGACGGGCTTTGCCGGCGGTTTTTTGAGTCTCATCATCGCGCGAATTTTTGTTGGGTTGGGGGAGGCGAGCTACGCTACAATTTCTCCCAGCCTGATCTCAGACACGTTCAAGCCCTCCAAGCGCAACAATGCGCTCACGATTTTTTACGTTGCGATTCCCGTTGGTTCGGCGCTCGGTTACATCATCGGCGGCACCTTGGCCGATTCAATGGGCTGGCGTCATGCGTTTTGGTGGGCGGGCGTGCCCGGTCTTTTGTTGGCTCTGACGCTGCTCCCATTTAAAGAGCCCGTTCGCGGGCGGATGGACACGCAGATTAAAGGCGCCGACTCGAGTCACGGAACTCTGCCCCAATGGTCAGATGTCCTGCAACTGTTTAAAATTCGCGAGTACAATCTGATTTGCTGGGGATACACGGCCTACAGTTTCGCACTCGGAGCCTACGCGTATTGGGGACCGAGTTTTTTGAACCGTGTTCACGGACTTTCCAATAAAGACGCATCACTCTTTTTTGGAGGAGTGCTTGTGGTCACAGGTCTGGTGGGGACTCTCTTCGGAGGGTTTCTTGCAACCAGTTGGCAGAAAAAGAGTGCTGCGGGTTATGCTTGGATGCTCGCAATCTCTACGTTTCTAACGGTCCCGGTTTCGCTGATGGCGTTCTGGTCCACAGACTCTCTCACCTCAGAGATCTGTTTGGCTCTTTCAATGTTTTTTGCATTCCTTCCGACGGGACCCATCAATACACTTATTCTAGACACCGTTCCCTCCAAGCTTCGCTCAAGCGCAATGGCACTTTCCATCTTTATGATTCATATGTTTGGAGACATGTGGTCACCTGAGATCGTCGGGCATCTCGCAGATGCGTGGGGTCTTCGCGCTGCAATCTCGATTTTACCCGCGGCCTTCTTCGTGGGCGCAGTTATCTGGCTTTGGTTGGCTTTCCGGCAACAGAGATCGGGCGTACTCGTGAAGGTTGTCTAAACTGAAGTTACTCTGTGAGTGCTTAGAGCTTGCGGAACTCGTCCGTAGCTCGAACAAGTCCGTCCACAATTCCAGGCTCGCTCGCGGAATGTCCGGCAGTTGCGACAATCTCCAGCCGAGCTTCGGGCCAGGCCTTGTGCAAATCCCACGCGCTTTCCATGGGGCAAACCACATCGTAGCGGCCTTGGACAATCACGCCTGGGATCTCTCGAATGGCGCTGATGTTTTCTAGGAGCCAGTTGGGCGAATCCATAAAAGCATTGTTGGTGAAGTAGTGGCACTCAATACGTGCGAAGGGCAAGGCCTTCTTGGCTTCGGTAAAGGCTTCGATGTCTTTAGGGTCTGTAACAAGGCGTGAGAGCGTCGCTTCCCAAATCGACCACGCACGAGCGGCCTCGAGCTGCTCGACTTCGTTGTCTGAGATGAGGCGCTCATAATAAGCGGCCACCATGTCACCGCGCTCGTCACTTGGGATGGGTGCAACAAACTTCTCCCAAGCATCCGGGAAAAGTTGGTGAGCTCCAAATTGGTAGAACCAGTAAATCTCCTTGGGACGGCACAGAAAAATTCCGCGGAGCACCAAAGCCTTCACGCGGTCGGCATGCTTGATGGCATAAGACAGTGCAAGTGTGCTTCCCCAAGAACCCCCGAAAACGACCCATCGATTGATCTTGAGGCGCTCACGAAGGCGCTCCACATCTCCGACAAGATCCCACGTGGTGTTATGAGCAAGCTCCGCAAACGGAAGACTGCGCCCGCAGCCGCGTTGGTCAAAGAGCACGATGCGATAGGTCTGGGGGTCGAAGTAACGACGATGCCCTTCGTCACACCCGCCACCGGGGCCACCGTGCAAGAAGACCACAGGTTTCCCCTGAGGATTGCCACACTCTTCAAAGTAAATTTGGTG
The DNA here is from genome assembly GCA_945881775.1 of Bacteriovorax stolpii. Taxonomy (GTDB): domain Bacteria; phylum Bdellovibrionota; class UBA2428; order UBA2428; family UBA2428; genus CAMCVE01. The sequence goes on from CAMCVE010000002.1 coordinate 4,194, forward strand.
GCCGTTTCCGACATCTATCATTCCATGGTTGTAGGGTTCAATCTCTGGGTATTTTTCACGCATCGTCATGGCTCAATCGAGCTTAGGCCGAGTTGGCCCGCCAATCAAATCAAGGTACGACTAGCGCACGCGAGGAAAGTGTCGACGATCGAGCACCGCTCGCCACGCCACGCGCTTGAGTTCGAGCGGGTGGGTGTACTTCGGCACAAACTCATCCACGCCGGCCCGAAAAGCCGCCTCAATCGTTTCACTGTCGCACTGATGACTGAGCATCACGATTGCGGTGCGTGCGTAGTCATCGTTGGAACGAATAAGTTGGCAAAGTTTCAGGCTCAACTGGTCGTCACCCCAAAAAGACTGATCCACGACGATGAGGTCAAAGGGTTCGTGTTGGATCTCAATGCAACGAAAAGCCTCCGAGAAACTCTCGGCCACCTCGAGTTCTTCAAAACCAATTTCCTTGAAGAGGTTCTCGTAGGTGTGGCGACTCTCGATCGAGTCCTCAAGTAGAAGGGCCCTCATTGGAATGAACTCAAACGAAGGGGTTCTTTCGTGAGCTGCGGGGTTGTAACGGTACTGAAGACCCTCGTAAGGGCTAGTTTGTGTTTGCATAAAATTCTCTCTTCCTCTCGCGCATTATAAAAAGTGACTGCGAAACGACAGTGAAGAGCCAATGGAGTTTTCTTAACGGCCAGCCGGGGAGGTGAAGTCTAGAGAATCACTTGGCTTTCAGGCGCAGTTTTTCGATCTCGTCGATGAGCACCACGTGGCCCTGGATACCTGAAAGCAGGTTGATCAGGGGGAGGGCGGTGGGACTGGTGATGTTGATCTCGGTGACCTTGTCGCCGATGAAATCGAGTCCAATGAGATAAATTCCAAACTGGCGCAAATCCTTAGCCACAACGCGTGCCACCTCACGATGAAAGTCCGTGAGTTCAAAAAACTCTCCGCGCCCGCCTTGATGCAAATTCGCGAGCCTCGAGCCGCTCTTTGGCACGCGCATCACGCAGCCGAGGATCACGCCGTCGATCACGAGCACGCGCAGGTCGCCGGATTCTTCGATCGCTTTGAGGAAGGGCTGAACCACAACAGTTGGCTTGCGTGTTTCCCAAAAGTTTCTGAGCACAGATTCCGGCGCATCGGGTTTATGAAATTCGATTCCAATGCCCGAGCATTCGTTGTGAGGTTTGCAGACGGCTTCTGTATCGCAAGATCTGACGGCGCTCACGAATTCTTCAAATGAGTTACAGACGTAAGTTTTGGCTCCAAAGTCGGGATAGCGGAGCGGGAGCAGGTGCTCGTGGTGGCGCCAAATTTGATCGGGGTTGTTGATCTGCACAACACGCGAAGGGAGTGCCGAGAAATGTTTGCAGGTCTTGATGTAGAAATCGTCGACAGGAGGATCCTTGCGATTGAGAACCACGTCGTACTCTTCAAGAGCGTTTGCCAGCCGTTTCGGAGCGAGACCAATGAAGCAGGGATCATTGTTGTCAGCAAAGAGGATGTTCTGAACAGGCAGCTTCTCAAGATAGCTCTTCGAGTCCTGCTCAAGATTTGTCTGAAAGAGGTCGCAGTAATCAACTTCAATGCCACGTTTGAGGAGTTCGTGAGCCATGAGAAGACTCGTGTCGAACTGTGGCTGGATCGTGCGGGCTGGATCGCCGGTGATGAGATAGCGTGGCGTCTTCATTTCATTAACCCTCGGTAGTGCTGCACACTTTAGAGCTCCACTGACTTCGGTGCAAGTAAGTCGGCGCTTCATCGAATTGGCTGCGGCGCCCCATGCGGCTCAGCGCTCGCGTTGATTCTTAGGTGGGAGGGTGTTTGAATCGAGTGCGGGAGGATCTCTTTATCTTATGAAAACTTTGAAAATTTCTATGGCGGCACTGGCTGCGCTGGGTGCTGGCTCGGTCTCGGCCGGTGGTTTTGAAAAGGCAACAATTTGGTCCGGCCATTATTCTGGAATCGGCGGCGCGGCTACGAGCCATGTGAGCGGCGGCGAGTCTCTCTTCTTTAACCCTGCGGGTCTTGCGGGAGGCGAAGGCGGCGACGTTTCTCTGAACTTCTCTCCGACCTGGGGACAGTATGAAGGTCCCATCGGACGCGGAGCCAGTGGCGCGACTCTCAACACCAAAGGAGAGCGTAGTCTCTCTCCCGTATTTGGTGGAGTCGCAAGTTACAAAGTAAACCCTGAGCTCGGTGTCGGTGCAGGTGTGTTTGTTTCGGGAGGATCCACGGTTGATTTTGGAGGCGTTGATTTTTCAGCGTTTGCTCCTCCCCTGTTCAATTCCTACGAGCCATCACTCAGCACAAAGCTGAGTCTTACGGAACTCACCTTCGGAGCGGGCTATACTGTTATGCCCGGTCTCAACATTGGAGCCTCGTGGCGTTACTCGATGGTCAAGGCCACTCTTTGTGCTCCAAGTTTCTCAAGCCCTAGTCTTATTGAAACCTGTCTCAATGACCTCGATGACAAGAACGCCGCGGGGTTCCGAGTCGGCGCCCAGTATGCGACTGACGGGTGGGGGCTTGGGTTCAATGTCCGCACGCCGATTAAATTCTCGGCCACTGGAAAGGCTGCTGTTCGTAAGTCAGTCGCCAACGCGACTCCCGTCGCAGATCCTGCTCTCGGCGACGGCGCCGACGCGACCCTTTCGTCCGAGTTTCCACTTCAAGTGGAAATCGGCGGAAACTGGGCTCTCTCGTCCGACTTGAAACTGTTCCTCGGATACTCACTCTCCAAGTACTCGGTCAACGAAGTGCTAACCCAAAAAGTTGCAACTTCGACAAGCGAGACGACGTTGGATTGGGCCGACCAACACACCGTTCGCTTAGGTGCTGAGCACATGATGGGTGAAACGGCGCTTCGCGCGGGTTACGTCTACGTGACTCCCGTCACGAACAAGAAATACGCTCAGCCAACCTTCTCGTCTCCAGGACCTGGACATGTCATCAACCTCGGCGCGGGTTTTGGCATCATGGAAAACATGAAGCTCGACCTCTCAGCGGAATACAGTTTGGCTTCGGGTGACGGTGAAGCGCCTGCCAAAGTGGGTGAATACAAGTCAAAGGGCTACGCTCTCCACACCGGACTCAACTACAAATTCTAATTTCCTAGAAAACTCAAACAACAAAACCCTTCTCCGCAAATCGGAGAGGGGTTTTCCTATTTCTGGCCCCATCCACCGGGTGGAACTGCGATCACACCCGACAAATAAGCCTCGCCCTGCAAGAGTCCCCATTCGGTAAACGGACGAATCTCAATATTCGTCGGATCCGAGGGACCGCGCGTGCTGTGCGACTCAATCACCTGTCCTTGCGAGCCCAGGTAAACGTGGTAGCCGCCATTGGCGATGCCCACAAACAGCGGCGCATCGCGAAGCTTCTGCAGCTGTTCGGTTTGAGCCGTAGTTTTGTAGGGATTGGTCGGCCGGTAATCGAGCATCTTCTCGTCGATCGGAATGCCTGTAAACTTTTCACCACTCGGGAGCTTCACTCCAGAGAGGTAGTTTTTACCTTTTTTAACCTCAGACGCGGTCCAGATGTGGTGATCGTTGGGCTTCGAGGGACTTAAGACCTGTGTCGTCGGATTCTTCACGTCGGGGTTCCAGTAGACGGTCGTCCATCCATCTTTTTTGAGTTCCTGCAGCAAAAAATCTCCATCGCCCGCGTTGTCACGAACGATCTGATCGATCTCTTTCCAGCGCTCCGCCTTTCCGGCGTTCTTGTAACCCTCTTCAAGATTCTTCAAAACAAAACCGATGCAACTGGTCTCCACCGGAACTGGCGGCGCCGTGCCGGGCTTACGATTTTTCGCAATGTAGGCAGCTTGCTGCGCGGGTGACATTTTCGCGAAGTCCGACTTCGGTCCATACATCAGTCCGATACCGGAGTTTTGAATCGCGTCGAAATGATTGTCCATCGTCGTGTTTACAGCAGCGAGTGTCCCGTCCACAACGGGCTTCCATTCGGGATCGACGTTGTTGCGCGCGGCGGGCATACTCACTTGAGCCACGCGGCCGTCAATGGCGTATTGGCCGTTGTGTTCATACGAGCGCATCACGGCCACACCTTTACGGAAGGGAACGTCTTTGCCTCCATGATCTTTGTCCGCAAGTGCGTGCGGCGCAATCATTGAGATAGCTCCAATCTCCAATTGCGTGTACTGCTTTCCCTTGGGTCTAAAGAGCAGATAGTCGTCTTTACTAATCGGCTGCAGCGAGAGGGTGTCATAGGTGGCCAGCGTGCGCATCACTTTCGCACGATCATTTTCAAACGTGCCTTCTCGGACGTGTGTCATGGCCGTTGCGACTTCTTGTGCATCCTGATTTTGTAAGACTCGGTTTGAATTAATTCTCTGAAAGAGTTGATGAAAGTTCGTACCGCGAGCCGAATAGTCGGACATCAGTTGTGCTGCGTGTGCGGGGTTGTCGCTCACGCGGTAGCGCACTTGCTTGGTGCGCGTCGCAAAAGTCCCCCCGGAGAACTCGTAATGGATGGGCTCTTTGAGATTGATCCAAACATAGCGTCCATCAGGCGCGTTTTGCACGACAAGAGACTGTATGGGACCGGCTCCGCAGTAACTATTGCCGTTGTAGAGAAGGTGGTCGAGGAAGCGCCCGTGACCTTGTTGAAAGCTTTTCCAGTTAGCGCTGTTGATATAAGCCGGATCAGATTTGAGTTTTTCGTAAAACTGACAAAGCTGCTGCACCGATATGTCGCCGCGCCCGTTGTCGCCCACGGGAGCCGTTTTTGCAAAGGAAGCCAATTTTTGAAGAGAATCCAGAGGCGAGGCAGGATCAAAAGCCATCACAAGAATTTTGAGTTTGGCGTCGTAGTCGTGCTCGTTGTCCCTAATAAGTCCCGAGACTCGCGCGGCGTCTTGGATGGATTTTGCGACGTGCTGAGCAAGGGCCGCGGGTGCAAAGAGCCCCACGCAGAGATGACATACCATAAGGCGACCCCAGTTTGAACGAGCAAAACGGTGCATCATCAGGCAAAGTCCCTCACACCGGATTCTAACAAATTCAGGCTCGCCACCCGATCAAATTCCCTACCTTAACGTGATCTTGTTGGGGAACCATTAAGCATTGGTAAAGCTGATGGGCGCAGAGGAAATTGTTAGACAAAGTGGATCGAAGAACCACCTTCTCGGTATGTCGTCCTATCAAACCGATAATTTCTACTGAAGCCGCTCCTAGGAATCCAGTTTGAAGGCGAAGTAGCTGCCCTTCACATCGCGCAGCAAAAGCTGTTTGCGAGCTTTGTCCAGGCTGAGCGACTCTAGCTTGAGTGTTTTAGGCAGGACAAGGAGCTGCTCCTCCTGGGGCTTATAGTCTGAATCGATGTGTGCCCTAAAGAGCAAGCCTTTGTGTACTCCGTAAATCTTGGCGCTTTCAGGATCGGCGACGAAATGATCCAGAGAGCGCAACGGTTGAATTTTCTTGGCGAGCGCGTCAGCACGAAAGAGCATCGAAGAAGTGGCCGCCTCGCGGAACCAAAAATATGGATAGGCTCCGTTCTGGAAATCATAGAAACTTCCTTTGCCGAGCCAACTCAGCACTTCGCGAGCCGTGTTTTGGTAATAAGTCCAGACATTGAAATTTGTGTCTCTCCAAAAAGCCATCGAGGCCTGCCTCGGTGGCGGTGTTTGGTTTGTAATAAACTTCTTGGCGCAGGGAGAAAGTTTTAAGTCAGGTCGTTTAAAGACCTGCAAACGGGCTCCGTTTTCGAGAGGCCCTGCGATCGAAGCGTAACGGCATTCATCGAGCCAAAACCCAATCTGAAGTTCACGAAGCTCTGGGGTTTTTTGAAGAAGTTGTCCTGTCAGGGCGTCGTAAATCCGGATCTCCGACTTCCCGGGTACACGCTTATAAACCGACAAAAGAAAGCGGCCCTCGGGAGAGAACTCGGCTTGGACCAAATGTCTCGAGGAGTCTCGCAGCTTGAGAGGACTTTGCAAGTTCTCTACGGCAAGCAGAAGGACTTCGCTTCGCGAGGTTTTGACCACATAGTGACTGCGTCCGCTTGCCAGGAGCTCATAAGCTGGATTTAACGCAAAAGCTTCGAGTTTACTCGCATGCGCTCGAGTCACGAAACTCCCTAGAACAGTTAATAAAAGTAATTTGAAACGAATCATGTCCCGTCATCTTCGGCGCATTGAGCAAGGGCCTGTGCTGCTAAGCCAGCCCCGAGGCCTTTGGCGTAGTCGATAAAGATTTTTGTAACGTCGTATTTGTGAGCCGTGCCGGCCCCCCAGCGTCCCTCGCGGGCATCATAGACTTCAGGCACGACTTGGACGCTTGTTTGTCGCACATGGTTGAGTCGTGCTTGTGTTTGGTGGGCGGGAATGTTTAGAAGTCTTGAGCGATTCTGATTGATCTCGGCATCGGCCATCTGACCAAGTATGCCGTCCATAAAGAAGCCCTCGCTGAGAACGCGTGGAGCGCCTTCGCCAAGGTCCCTAAATATTCCCAAGTCTGATTCGATGCTCCGAGATGTCGCATCGTCGCGAGCGCTTCTGCGTGTTCTGCGGGCTTTGTTCAGAACAGCGACCTTGTCCCTCAGAGCACGAAGATCAGCTTCGCTCTGGGGATCAGGTCGACCCGCGGCGGCTGATCGCTGCTCAATGGCCCGAATCTCTGACTGAAGCGCAGCAATCGCATCGAGAAAACTCCCACGTGCCTGAGCCACTATCGACTCCGTGATCCGTGTCGCAAGAGTCGAGCTTTCGGGATCTTCAGGAGGATAAAACGAAGCCACATAGTCTCCACCCGAAGCGTTGGCATGAACTGAAACCAAAATTGAAGTTTCGGCGGACTCTTGCCCAAGCTCCATGAGATGCGTCAGAAAAGCTTTGCGCTGGGGCTCATCGTTGTCGAGCTCAGAGGCGATGTCATTGTTGGTCCGAGCTTGAAATCTCTCTAGAGCATTCGTGGCGAGATTAGAGTTGTGAAATGTTCCAAACTCGACCTCGCCTGGATAGCGACTGAGATGAACTTTGTTTGCAGGTAGTCCATAGCACGAGCGAAGAATATCCTGAGCCATGAGACTCACAGACATGACGATCTTCCCCTCGTGCAGGTTGCGCTGATCGGGCGAACGATCGGACGAGTTTCCGTAGCGATCCAGATTCGAATCTGTATGGTGACTGTGACCAACGTCGAGTACGATATTGCCGAGGGGACTCGGATCGCGCGCGAGGCAGGCTTGCAGATCTTCGGACTCCCCATTTCGAGAGGGACAATCGTAGTTAGGTAACGTGATCTGCAGGCGGATCTGGCCGTCTCGTGGCGCCGAGTCGAGAGTCGCTTCCGCGACGGCCTCCAAAGGATTGAGGTTATCGGCAGCTAAGCGGGGTATCGTCATAGAGGCTGTGTCTCTCGGCGCCGTCTGAGACGCAGGGGCGTGGGGTTGGGCCCACGCAAGCTCCACATTTGCGCAGAGATCAGCGCAAAAAAAAGCGATTCCCAAAAGCCTCCACGCGCTTCTCCCCATACCTTTATTCTAATGAATTCTTAGTGAAGGCACATGCCAAAGTAGATTAAGATATGGTTGCATGTCCATCAACTTTACCTATGCCTAATGGATACGCAACGTGATCTTAACAGGAGCATCGAGTCCCAAGCCAACTTGGGCTAAAGACGGAGAGATATGAGTGAAAATCCGATTCTGTGGAGCGCCACCGAGGCCGAGTTGAAGGCCTCTCAAATGCATGCCTTCCAGCTGCGATTTGCAGCTCAGTTGGGGCAGCCCTCGGGTTTTTCCAACTTCGAAAACCTCTGCGACGCGAGCATCGCGCACAAAGAGGTGTTTTGGTCACTTGCACTCAACGAGCTGGGAATTATTTTTGATGGAAATTGTGCGCCTGCATTTGAAGCGGGTGCGGAGTTTATAGACGCCAGCTGGTTCCCGAGTGTGCGCCTGAGCTTTGCTGAAAATCTCATGCGGCCGATGCCAGAAACGGGTCCCGTCCTCATCGGACACACCGAGCAGCCCGAGCTTCGACGTGAATGGAGCAAATCCGAAATTTTCGCAGCCGTTCGGGCTCTGCAGGATATTCTTCGCGCAGCGGGAGTCGGCACTGGGGACCGCGTGGCCGCTCTTTTGCCCAACGCTCCCGAGACCATCATCGCGATGCTCGCCGTGAGTGGGCTTGGAGCCGTTTGGTCCTCCTGCTCTCCCGACTTCGGAGAGCAAGGCATTCTCGATCGTCTCACTCAGATCGATGCCAAGTTTCTTTTCCTTGCCTCAGACACGATTTACAATGGCAAACGTTTTGATCTTGCGCAGAAGAACCACCACGTTCTTGCGAAACTTCCCACAGTAAAAGCAAAGCACGTCTTCCAAACTCTCTCTCAAAACAATCTCGCTGCGCTCAATGTCGCTTCACTGCCCCAAACACCAGCTCCAACTTTCGAGAGAAGCCCCTTTGCGCACCCGCTTTTTATTATGTTCTCGTCAGGAACCACCGGCGCCCCCAAGTGCATCGTGCATGGAGCTGGAGGCGTGCTTCTTCAGGTGATGAAAGAACACAGGCTGCACTGTGATTTGCGCGCCGGTGAAGATCTTCTTTATTACACGACTTGTGGATGGATGATGTGGAACTGGCTCGCAACAGCACTCGCGAGTGGAGTTCGTGTTCACTGCTATGAGGGATCTCCTGCAGCCCCCGCCGCAGATTCTCTTTGGAGCCTCGTTGAGCGTGAGAAGATCTCTGTCTTTGGCACCTCCGCCAAATTCATTGCTTCCTGCCGCACGCAAAACCTCGCGATCTCAAAAACCTATCCGCTCAAAGAGTTGCGTCTGGTCCTCTCCACAGGCAGTCCTCTCTTGCCCGAAGATTTCGATTATTTTTATTCCCATGTGCAAGCCATTGGTTCGCGTATCCAGCTCGCCTCGATTTCCGGAGGCACCGACATTCTCTCCTGTTTCATGCTCGGCAACCCGCTCAAACCCGTGCGGCGCGGAGAAATTCAAGGACGTGGTCTCGGCATGGATGTGCAGGCTTGGGATTCGGCGGGGCGGCCCGTCCGTGGAGAACAAGGCGAGCTCGTTTGTGCGACTCCTTTCCCTTCGATGCCCGTTTCTTTCTGGAACGACGTGGGCCGCGCGCGCTACCTGAAGTCTTACTTCGAAACTTTCCCTGGCGTCTGGCATCACGGCGACTTTGTGACCCTCACTCCCGAGGGGGGCGTTATTGTTTATGGTCGCTCTGACGCGACTCTCAATCCGGGCGGCGTGCGTATTGGAACGGCCGAGATCTACCGCCAGGCCGAGACGCATCCACTCGTTGTCGACAGTCTCGCCATTGGACGCAAACGCGCCGACGACGAAGACATCATCCTTTTCGTGAAGCTCAAAGAGGGATCTCCCGCCCTCGATGATCAGATGCGCTACGAGCTCAAACGCCGGATTCGTGAGGGCGCCTCACCGCGCCATGTTCCCAAAGAAATCTATGCTGTCGCGGAGATTCCCTACACCGTGAGCGGCAAAAAGGTAGAAATTGCTGTCAAGCGCATCGTGCACGGACAAGACCCCGGAAACCGCGAGGCACTGGCAAACCCCGACTCACTCGACCTCTATAAAATTTACCAAATCTGAAGGAGCCCCGTCTCGATGCGCTTGCAACAAAACTCGCGACGCTGACCGATAAAGTCGACGTTCTTATCAACAACGCCCGCATCGTCAACGTTTCAAGCGGGATGGGACAACCTAGCGAAAGGGGCGGTGGCATTCCGGCTTGTGCAAGGAGTCGCAAGTCTCTTGTGAGGGGGCCTCTTGCCAGGCCTTCACACCCAGCTTAAATCAACTCAGCATATGGGCGACGAGTCATTCCAGCCAGGCCGCATCGATGCCGATCAGGTGCGTTCCAAGATCCTCTCCGGATTTTGTGACGGCACCGAGGTTTTGGTGCAGGACACTCACGGCAACGGATATCAGTTTCAAGTATGGATTTCTTCTCGTGACTTTAAAGGACTCTCGCGCATTCAGCAGCACCAGAAGGTTTACGCGCTCTTGAAGTCGGAGTTTCAAGACGCCCTTCATGCTCTAACCTTAAAAACAGAAATTCCAGAGGAATCACAATGACAGACGAAAGCGGCATCCATAAGTTCATTCAAGACGAAATTGGCTCCAACGATATCGTTGTGTTCATGAAGGGGACTCCCGATTTCCCAATGTGCGGATTTTCGGGGCGCGTTGTTCAGATCCTCAATCACTTCAAGCGCCCCTTCAAAGGCATCAATGTCCTCGACGACGAGAATCTGCGCCAAGGCATCAAAACATTCTCAAGTTGGCCCACGATCCCCCAGATTTATGTCAAAGGGGAATTTGTCGGGGGCTGCGACATCGCCATGGAGATGGCGCAGTCGGGAGAGCTCGAGCAGCTCTTCAGCGAGAAACTGGGTCCCTCAGCTAAATGAACAGACGCTCGGGCCTCCTCTTTGATTTAGGCTACACAATCGCTCAGGGTCTGAGATCGTCTCGTTATATTTCACAGTCGATTTTCGGAACAATCGTTTTGGGGCGTCGGCCAACTGCAGATCAGGTCCAAGCGCTCCCCCCTCACGCCGAGCTTCTCAAAGGCCTTTGGGAAATTCTGAGGCGGGACACACACCAAATTCGCAGCGGCGTTTACAAAGCCCCTGAGCGTTGGGTGGAGTCTCCAATCGAATTTGCTAAGAGCTCGATCCGAGTCATTCGCGATCTCGCACGCGTGAAGCGTCGCGAGCAGAGTGGGCAGGTCGTCGATCTCCCTGATCACAAGGGTCTCCCCGAGCTCCCCAAGTATTATCTCCAAAATTTTCATTTTCAGACCGACGGCTGGCTTAGCGAGGAATCTGCTGATCGCTACGACCATCAGGTCGAAGTGACTTTTGGAGGTACGGCTGCGGCGATGCGCAGGCAAGCGCTTCCGCCTCTCGGGGACTATCTGCGCGAGAAGGGACTTCTTGGCACAATTTCCGATCTCCATATGCTTGACCTCGCTTCTGGCACAGGCAGCCTCGCTGTCGACATCAAGAACAATTATCCCGATCTGCATCTCACATTGAGCGATCTTAGCCCCTTCTATCTCAAAAAAGCACGCGAACAGCTTGCCGGTTCTTCACGCACAGATTTTGTCGAAGCCAACGCCGAGAATTTGCCTTTTCGAGATGCTCATTTCGATGTGGTTGTTTGTGTGTATTTGTTTCATGAGCTTCCGCGTCGCGTGCGCGCTCTTGTGATGGATGAAGTTCACAGAGTCCTCAAGCCCGGAGGACTCTTTATTTTTGTGGATTCCATTCAGCTTGGAGACAACCCGCACTTTGATGGGTCTCTCCGGTATTTTCCGGTGCATAACCACGAGCCCTATTACATCGACTATGTTTCTCGACCCTTGTCGGACTTCATTCCCGATGCGCGCTGGTCTTTGCGCGACACAAAGTTGGCTTTCCTTAGCAAGGTGGCTGCCTACGAAAAAATTTAGAGTGTCTCCAGGATTGCTGCGTGCGCGGCTGAGGCAACTTGTCCCCAGGTGCGCAGTCGTGCGCGGTTCCATTCGGCGGCCTCGTGACGTTGCGAAGGAGTGAGTTCAGGCATCGAGGAATAGGCGCGCTTCCAAGCGCTTGGATCGTCGGGATGATCCACAAAAGTGTAGTGTCGCAGTCCGCGTTCAGAGAGCGCTCTGTGTGCAGGAATATCGGTTACGATCACGGGCGTTCCCTGCGACAGCGCCTCCAAGAGAACGAGCGGCATGCCCTCGACCGCTGAAGGCATCAGGAGTGCCCGCGCTCGTGTGTAGACGGGTCCAAGTTGTCGGGGACTAAGTGGGCCGCATGAGAGTGATCGAGTGGAAGGCTTGAGCGTGTTGCCCGGGACGGCGATCAGGCGAAGGTTGCTATCCATCTCGAGCCATCGAGAGAGGCGGTGAAACGCCTTAAGGGGATCTCCGTCTCGCCCCACGAATAGTCCGAAAGGAGACAAGCGATCGATTTCTTCGAGTAGTGTTTCAAAAGGACGGGCGTTGCGCGTTTCGTGAACGACCGGACTGGCGATCGCGCTATCCCATCCATTTTCGATCACGACGACCCGCTTGCCAAAGAGCCGAGCCAGCCAAACAAGCCGAATGTTATCTCTAACAGCGAGTATGACATCGGCCACGAGGCAACCTCGGAGCTCACGCATGAGGGATTTCCAGCGGCCTACTCGGTGCCACTGACGGAGGCGCTTCATCGACTCTAGGCTTTCCCCGTGGAGTGTGTGTACTCGGAGTGGCCTTTTTGAGCGGAATTTTTCGGCGAGACAGCGGCGCAGGAATTTTTTTGGGAGTGCAGCTCCGTGCGTCTGAATCACGTCAAAGGTGTTGTCATAGAGCGCTTCGGCACGATTCGTGGCCTCGAAATCAACACCAAAGTCCTTCGAGAGATGATGGCCGACACAGAGAGCGTGGATCTCGGCGCCACCGATCTCGCGATAGGGGTCAACCAGCGACCAGCTTAGCCATTTCATTGGAGGGGTTCGAGAGTCGTCGCCGAAGGTTGATCTGTCGGCAAGATCACGAGCTCCTGGATATTGATGTGAGCCGGCTGCAGCACGATCCAGGCAATCGACTCGGCCACATCCGAAGCACTCATGGTTCGGTAGCCCTCATAAGGTTTGCGCGCCTTCTCCGCATCGCCCGCAAAGCGGACTTCTGAGAATTCAGTTTCGGCAACGCGACCCGGGGAAACGGTGGACACGCGAATTCCGGTCCCGCCGAGATCCATCCGCAAACAATCTGTGATCATGTGCACAGCCGCCTTTGAGGCGCAGTAAACTGTTCCGCCTTTGTAAGGTGTCGAGCCCGCAACGCTTCCAAGACTCACAATGTGCCCCGACTTGCGCGCTTTCATGAAGGGGATCACGGCGCGGGTCAGTGCGAGCAGACCAATGACATTGGTCTCTAAAACTCGGGAAATATCGGCCGTCGAATTCTGTTCCAGGGGATCTGCTCCCAGTGCGAGACCGGCATTATTCACGAGTAAATCGACATCTTTGAGCCATTCTCCCTGGCGAGACACAAAAGCCGTGATGCTGGAGACGTCAGAAACGTCGAGTTCGTCAAAAAGCAATTCGCCCACCACAGTTGCAGAGCTCTCAGCAATTTCTTGGAGTCGCTGTTTGCGGCGCGAGACCATCAGAACTTGGTGCCCTTTGCGCGCTAGCAGCAAGGCTGTTGCTCGACCGATTCCACTCGAGGCTCCCGTGATCAGCACTTTCATGAGGGGTGACTCGCTTTCCATTCAGACCAAGCCAGGCGCGCGCCTTCTTCCAGTGTCAGGAAGGGGGCCGTGTAGCCCGCAGCCCTGAGACGCGTGAGATCGGCCTCGGTGAAGTACTGATAGTGAGCGCGCAGGCGCTCAGGGGTGTCGATCCATTCGATCTTGTGCTCAACGCCCATCGCATCAGCTGCCGCTCTCGTGAGGTCGAGGAAACTGCGCGCGCGCCCGGTGCCGATATTATAAATGCCCGGCGTGTGGCGATGATCCGAAAAACTCAGCATCGTGCGGCAGACGTCATCGACGTAGACGAAGTCTCTTTGCTGACAGCCATCCGCGACGCCCTCTTTGTGCGATCGAAAGAGCTTCATCTTTCCAGTTTGCGAGAACTGCGTGAAGGCATGCAGCATCGCCGTCGCCTGCGAACCCTTGTGGTCCTCACCGGGGCCATAGACATTGAAGAACTTAAAACCCGCCCAGTGAGCGGGCCCGTGACCCGCTGCGATCTCTCCCATCACGAACTGGTCAAAACGTTGTTTGCTCCATCCATAAGGGTTCATGGGTTTAAGTTGAGGGATGAGAGCGGGATCGTCGACGTAACCGAGTTCTCCGTTGCCATACGTGGCCGCTGAGCTTGCGTAGTAAAGGGGATAGCCGCCGGCAATCGCACTTTTCCAAACGCGCTCCGAGTAGCGGGTGTTGTTTTCGGCCAAATAACTCTCGCGCATCTCGTCGGTGCGCGAGCAAGCACCCATATGAAATATTTCGCGGATCCTAAGGCCGCCGCGCTCCATCTCATTGAGAAAATCTGCGGGGCTTAAAAACTTGAGTCCCCTCATGTCACGAAAGGCATCGCAGCAAAGGCGTGTCGAGAAGAACTCCAAATCGTCGACAAGAAGGAGCGGATGGGAGGGGCCGCGACTTTCGCGAAGTTTGAGGGCAAGACGCGAACCAATAAAGCCCGCAGCACCCGTGACAACTGAGTAAGCGTCAGGAGCGGGTTGAAGTTTCGACGTGTCTCCCATAGAACCCATCTCATGTTCATCGCAATGAATCGCTTCCGAGTCAAAGCTGCCCAGGCCGACGCCTTCGAAAAAGTCTGGCGCGATCGAGAGTCGCGTCTCGGAAAAATGCCCGGCTTCATGCGCTTTCACTTACTCAAATCGGGATCGCTCGGCGAAGCGGTGGAGTTTGTTTCCCACACGACCTGGCTCGCTGAGAGCGACTTCGAGAATTGGCGCGTATCCGATGCTTCACGAGCAGCCCACTCGGGCACGACTCCGGTGAAGGAAATGCTCCTCGGTCCTCCAGAATTTCGTGGTTACGCCATGATTATGGACCAAGCCACAGGCGAGCGGACCGATTTCCGCTCCGCTCACATGGACCTGCTCGTTGAAAAAACTTTTGCGATCGAGAGCTCCGTGCAACAAGTCCTCCGTGAGTGGGGTGAAGAATCGGGCCTTCCTCCGATTCGCATCGGAGCTTACGAGGGACGCATCCTTGAGTGTCTTCTCAGGAGTGCTGGCGCGCGCCGGGGTCTTGAGATCGGCACTCTCGGAGGCTACAGCGCGTCGTGGCTCCTCCGGGCACTTCCCGAGGACGGACACCTCACGAGCCTTGAGCTCGACCCGCGTCGCGCCGAGCGCGCTCAGGCGAAGTTCAACGAATTGGGCCTTGGCTCGAAGATCACGGTGATCGCGGGTGACGCGAAAGGTCTCTTCGAAGGAAAATTAAAAGATATTAATAACTTGGACTTTATTTTTATCGATGCCGACAAAGCATCTTATCCACTCTACATCGATCTTTGCGTGCCCCGCCTTCGCAAAGGAGGCCTTCTTCTGGCCGACAACGCCTTCATTTGGGGTGGTATGAACTTCCTCGGAATGGATCCCGAGAAGCTCCCTCCGAGCCTTCAGAAGGGTTACCACGAATACAGCCGCCCTCAGTTCGAAGGCATGTCCGAAGCCTGGAAAAAATTGGCCACACACCCCGACCTTAAAGCGGTGATTCTCCCTACGGGTGAGGGCCTGGGTCTCGCCGTTAAGATTTAAGGCGCAAGCTTCCCTGATTTTCAGCGATTTCCCCTAGGCAAAAGAGGTCCTCGTTGATAGAAGCCAGGACATCAATTTCGTTAGGAGAATTCATGGCTGAAAAAACAGTTCTAGACCTCAACAAGATGCGCAACATCGGGATCTCGGCTCACATCGATTCGGGCAAGACCACCCTTTCTGAGCGTATTCTTTTTTACACCGGTAAGATTCACTCCATTCACGAAGTGAAAGGCAAAGACTCTGTCGGCGCGACCATGGACTCCATGGATTTGGAACGCGAAAAGGGCATCACGATCCAATCCGCTGCCACCTTCTGTCAGTGGAAAGACCACTCCATCAACCTCATCGACACTCCCGGACACGTCGACTTCACCGTCGAAGTAGAGCGCGCACTCCGCGTCCTCGACGGAGCCATCCTCGTTCTTTGCTCGGTTTCGGGCGTTCAGTCGCAGTCGATCACTGTCGACCGTCAGATGAAACGTTACGGCGTTCCACGCATGTGTTTCATCAACAAGATGGATCGTGCTGGCGCGAACCCTTTCCGCGGCATCCAGATGCTTCGCGAAAAGCTCTCGCACAACGCTCACCTCGTGAACTATCCGATCGGCGCTGAAGACCAGTTCCAAGGCTCCGTGGACTTGCTCACCCTGAAGGCTCACTACTTCGACGGCGATAACGGCGAAAAACTGCGCATCGAAGAATGCCCCCCAGAGCTCAAAGACAAGTGTATCGAAGCTCGCAACTCTCTCCTTGAAGCTCTTGCAGATTTCGATGACACCCTTGCCGAAAAGTACCTCGACGGCCAAGAAATCACCGAAGCCGAGATGATTCCCGTCATCCGCAAAGCAACCATGTCCCTCAACTTCACCCCCGTCTTTGTGGGTTCCGCGTTCAAGAACAAAGGCGTTCAAGACCTCCTCGACGGTGTGCTCCGCTATTTGCCCACACCTCTCGAGTCGAAAGAAAAAGCCCTCGACCAGCGCAACGGCGAAGCCGAAGTCCAGCTCGTCCCCGATCCCAACAAGCCCCTCGTCGCGCTCGCCTTCAAACTCGAAGACGGTCGTTACGGCCAGCTCACCTACATGCGTATCTACCAAGGCACGCTCCGTAAAGGTGACTTCATCTTCAATATCAACAACGGCAAAAAAGTGAAGATCCCTCGTCTCGTGCGCATGCACGCAGCCGACATGGTCGACATCGAAGAAGCGAGCGGTGGCGACATCGTGGCTCTCTTCGGCGTTGAGTGCGCTTCGGGTGACACCTTCACCGATGGCACCATCGAGTACACCATGAACTCCATGCACATCGCTGATCCCGTGATCTCGCTCTCCATCAAACCTAAAAAGCGCGAATTCCAAGTCAACCTCTCCAAGGCGCTTGGCAAGTTCGGTCGCGAAGACCCCACCTTCCGCGTCAGCCGCGACGAAGAATCGGGTGAGACCCTCATCTCCGGTATGGGCGAGTTGCACTTGGAAATTTACATCGAGCGCATGAAGCGCGAGTTCAACTGCGAAGTTGAAGTCGGTCAGCCTCAGGTCGCTTACCGCGAAACTTTCACCAAGAAAGCTCGCCTCGATTACACCCACAAAAAGCAAACGGGTGGTTCGGGTCAGTTCGCAAAAATCCAAGGTATCCTCGAGCCTCTCCCAGAAGACGCAGTTCAGAACTACGAGTTCGTCAACGAAACCGTCGGTGGATCGATTCCAAAGGAATACATCCCTGCCTGTGACAAAGGCTTCCAGGAACAGCTCAAGAAGGGCATGCTCATCGGAGCTCCTGTCGTGCGCGTTCGTTGTACCGTCGAAGACGGAGCCTTCCACGCGGTTGACTCCTCCGAAATGGCCTTCCGGGTGGCTGCGATGGCTGCAATCCGCGAATCCTATATGGCCGCCGGCCCCACAATCCTCGAGCCCATCATGAAGGTCGAAGTTCAAGCCCCTGAAGAGTTCCAGGGTGCTGTGATCGGCAACCTCAACCAACGTCGCGGCGTCATCTTGGACACCGCAACCAACGAAGGTTACGTGATCGCTTCTGCTTTTGTGCCCTTCTCGGAAATGTTCGGTTATTCGACCGTTCTGCGCTCTGCCACACAGGGCAAGGGTGAGTTCACCATGGAGTTTGCGAAGTACGAGCCCGCTCCTCGCAACGTCCAAGAGACCCTTATGAAGGAATACCAAAAGGAACGTGCCGCGGCGAACAAGTAAGCGCCCTGACGCTCTCCCTCTGAGAGATCATTTAGGCCGAGATCCCCAGCTTTGGGGGTCTCGGCTTTTTCGTTTTCGGTGCTACACTCAGAAGGACAATGTCGAAGGCGACGCAGCTGAATTTGAAGATCGATTATCAAGGCCGAAGCGCTGATTTCACGCTTGTTGCGGATCGGCCTTTTCTTATCGGCCGTGCTCCGGATTCCGATCTGCAGGTCGATGCCGATTCGATTTCCCAGAAGCACCTTGAGCTTCTCTGGGACGGGGCTTTGCTAAGAGTGCGGGATTTGGAATCCTCCAACGGAAGTTTTCGCATGCCTCAGGACAGCCCCTTTCTGGAAGCACATTTTGGTCCTCGCGATCGGGAACTTCATCTCAAAATCGCAAAGACGCTGATCACCTTGTCGTGGACGGATCCGACAGATTCTTCTGAGAGAACCGAGATCCTTGGAACGGAGTCTTCTGCCGGACAAGCCACCGCAAAAGCAAACACCTTGGCCAAGGACCCGCTTCTTGCTTCCAAGCCCCCGCGCGCGCTCGAAGCTCCCTCCACGAGGGCCGTGGCTGAAAAGATGTCTGCATGGGCAAAGCCGCTGTTACTGGCGGGCGTGCTCGCCGCTTCAATTCAAAATTTCTATTTTTTCACCCAACACGCGTCCTTGATGGGCACCCAAACAAGCGTTTGGCTCCTCGGTCCGGCCATCGACTTGTACATTTTTTGGCTGGCGGACCTTCCGGTTTTTGCGGGTGTCTGGGCGTTTGTGTTGCTTGTCGCGTACCTGCTGCAGAGGAAGCTTCCACCCATGCCTCAAGGCAAGCGCGCGTTGATCTTTAAGTCATTGGGTCTCGCGATGATGACTCTGGTTTTTGTTTGGCCTCTCATCTTTCTCAAAGCCTCGGGGAGCGCTCTTAAAACCCGTGCGGCTGTGAGTGAGTTCAGAGCTCTACGCCAGGTCGTCGCGAGTCATGACTTTCGTGCCAAAGAGAAGAACCTTCAGATCTCTTCGAAACTCACCGATCTCTCGACACCGCTCAACGGAAGCAGCATCTTTTACGCGTTCTGGCATAATTTCCAAAAGAAGCGCGTCGTAGACGAGTGCGGCGGTGTGGGTGAGGGCAGCTGGGACAAGAAACGTGTGTGCTTGGTCCTCTTGTTTGCCCTTTCACTCGATGGATACACATCCATCCGTCCGCTCTATCTGGGCCCTACAGCTTCGGAGCTCATTTATCTGAGTAGTCTCGATGGAGTGATTCGCGTTCTTGCAGCAGAGGGCCCTGGCTCCGAGAATATCAAACTCTTCATTAGTACATTAGAAGATGTCGGTCTTAAACAAGAGGCGGGCGAATTCGTCTCGCTCGTTAAAAGCTTTCAAGGCCAGAAATTTGAAGACCTGATGCAGGCACTTCTGGAGCTGCGCCTCAGCATTGAGAAGAAGATTTTCGAGTCCCAAGAGAGGGCGGGGCTTCCTGGCTCAATGAAGCTCAACCTCATGGGGCCCCTCGAGATGGGGATCTAGAATTTTTCAGAAGCTCTTGGTCAGCAGCAGCTGAGCAAGAGGAGCGGAATCGAAGCCGTAACTCGAGGAATTGCCGATAAAGGGCCACGTGATGCGCGTGCTCAAATTGTAGTCTTCGCGCTTGTAGTAATTCACAAAAAGACCGAATCCTGCCAAGTCCGAAAGTTCATCAAAGGTTTTGCTCTGTTCGATATGGTAGTGATGCTGATAGCTCACATGCCATCCACAGAGCCACGAAAGGCTTCCACATTGCCGGAAGCCTTCAACAGTAGCACTCACCACACTGCCGCCGTGGTCCGTGATCGGAAGGTAGATCTGTGTCTGCACGCGTGTGCCCCAAGTCCCTGGCTTTTGGAGTACGAGGCCTTCAGCGTCAAGTGAAGAACCCGCGCCAATCTTAAGACTGAGGAAAGTTTTTTTGTCGCGAACGTCTTGGCCCAGGAGTTTAGAAACTTCAGACACGCGCGGAGTAAATCTTGGTCTTTCGCTGCGAAGACTGAGCTCCATATAGCCGCGCAGTCCCGAACGGTCCTCAAAGAACGGAGCGGCCGTGCCTCGTCCCAGTCCCGCCTCGAAGTAGTAGTGGCCTGCCGCAAAAACCTTATCCGGCACATAGAGGAAGTCCGTCATGCCCGCTCTTACGGACCACATCCAACCCGAGCCGCGCAAAGTGTCTTGCTTAAAAAGCGGAAAAGCTCCAGCGAGAGAAAAACGCGAAGGGATACGACCCGTCGATCCCAGGCCTTCCATCGTAAATCCCGGTTTGCCGAGCAAGACGCTCGGTTGCAGAAGACCTTCTTGTTCAAGGAGTCCTGGGTAAGGAATGATCAGGGTTCTGCTATGCGCCTGCTTGAGACCCACGCTCACGCAAAACAAGAGAAACGTCGATCGCCCAAGAAGCCGAAGCATGTCGGCATCTCAGCACGAGCGGCTAATTTGGTCCAGCGGGGGCAACGGAGGCGGGTTTGGATTTGGTGATCCCTTGGGATTTCGCCAAGCGATCAAAATCGATGCTTTTGAGGAGCGTCGTGGCGTGTTTGGTGTGGATGAGACTTGTCCGAGCGAGGAGCACGCGGAGTCCACCGTCACCCATCATTTCGCCTTCTTCTCCGGCTGGAGAACGATTACCCTTTTCACCTTCGCCAGCTTTGCCGTCGAGTGCGCCAAAGCCGCTGCCTTTGCTTCCGCCCGCGGCATTTCCTGTTCCGGAGTAGGTCGCAGCTTCAGGTTGATCGGGAAGGCGACTGCCTCCATCAAATCCTCCGCCTTGTCCAAACTCCCATCCGGGAGGAGCCGCAGCACCCCCGCCTCCACCACCTCCAGCTGGGGCGTTGGCGCCGCTTCCACTGCCGTTGTTCTTTGTGAGAGGAACTGTGCGGACAGGAGGAAGTCCCGCGATTTCTCCAGGGCCATCAATGGCGATCGTTCCGCCGTTGGTGGGATCATCTTCTTCGTCGATGTTTTCGACCTGATTCTCGCGGCGCACTTTGGTTTGGTACTCCGCCATCATGTTGGCCATGAGGAGGTCGCGAGCTTTGGCAGCTTCGAGTTGTGCAATCTGGTTATTGAGCGCTGTGATCTGCGCGCCGACTTGTTTTTTACAGAGATCTTCTTGGCCCGCGGCGTTTTCTTTGAGGTAGGCCGCCATTTCTTTACCTTGTTTGTTCATCATCATGCCACCAATACCGGCTGCCGCGAGTTGCATGCCCGATGAGATCAGGCCTTCGGTTGCTCCACCGAGGTCATTGAGTTCCTTATTGGTGGTCGCAATCTGACTCTCGAAAGAAGTGGCATCGGAAGCTAGCGTTTGGCAGTTGATGCTGTCTTGGCCTGTCATCGATGCACATTTCGACTTTGTCACAGTAACGCCCGAGGTCGTGCATGAGAACACTTGCACGGGCGGCGCGCCAGCAGTCGTTGCGGGAATGTACTTTCCTTGCTCGTTGCAGTTCTTCACTAGGGTGTCGAGTTTCTGATTTTGCGTAGCTTTCTCTCCACCAGCACCTTTCATCCCTGCATCCACAAGATGGCCCAGAGTTTTCGCACCAGGCTCGAGCATACTTTGAAGAGCTTGCATCTTCGCTTGAGACTCTTGCGATGCGGCCTCGTTCTCGGCTGTTTTGGCATCCAGTTCACATTGCGAATAGCCTGTGCTGGCGAGTTGGTCAGCTTGAGCTTTGATCCCGGAGATCTGAGTGTTGTACTTGTTGTAGATGTCATTGAGAGACTGTTGGAGCTGAACTTCAGCCGCATCGTCAAGCTTGTCAGCCTTGCCCGTACCCGAGGAGGTGCTTGCTGGGGTCGTTGTCGCATTAGCACCTGTGTCCTGCGCGAAAACCTGCGCACTAGCACCGACAAAAATGATAAAGCTCAGGACTCTCCTGAAAAGCAATTCCATGATTTTATTATCGACCACTCCTAGGCCCAAGGCTCGTGAAGATTGTGTAAAGTAATCTCTTTGAAATTGAAAAACCCAGAGTGGGATCCAGGTGGATCCCACTCTGGGGTCTTGTTCTAGTAGATTCGATGACAATCCTAACACTTGCCTCCGATTTCTTTCTCGCCCGCTTTGAGTTAGCCGTTGATGTCAAGATTCTCGAAGGCTTCGTCGATAAGATTGGCACCACCCGCTTTACGAATGGCCTTTAAGGCTTCGGCTTTGCTCAGTTTCTTTCCTTCATAGGCTTTGACGGCCTTGTCCACCTCGGCCAGCAGCTTTTTCTTTTGTCCTGCTGTGATCGCACCCTCTTCGGCATTCTTAGTGATTGCTTTGCGTCTGCTGGTGGCCACTAGTTCGACCGTGAGTTTTTCGTCACGTTTTTCTCGGATAAAAACGAGTGTGTTCTGGAGCATCTCGAGGAGGTTCGCACGTTCTTCGTCGCTAATAGAGTTGTCGGATTCTGCCGCCTTTTTCTTCTTTGCATCGAAGGCAGACAGTTGGTTCTTAACTTGTTTGATATCGGTAGCGTCGAGATGCTTTTTGTTTTTTCTAAAGCGACTTCTTACAAGAGCCTCCTTGGCCTGGAGTCCGCCTCCACTCGCTATGCCGACGCGAGCTTCGAGCGCCATGAGCCAGTTGTTGAGTTTCTCAGCTTCTTTATCATTCAGTTCCCCGTCACGCGCTAAAACACTCTCCAGCTCCTGAACGTTCTTTAAGGCCTTCACCAAGCCAGCATAGGACGCATTGCCGACCATGGTGCTGATTTGGGTTTCCATCGCATCCAAACGGGATCCGACGTTGGATGTGTGCTCGAGCTTTTGGAGTTTCTTGAGTTCGGCAGTTTCAGATTTTGTGTAGCCCCCGCTCTTCAAGGCCTTTTTCTTAGCGGCCAGATTTTTAGAGGCCTTGGCCTTAGCGGAGTTCTTGTACTTGGTGGGACTCACAAGTGAAACTGTGTTGCTCTTATTTGTGTTCGGATTGGTGGGCGGGCTTGTCGGGTCGTTGCTCGCTACGGGGTTATTCAAATAGAGAGTTGTTTTGTTTTGTCCCGACCATAAGCACATATAGGAGGGTGGCACGACACCCGTTCCATATTTTTGATCTCGGGTGGATCGACAGCGATAGGCACAAACGATCTCTGTGTCCTTGGTCTCAGACTTGAAACCCTCTCCCTCGACCTTACAAGCCTCAGCATCAGTCTCTGCGGCTCGAAGCTCGCTCGTGGCTAAAAGTCCGGCACCTGCGAGAACAAGTGTCCTCACGGTAGCAACTTTCCAAGTTGATCGACTCATCATAACATCCCCCAAATTCGATCAGACCTTCAGAAGCGCAACAAGCGCCCTCAAGCGTCCTAGTTATCTTAGTCTGAGGCAGGCAGGGCCTCGCCAGCAAGCGAAGTTTCTGTGATGACTTAAAGATTGAGTTAAGAACCTGAGCTCTAAGTTCTTAAAAGAAGCTCGGCAAGATCGTCTTGCCCTCTTCAACGCCGGGCTGGTCGTAGGGATTCACCCCAAGAGCAGCTCCCGTAAAGGTCGTGAGATCCATATACAAAGCCACCAAGGCACCCAAATGAGCTTCGTCGAGGCGACCGAGTTCAATGAGGTAGGTTGGGCGTTGGCGTTTCACGAGCACGCTGCGTGTCGCCTGGCACTGCGCTTCGAGAATTCTCCCAAAACTCGAACCGCGCGCAAAAGCAAGCTTCGCAAACGACTCAGGCAAAGTGCCAGCCATTACGACTTTGTCTGCGTCGGGAAGATTCCAGTCTTTTACTGTGATAAATCCCGTGATGATACGGTTGGGTCCTTCGACAAGAAGTTGGAGGATCGAGTGCTGATCTGTGGCGCCGACGGCTGCTACGGGAATGGGTCCAACGCGTTGGCCACGGCTCGACTCCTTGCCAAGGCTCTCACCCCAGAGTTGAACAAACCACGCTGAAAAATCTTTAAGCACCGTAGCGTAGGGCATCAGCACGTGGCCTGAAAAACCTTCACCCTCGTATTCAGCAAAACGTTGGCCGAGCCTAGCAAGCTTGGAAGTCTCCCAGATCTCACCTTTCAAGAAGCTTTGCGCACCCTGCATGAGCGCGCTCACGTTGAGTCCTGCAAACGCAAGCGGGAAGAGTCCCACTGGGCTCAAGACGCTAAAGCGACCGCCGACATCGCTCGGAACACAAAGCGAAGCAAGCTTGGATAAATCCACCCACGCACGGAGGCTACCGCTACTGGGGTCTGTGATGGCGACAAGGTGATCTTCGGCTTTGAGACCAGCAAGTTTGAGTCGCGCTAAGATCAATGAGGTCTGCGCCATCGTTTCGAGAGTGCCGCCGGCCTTGCTCACAACAGCGAAAGCTGTGCGCGGAAGATCAAGTGACTTAAAGACGCGCTCGAACTCGACAGGATCAAGGTTATCGAGGACCTCAATACGACGGGAGTCAGTGATGGTATGAGCAAGGGCGCTCAGAATGGCGCGCACACCGAGGGCTGAACCGCCGATGCCAAGAACAACAAGAGTGGAAAACTTTTCACGAAACTCGGTGGCGAGCTTGAGGCTCTCCGCGAGGCCTTCGCTCGCAAGAATTTGCCGACGATAGCCTGAGTAAATTTTGTCAGAGTTAGAGGCATTGCTTGTCCAGGAACTGGCGCGTTCTTTGATGCGCGAAAGTTCCGCAGAGTTCTCTTCGTGGGGAACCCAGTACTCAAGTTCTTTGCCGAAGAGACCGTCGTCGAAATGACCGTTGAGCCCAATTTGCATCATGATTGTGTCTCCTTCAATAGGTTCTAAGGTGTCCGCCAGCGGGTTGTTGCACACCCACTGCTTTAGAAGCCTGGAAAAATTTCTCTTTGGAGCTGGCCCCCGAGAATCACGCGCATGATCTCGTTGGTGCCGGCCCCGATTTCAATCAGCTTTGCATCGCGCATGTAACGCTCTACGGGATACTCCTTGGTGTAGCCGTAGCCCCCAAGAATCTGAATGGCATCCATACAAATCTTTGTAGCTCGGTGAGCGGCAAAGAGTTTGGCAGATGTGCCAAGCATGAGGGCGTTCGTCGAATAGAGTCCCTCTTTATCGACCGTCGCCGCCGCTTCATAGGTGAGCGACCGAGCCGCGAGATACTCAGCCGTCGCGTCGGCGAGCATTTTTGAGACTTGCTGAAATGCGAAAATCGGTTGATCGAACTGTTTGCGGTCTTTGGCGTAGCGAGTGGCGTAGGCAATCGCTGCACGCGACAGTCCTAGCGAGATTCCCGCAATTGTGATGCGCTCCACCAGAAGATTGGCCTTCATGTGCGAGGCGCTCGAAGCCTCCGAGCCAACAAGATTCTCAACAGGGACTTCGCAGTTCTGGAAGATCAACTCCGAGGTGGGCGAGGCGCGCATTCCCAACTTGTGGAGTTTCTTGCCGACGGAAAATCCTTTGAAGGTTTTTTCGACGATAAAGGTGCTGATGTCCTTTTTTGTAGGACCTGTTTTGGCGTAGACCCAGAAGAAGTCAGCATAGGGACCGTTGGTGATCCACATTTTCGTCCCGTTGAGGATGTATTTATCGCCCACTTTTTTGGCTTGCAGCTGAAGGCCCATGGCGTCTGAGCCTGCCGAAGCTTCGCTCATTGCCATCGCCCCGATCCACTCACCCGAGCACAGACGCGGCAGATACTTTGCTTTCTGTGCTTCAGATCCGTTGGCGCTTAGATTGTTGACCGCTAAGATCGAATGCGCCAGGTAGGACAGAGTCGTGCTCGCACAAACGGCGCCCAGTTCTTCCATCACCAGAGTCGCAGCAACGACATCGAGCTCGCTACCCCCGTGCTGAGACGATGCCGTGATTCCAAGCAGGCCCAGCTCACCCATTTTTCTGAGGGCCTGTTCGTTGAATCCCTGCGATTCGTCGAGTTCAGCAGCCCGAGGCGCGATCTCGCTTTCGGCAAAGCGGCGCACGGTTTCCTTGAGGGCTAGGTGGGTGTCGTTAAAAAACAAACTCATGCCACGGTCCTAACAAGCAGAGGCAGTCCGCGTCAAAACGTGTCCACGGAAATCGCTACGTTGCCATCAGGGCCAACAACCTCTAAAGTTCCCGCATGTCTTTGGACCGCTCCAAGAACGTCGTCGGCTCTGTGACCGAGCTCATTGGGAACACTCCCTTGGTAAGATTGGGCTCCTCCTTAAGGGAGGTCCCCTCGGGGGTTTGGCTTCGCGACCGTGGTTTTGGGTCAGAAAGTTTCTCCCTCAAAAGCGAGCTCTTCGCAAAAATTGAATCCCTCAACCCGGGTGGCAGCGTCAAAGACCGCATCGCACTCAAAATTATCGACGGTGCCGAAAAGTCGGGACGTCTCAAACCAGGTGGTCTCATCATCGAAGCAACATCTGGGAACACGGGGGCGGGGCTCGCGATGGTTGCGGCCACTCGCGGTTACAAGTGTGTGTTTGTGATGCCCGACAAGATGTCCGCCGAAAAGGTGAACGCTCTGAGAGCCTACGGGGCCAAAGTTGTGGTCTCTCCTATGGTAGAGCCGCACGATCCTTCGTATTACGTCAACTTTGCCAAACGCCTCGCTGCAGAGACGCCCGGGGCTTTCCTAGCCAATCAATTTTTTAATCCCGACAATCCTCTCGCCCACTTCGAAACTACGGGTCCAGAAATTTGGGATCAGATGGAAACTCGGATTGACGCCTTTTTTGCGGGAATGGGCACCGGTGGGACCTTCACTGGCACGAGTCGCTTTCTGAAACAAAAAAGCTCCACCATCAAAACGATTGGAGTGGATCCCGTAGGGAGCATTTATCATGGGCTCGTCACGAGCAAGAAGGCCGGCCCTGTCGGCTCTTATCTCGTTGAGGGCGTGGGCGAAGACATGGTGCCGGGAACAATCGACCTGAGTCTCGCCGATGATTGTGTGTTCGTGAACGATCAAGAGGCCATGTCGGCCACTCAAATGCTTGCGCGTTCCGAGGGGCTTCTCGTTGGCGGAAGTTGTGGCATGGCGTTCTTCGGAGCCGTCCAATATCTCGCCTGGCACGAAGGCCGAGGTGGGCGTCCTCTGCGCGCCGTCGTTATCCTGCCTGACAGCGGCTCCCGCTACCTCAGCAAAGTTTTCAACGATCCTTGGCTTCGCAAACAAAACGTCGACCCTGTCTGGGGAAGCTCACGCAACCCAGGTTCGGTCGAGTATCTCCCTAACGCCCGCCTCATCGAAGGAGTTTGATCGTATGGCCTCTCATTTTGGAAATCCCGAAGAACGTCTCAAGCCTTTTCTCTCTCTCGGATTCTCGTCGCGCGCTATCCATGGCGGCCAACATCCCGATCCCGTCACGGGCGCCGTGATGCCTCCGATCTATCAAAACTCAACCTATGCGCAGTCCGAGGCCGGTAAGCCCATCGGTGAATTCGAATACTCGCGCACCCACAATCCCACGCGCCGAGTCCTCGAAGATGCTCTCGCTCTCCTCGAGAACGGCACCTTCGGTTTGGCGATGAGCTCGGGCATGGCAGCCACTTCACTCCTCATCAGCCTCTTTCAGCCCGGTGACGAAATTGTTTGCTGTGATGATGTCTATGGAGGCACCTACCGCCTCTTCACCAAAGTTCTTGAGGCGCAGGGTTACAAATTCCGTTTCGTTGACCTTTCTGACGTCGGGCAGATCGAACAGAGCATCACGCAAAACACCAAACTTGTTTGGCTCGAAACTCCCACCAATCCCCTCCTCAAGCTCATCGACATTCGCAAAGTCGCAGCACGCGCAAAAGCCGTGGGCGCCAAAGTCGTTGTCGACAACACCTTCATGAGTCCCTACTTCCAAAAGCCTCTCGATCTCGGTGCCGACTTCGTGCTCCACTCACTCACAAAATACATCAACGGTCATAGTGACGTGGTCGGCGGCGCGATCATCACACGCGACAAGGTCGCGGCCGAGCGTCTCTACTTTCTTCAAAACAGCATCGGCGCTGTCCTCGGGCCTTTTGATTCCTGGCTCGTTGTTCGCAGTATCAAAACTCTGCCCGTGCGCATGAAAGCGCACGGCGAAAGCGCGCAGTTACTTGCAGAGTGGCTCGAAAAGCACCCCAAAGTCGAGAAGGTGATTTACCCAGGTCTCAAGTCGCATCCCCAGCACACACTTGCTCGCGAGCAGATGTCGGGCTTTGGCGGCATGCTGAGCTTCTATCTGAAGGGCGGTCTCGCCGAGGCCCAAGCCGTGCTCAGGAAGGTCAAAGTGTTCACCTTGGCCGAGAGCCTCGGAGGCGTCGAAAGTCTCATCGAGCACCCTGCGATCATGACTCACGCCAGCGTCCCCCAGCACATCCGCGAAAAAAACGGCATTGCAGACTCATTCCTCAGAGTCAGCGTGGGCCTCGAAGACCTCGCTGATCTGAAGAAAGACCTCGACGAAGCTTTTTCCTAGATCCTTCCTAAAGATTCCAAGCTTTAAGCGCCGATAAGAACTCATGCATAAGGCGCGCGGTCAGATTCTCGTTCTTATGGCCATGCTCACGACCACTCTCATCATCTTTTTCGGGATGGTGGTGGCTGTCGGGCATCTCGTGCAAGCCCGCATCAACCTCCAGAACTCCGTCGATTTCGCGGCAATGGTCGGCGCTTCCTACCAAGCTCGTTTTCTGAATGGCATCAGTGTCATCAACTATCGTCTTCGGCAGAACTATAAGTTCGTCCTCGCCGATCTCTATGTCACGCAGTCGAGATTCAATGTCGGTTTCAAGGAGGAGGCTCTCTCTGGAGGAGGCGTCAAGGCCCAGGTCGACGATGCAGGTGGGAAGCTCGTCTTTGGTATTTGCCAGCAGTACCCGGGTTACGCGCCGAACGTCGAAATTGCCGAGGGAGCCGAGGCGAGAGCTTTCCCAGAAACAGACATGTGCAAGTTTGCCGGAGCTAAAGTTGGTATTCCTCACATCCAGTGGACCCCCATTCCCAGTCTGAACCCCATCGTTCAGGCCATCAACCTCGCCAACTTCGCCTTGAGCGAAGAAATCAAAAAGACCTGTGGCGATGCTGCGGGACAGAACGAAGGCTATTTCAAGTACATCATCAAACGCCTCAAAGCGCGCAATGCCCAGCAAAAAGGCTTGCTTGAGCAAATGATTGCAGCCTACTCGGGAGCCTTTTCTACGAGCAACGATCTCATGTCTGCCAATTTGCTCGCCGACGGCGCTATCCGCCAAACGTTTATCGACAACCTCATCTCTGCCAATCGTAGCTCAGGGGCGGTGACGCTTGAGTACATCAACCCTCCGAGCACACGCGCGCCTCCCGCGGACACAGGGACAAACAGTGTGGCTTACTTCGAACCACAAGAGTCTTCGGTGATGGTTCGCTCCGTGAATTTTATCAACAAGGGCGCCGAGTGCGTCGCGCAAATCTTGGACAACCGCTCGGGCCCGCTCTTTCTGGGCGTGACACGTTCGCGCTCAACTTCGGGATCCAACGCCACACTTCGACAGTACCTGCCTCCAAAAATTCCTCTCTTTATTGCTCTCAAGGCCAGCGTCCGCCCCAATCTCCTCTTTTGGCCCACTCGGCTCACTCCTAAGCTCGTCGCCGTTGGTGCAGCGAAGCCCTTTGGGTCGCGCATCGGCCCTCCGAAATTCATGAGCAACTTGGAGCTCACCGGCAACATCAATGGAGTGGGAGGCGACAACTTCGCTAACATTAGCTTTTATCCTGGAGACACGCCCGGCCAAGGCAATGGCATCTACGGATTCGGTCACAAAAGAATTTTACAAGAGCTCTACGCCGCACTCCCCTCCAAAAACTCCGGTCAAACCTCGGGCCGTCCTCACATCGGCAATTCGCCGCGTTTTGTAAATATGGCTCTCGCTCCTACGCTCTACGAAGGATTGCTTTGGAGTATCTTTCCGGATCCCCCCGATGTCTATGGTCGAGGCCCCGCCGACATTGCGATGTATCCGCAGGATCCACCCATCATCAGTATTTTAGGTCTCGCAGGACTCACATTCGCAGCCGACTACCTCCTCGCCGATCGTCAAACAGGCAGGGGTGCAAGTCCTTCGATGTGGCATCACGTGGATCCTCGTTTCGGCACGAAGGGGCAGTTCCGACTCGGAAACAAACCGCTTTTCTACGCAGACTATGTCTCAGTGGCCTCTGCTTTTAATCCCGATGTCTATCCCCCTGATGCGGGCCAAGTCTCGTCATTTCTGGGTGGCAGTAGCGGCGGCGCAGCGGGCAGCCTCAAGGGCCGCTCCGGCTATCAGATCAAGCTCACATCCATCCCTCAGCTTTGCGAAGAACTCGCTTCAGGCGACAGCGGCGCGATCGGATCTTTGGGCGCAATGGAGCCCCTTTGCAAAAAGCCGTATAAAGTTTGGTACTAGGATCTTTAGAGAAGGTGTTGAAAGATGGCTACTGACGACAAAAAAAAGAAAGACTCGGGAAGCTGGGAAGAGGTTCGAGTGACCTCGACTCAGACCGAGGTTCTAACGCACGCCAGCGTCGACACCGATGATCTCATGGGCAAAGCCTCCAAGCTCGACCCGGCGCTGATCGTTGTTCAAGGTGAAATGCTCGGTAAAGTTTTTCGTCTCAAAGAGGGGATCTCTCAGATCGGTCGCCAACCTGACAACGCCGTCGTGATTCAGCAGCGTGCCGTCTCAGGTCACCACGCCCAAGTGCGCCGCGAGGGCGGCACCGTGATCCTCGAAGATCTCAAAAGCACCAACGGCACCATTCTCAACAAGGACAAGATCGAGCGTCCGCAAGTGCTCCAGCAAAACGACCTCATCAAGATCGGCACCTGCGTTTTCAAATATTCCGAAAACCAGCTCGACACCTCGTTCACCGAGTCGCTGCACCACAAAGGCAGCACCGACGAACTCACGGGCGTCTACAACAAGGCCTATCTCATGAGCTCACTTGCGAGCGCTATCGAAGTCGCTAAAAGCGGCTTTCCTCTGAGCGTCGTGATCTTCGATCTGGATCACTTCAAACGCGTGAACGACACTTACGGGCACATCGCCGGTGACTATGTTCTTAAAGAAACCACGCGTCTCATCAAAGACACCGTCGTGCGCTCCGAAGACATCTTGGGTCGCTGGGGCGGCGAGGAATTCCTTCTTATCATGCCCGACGCAAAACTCGAGATCGCCGTGGGTGTGGCGGAGCGGATTCGCAAAACCATGGAGATGCACGATTTCGTTTTCTCGGGTATGAAAATTCCCGTCACCGCTTCGCTTGGAGTTTCGATGTGGATTCCGCAGCTAAAGACTGCAGAAGATTTCCTCGAGGTCGCCGATCAGCTCCTCTACAAGTCCAAGCAAGAAGGCCGCAACCGGGTGTCCTTCAAGCGTCCTTAAAGATTTTTCTTAGCGGCTAGCAACGACTGAAGTGTCGAGATTGTCCGACCAGAGGGTACGGCTTCCCAGTTTGATCGCCGAGATTTCGCGGCTGCCACCCGCGCCGGCCGCGAACTGAATTTCAACAGCGTTGTTTTGATCAAAATCCGAGAGGGCCGAACCCACTCCAGCTTCGGCATTGGCCTCGGCCAGAAGAGACGAGAAGAGATTCTGTCCCAGGGAAGAGTCCTCTTCTGAAGAGCGGGTGCGCGAGATCTGGATGTTACGGCGCTTGGCGCGAAGAGCGTTCACTTCTTCTGCTTTGCTTTTTTCGAGTTTCTTTGCGAGAGCAGCGCGCTCCATGCGAAGGGTGCTGATGGCTTTGGAGATGCGGGCTTTTTCTTCGCCTGTCATCTTGATTTGAAAGATCGGGGCGGATGCAAGAACGTCTTGTTCTTGCATCTGCACCTGGCTCGACGGGTCCCGGGTCTTTAGGCCCAGAAGCGTCTGCAAATCCTCAACCGTGAGGGATGCCCGTCCGTGGGCAGGGACTTCAGCCTGAAGTCCGTTTGCTTCGTTTGCGAAAGAGGACTGAGCAGCAGAAAGAGTCGCGAGCACGAGAGCAACCTTGCTCAAGAGTCCTGCGGTCTTTTGAAATTCCTTTTTCATATGAGAATCCTTTCTCGAGCTACTCAGCCTTCCTCGGTTCGGTCATCGTGACCGGGAAGCTCATCACGTATTGCATTCCGCGTGCCACAGAGGTTTTTTGAGGTTTTTCTGAAAGATTCCGAGCGACTAGGGCAAAATCCTGAGATGTGCAAAAACTGCAACTCCGTCGAAAACTTCGACACTCTTTTGCAGTTTCGAGCGAAAATTGTGCGAAATGACCTGAGTGCACAGATCTTCGACCCAGCTAAGTCCTCAAGATTAAGAATGAATTAAGGTCGAGCGCAAAATTTGTCCTAGAGGGTGTCGAAGCTCTCGACACCAAAACGACCAAGAGTCTACGACTTAGACATGTTCTTCGCTCCTATTCGACTTTTGGATCCCGAAGTCGTCAGTCGCATTGCGGCCGGCGAGGTCGTCGATCGTCCTGCATCTGTTTTGAAGGAGCTCTTAGACAACTCGATCGACGCCGGCGCTTCGGCCATTCGAGTTCTCGTGGTCGAGGCGGGTCTCAAGCGTCTCGAAGTCGAAGACGATGGTCGGGGCCTTAGCCCTGATGACCTCAAGGTCTGCACCCTCCGCCACGCCACAAGCAAAATCACAGGTCTCGATGACCTCGATGCGATCGCCTCCTTAGGCTTCCGCGGAGAAGCCCTTGCTGCGATCGCTTCAGTCTCCAAACTCCAGATCGAAACTTTTCGAGAGGGCAGTGGCTCCTGGATCTGGCAAACCTTCGGCAGCACCCAAGGAGAGCTCACACCAGCTTCGCGCGCGAAGGGCACCCGAGTCCGGGTCGAAGACCTCTTCTTCAATGTTCCGGCTCGCAAGAAGTTCTTGAAGTCCGTCAGCTCTGAATATTCGGAGACCCGTCAGATTCTTCAGTCCGTGGCTCTCACTCACCCCGAAATTGCGTTCGAGTGGCATTTCATCAACGACAAGGGCGAACTCAAGGAACAGGCCCAACTCAAAGTCTCCTCCCTGGTGGATCGCTTGCGCTCGCTTCAGGAGCTCGACGGAGAGATTCTCTCGATCGATCGCACAGATCCCGCGCCAGGAGTGCGTCGCGTGCAGGCTGCCTTCTACAAGGCGCCGGTTTCATCGCGTTTCCAAAAAGACATTCAGCTCAGCGTGAATGGTCGGCCCGTGAGCGACAAACGGCTCCCGTACTCGCTCCGCGAAGCTTACAATGGACTCATCGAAGTCGGTCAGTACCCCATTGGAGTGCTCGCTCTCGACGTGGACCCCTCCGAGATCGACGTCAATATTCATCCTCAAAAGAAAGAAATTCGTTGGCCCAAAGAGTTCAATCTCGCCTCGATGGCCTACGGGCTCCTGCGCCCGCATTTTGAAGTGCGTCGTGAGACACCGATACATTCCGCGTCTTTTGAGCCCTCTCTCTTTGAGAGCAGGCCTCCATCCGACAAAATCCCCCATTTCATTTCTCCCATTCCTGCCTCGCGCTTTGAAGTCCCAGTGTTCGAGAGGCCAAGTGCACCCGCCCCAGCATTTAGCATCGCATCGAAGTCCACCGCGCCTGAGCGTGAAGAGCTTCGTCCCGCATTCCGTTTTTCTGAACTGCGCGTGATCGGCGAGGCCGGGGCCGCTTGGATCCTCTGTGAGTCGCCCGGGGGCCTGGTCGTGATCGATCAACACGCAGCTCATGAGCGCGTAAATTTCGAGCGCATTCTTCGCTCAAAAACTCTCCTTAGATCCAAGCCACTGCTCATTCCCCTTGAGCAGCAACTCCCTCCTCATTTTGCCGATTCGAAGAAACTTGTGGCGGGTGTTCTGACGGAACTCGGTTTCGAAATCTCCGATGAATCCCTCGAAAATACAGAGAGCGATAGCCTCGAGTTCATTGCTGTCCCAGAAGCCGATCGGAGTCTGGCCTGGGGTGATATCCTAGAGAAGATTTTCGCCGATGTGCAAAGCGGTGCCCAGATTTCGCATTGGCCTGAGCATCTCAAGATGCGCATTGCCGCCTCACTGTCGTGTCACGGCAGCGTCAGACGCGGTCAGCGTCTAACAAACGACGAGATTCGATCCTTGCTCGTTTCAATGGACCAAGTGGAGTGGGGTGGACTTTGCCCACACGGTCGGCCTGTTTGGCTCCCGCTCGCGCACGAGTGGATCGAAGAACAATTTCACAGGTCATGAAACGCGTCTTTCTTGCTTCCCTTGAAGAATGGTCTGGCAAAGGTGTGCTCTCTCTCATGGGTCCCACGGGATCCGGCAAAACCACCGCGCTTCTCGCACAATTGCGCCGAAGCAGCGCACTTCGTGAGACTCTCATCGTCAGCGTCGACGCTGTGGCTGTCTACCGAGGCCTCGACATCGGATCCGCAAAAGCGATGGGAGCCGACCGCGAGGATTTCCTGTGGTCGGGTCTCGACTTCAAGAACCCCGATGAGCCCTGTACGGTGCGCGATTTTCTCGACGATGTGGAGACGCCCCTTGCGCAAGCTATCGAGGCGGGGCGTCCGGTGGTGCTCGTGGGAGGCAGTGGCTTCTACGAGAATGCTCTCGTCGAGGGACTTGCCCCAGGAGCCGCAAGCGATCCCGATTTTCAAACTCAACTCGTAGCAATCCCCAACGAAATACTTCACAAACGTCTCGTCTCCTTTGACAAACGCTGGGGCGAATTTTTGCACGTCAATGACCGCTATCGTCTGACAAGATACCTCGACCTCGTCGAAAGACAGGGCTTTAACTGGACGGATCTGCGGGAAACCAAAAGTCGACATCCTCTCCTTCGAAAACTCTGGTCGCGCACTGAATGTGTGGTTTTAGGGCTCGATTGGCCTCGTGAAACCTACGTGGAGCGACTCAACTCGCGAATCCATTCCATGTGGAGTACTGGCTGGCCCGAGGAGGTCGCTGATCTCTTGAGTCGATATCCCGCCTCGGCTCACGGCTTAGAAACGATTGGTTATAAAGAGGTCGTCCAGCACATTCTCGATCCAAAGCATCAACATGAAGAACGCACCAAAGAACTCGTCCTCTTTGCGCACCTACAATATGTGAAACGCCAGAAGACTTGGCTACGCGGGCTGGTTTCGGCAACTTGACTAGAACTGCTCCACGCTGATCACGCCCGGCACACCCTCGAGTTCCTTGATACAATCGAGGAGCTCCCGCCGGCTCGAGACCTGGAGGTCGAAAGTTCCCATCGCCTTGCGATCAGGATTCACCTTAATGTTGATCGACTGAATATTGATGCCCTTAGCGCTAATGGCCTTGGTCATTTGGTTCATAAGGCCTTGGGTGTCTTGCACGACAATCTTGATGCGCACATCGCGCAGAACCTTGCGCTCCTGGGCATCGGCCCAAAGCACATCCACCGCTCGACCTTCTCCAGCATCCAGGGCCTTCTGGCACATCACGCGGTGGACGATTACGCCCCGACCGCGCGAAATAAAGCCGACAATCTCATCGCCCGGAAGCGGATTGCAGCACTTAGCAAAGCGAACGAGCACGTCGTCGATGCCTTCGATGAGCACAGGGCTGCGGTTGCTGCCCTGAAGCGTGCGCTGTTTCACGTAAGTCGCATCGTGAGCCATGGCGGACTCGGGCTCAGTTGAAGACTTATCGGCAGAGTTTTTTTCCTCCAGCGCAGCAATTTCAGTGGGGAAGAGTCGAGCCATGACTTTGTCGACGGGAACCTTGCCGTAGCCTACGGCGATCACCATCTCTTCGAAACTCGCAAAAGACTGCTGCCCAACGAGCTGGTCGGCTTCTTTGAGTTTCTCGAAACGATTCAAGTTTTGTCCGATGCGCTTGAACTCGCGCTCCAGTATATCGTGTCCGATACTCCGGGCGCGATTGCGCTCTTCGGTCTGAATAAACTGGCGGATCTTCGACTTTGCGCGGCCGGATTTTACGATCTTAAGCCAGTCCTTCGACGGCTTCTGAGTGGGAGAGGTGATGATCTCGACCGTGTCGCCGGAGCGCAGCTTGTACTTGAGCGGCACCATGCGGCCGTTCACTTTGGCGCCGATGCACTTATTGCCCACGTCTGTGTGCACTGAATACGCAAAATCGAGGGGTGTGGCCCCGACGGTGTATTCCCTCAGCTCGCCCTTAGGCGTAAAAACATAAATTTCTCCCGCAAAAAGATCCAGCTTCAGGGACTCCAAGAACTCCGCCGAATTGTCCAAAGTTTCTTGCGCCTCGATCACCTGGCGAAGCCAATGGAACTTCTCCGCGTTCTTGTGGTTGAGCTTGCCCTCTTTGTAGAGCCAGTGCGCCGCAACGCCGCTGTCGGCCACTCGGTGCATCTCCTCGGTGCGGATCTGCACCTCCATGCGTTCGCCATAAGGACCGATCATCGTCGTGTGCAATGACTGATACATGTTGTTCTTCGGCATCGCGATGTAGTCCTTGAAGCGACCCGGAACCGGCTTGAAGAACGAATGCACGATCCCCAACACTTCGTAACATTCGGCGATGGTCCCCGTTGTGACCCGAAAAGCCACGATGTCGTGGATTTCTTCAAAGTCGAGATTGCGCATCTCCATTTTTTTGTAGATCGAGTAAAAATGCTTGGCTCGTCCCGTAACCTTCGCCGACAGCCCGTACTCGCTGATCTTTTCGGTGAGGATCTTGATCATTGTCGCAGTGTACTTATCGCGCTCTTCTTTCTTTGTAGAAATAAGCTTGGAGAGCTTGGCGTAGACCTCAGGCTTAAGATATTTGAGCGAAAGATCCTCTAATTCGATCTTCATCCAAGAAATACCAAGACGGTTTGCCAGCGGGGCATAGATCTCGATCGTCTCAGAGGCGATGTTTTCTTGTTTGTCCGTGCGCAAAAACTGCAGCGTGCGCATATTGTGGGTGCGGTCCGCGAGCTTCACGATGATCACTCGCAGGTCTTTGGCCATCGCGAGGATCATCTTTCGGAAATTCTCAGCCTGTTTCTCATGCTTCGACTTAAAGCTGATCTGCGAGATCTTCGTCACGCCATCCACAAGCTGTGCCACTTCGGCGCCAAACTCTCTCTGAACCTCCTCGAGAGTTGTGGCGGTATCTTCGACCACATCATGTAGAATCCCCGTAAGGATGGTGGGGATATCCATTTTCATGGTCGCGAGAATGTAGGAAACAGCTACGGGATGAATAATATAGGGCTCACCTGATTTCCGGAGTTGTCCCTTGTGCAGAGACACGGCAAAGTCATGAGCCTTTTGCAGGAGCCCAAAATCTGCTTCAGGAAAATACGAGGCGACTTGGGTCTTCAAATCTTCGAAGGTGGGATGGGTGATATAGCGAGACGTTTCTTTGAGATTTGCGGGTGGCGGAGCGACGTCGTCCGAAGAGGAACCTTGCTGCGATTCGCTCATGATAGGCGCTTGCGGATGATGGACTCGATTTCCAGAGCGGCTCGGTCGAGGCGGTCATTTAGGACTTCAAAATCAAAGTCCCCCACCATCGCGATTTCCTTTCGCGCATTTTCCAGTCGACGCCGGATGTCTGTGTCCGATTCCGTGCCACGCTTGCGCAGACGGCTCTCAAGGACGTCGAAATCCGGAGGCATCACAAAGATCGTTAGAGCGTCAGGAAATGCAGTCTTGATACTCTTGGCCCCTTGCACGTCGATGGTCATGAAAAGGACCTCGCCCTTGTCGACGGATTCGCGGACCACGCTTTTGCGTGTGCCGTAGCGGTGTCCGTGGACCTTGGCCCATTCCGCAAACTCGTTGGCCGCGAGCATCTTGTCGAAGTCAGCTTCGTTCACGAAGATATAATCTTGATTTGGAATCTCCGTGCTACGTGCGGGGCGCGTGGTGCAAGTAATGGAGCGTCTGGAATTCGGAAAACGATGAATGAGTTCGTTTGCCAAGGTGGTTTTGCCGCCTCCGCTAGGGGCTGCAATCACAACGAGTAAACCTTTCGAAACTCCCATAAAGAAAACTTAGCACGTAGGTTTCAGAAAATCCGTAGAGCTTTTGAGAATCGAAACGCTTGGAAATTGGCGCCCGGTGGCACGGTGCGGTGACACTAGGAATTGCCCTGAAGTCGCTCTGCGAGAGTCTCCCGAGCCACGTTTGAAAGGACCACGTGCGAAGAGTCCAGGAAAACCACCGTTCTTACCCGACGGCCCTTGGTGGCATCGATGACCCGGTGGTTTCTCTCGAGTTCCTGGCAATGGCGGCGGAGCGGGTCCGAGTCGTAGGCCATGAAACCAATCACCCGGTGTTTGGGCACAGTGTTGCCAAAACCGACGTCGAGCACTTCAATTCGGACCTTTTCTGGAATCATGACGAGTTCTTACACGAGGTTGAGGCTTTGTTCCCGGATTTTTTCGATCGTGAGCTTCGCCTCGCCCACGTGTTGGTTCAGGGCGGCATCCTGGATTTTGTTGCCCAAGGTCGTCCACTCGCGCCCCAGTTCCTGAGCCACAAAATCGAGCCTCTTGCCGATCGCATCTTCGCGGGGCTCGAGAGTCAGCGTTTCTAGGATTTTCAGGTGCGAGTCGATACGCTGGATCTCTTCGCTCACATCGCGTTTGTCGGCAAGCATGACAAATTCTTGGTAGACACGTGCTGGATCCAGGGTGGTTCCGCCCATCGAAGCGCTGAGTTTTTGAATCCGCTCTTCCAGTCCCTTGCGCCAGGCTTCTTTAAGGGCGGGCAACTCGGCACTCACGAGAGACCATTCCCGGCGTAAAGACTGGGCGTGTTCAACCACAGACATGCGAGTTTCTTCACCTTCGCTAAGGCGTTGCTCGAGCAACTGGGTGCTGAGACTTGTGACAAATATGCGCAGCTCCTCGGAGGCAGGTAGTTTCTCGGCGTCCTTCTGCAACGGCTCTTGAGCCCAAACATCAATATTACGAGCGAGAATGAGAGCCCGCTCAGCCTGGGGCACTTGTGCTGCTCCCCAGTCCCCTTGAGTTGCGGCCAGAGCTTCCGCCAATCTTGATACAAAAGCGCGTGCCTTCGTGAAGTCGAGCTCATGTGCCGCGCGAGGGGTGCCGGCGCCTCGGGACTCCTCAATCGAAAAGTCCACGCTTCCGCGCTGCAAGACTTCTTTGCACCACCCTTTGAACTCATTCTCCATCATGAGCCATTCGCGGGGAGCGCGGATACGAAACTCAAAGAAGCGGTGATTGACGCTCTTGATCTGGAACTTAAAGTGCCGGCCATTTACCGAAAGGTCAGCCTGGGCGTATCCCGTCATTGAAGCCCACTTTGAATTGCGGCCCATCAGGACTTGGCTTTCGTGGGCACCGAAAGATGGCGAGCGTCGATGCGGCGAAACTTTTCATAACGACTCGTCATCCGCGTCGTCTCATCGAGCGAGGAAAGTTGCGAAAGACTTTTGGCTAGAGAGAGGCGCAGATTGCTACAGATGGTGTCAAAGGCATTATGCGCGCCTTCGGGACCCTCCTCGATGATCCCGTCGCAAAGACCTAGATCAAAAGTCTCGCGGGCAGAGAGCTTCAAGGCGAGGGCCGCGCGTTTCATTTCTCCGGAATTTCCCCAAAGGATCGCAGCACAACTTTCGGGGCTAATGACTGAGTAAATTGAATTCTCAAGCATCAGGACATGGTCCGTCACTCCGAGGGCCAGTGCGCCCCCCGATCCTCCTTCGCCAATCACGACTCCAACGCTGGGAATCTTGAGCTCAAACATGCGCTTGATGCTTTCTCCAATGGCAACAGATTGCCCGCGCTCCTCGGCGCCAATTCCAGGGAATGCGCCGGGTGTGTCGATGAGTGTCACGAGGGGTTTCCCAAAGCGCTCTGCAAGATCAAATACGCGCATCGCCTTACGGTAGCCCTCGGGGCGAGCCATCCCGAAATTGCGCTCAATCTTCTCCTTGGTCTTGCGTCCTTTTTGATTGGCCACGATAAACACACTTTGTTTGTCTCCATTGGGGAGCACGAAGTCCCCAACGCCAGCGACGATCGCGGGATCTTCAGCAAACAAACGGTCGCCCTTGAACTCCTCAAAGGTCTCGAAAAGCTTCATCACGTAGTCGAGAGCGTACGGACGCTGAGGATGGCGGCTCTTTTCGACGACTTTCCAGACGTCTTCGAGCTTTTCGGAGAACTTTTTGTCGGTATTTTCTGTCATACAAGAGGCAAAGTAGGTCTCTTCCCCCGATAAAACAGCACGCGGGGAGCCAAATGAAGTTTTTTTGAGTTTTTCAAAGATTTCTCTTCACTCCAGAAAGAGTTCTGATATAACCACCGAACTCCAAAACGAGGAGTAAGTGACTCGGAAGAGTTCTTTAATTTCGGTAGTTTAAGCGAAAGCGAAAAAAACTGAAAAAAAGAAAAACGAGTTGTTGACAGGACCTGAAAGGGTCCGTAGAAGCACTCCTCGTTGTTGTTCTTTGAAAACTAAATAGTAAGTACGATTTAGATCTCGTAATTCTGAATTGGCAGACTTCGGTTTGTCAGTGAGAGTTTCGATCAAAAGTCCGTATAAAACATAAACAGTAATTCAGATCGAACACCGTTCGGATCTGTCTTAATAAATAGAAACGTTCAGGTTCGCTCTGAAATAGCTATAGGATTTAACTTTTTTGAAGAGTTTGATCCTGGCTCAGAACGAACGCTGGCGGCGTGCCTAACACATGCAAGTCGAGCGCGAAAGTCTTCGGATGAGTAAAGCGGCGCACGGGTGAGTAACACGTAGATAATCTTCCTTCGGGTGGGGAATAACACAGGGAAACTTGTGCTAATACCGCATACGTTAGCGCTCTTAGCTGAGCGTTAAGAAAGGGGGCCCTTAAAAGCTCTCGCCCTTAGATGAGTCTGCGTCCCATTAGCTAGTTGGTAGGGTAATGGCCTACCAAGGCAACGATGGGTAACTGGTTTGAGAGAACGACCAGTCACACTGGGACTGAAACACGGCCCAGACTCCTACGGGAGGCAGCAGTGGGGAATATTGCGCAATGGAGGAAACTCTGACGCAGCGACGCCGCGTGAGTGACGAAGGCCTTCGGGTTGTAAAGCTCTGTCGGCTGGGAAGAAATCGGATGTGCTAATACCACATCCGGATGACGGTACCAGCAAAGGAAGCACCGGCTAACTCTGTGCCAGCAGCCGCGGTAATACAGAGGGTGCAAGCGTTGTTCGGAATTACTGGGCGTAAAGAGCGTGTAGGCGGTTATGAAAGTCAGATGTGAAATCCCCGGGCTCAACCCGGGACGTGCATTTGAAACTCCATAGCTAGAGTGTGGTAGAGGATAGTGGAATACCTAGTGTAGTGGTGAAATACGTAGATATTAGGTAGAACACCGGTGGCGAAGGCGGCTATCTGGGCCATAACTGACGCTGAGACGCGAAAGCGTGGGGAGCAAACAGGATTAGATACCCTGGTAGTCCACGCCCTAAACGATGGATGCTCACTGTAGCGGGTATTGACCCCCGCTGTAGTCTAGCTAACGCGTTAAGCATCCCGCCTGGGGAGTACGGTCGCAAGATTAAAACTCAAAGGAATTGACGGGGACCCGCACAAGCGGTGGATTATGTGGTTTAATTCGAAGCAACGCGCAAAACCTTACCTAGCCTTGACATGCCTCTGAATCTCTGTGGAAACATGGAGAGGCCCTTCGGGGACGGAGGACACAGGTGCTGCATGGCTGTCGTCAGCTCGTGTCGTGAGATGTTCGGTTAAGTCCGGCAACGAGCGCAACCCTTGTCTTTAGTTGCCATCATTAAGTTGGGCACTCTAGAGAGACTGCCGGTGTTAAACCGGAGGAAGGTGGGGATGACGTCAAGTCCTCATGGCCCTTACGGCTAGGGCTACACACGTAATACAATGGGCACTACAAAGAGCTGCGAACCTGCGAGGGGGAGCCAACCTCAAAAAAGTGTCCTCAGTTCGGATTGGAGTCTGCAACTCGACTCCATGAAGCTGGAATCGCTAGTAATCGCGGATCAGCATGCCGCGGTGAATACGTTCCCGGGTCTTGTACACACCGCCCGTCACACCACGAAAGCTGGTTTTTCCAGACGTCAGTGAGCCAACCGCAAGGAGGCAGCTGCCCAAGGAGAAGTCGGTGATTGGGGTGAAGTCGTAACAAGGTAGCCGTAGGGGAACCTGCGGCTGGATCACCTCCTTTCTAAAGGATGGTCCAGCGATTTCGATCGTTGGACCTCTTCTAGGTCAACATCAGATCTTCGGATCTCGATGTCTTTTGGATCGACAGTTTTACTTACTATTTAGCTTTGAGAGTCCAACCCGATGTATGGAATTGGAAGACGGGCCTATAGCTCAGTTGGTTAGAGCGCGTCCCTGATAAGGCCGAGGTCAGAAGTTCAAATCTTCTTAGGCCCACCACACGTCGGAGTCTCTTGAAGTCCTGGTCTAAAACCAGGCACCATCGTTCGTGATGATGTTCTTTGACAATTTGGTTAAGAGTAAAGTTCAAGACATGATAGAAAGATACGTCTTAGCGAAAGCTAAGATTTTTTAAATATCTGTCTGGCAAAAAGCGGTTAGCTGAATTTTTTCAGGCTAATTCGTAATGCTGAATCTCAAGCAAGATAGAATAAAAATTGTCAAGCTACTAAGGGCACACGACGGATGCCTTGGCTCTGAGAGGCGAAGAAGGACGTGGTAATCTGCGATAAGCTACGGGAAGCTGATAAACAAGCATCGATCCGTAGATCTCCGAATGAGGCAACTCACCTGTTAATACGGGTATCCTAGACTGAATCCATAGGTCTAGAGAAGCAAACCTAGGGAACTGAAACATCTAAGTACCTAGAGGAAAAGAAATCAAAAGAGATTCCCCCAGTAGTGGCGAGCGAACGGGGAACAGCCCAAACCAAAGGTGGAAACATCTTCGGGGTTGTAGGACTGCAATATGGACTTATTTTTGATAGACGAAGCCCCTGGAAAGCGGCTCCACAGAAGGTGATAGACCTGTAGTCGAAATCGAAAATATACCTAGCAGTATCCTGAGTACTTCGGAACACGTGAAATTCTGAAGGAATCCGGGAAGACCATTTCCCAAGGCTAAATACTACTCAGAGACCGATAGTGAACAAGTACCGTGAGGGAAAGGTGAAAAGAACCCTGATAAAGGGAGTGAAATAGACTTTGAAATCGTGTGTCTACAAGCAGTCGAAGAGCTATGGCCGTAAGGCAAAGCTCGACGGCGTGCCTCTTGCATAATGAGCCGGCGAGTTATACTCAGCAGCAAGGTTAAGCCATTTAGGTGGAGCCGTAGCGAAAGCGAGTCTGAATAGGGCGATAAGTTGCTGGGTATAGACCCGAAACCTAGTGATCTATCCATGAGCAGAATGAAGCCTGTGTAACAACAGGTGAAGGTTCGAACCCGTGAGAGTTGAAAATCTTTGGGATGACTTGTGGATAGGGGTGAAAGGCTAATCAAACTGGGAAATAGCTGGTTCTTTTCGAAATATATCTAGGTATAGCGTCATGTAATAAATTTGGGAGGTAGAGCACTGAATGGGCTAGGGGTCTTACCGGATTACCAAACCCAATCAAACTCCGAATTCCTAAATTCGTATCATGGCAGGCAGACAGTGGGTGATAAGGTCCATTGTCGAGAGGGAAAGAGCCCGGATCGTCAGCTAAGGTCCCCAAGTCGATGCTAAGTGGTAAACGATGTGGATTTGCTTAGACAGCCAGGAGGTTGGCTTAGAAGCAGCCATCCTTTAAAGAAAGCGTAATAGCTCACTGGTCAAGCGAGTCTGCGCGGAAAGTGTAACGGGGCTAAGCATCGCACCGAAGCTACGGGTTCCACTTCGTGTGGAGCGGTAGGAGAGCATTCTGCGTTAGGACGAAGCACGATCGAGAGAACGTGTGGACGAGGCAGAAGAGATTATGCCGGCATGAGTAGCGACAAAACGAGTGAAAAACTCGTTCGCCGAAAGACCAAGGGTTCCTGGGGAAGGTTCATCC
>CAMCVE010000002.1:50000-178827 GCA_945881775.1 Bacteriovorax stolpii
CGCCTTGTTTTGTCGAAAGGGCATGGTGTTCCGGCTCTCTATTCGGCGCTCAGTTTTCTGGGTTATTTCCCCGCTTCTGAACTTGTACAGTTGCGCAGGCTCGGACACTTTCTCCAAGGCCATCCCGATCGAAATCACTACGATCTGATGGAAGCGTCCACGGGAAGTTTGGGTCAAGGAGCGAGTGTGGCTCTAGGTTTGGCCCTTGGCGAGCGATTGAAATTTGAGACGAAGAAAATAGGCCGTCTTCCTCGCGTCTACTGTCTGCTGGGTGATGGCGAAATGCAGGAAGGCCAGGTCTGGGAGATGTTTATGGCAGCTCCAAAGTTCCAGACTGGAAACTTGCTTTGCGTGATCGATTACAACAAAGGGCAGATTGATGGTCCCGTGAAGGAGATCATGGATCTCGAACCTCTCGGAGATAAACTGCGTGCCTTCAATTGGACTGTGCATGAAGTCGATGGGCACGATGTTTCAGCACTCAAAGCGGCGATTGCAAAATCTCCGATCACTGCGCGCGCAAAGCCTCACATGATTATTGCGAACACCGTGAAAGGGAAGGGAATTTCATTTATGGAACATCCGACTCAGTGGCATGGTGCTGCGCCTAAGCCCGAGCAGCTTGAGGCGGCGGTTAAGGAACTTTGGGGCTCCACTCAGCCTGCATGCGGGCGACTTCTGGAAGCGAAAGTCTGAAGCGGGGAGTAATGACAATGAGCACCTTTAAAGAAAAACTTACCGACTCGACTCAAAAGCCTAAGGCTTCACGCAACAGTTTTGGAGATCACGTCGCAGAACTCGGCGCGAAGTTTCCGCAGATCGTTGTTTTGGATGCGGATCTTTCCAAGTCCACCCAGACGCAACATTTCGCCAAACGTTTTCCCGATCGCTTTTTCAATATGGGAATCGCTGAAGCCAACATGATTGGAACTGCTTCGGGACTCGCCATGAGTGGATTTGTTCCTTTTGCGGCGAGTTTTGCGGCGTTTATTACGGGTCGCTACGATCAGATTCGTATGAGTGTGGCCGCTTCGCGCGCCAATGTGCGTCTGATCGGAACCCATGCCGGAGTTGGCATTGGCGAAGATGGACA
The DNA here is from genome assembly GCA_945881775.1 of Bacteriovorax stolpii. Lineage (GTDB taxonomy): Bacteria > Bdellovibrionota > UBA2428 > UBA2428 > UBA2428 > CAMCVE01. The sequence goes on from CAMCVE010000002.1 coordinate 51,094, forward strand.
TTCCCAAATGGGATTGGAAGATCTCACGCTCATGCGCAGTCTTCCGAACATGACGGTGTTCCAGCCAGGCGATGACTGGGACACCACGCAGTTTATCGACTGGTCCATGAAGCACGAAGGACCCATTTACATGCGTCTTACGCGCCAGAATTTGCCACCTCTGAAACGCACAGAGACCGTTCTGAAGGCGGGTTTGCAGCCTGGGGTGTGGACTGTGCTCAATCCCGAAGACTTTGATGCTGCAGATGTGGCTTTGCTTCTCACGGGTGGCACTCTTGAACCCGGAATTGCTGCTGCAGATATTTTGGCCACTAAGGGCGTGAAGGCTCTTTTAGTGAATGCCAACTGGATCAAGCCCCTGGATGAGACACTCGTGAATCGTTTGAACGATGGGCGCCTCAAGCTTATCGCGACAGTCGAAGATCATTTTAGTGTGGGGGGCCTCGGTGGTGCCGTAGCTGAAGTGCTGACTCAGCGTGGAGCTTCGAAACCTCTGGAGCGCATCGGAGTCACGAGCTTTGGTCAGTCGGGCACTCCGGAGGCGAACTACGATCATTACGGCTTCACGGGCGCAAAGATCGCCGAGCGTATTCTTCGCCGATTGGGATGAGCTTGCGGGCCCTTCGTCGCATTGTGATCGCCGTTCTTGTAGAGTGCGTGTTTCGCGTATTGAAGGCGACCTGGCGGATTGAAGAAGCCCCTTTGCCGGAGCGAGCACTCGCTCAACTCCGCGAGGGCAAGACTCTTGTCTACGCCCATTGGCATCAAGACGAGTGGGCGTTTCTCGGGGCTTATGCAGGCCGAGAAATGGCTGTGCTAATTTCAGAAAGTGAAGATGGCAGTGCAATGGCTCGCGTGGTGACTCGACTCGGAATTCGAGTGCTTCGTGGTTCTTCGTCACGCGGGGCCGTGAAGGGTTTTTTGCAGCTTTTGCGCACAGTCCGTCGAGAAAAAATTCGAGCGGTGAGTCTCGCAGTGGATGGACCCCGCGGTCCACGTCATGAACCCAAAGAAGGCATTATCAAACTGGCAGAGTTTTTTGGGGGTGGGCTTGTTGTGGGAGCTGCCTTTGCAGATCGTGCCTGGGTGTTTCGGAAGTCTTGGTCGCAGGCTTTTGTTCCAAAACCCTTTGCGCGTGTTGTTTTGAGCTATGCAGAGGTCGATGGACCCCTTTCAAAGGAATCCGTCAAAAAGGCTTTGCTCTTTGCCAAAGAATTGGCAAGGAAGAACGTGGAAGCTTGGCGACAATAAGAGAGTGCATTCGCGCTTAAGACCGATCGCTCTTGTCACGCTGTCGGCGATCGTTTCTCCTTGTGTTGCAAGTCCTCGTGCTTCGATTCCGGCGCGCAACCTCGGTCAGCGAGTTGAAGTTAAGACGGTGCCTGCGATGGGTCGTGTGCCTTCTTCAGTGCAGGCCTTGTCCGACGTGGACATCTCAGGCTGGAGTCTACGCGACAAAATCGGGCAGCTTCTGATCGTTGGGTATCGTTCTCCTCAGCAGATCCGCAAACTCAAGGTGGGTGGACTTGTTTTGTTCGCTTGGAACCTGGGTGATAGCGTTGAAGACACCCGTCGCATTGTCCAAAAAATAAAAAAAGAGGCCGCCGAAGAACTCAAGGCGCCGCTGTTTCTGGCGACCGATCAAGAGGGCGGACGTGTCCTGCGTATCCGAGAGGGGATGACTCCGTTCCCCGACGCGGCAGCGATGGGTGCGATGCAGGATCCTTATCTTGCTTTTCGAGTGGGTAAAGCCATGGGGCTCGAGCTGGCTTCGCTGGGACTCAACATGAATTTTGCTCCGGTTCTGGATCTGGGTAATTCGAAGTCGTTTCTAGGAAATCGAATCTGGGGAGAGAATGTCGACGGCGTGGGATTCCCAGCTGTGAGTTTTATCCGAGGTCAGAGAGCCGCAGGTGTGGTCGATGTCGCCAAGCATTTCCCAGGGCACGGAATGACGAATATGGATTCGCATTTTGAACTGCCACAGATTCAAAAAACTCGCGAACAGCTCCTCAATCAGGACCTCGCACCCTTCCGCTTGGCGATTGGTGAGGGAGTTCTCGCCCTGATGACCGCGCACGTCGAGTATCCCAAGATTGCACCGGGCCCGGCTTCGCTATCAGAAGTGTTTTTGACCGACATCCTTCGCAAAGAACTTGGTTTTGAGGGACTTGTGATCACGGACGATTTGGAAATGGACGGCGTGAAGATGGGAGCTTCCCAAGATTATGGGGACCTTGCTCTTCAGGCACTCAAGGCGGGTTCTGACATGATTCTTCTCGTTTGGTCGAAGGACCGACAAGAAGCTATATTCCAGCGTCTTGAGAAAGCTGTGCTTGCGGGCGAGATTTCCGAAGCCTGGCTTGATCAAAAACTGCGGCGTATCTTGGCGGTGAAAGCTAAGAGCATTGGCTTGCGGCACGATGCTTTTGAGAATCCTTTTTGGCGTGAGAATCTTCGGCTTCCAGAAACTCTGACTCTCGCAACAGAGGTCAGTGAGCGAGCGATTCGTTGGCTCTCGGGTCCCGAAACCAAGATTAGGGGTGATCTGCAGAAGCGCTGGGGTGAGTCCTGGGACATCTATCTCCCTCAAGGGAGCTATCGTCGGCTTTGGATGGAGGGACGCCCTCGCGACAAGGTGACTGTCTATTCGACTCGAGGACAAGGTCAGGAAACATTTTTGGCGGATCTATCTAAGAAGTTGCAAAGAAAAAGCGACACACCCCTGCTTGTCCTGACTCCGCCTCGTCGAGACATGAAAGAAGCTCTGTTCTGGTCGATGGGTAAGCTCCTCGGAAAACAAGCATTGCTCGAGCGGAGCGACAAGACCGTACTCTGGATTCACCAAGGCCTTCAACCTGTCGTTATTCGAGATGGGGTTGAGTCGCAGGGCCTGGGCATTTTGTCTCTCTTTAGTGCTTCCGATCTTAGCCTCGCGGCACTCCAGTCCCAACTGGGGCCGGTTCGCTGAAGACGCTTGCCGGAGCGCCCCTCATGGACGATGATCGGCAAAATTATGGAGCTGAGTTTCTCCGAAATTCTAGTCGTTTGTCTCATTGCCTTCTTGGTTTTTGGACCTGAGGATTTTATACGTCGATCGCGTCAGTTCGGTGAGTGGATGGGACGAATCAGATCGCAGGCCCATAATTTTCGAGTGATGGCCGAAGAAGAGCTCGGGAAAAAGTCAGGCTTGAGTCAGATAAAGGACGAGGTGAAGTCCTTGAAGGAAGATGTCCTGATTCATCCCGATACGAAGTCGCCCACTCCTCCTGGAGCTTCAGATGTCTGAGGCGATCAAAGCCGAATCGAGAGAACCGCTTCTGAACCACATTCGTGAGCTTTTCGTGAGTGTGAGATGGCTTGTCATCTTTGTCTTCATCGGTGCCAGCGTGGGTTATGTTTTCTCGGAAGTCGTTGTCGACTGGTTGCAGGCGCCCTTTCATGCCGTGATGGGCCAAGACGCAAAACTCATATTCCTTAGCCCCTTCGAAAAAATCTGGGTTCATTTGCGGGTTGCGTTCTGGGCTGGGCTTGTTTTTGCGGCTCCCGGACTTTATGGGTCGATTTATTATTTCGTTCGACCCGCGCTTCTCTATCGCGAGCGTCGTGCTTTGAATGTGATGCTCGGAGTGGTGCTAGTCGTTTTTTGGATCGGGATCTTTTTTGCACAGGCCTACTCCGTCCCTCTTTTGCTCAAAGCGGTGATGAGCTTCAAGTCCTTGAACGAGTCGCCTTTTCTGGCACTATCGCCGTACATCGATATGGCATTGGGTGCTATCTTGGCGACGGCACTGCTTTTTGAGCTTCCGGTGATGATGTTTTTCTTGAGTTTCATGGGATGGGTGCACAGCAAAACTTGGAGCACGTCGCGTCGCCTGGCCATCGTAGTCAACGCGATGGTTTCTGCCGTATTGAGCCCGCCAGATGTGATGAGCATGTTGGTACTGATGCTTCCGATCCACCTGCTCTACGAGGTTGGCATTCTTGTCTCGCGCATGGCAGAATGGAAAAAACATGAGTTGCGCTAGGAACATCTTCAATAGAGTTTTAGGTACTTTTTTTGTTGTCGGACTAGGGGCCTGCACGAAACCTGCTCCCGAAACAGCAACGGCAGCGGCACCGACTTCGAATGTTCGGCTTGGTATTCAGCCCAACGAGAAAGAGGCCGATCTTGAGGCCTTTACTCGTGAACTCAGTGAAGTGACGGGCTTGAAGATCGAGATTGTGGTCACAAAAGATTATGAAGAGCTCGTCACTAAGTTCAAGGACGGAACCGTGGACTTTGGTTTCTTCTCACCGGTAAACTTTATCTCTGCGGAGAAAGATGCGGGAGCAAAAGTTCTGCTGAAGAAGGTCTATGATAAGAGCGAATTTTATTACAGTGCGTTGGTCGTCCGCGCGGATTCGAAAGTTAAGACAGTTGCCGACGTGAAGTCGAAGAAGGTTGCTTTTGTGGACCCAAAAAGCACGAGTGGATATTTGTACCCGCTCGTGATGTTTAAGAAAGCGGCTTTCTCGGTCAAAGATGTTCAGGCTGAGTTCTCGGGCACGCATGATGAAGCCGTTAAAGCTGTTGCAGAAGGACGTGTCGATGCGGCTGCAGTGTGGGCTGATGAGCCGAAGACAAACGAGGGCGCTTGGACGAACTATCAGGAAAAAAATCCTGGCACGAAATTCCGCGTAATCGCTTGGTCGGACCCGATTCCCAACGATGCTTTTGCAGTTCGTTCGGCTTTCTACGAAGATCAACCCAACATTGTCTTTAAAGTTATGGAAGGTCTTATTGGTATGAGCGATTTACAAAATAGTGCTCTGAAAGCTGTCTTCGACACGAACAAAATGACGACTGCGACGTCTCGTCACTACGACAGCGTTCGTGCCGTTCTAGAAGCTCAGAAGGAAATGCAACCATGAAGGAGAATGTCCCCGCCAACTTCGTTGAGCTTTATGGAGTTGAAGCGATTCGCAAAATGGTGGCAGATCTCGCTGAGAGAATTCGTACCGAATACCCCGAGAACGAAGAGATAGTTTGTGTGGGAGTTTTGAAGGGAGCATGGATCTTTCATGCTGACTTGGTTCGTGCCATCAATCGCGACGTCAGGGTGGATTTTATGCGCGCTTCTTCTTACGGTCATGGAACGGCAAGTTCGGGGATCGTGAGAATTCTTAAAGACATCGAAACCGATATCCGCGACAAGCATGTGCTGGTGGTGGAAGAAATTATAGACAGCGGACGCACTTTAAAGTTCATCAAAGAACGACTGCTGCAGAGTTCTCCGAAAAGTGTGAAGATCGTAGCGCTTCTCGACAAAAAAGAGCGTCGCGAGGTCGATTGCGAGGCGGACTTTGTGGGCACCGTGGTTCCCAATCATTTTGTGGTCGGATACGGTCTGGATTGGGGTGAGAAATTCCGCAGCCTTCAGGCCATCTACCGAGTGCAAGACGAAAAATTGCACTGAGTACGGCTCAAAGTATAAAAAAACCCCGCCACTCGAAATCTGAGTGGCGGGGTTTTTTTGTGTCTTGAGGAAACTCTTTAGAGATTCATCAATTCTGGAGGCAACTCGACCGTTGGGACGACTGTCGGAGTGATAAAGAAGGGTTCTTCAACAGGCGGATTGAAGCGAGGTCCTTCGAGGAGCCACTTGAGAGCCGGACCGGTATTGAGGCGCCAGTCTTCGCGGATTTCTTCGAAATCTTTCTTGGCAGCATCGATAGAAAAATTGATCCAAATGATGTCGTTCTCGAGGCACCACTGGCCGAGATTTTTGTCGTAGTTATGGGTGACCACTTCATCGTCGAGCAGTTTGGAGCGCTCGCGTTCTTCTTCTTCGCTGAGCTTGGGAGCCTCGCCGAGGTTGAGGGTGGGGAGTTCCGAGAGGGAGCCGAGCTTGTTGATGATATCTTCGCTCGCGCCGAAATGGTTGATGTAGCACTTGTCGGCTTGGAAACTGAGTACGGCTTTGGGTTGGACTTTGTTGATCCAATGCAAGAGCTGAGTGACTTCAAAAGACTGACCGATATCGCTGGCGGACTTGTCTTTGTTTGTGGGAAAATCGTTGAAGACATCGTTGCCTTGGGTGTTGAGATGGGCCGCTTTGCTCTGGCTCGAAGGATTAACGATGGGACAGAGATACAAATCGGAGACCGTAGAGATAACGCCGTTCGAGAGGGCCTTTTGAAGAAGCTGCAAGATGCGGCTTTCGTTGCGAGCAGGACCGGTGAATCCGGCAACGATAACGATCGGACCTTGGGCATCAGGCTGAGTGCCTGAAAACTTGAGCCACTGAAGCGGGGCGCCGCTATCAGTTTCTGTGGGCTCCTCTCCAATGTGGAGCATTTCGAGAAGTTTCCATTGAGACGCGCTCTGTTTGATTTTCATTTAATATTGTTTTCCTCTTCCTCTCCGTTGGCGAGACCAGAGCCGGGGTTGTGACCGACTCGCTCCACCTTCAGAAATTTCCCCCAACCATTGGCATAGGATGAAAGGGGGTGAACTTCAAACTTTTGTTAGGGTTGGAGGGGAGTAGATTCAATTTTTTTTGCGAGTGATGAGATCGAATTGATGTTACGAATTAGAGCGATGAACTTTCGTGAACTTGGTCTTTCGGAAATTTTTACTGAGCGATTGGCCTCGCAAAACATTGTCGAGGCGACGCCGATTCAGTTCGACCTCTTCGCTCCGATCATAAATGGTGACAGTGTCCTTGGTCTCGCTAAGACAGGGACAGGCAAAACACTTTCTTATTCGGCTCCTCTGGTGGAGAAACTTTCAAAGCTTCCGAGTTCTGAGAGTGACGGCACCACCGTTAAAGCTGCGTGGGCATGGATACTTGTTCCCACTCGTGAGTTGGCTGTGCAGGTTAAAGACACGCTGAGTCTTCTTACTCATGCAGAGAGTCAAGTTGCTGTAGTCGTAGGTGGTGAATCAGAAGAGCGCCAGATTGATGCTTTGGGTCAGGCTCGTTTCGTTGTTGCAACTCCAGGACGTCTTCTTGATTTGCTCAAGCAAAGAAAAATTCTAACGCGCGACGTTGAGGTCGTGGTGATGGATGAAGCGGATCGACTTCTGGATATGGGATTTATCGACGACATCCGGATGATTCTCTCGTTCCTGCCAAAGAAGCCTCAGCTCATTTGTGTGTCCGCGACGCTCAATCTAGGGGTCGAAGAGGTGGCCTTCGAGCTCGGTGTGGAGCCGCTCCGTTTTGGGGTGGAAGAAGCTGTTCAGACCGTCGACGGACTCGATCACCGTGTGGCTTTTATCGGTGACGATGAAAAGTTTCATGCCTTGGTGCATTTTATCTATGACCGCAGGGATCAACGCGGAATCGTATTTTCTAATTACCGCGAGCGTGCTCACGAAATCGCATCGCGATTGAGAGGTCTTGGTTGCAAGGCTGACGCGCTGAGTGCGCAGCTCCCGCAGTCTCGCCGTCGTCAGATTATCGAGGACTATCGCTCGGGAAATTTGAAGGTGCTCGTTGGATCCGATCTCGCTGCGCGGGGATTGGATTTTCTAGATGTGGACTATGTTGTGAACGTCGACCTATCGGAAGATCCTGCGACCTACGTTCACCGTGTCGGGCGAACGGCCCGCGCAGGCCGTTCCGGCCAAGCACTTTCGTTGATTGGATTTGAGGATTCTTTCCGCATCGAAAAGTTGGAGCGTTTTCTCAACAACAAGATAGCGACTCAAGAGTTTCCTCTGGAACGCCTCAAGGGGCCGCTGCCTCGCTTTGGTGCGCGCATCGTGAGCGAAGGTCAAGATGACGATTCTCATCGCCCCGGACCCCGTGGCGACAATCGTGGGCCGCGAGATCAGGGGCGTCGACCTCATCAGGGTGAACGTCCCCAGGGTGGAAGGTCGCACAAAACCCGTTCCGATGGAGGCGCGGATCGTGGTCATCGCCACACCCCCGCTCCGCGTCCGGCACAAACTTCTCGTCCTCAAGGACCTGCCCCCGAACGTGGTCATCCGGGCCCGCGTCCGCCACAGAACACGGCTCCCCGAATCAGCACCTCTTCCCAACGATCCAAACCCACGGGACTTTGGGGACGCATCAAGAAAGCAGTTTCAGAGATTTTTGCAGCGAAAGCTGTGAGCCCCGCGAAGCCTGCGCCTGCCAACAAGTCAGGAGTTTCACATTCTCCACGTGCAGGACAGTCTCCCCGCGGGGACCAAGGATCAGGGCGCCGGCCACGCCGCGGGGGACGCCGCCCCGGCTCACGAGGACCTCGCGGTCCTTCGAAGCCTCGTAACGACCGTTAAATTTATTCCGCTACGCTCGGAGGCGAACTCGCACCGCTCGCTGGACCTGCCCCGTCCGGGCGACGTGGTCCGCGGCGTCTGCGGCGCGGGCTTCGAGAAGGGCGACCCTCACCCGAAGGACGACGGCCATCGGGAGTGTGGGGTCCGCGTTCGGGATTTTTGCGGAGAGTGGATGTAATCCACAGCGCATGGGGTTTCCAGGCATCGAGATGAGTTTGCCAGTGATCTTGCCAGACTTTTGTGTCGATTTCGGCGAGGGCTTTGAGGACGAGCGTGAACTGAATCTGACGAAGAATCTGGGCGTCTTTTTGGATCAGCTTGAAGTTTGGTGTGCGCTTTGTGGCCAGCCCTTTGAGGGTTTGGTGGATGAACTGGATCTCTTCTTTTTCAATTCGGGAAATTTTCATGTCGTCGGAGATCGCGGAGAGGATCTCATCTGAGGAGTGGCGATCGCCTTTGATGCGTGTGAGCGGAAGAAGGAACATGTAGAAAAGAGGGGCGCTGCCAAAGGAAGGATCCCAGTCGGGCATCTTCCCGCAACTGCGGAAGAAAAATTCGCGAAGCTCAGCATCGGTTTCGAGCAGGTTGTGCCATTTGGGCGAGATCTGTTTCCAGATGCCATAGTCGTAAAGAGCTCGGAAGCCCTTTTGTGCCGTACCTTCCTTGAGGAATTTGAGGATTTCTTCGCGGACGCGTTCTTTTTTTGCAGCGGCGAGCAAGGGCGTGGACTGCTTCAGAGCTTTTAAGGTCCCGGCTTCGATCTCGAAAGAATTGCGCGCGCTGAAACGCAAGGCCCGCAAGATGCGGATGGGGTCTTCTTTAAAACGCTCCATCGGATCTCCGATGATGCGCAGATGTTTTTTGGCGAGGTCATCCATGCCGCCCACGAAGTCGACAATCTTTCCGTTCGAGGGATCCAGGAAAAGTCCGTTGACTGTGAAATCGCGGCGGAAGGCGTCGTCCTTGGGCGAACCAAAAACATTCTCGTTCACGCGGTCGCCCTGCATTTCGGGGGCGCGGCGGAAAGTGGTGATCTGGATTTCCTTTTCGTTGGGTTTGCCGCCTTTGACGAGCGGAGGGAAGAGCGGGTTGGGCTCGTCTTCGTGGTCGAGTTTGCGTTTGGCGACGACAATGCGGAAGCGTTTGCCGATGATGAAGCTGCGGGACACGAGGTTCTTGACCTTCTGAGGGGAGGCGTATGTGGCGATGTCAAAGTCTTTGGGGGAATGCCCCGTGAGCAAGTCGCGCACGCAACCGCCTACGAGGTAACTTTCGAATCCGCCCTTCTTGAGGGTTTGAACGATTTTGAATGCGTCCGAATCCACATGGGACGCGAAGTCCTTAGGGAGAGTGGGAGCTTTTTTCTTACGATTTTTGAACCAACCGAGCATCGCGCTGTGTATTCCTTCAATCTTCTACATTGAGATCGGGGCTCAGTTCGATTGTCGGCAAAAGCCGATAATCGAAACCGGAGCGGGCTTGGCCCAAGATCTCCTCAGCTTGAGTTTTGTAAGAGTTAAGGCTCGAAATCAAGGGTCCGGTGTCGATTTTCCAAGGATTGTCGCCAGGAATGCCGATTTTGGGGAGAGCGTCCTGGGCAAGCTTGATGACGCCCTTAGGGTTGGCCCCTAGCACGTGGTAAAGGCTGGCGGCGGCTTGAATGATCCCTTGGTAGAAACTGCGGATACGGCCGACTTCGTTCATCCAGAGGTTTTCGAGGACCTCGTGAGTTTCCCAATAGTAGCGACGGTTGAAGAGACTGATGGCGTAGATGAAATCGCGGGGCAGGGGTGCGAGCTGAGTTCGTGTGGGGCGCGTGTCGAGGTGCTGGCTCTGCAGGAGCTGGCGGATGCGGCCTTGGCAGGAGCCTCCGCAGGGACCTACGCCCGCATGGGTCTGGTCATAAATGTCTTGTCGGGATTTGAGTCGGCCTTGGGCGATGCCGGTAATCACCAACTCTTCGGAGACCTTGTTGCAAAAGCACAAGTATTTTGGAGGGGTGCTTTGCGAGTCCGACACCCCTTGACCATAGAACGGATCAGGCCGCTTTGCGAAGAGCGTGTGCACTCTCAACAACGACTTTGTGAGAATGCGGACGATCGATCTGAAGTTGCTGGTGAGCCTTGATGAAGGCGCGCGCTGCGTCGGGGTCGAACTGAGTTCCGCTGAAACGCAAGAGCTCTTCATAGGCTTGCTCGGAGGACAGGCCCTTGCGGTAAACGCGGTCACTCGTCATCGCGTCGAAAGTGTCGGCAATCAAAATGATACGAGAGAACACGTGAATCTGATCGGCGCGAAGCCCGTCGGGGTAGCCGCGTCCATCAATACGCTCGTGGTGACCACGAATCGGGGCTTCGAGATAGGAAAGATCCTCAAGACGACGCACGACTTTTCCGGAATCGCCTGAGTGCATTTTCATGATCGCAAATTCGGCGTTGGTGAGGGCGCCGGGCTTGCGCAGAACTTCGACGGGGGTCATGAGCTTGCCGATGTCATGGAGCAGTCCACAAAGATAGAGTTCGACGCGTTCTTGGGCGTTGAGTCCTAGAGTTCCGCCAACCCATTGTGACCAGTCGGCGACACGGTGGCAGTGACGATAGGTATCGGGGTCTTTTCTCCACATCAGACCAAGCAGGCGGTCGATGTCGGGATGCGATTGAAGTTGGCCCATGGCGTCCATCACTTTTTGTTCCTCGATGAGTTCGGGTGCAGGGCGCTGTGCTGGGCGCGCACTCCCGTTGTTCAAGCTGCTGTTGTTTAAGACATGCACAATACCCATGCGCGATGAATCTCCCACTTCCCTGACACTAGCGGAAAATTATGCGCTGCATGATTAAGTCTTGGTGAAAGTGGGGTTAAATTGCTTGTGAGGGTCTTTAAATGAGGCATAATATTAGAAAATTTCTTTTAATTTTAACTATTTGCTGCGTTTTTTCGTCCTGCTCGAGCTCGAAGAGTTCGAAGTCCCAAGCTCTTGAAAATACTTTGGCACGTGAGCACAGCCCGCTCGATGCCGAGAATCCTCCTCGAGCCACGATCTCGGGGCTTAAAGCCGACGAGCTCCTTGCGTCGTCCCGCACGGTCCAGATCGTTGTCGAGGGCTACCCGATGGAAGCGGGTTGGCAGGGTTTTGAAGTCGTTTTGAATGACCAGGATCCTACGCGCTTCTACTCGAGTCCTGCAAACTTCGAAATCCCAGTTGAAAAGCTGCGCAAAGGCGCCAACTTGATCAAGGTCTACCTTGTACGTTCCTGGGGCGAGAGCCTCAAGGTCCCAGAAGCTTTTGCATTCGTGCCCTTTTTCTATGAGACCAAGGGAGGACTTTCGTGGGTTGCCGCCAAGCGCCCGATCGTCACGCTTGTGAGCCCTCGTGGAATCTACAAGGGCGAGGCCGCAAAAAAAATTCTCTTCGATTTTATGGTGCAGAACCCAGAAAAGCTTCCGAAGTCTTACAAGGTCCACTACACGCTGAACGGTAAAAAACTGGAACTTGATAGCGGGAAAAGTTACTACTTCTACAATCTCGTTCCTGCGGACTACGAACTGCGCGTGGAGGTCGTCAACGCTCGGGGTATTCCCCTAGGTCAGGAAGTCACCCGCAGTCGTTCAGTTTTCAAAGTCGAAGAATAAATAGAGCTTCTGTCAGCAGCGGTCGGCCAAATTGGCGAGATGCTCGGCCTTGATCTTTCGCCCTTGAATGACAAGGGGGTCGCCACGTATCGATTCGACGATGGAGATGGTCGAAAGTCCCTTATTGTTGCCGATGATTCGCATCCGATATCCAAAATCGAGAGCTCCCTGAAGAAAGCCGCTGACGCCTTGGTCAGCAGCAAGAATTTCGATCTCTAGAAATTGATCGTTGTCGCCCACAAGGGCTCCGCCGCCGATAAGTTCACCCACTTGGGAGGGATCGAGTCCGGACAAAGAAAGAAGACTCTGACCGCTTGAATTGAAGGTGATCTCATCGCCGCAGACTTTGATCACACAATCGCTGAAAGTGATGGGGAGGTCGATGCTCGTGTCCCCAGGGTTGATCGTGGTCGGAGGGGAATAGGTGAGGGTGCCTCCCCCGCTACAGGTGAGAGAAACAGACGCTGCACCGCCCCCCAAAAGAAAGGCTTCGGCGGCGTTTGCGAGCAAAGTTTGGACGGCGTTGGCCGCCTTGGCGTCGACACGAGGCCCACCGCATCCCCCGACAAGAGCGGGCAAGACGATGAGGACACTAAGGGGAAGTGGGAGACGCATGAATCCATTATGGGCTCAGTCGGGGATATTTGAAAGTTTTGTCTGTGAATGGGAACTCTTGCCAGTCCCTCAAACTGGGCCTAAAAGTAGATCTTGGCCATGAAGACGTCGATGAAGCTTTTTGCGGTTTTGGGTTTGGGATCACTTGTTTTGGGCTCTTGCTCCAAAAAAGAGGAGTTCCCGAAGGAACTCTTTTTCTCGGGACGCTGCAAAGTCGAAGTGAAGGTTGAACCTGAAGATGCCAGGATTTTTCTGGACGGTATTGAAGTGGGTCAAGGCGCTGCGGGCGTCGATATGCCTTGTGGCGAAAAACAGGTGCTTGTGAAAAAAGCGGGCTTCAAGCCTTACTACGCCTATCACAAGGTCGATTCCAAGGCCGCCCTTAAGATGACCGTGAAACTTTCCCATTTGGAACACGGAGGCGAAGATTTCGCTTTGTCAGGTGAGATCATCGACCAGATTCACGAAGGTCAAAAAATCTGGGATCCTTCGAAAGGTCCTCGACCTGAAACCAAGGATGAGACTTATCCCGCCTACCTCGGTGATATGAATTCTCTTCTCGCCTCTGTGAAGGGCGCGGCAGCTCCGGGCGCCGCTGGCGCTCAGGGGTTCGAAGAAGGAACCTGGGATAAAGTCGAAGACTGGCGCTAGTCAGTTCCTTCAAAAAATCTATCTTTTCTTTTCGTAGCTTTGGTACAGGCTTTGCCATGTCCCAATGATGTCGGAGTTTTTCGCTCGATGTTGGTCAAATTTTTCTTGGCTGATGGGGTCTCTCGAGGGCGATGCTTCACGAGTGTTATGGTCGTCTCTAGCCTGGGGGAAAGTGGACGAGACCTGGGTGGGTGGGCGTCAGGTGCCTCGGCTTTTCTTTGAGCTTGGAATGATTCATGTGCTCGTGTTGTCGGGAAGTCAGGTCGGCAGTTATCACAAACTTCAGAATCTTCTGATAGGTGCATTTCTCAAGCTGGGCGGGATTTCTCGTAGGTCCCTCGTGGCGCGTTTGGGCGTTGGACTCTCGTGGGCCTCTCTGGGGGCCTACGTGGCTGCCACAGGAGCAGCGGCTCCGCTCGTGCGTGCGTTCCTCGTCTTGGCGGTTGGGGAATCTCAGATTTTCTCGGGCCCGCTCTCCAAGATTGCGGTGAGCTTCGTTCTTCACTGTCTCCTCTTTCCGTCGCATGTTGGAAGTCTCAGTTTTGTTCTCTCGTGGAGTGCTTTTCTAGTGTTGCTGCTTCTCACGGAATCGGGGGTTCATCGTCTTTTTGCCCTATGTTTGCTTTGTTTGATCTCTCAGCTCCTCGTAGTCTTCGTGAAAGGCGGCGGAGTTTTGGGCGTAGCTTGGAAGTCAATTCTAGCTAACGTGCTTCTGGTCCCGATCTTCGAAAGCGTCGTTTTCCCGTTAGGCAGCGTGTTGGCCTGGTTGGTGGTGTTTGTGTCGAGTGGGGGCGGAGTTTTCCATGGAGAGGGCATCGAAAGGCGGATTTTTGACTGCGTTCTGCAACTTCATGAATTCCTGGCCCAAGTCTTTCTTGGCGCACTGAAGGCGATCAGGTATATTTGATTCTATGACGTTCCAAGAACAAGTGGTTGCGATCCTCCAAGAAAGATCTTTCGAGATCCGTGACGGTGCCTCGAAGATGGATGTGATCGAAGCTACGGATTTCGAACAGCTCGCGCTCGACATCACCGAACTCCTTTCGCGTGAATACGGCTTCGAGCCCGTAGAAAAATAACCCTCATCCTCGTATCTTTCGAAAGGACGAAACCCGCCCTCGGTTGTCCGAGAGCGGGTTATTTTGAGTTTTTGTATCCGCGAGACGCTTAAGACAGAAGCTTAAGGGCCATGGATTGGCTCTGGTTCGCTTGCGCGAGGACCGAGATGCCAGACTGTTGCATGATCGACGCACGTGCCATTTCGGCGGTTTCGTTGGCGATGTCGGCGTCTTTTATACGCGAGCGCGCGGCAGAAAGGTTTTCCACAGCCACATCCGTGTTGTTGATCGTAGCATTCAGACGGTTCTGCAAAGCACCCAATTGTGAGCGGTTGGTGTTGAGCACGATCAACGAATTGTCGAGACTTTCCAAACCGACTTGGGCTGATTCTTTGCTCCCAACACTGATATCCGTCAAACCCAACGAGCTAAGTGTGACATCAGAGGTACTGGGGTCGAAGCTGATACGGTCCCGGAAGGCGTTGTTCTTGATGCCAATCTGGAAGTCGAGTTGGTTTCCCTTTCCGCTGAGGAGTTGGGTGCCGTTGTACTCGGTGCCTTCCGCGATACGTTGCATTTCGAGTTTGAGTTGTTGAGCTTCACGGTCGAGGTAGCCGCGTTCGCGAACTCCGATCGTGTCAGAAGCGGCTTGCACGGCAAGCTCGCGAAGACGTGTGATCATGTTGCCGACTTCGTTCATGCCGCCTTCGGCGACTTGGATGAAGGAGACGCCGTCTTGGGCGTTGCGCGCACTTTGTTTAAAGCTGCGAATCTGCCCGTTGAGGTTCTCGGTGATTGCGAGTCCGGCTGCGTCGTCTGCGGACTTGTTAATCCGGTTTCCCGAAGAGAGTTTCTCCGAGGTTGCTTCCATTGCCATCTTGC
The DNA here is from genome assembly GCA_945881775.1 of Bacteriovorax stolpii. GTDB lineage: Bacteria > Bdellovibrionota > UBA2428 > UBA2428 > UBA2428 > CAMCVE01. The sequence continues at coordinate 66,202 of CAMCVE010000002.1, forward strand.
TAGTACGCAGATTGCGGTGCGCGTTGATGGACATCATGTTTGTATTAATACGTAAACCCATTGCAAAAGCCTCCAGTTGCTTTTGACCCAGGCCATCCGTGACGGGTTCCGACGACAACCATGTCGAAGGAGAGCTTCCAGCTCGCTAGATTGATGTTTAGGGACCTAAAATGTTTTGGATTGGCGGAAATCGTAAGTAACAGATGGGGCAGGAGACAACACCTGCAGCTTGAGAGGCCCTCATCCGTGAACGCTATTTGCTCGAAGCTTCCAGCTCCGGCTATCAACTTTTTCCAGCTGAGATACGCTTCGGCACTTCACACGAAAACTTTAACGAGTTTTCCTAGATTCTTAATGACACGCAGCATTGACGCCTGCGCTCACTTGATCCAAAGCGCGAGCGGCCGTAGTCTCAGAAACCGCTATGAACGCAAATTTTCTAGAAATTTCGAAGCAAGTCGCGGCCACCATTCAGGGATGCGAAGGCATCCGCCGTGCTGACCCAGATAAAGTTTCCAAGTCGCAAGAAGCGATCAAGAAGATGGGAGAATTGCGCGGACGACCGCTGCTCTATCCCATGATGCCGACGGGGCGGGGCTCGGGTCCGTTTGTGGAACTTATGGATGGTTCCGTAAAGATGGACCTTATCACTGGCATCGGAGTTTCTTTCTTTGGATACAATCATCCGGCTCTCACGCTGGAAGCACTGAAATGTGCCTTCCGTGCTCCCGTGATGCAGGGAACACTCATGCCCGGTCGCGAAGCGATGAGAGTCTCGGAGCTTCTTATCAAGGGCGCACGCGGGGAGTTGAAGGGACAAGAGCATCTGGCTGAGTCCGCGAAAGCACCGATCCATCAAGTCTGGCTCTCATCGTGTGGCACCATGGCCAATGAGCTTGCGATGAAGATCATGCGGCAGAAAAAGTCTCCAGCCTACAAATTCATCTCAATTAAAAATTGTTTTGCGGGACGCAGCTCCACGATGGGTGAGCTCACAGACGAGCCGAAGTACCGTGAGGGTCAACCCACGTTTGATCAGTTCAAGCACATCGACTTTTTTGAAGACGCTCTAGGGGTGGAAGAAAGTGTTCAGCGCGCCAAGCAACAGATCGATGCGATCTTAGATAAGGAACCCGGTCTTTTTGCAGGATTTGTATTTGAGCCCGTACAAGGCGAAGGCGGAGCCTTCCGCCAAGCCCCAAGGGATTGGTGGGTGCCCGTGCTCGAGCACGTCAAAGCGCGAGGGCTCGGCGTGTGGATGGACGAAGTGCAAACTTTCGCGCGCACAGGCGAGCTTTTTGCGTTCCAACGGTTGGAGCTGGGTGCTTACGTGGACGTGGTGAGCATCGCCAAGCCTCTGCATGCGGCGGCGGTTTTGTGGGTCGAGTCCTACACGCCAAAACCCGGGCTCATTGCTGGAACATTTTCGACTTCGGGATCGAATCTCGCCATAGGTGCGAGGATCATCGAAGTCCTTTGCGAAGATGGTTTTCTTGGATCCGATGGACGCATTCAGCGTCTGGAGCGCTTCATTGCCCACGATTGGAATGAACGTCGTGAACGACTGGGGTCGCGATTCAATTTGGGTCGCATGAATATCCTCGGCGGTATGGTTGCGATGGAACTCCTCGATGGCAAGGCTGAGACGATCAAGAAACTTCTCGACCTCTATTTCGAAAAAGGTGTCATTGGATTCAGTGCCGGCAAGACTCCAGTCTGCTTGCGCTTCCTGCCACCGATGGGTGTCTTGCAGGAAGATCATTGGCTCACGGCCATGAAGATCCTGGAAGAGTGCCTCGAGGAGATCGCAAGTGTTCCGAGTCCGTGACGTTGAACCGAGGGACCTGGACGACCTCTTGCGGCTCTCCAGGCAAGGGGTTTTTCTGAACTTGCCTTCGGACCGTTCTCAGCTCACGCGCCTGATCACACGTTCGCAGTCGAGTTTCAAAACTCGCGAGCGCACGCTGGAAAAAGATAAGTACGTGTTTGTGCTTGAGGACATGAATGAAGGTCGCGTGGTCGGAACGAGCTCGATCATCGCACAACACGGATCGCCTGCAGAGCCGCACACCTATTTTCAGGTGCTCACGAAAAAGAAAGTCTCCAAATCGATTCACATCGGATTTTTGCACCAGGTGCTTCGCTTGGGGTTTGACTACGATGGCCCGACTGAGATCGGTGGACTTGTGATTCTTCCTGAATACCGCGGTCACGCCGAGAAGCTTGGAAAGTTTCTAAGTTTTGCTCGCTTTTTGTTTATTGCCGCTCGTCGCACACAATTTAAAGAAGACCTCCTGTCTGAGCTGATGCCACCCTTCAACGAGCGTGGAGAGTCGGCGATCTGGGAAGAGCTTGGTCGCAAGTTCACAAACCTGCGCTACGACGAAGCTGATCGACTCTCACGTCGAAATATGGAGTTTTTCACTTCGCTCTTTCCTGAGGGCGATATTTATACGTGCATGCTGAGCGGAGAAGCACGCGAAGCCATCGGACAGGTCGGCGAGGAAACTCTTCCTGTTAAGAAGATGCTTGAGGGCATTGGCTTTAAGTACAACAACATGATCGATCCCTTTGATGGGGGACCTCACTATTGGGCCAAGACGTCGCATGTTGGACCGGTGAAACGAACCCAGCGTGTGAAACTTTTTCAGGCGGCGCCTGTTGCAAAGAAGAAGTCGACCAAAGCGATGGCTTCAGCGTCGCTTACAGAAAAATCGGGCATCGTGATGGCCCTCGATCGTGCGCGCGTGCGCTCATGTCAGGGGACATATGGTCTACGCAAAAACGAAATTACTTTTGATGACGAGCAAACGGCGGCACTCGGCATCCGTGACTCGAACCCCGAACTTTATTTTTTGGAGATGTGATTCATGATTTCACTCGGGAGTGTCCTTAACGGTGAGCTGATTTATAGAGGATCCTTTGTGGATGGTCGCTGGAGACCTGCTTCTGGTTCCGGCTGGAAAGTCGTTTCGCCTGCGAATTTCGAATGGGTGCTTCCGGAAGTCATAGCGAGTTCTTCTGATGCGGATGAGGCGGTAGCCAGTGGGCGACGGGCTTTTAAAGAGTGGAAAAATCTTGGCGTCGAGGCTCGCATCGTGTTCCTCAAGAAATTTGCTGATGAGCTCGTGGCTCGCAAGGACCGCATCGCTCGCGTGATGGCTGTGGAAGTGGGCAAGCCGCTTGATGAGTGCATCGCCGAAGCGCAGGTTCTTAAGACAAAAATCGATATCACCATCGAGCACGGGCTGAAGCTCGTCGAAACCGAGACACTCGATCTCGGAGCCCAAGGTCGCGGAGAGATTCGCTACCTCCCCAAGGGTGTGCTTGTGGTTATCGGACCCTTTAATTTCCCGACACATCTGTCCAACGGGCACATCATTCCCGCACTTCTCATGGGCAATGTTTGTATCTTGAAGCCCTCGGAGAAAACCCCCTACAGCGCGCAAGTTTATATGGAGGCCGCTGAAGCCGCGGGTTTCCCACGTGGCGTCTTGCAGCTCGTGCAAGGCCAGGGTGACGTGGCTGTGCGCTTGCTCCGCAACCCCGATGTCGACGGCGTTCTCGCGACGACAAGCTACGAAATTGGTGCAAAGATTCAGCGCGAGCTTGGCGAGAAGACTGAAAAGATTGTGGCTCTTGAGATGGGTGGCAAGAATGCTGCGATTGTTTGGGACGGAGCAGACCTCGACAAGGTGGCCGACGACCTCATTAAAAGTAGCTACCTGACGACGGGGCAGCGCTGCACAGCGCTTTCGCGCGTTTATGTGCAAGAGAAGCTACTGCGTCCGCTCGCTGAGTGTGTGCACGTGCGCGCGAAGGAGCTCGTGATCTCGCATCCTTTTGATGAAGACCCGAAGCCCTTCATGGGTCCCATTGTGAGCGCCGCCGCTAAGGACAAGTTCCTTCGCTATTCCGACATCGCTGAATCCGAGGGGGCCGAGGTCGTTATGCGACCGAAACTCCTCGAAGGGATTCCTCGCAAAAACCGCAAGCCGCTTCCGACTGGGCACTACGTCTCGCCGTCACTGAATATTGTTCCAGAGTGGAATGCGAAGTCTCCGTATCAAAGTCATGAGATCTTCGGCCCTGATCTCTTCTTGTGTCCGGTGCGTGAGCTCGATGAGGCCATCGAAGCTGTGAACGCGTCGGCCTATGGTCTTGCGTTCTCGTTCTTTGGGGGCACTGAGGAACTTTTTGCGCGTGTCGCAAACGAGGTGCAGGTGGGGCTTGCGTATTGGAATCGGCCTACGACGGGTGCTTCGAGTCGATTGCCCTTTGGTGGCTGGAAACGCTCAGGTAATCACTGGCCCGCGGGGCTTTTTGCGATCTACGCTTCGACGCAGGTGCAGGCCCGTATTCTCTAACGAATTGTTATTTGGCTTTTTTTAGGTCTTCTAGGAGTTTCTTGCGCTGCAGGCGAAGCTCAACTTCGAGCTGGGTGGAATTCGCTTGCTGGATGGCTTTGTCGAGTGCCTTGATGCGGCCTTGGATAAAACTCTTTGAGACTGTGCCGGGGCGTGCCGTTGGGGCTTGAGCAACGGGCTTCGGCTCAGCCACTGGTTTGGGTGCTGTGACGTCTTTGCTTGTTTTTGCTTTTGCGGGTGGTGTTGCGACGGGCGCTGTAGGCTTCTCTTCCGCGACAGGAATTGCTTTGGGCACTTTGTCCCAGTCAACTTTGTCGAGTTCTTCCTTCGGGTAAGAGGGAGCAGCCTGAGGAGCGGGCGTAGGCTTGGAGTTGAGTGGGTAACCCGCCTTTGCAACAGTGATGCGGTTGGCTTTCTCTCGGTCGAGGGCCTTGATGGGCGTTTTGCACAGACGCGTGCGCAGCGACGTCGGTGGCATGTCTTTAGTGAAAAGGGTTCCATCCCATTTTTTCCGAAACTCAGTTTGACCTAGAGTCGAGAGCAGTCCGCGAGCGCCACCGAGGCGATCATCGAAGTTGGGTGCGGGCTGACGGGTACGTGCTTCGATGAGTTCTTGTGAGACGTCGACACTGAATTCGGAAATTTTCTTGAGATATTTGTCTGAGGTCGGGTTCGAAGCTTTGAGATGCTTCTTCATCATCGCTTCGATGTCTTTGGGCTTCAGCGAAATACTGCGAATTTCGGGATGCTTAGCGAGCGTGAACTTGAGTTGCTCGAAGAAGCGCTTGAGGTACCAATCCGAATCGCTCCGCTGACAAGAGAAGAATTTTGCAAAGTCTGCGGAGAAGGCTTCGAACATCGCTTTCTCTTTGGTCGTGTCGCTAGCGACTTCTTTGCGTGCTTCGGGCGCTGTCTTATCTTTTTTGTCGGCTTCGTGGCCTTTTTTGGCACCATCTTCGGCCGAGACGGAACGGCTTGCGACACTGCTTGCGAAGATGCAGCAGCAGACGAGAAACGAAATTCGCCTCGGCAAGCAGATCATAGTCCGAGGATACGGCGGCGGTTGGTGCGGTGTCGAGTTAAGAGAGGGTTAATTAGGGGCAGTTCAAGGCCCCAGACAGGCTGCAGGCTTCTTTGCAGGTTTCGTCTGCTTGAAGTGCGGTTTCAAAAGCATTTTTCCATGCTATCGGTTTTCTCTCAAACGAGGTGGCGAGTAAATCCTTGCGCTCGAGGCACGCCTCCCATATGGCCTTATAGACAGACTTAACTCCTGGGCGGTCCTTCGGCATGTCTGTGAACTGCTTTCGTAACGTGGTGCCATACTTTAGAAAAGCTGCGTGACCCGACTCTATCGCCTCTTGGTTATGCGACTCGTGTTCATTGACCATCCTACTTAGTTCAGATTGAACTTCGGAGATACCCGCAAGAATGGTTGTCTTTGCTGCCTTATCGACCACTTTTAAGCCAAGTTCTTTAATTTTAGACAACGCATCCGTCGTATCTTTGATGTTTTCTTGATTGGCGGTCGGTAGGTCACCTTTGACAAGGGTGCCATCAGACCTACCGAAATTGTCGATCTTTACCGAGCTTTCCGGCTCTACAGTGGCCGCTGCAATTTTTTCGGCTTGGTCGATTGGATTAGGATCTTCAGGATTAGGCGTTTTGCCTGCTACCGCTTCTTTCTTCACGTCTTTATTGGTGTGATGTTGCTCGGCTTTTGAAACGTCGTAGGTGAGTTCTTCCTGAAGGACTCGGTTGGAGACGTCGCGCGCTTTGGCACTCAACTTGTTCTCGTCTTTGCAGAGGTCTTGTCCGCGGATGTCTTTTGCGGGCACCGTGAAGAGAGCGCCTTTGCCGACCTTGTTCCACTCGGCAGATTCGTCGCTAAGACCATTGGAGCTAAGGATGCCTCTGCCGCCGCCTAATGGATCCTTCCAATCGATGTTGGGGTTCTCAGTGCGCTTTTTGACGAGTTTGTTAGAAAGTCTCAGTGCAAAGTCGGCTGACTGCGAGAGATAGTCTCTGGATGTTTGACTAAGCGAAGCACCATTGAGGTGAGATTCGATTTTCGCGAGGATCTGATCCTTGGTATAGGTGACGCCCTCGAGTTCGGGGGTTTTTCCAATCGTGTTTTTCAGGTGTTCGAAGGTGCGTTTGAGGTACCAATCAGTCGCGTTTTTATTTTCGCAGGCATAGTACATAGCGTACTCTTTTGCGAAATCGTCGAAGATGACATTCTCGATCGCTTTGCTTTTTGCGGAAATTTCGCCGCGCTCGAGCACGCCTTCTTTATTTTCTGGAGCACCTGCGGGGTGGTCGTTGATCGTCGAACCGCTCAAGTTTGCGGGTGTCAGTGATGCTGCGGCTGGAGCCTGATCGTCCGAATCGCTAGGTTTGCGCTCCGGCGGCATGTTGATGCCCTTCCAGCTTTGTTTCTGGTCCTTAGCTTCAATGGTATCTTTGTAGATTTGAGGAGTGCTGGGCTTCATTATATTGAGTGCGGCAGCTGATCCGGGAAACGCAAGGTACAGCAAAGCAACAAGAACGGGACGAACTCGCTGCAAGCGGCTTGACATAAGGCTATGGTACGGGAGCCCGGCTTTGACGCGCAAATTAAGACTTGGTGAAGGAGCGGCAGCTACTAGTCGTCGAGTTTCTTAAAAAGGAAGAAGAGACCCGCAAGGCCCACCAAACCGCACATAACCATTGTGATGCCAGGAGTGGATTGGAAAATTTCTGCCATAGGGCAGATTTTATAGCCAAAAAGCGAGATGCGAAAGGGCTAAATTTTTGAGCAGGCGACGAGCAGCTGGGAGGATCCAGGGTTTGGGATTTCGCAGAGGCCTGGGGGGATGAGGGGTAGGGGCGAACGGTTTTTTGCGCCTAGAACCAAGTACGCGGTGTCCACTGAGGCGGGCTTGAATGAGGGCCAGTCCGTCGTCTGCGAGAGATACTTCACCTTCATGTCCGCGTACCAGGCAAAGGAGGCCGCAAGCAGGAAATCGGGCGCCGGGTCGCCTCGCACAAGTGTCACGGCCTTGAGGCCGCTGTCGCGACTGAGTTGCAATAAGATCTCGACCTCTGGAGCTTTGCGCGGATGATGTGTTGGGTAGGGCAGATACTGTAAGAGCAGCACTGCGGTGAGTGAGAGCGCTTGGGTGACTTGGCGCGAGCGCTCCACGGTGATCTGCAAACGAGGCCGGAGTCGCATGAGGCCCGCATCGAGTCCGGCCGCGAGCAGAAGCGCAAGCGGTGGAAGCAGCATCACTGAATACTGTGATCCATTACGACCCGCCGGGGCGTACATCAGCAGGAAACTCGCAAATAATACGAGCGGAAGAATGATCGAATGAGTCCGTTTGCGGAGCCCGAAAAGGGCGAGGGGCACGATCCACACAAGCCCTAGGGAATCTTTGGAGAGGCTGGACCAAAACTGGCCAGACACAAGCAGGCTCCAGTCCCACGACTTCGCGAATCGTTGATCGACCTGACGGGACCAGTAGATCTCTAGAAAGTTTGGAAGGGAACTACTCTTAATCGCGGCTGCATAAGCCGTCAGCGTCAACGCGGTCAGTCCAAGGGTCACGGTGGTGAGGGCGAGCGTTTGGCGGCGTTGGTGAGTCAGTGACAATGTCAGAACTAGGAGCGCTAAAGCTACTGGCCCAAATCCGAGCGCTGTGAGGCCCTTTTGCAAAAAAGCGAAACCAAGGAAAAGCCCGGCCAACGCAGCCCAAGTCACGGGCCTTGAAGACGCACTCAATGTGAAACGATGAGAACTAGCATCGTAGGTGAGACCGAGCGCGCGGGCGTAGTTTGTTAGAAAGAGAATCCCAAACACCAGGCAACCGGGATCGAGATAGAAATTCGAAAACACATTTGAGAACGCGCTCCAGCTCCAGAGCAAAATGACTGCAAATGTAGCAGCGCGCTCGGAATAGAGTCGGCGGCCCATCGTGAAAACCAGGGCGAGGCTTGCGACGTAAAAGATATGACCTTGGACCCGCGCGGACCAGTCCGCTGCCGGTAGGATCTTAAAAATCAGCGCCTGAATCCAAAAACCTAGGTGTGGATGCTCGGCGAAGGGCGCAAAGTCCGGGATGAAGCCATCGAGGCGGAACCATTCGCCACTGCGTGCGATATTCCGGGCGATTGTCGCGTAAAGAGGCCCGTCGATGCTGATTCCCTGCTCAAAGTTTCTCGCCCCCACAGAGAGAGCGGCGAGGCTTAGGAGCCAGAGTAAGAGCTTCACTTGACCTTGAGCTCACCCAGTTTCACGCTGGCCACTTTGGAGACGCCGGGTTGTTCCATCGTGACGCCAAAGAGCGCGTCGGCATGGTCCATGGTCTGCTTGTGGTGCGTGATCATGATGATCTGCGAGGTGTCGGACATGTTGCGGATCTGCTTGTTGAAGCGACCCACGTTCGCGTCGTCGAGAGGCGCATCGACTTCGTCGAGTACGCAGAAGGGGCTCGGCTTGATGCTGAAGATGCCGAAGATGAGCGACACGGCCGTAAGAGCCTTCTCGCCACCGGACAGAAGCGTCACGCTTTGGAGCTTCTTGCCAGGAGGTTGAGCGACAATCTCGACGCCCGTTTCGAGCAAGTTGTCGGGATTGGTGAGCCTGAGCTCGCCCATCCCGCCGCCAAAGAGGACCGGGAAGGTCTTTTGGAAGGCTTGGTTGACGGCGACAAACGCCTCGCTGAAGCGCTCGCGCGATTCGCGGTCGATGCGCTCGATGGCGGCTTCAAGCTGTTTGATGCCGTCGAAGACGTCTTGGCGCTGAATGAAGAGGAACTCGTAGCGTTTGCTCTTCTCGTCGAATTCCTCGACGGCGACCATGTTGATCTTGCCAAGGTTTTCGATGCGGCGGCGCAGTTGTTCGGCGCGTTCGCGGGCCGTCTCGGGGTTGGCCATCTCTTCGGTGTCCAGAGGGGTGGACATTTCTGAGAGTTGCTCGGGCGTGAGCTGTTCGATGACAATATTGTATTGCTCGATGAGCTTTTGCGAGAGGTTCTTGAGCTCGACATCGTGGATGGCGAGTTGCTGTTGGAAGTCGCGGATGTCGCTGACGATGCGCTGGTTCTCGCGGTTCTTGGTGTCGAAATGGTTTTCGATCTCTTTGAGAGAGACCTTACCAGTTTGGACGCGCTCGAGGAGGTCGAGTTCGATTCCTTGGGCGCTCTCAAAGGCAGCTTGGCCGATGGAAATTTCTTCAAGGCGTTTTTCGATCTCAGCGACGCAATTGCGAATGTCTTGTTCGAGCTCGACGAGGCGGTTCTCGATTTGGAGCTTACGGGCGCTTGAAGAAGACTTCTCTTGCTCCAGGGTAGCGCGACGGGTCTCGGTGAGGCCGAGTTCGCGCTCCATCTGGCGGTGCTGAGCTTGGAGCTCGGAGTGAGCTGACTCATGAGTGCGTTGTTCCTCGAGGCGGGCTTCGAGCTGAGACTGAATCTCGGTGACACTCGAGTCAGCGAGCTGACGTTCGTCGTCGGTGCCCTCGAGATCTTGGACGAGTTGCTCAATACGGGTCGAGACCTCGGCCATCTCGAGGTCGGCGCGTGTGAGGTCGGCGCCGAGGAGGCTGGTCTTTTCTTGGAGACGAGCCAGTGAGGCTTCGTCTTGGCGCAAGAGGTGCGAGAGGTTCTCGACGTCGGGATTGAGGGCCGCAAGCCGCGCTGTGAGTTCGCGGAACTGCGTTTTGGCTTGGTTGTAGGAGTGCATGCAGTCATCAAGCATGGCCTGAGCTGCGGCGAATTCGCTCTCGAGCAATGCGCTCTGCTGACGGAGCTCTTTGATCTCGCGTTTGCGGTGGACGAGGCTGGTGCTGGCCGTGGCGTCGCCACTCTCAAGTGCCGCGACGTCGAGGAAGCCCTCTTTCCAAAGAATATCGCCCTCGAGAGAGACGAGATTCATGGGCAAGGCTTCGAGATCGAATGCGATCTCTTGGAAAGCTTTGCGGTCGCGGACGATCCAAAAATCTTCCAGAAGACAAAGCCAGGGGGCATCGCTCGAAACTTCTTCGCTCACGAGGACGTCGCGCATTGGGCCGATGACGTCGCTGCGTGAAAGCAGGTAATCGCGCACGGATTGGAGCTTGGGAAGCTTTTGGGTTTCAAAAACAGGAGTCTCAGACGCAATGAGAGCGTCGGGTCCGGGAACTTCAGAGAAGCTCGGCAAGATGCCAAAAGGTGTCGAGGCAAAGGAAGCGCCTGAGGGATCCTTGTCACCAAAGTCATCCGCAAACTGAGTGGAGGTCCAGAAAGCACTCGCAGCAGAGGGTACCGTTTCAGCTGACTCGGGAACGGCCATGAAGACGTTTTCAAGGGAGTTTGAGTCCGAGTTTGTCTGTGAATTCTGGACGCTGAGACCAGGAATCCAGAAACGAGATTTCTGATTCTTGGATTCAGAGTCTGAGGTGTTGGCGAGGAAATGTTGGAGATCTTCGATCTCCGTGAAGCTCGAAGCAGCAACACGTTGGAGGTTTTGTCCAAGAGCGGCTTCAACAGCTTTTTCAAAAGTGCCGGGGACCTTCACGGAATCGAGCAGGAGGCTTTCCTCGAGGCCCTTTTCGCGCAGGTGGAGAGCGAGTGTCTTAGAGGAGGCGTCGATGCCTTCTAGATTTTGATCGAGGGCTTCGAGCTGCTCTTTGCGGACGCGAACAACGGTGAGTTCTTCGCGGGTCTTGTCGCGGATCTGTGAAAGCTCGGTGCGGTTTGTTTCGAGGCGAAGGAGTTCGGCATCGACTTCGTTCTTAGAGGCTTCCAGATCTTTGCGAGTTCCGAAGGCTTCTTCAAGGGCGGAGAGCGTGCTACGGCGCGTGTCTTCTTTGGATTCGATTTCTTGGGCGACGGACTCAAGCTGAGTCTCAAGCGAGCCTTTGCGGCTTGCAAGCTGCGCGAGCGACTTCTGCAAACCTTGGATCTCTTGTGTGAGTCGGGTTTGTTTGAGCTCGATGTCGTGGAGCGAGCGACGAGCCGTACCCAGTTGGGCGCGGTACTGCTCCGAACCTTCTTTGATGTCCTGGAGCTGAGCGATGGAGGCTTCGAGGCGTGCGAGGGTCTCTTCAGACTGAGCGCTCAAGGCTTCGATCTGAGTGAGGGCCTGTGAGAGTTCGAGCTCGAGAGCGCTCTCGCGTGCTTGGAGGGCGCCCAAGGTGACTTCGTGTCCATCGACTTGTTCGCGGAGAGAATCTTTGCGCGTGTTGAGCGAGCCCATGCGGCCTTCGAGCTCTTTGAGTTGGACTTCGGCATTGCGAGTGGTTTGCCTTGCGGTGCCGAGTTCTTCTTCGATTTGGATGAGGCCCAGTTCGGATTCTTCAAGTTGGATCTTGAGGGTCTCGAGTTGGACTTCGTTGTCGGAGACTTGGAAGCGAAGTTTCTCGACGACCTGGGCGGCTTCGAGTTTGTCGCCGGTGCGCGACAACCATTCGCGTGATACGAGACGAAGCTCAAGAGATTTGAGCTCTTCGGAGTAGCTGCGGAATTTTTCGGCTTTGGTGGCTTGTGCCTTTAGGGTGGCGAGCGACTTCTTGAGATCTTTGAGGATGTCGTCGATACGGTCGAGGTTGGTGCGGGAGTTGGCGAGCTTGCGCTCGGTTTCTGCCTTGCGGGCCTTGAACTTCATGATGCCGGCAACTTCTTCGATGACGGCACGACGCTCTTCGGGTTTTTGGGTGACGAGCCGCGAGATCGCGCCTTGTTCGATGATGGAGTAGGCCTTGGCACCGAGACCCGTGTCCATGAAGAATTCTTGGATGTCGCGGAGGCGGCAAGGAACGCGGTTGATGAGGTATTCAGTCTCGCCCGAGCGGTAATAGCGGCGAGTGATTTGGATTTCGTTGGAGGCTTGGAACTGGGCAGGAAGCTCGGGGTCGTTTGCGGGGTCGCGCTCCAGGACGAGGGAGACTTCGGCGAGGTCCAGCGGCGCATGATCGCGCGAGCCCGAGAAAATAACGTCGGACATGTGCGTTCCGCGAAGGTGTTTGGCGGACATGTCGCCCATGACCCAGTAGAGCGCGTCGATGACGTTGGACTTGCCGCAACCGTTGGAACCTACGATGGCCGTGATCGGCTGGTCGAAGGCGATAATGGTTTTGTCTTTAAACGATTTGAACCCAAAGAGTTCGAGGCGAAGAATCTTCACAGCTTTAGTACCCTTCCATCCCTAAATTCCCCCAAAAAAGCGAAGCTAGGCCAAATGAAGCGGCTTGTAAACCCCAATCGACTCAAGGACTTAAGGCGGAAAATGCTGGAATCAAAGGGGTGCGAGGATTTTCATCCCCTCGCCCCGCCAGATTTTTCCCGGACGTTTATGAATTTCGATATCCATCGCGGCTTGGCTTCGCGACGAGATCCGAGGCTTTTTCTAGCGTGCTGTGTTCAGTTCCTATTGCTTCTTAGCTGCGCTTGCGCGGAGGCGAGTCGCGCCGTGGGCACGCGGTACGGAGAACACGAAACATAGTCGAGACCTGCGTTGTGGAAGAACTCGATCGAGCGTGGGTCGCCCCCGTGTTCGCCGCAGACTCCAGTTTTGAGGTCGGGCTTGGTCTTGCGGCCTCTCTCGACACCCATGCGAACAAGTTGACCCACACCGGCTTGGTCGAGGCTTGAGAAGGGATCTTCGGGGAGAAGTCCGAGGTCGACGTACTCGGGCAGGAAGCGATTTGAGTCGTCGCGCGAGATTCCCAGCGTCATCTGAGTGAGGTCGTTGGTTCCGAAGGAGAAGAAGTCCGCTTCAGTGGCAATCACGTCGGCAAGGAGCGCTGCGCGAGGGATCTCGATCATGGTGCCGATGAGGACTTGTTTGCCGAGTCCTGCTTTGTCGAGAATTCCGTGAACGAGTTTTTCGATGCGGTCGCGGATCATGCGAAGCTCTTTCACTTCCATCACGAGAGGAATCATGATCTCAGCCTGCACCGGTTCGCGGGTGCTCTTGGTGGCTTCGATCATAGCTTCGGCGATGGCGCGGGCTTGCATGTCGTAAATCTCAGGAAAGGAAACGCCCAGGCGGCAGCCCCGATGGCCAAGCATGGGGTTGTGTTCGTGGAGGCTCTTGGTTTTGTTGTCGAGTCGATCGAAGCTCACACCGAGTTTGAGGGCAAGGGCTTCGATCTCAGTTGTCGAGTGAGGCAGGAACTCGTGGAGTGGGGGGTCTAGCAATCGAATCGTGACGGGAAGCCCTTTCATCTCGCGGAAGATGCCGGTGAAGTCACCTCGCTGCATGGGCAAGATGCTCTCGAGCGCGCGTTCGCGTTCTTCCTGCGTTTCGGCGAGGATCATGGAGCGGACGGCATCGATGCGGTCTGCCTCGAAGAACATGTGTTCTGTGCGGCAAAGTCCGATGCCCTCGGCGCCGAACTGTCGTGCGATACGAGCATCATGAGGCGTATCGGCGTTGGCGCGCACTTTGAGCTTGCGAAGTTCATCGGCCCAGCCCATGAGAATCTCAAAGTCTTTGTTGAGTTCAGAGGTAACGGTGGGGATCACGCCCAGGAAAACTTCGCCTGAGTTGGCGTCGAGAGTGATTTGATCGCCTTCTTTGACAATGATCTTTTCTTTGCCGCTACGAATCTCAAAAAGCTTGTCCTTGTAGCGGATGTGCAGATCCGAACAACCAACGACGCAGCTCTTGCCCATGCCACGAGCGACAACCGCAGCGTGCGAGGTCATGCCTCCTAGCGCAGTGAGAATACCGGCGGAGGCATCCATGCCCTGGATATCTTCAGGGGAAGTTTCGTGTCGTACGAGGATGGCCTTTTCGCCAGCCGCTTTGAAAGCTTCAGCCTGGGCCGTACCAAACGCGACGCGGCCTGAGACGGCACCCGGAGAAGCGGGGAGGCCCTTGGTGATCGGAGTGCCCTTTTTCTTGGGGTCGAGTCGTGGGTGCAGCAGCTGATCGAGAGAGTAGGGATTGATGCGAAGGATGGCTTCGTCTTTTGAAATGAGTTGCTCTGCGACCATGTCGACGGCGATGCGCACGGCTGCCTGAGTTGTGCGCTTGCCGTTGCGTGTTTGGAGCATGAAGAGGCGACCTTTTTCAATGGTGAATTCGAGGTCTTGCATATCACGGTAATGCTTCTCGAGGAGCTCTTGGTACTTGAGAAACTCTTTATAGACAGCAGGCATCTTTTCTTCGAGTGCGACCGCTTTGACGCCGTCGTTCATGCGCTTCTTCTGGTCGAGGCTCATGGGCTGTGGTGTGCGGATTCCTGCCACGACGTCTTCGCCTTGGGCGTTGGTGAGATACTCGCCAAAGAGTCGGCGCTCGCCACTCGAGGGGTCGCGTGTGAAGGCCACGCCTGTGGCGGAGTCCTCACCCATGTTTCCGAAAACCATGGCTTGGATATTGACGGCGGTTCCCCAATCGCTGGGGATGTTTTCCATTTTACGATAGTGAATAGCGCGGTCGCTGTTCCATGAGCGGAAGACGGCTCCGACGGCACCCCAAAGTTGCTCTTTGGGATCTTGCGGAAAGGCTTGGCTCGTTTCTTCGAGAACCTTGCGCTTGTACTTGCCGACGAGTTCTTTGAGGTCGTCGGCCGTGAGGTCCTCGTCGCGATGCTTGCCACGCGCGGATTTCATGTCTTCCAGAAGGAACTCGAACTGCGAGACGTGCACGTTCAAGACAACGTCCGAGTACATTTGAATAAAACGACGGTAACAGTCCCAAGCAAAACGAGGGTTTTCAGAATTCTTTGCGAGACCTACGACGGATTCGTCATTGAGGCCGAGGTTGAGAATGGTGTCCATCATTCCCGGCATGCTGGCTCGTGCGCCGGAGCGGACACTCACAAGCAAAGGCTTGTCGGAAGAGCCAAATTTGCAACCTAAAACTTCTTCGAGCGTGGCGAGCCTAGCGAAGGTTTCTTTGTCGAGACCGTCAGGGAACTTCTCGCCTGATTTGTAGTAACTGAGACAGGCCTCGGTGCTCAGCGTGAATCCCGGAGGCACAGGAAGTCCGAGTCGCGCCATTTCTGCGAGGTTGGCACCCTTGCCGCCCAGGAGGGCTTTCATATCGGCTTTGCCTTCTGTGAGATTTTCGCCTGTGGCGCGCGAACCAAAGAAGTAAGTGAATTTGGTGGAAGAGGAATTTTCGGCCGACATGGCCGGACTCTACGAATGGCCCCTTCTCTTGGCAAGGTGCCAAAGAGGGGTGTGTCGCTAAGCGTTAGGTTGTCGGGCGAGCTTTCGGTTGCGAACCCAGGTTTTGACCTGAACGTAACTCACAGGCACCACGATCAAGGTGAGGAAGGTGGAGAGCAGGAGCCCTCCGACGATGCCTACGGACATCGAACCCGTCGAAGCCGAATCCACTCCGATTCGGAGAGCGGGAGGGAGCGCAGCTGCAATGGCGGTGAAGGCTGTCATGAGAATGGGACGGAATCGGGTTTGACAGGCCGCCGTCATGGCGCGTGCGTAGCTGTGCTCCGAATGCTTTTGATCCTCGAACTCTTGGTTTGCGAACTCAACGAGCATGATCGAGTTCTTTTTGACGATACCCATGAGCAAGAGGAGCCCGATCATGGAAAAGAGATTGAGACTTTCGCCCGCGATTTTGAGAGCGATAAATGCGCCGCCGAAACTAAACGGCAGCGCTAGAAGGATGAGGGCGGGATCGAGATAGGAGTTGTATTGGCTTGCGAGAACCATGTACGCAACCACGATCCCAAGGAGCATCGCAAAAATGAGGTCTCGAAAGGCCGTGTTGAGGCCTCCGCGAGATCCACCGGCGTCTGTGCGCACGTCAGCGGGCTTCAGAGATTCAAAAATCTTTTCGGCTTTGGCAAGACCGCGGTCCATGGCGACCCCTGTAGCGAGGTTGGCGTAAACCACAATGTTGCGTTCGCGGTTCTCGCGGCTGATTGAAATAGGGGCTTCGCCGCGACGGACTTCAACAAGTTCTGAGAGCGGGATGAGTTGGGAGCGATTGTTGCGGACGTAGAGATTCTTGAAGTCTTCGGGGCGAAGGGGAACTTTGTCGGGCTCTGCCTGAAGAATCACATTCACTCGCCGACCACCGTCGTTGAACTTAACAGGCTTCAGGCCTTGGTAGACGAAGCTTAGCGTCTCCGCCACGGTCGAGAGCGAGACGCCGCGAGCAAGAGCACGATCACGGTTGGGAACGATCTTGAACTCAGGAGATCCATCCTCGTAGCCCGAGTCAACATCGACAAAGTCGGGATCCGCCGTGAGTGCAGTCTCGAGTTTTTTGGAGGTCGCTACGAGTGATTCCCAGTTCGAGCTTTTGAGATTCAGCTCGACCGGGTATCCGCGTCCGCCGCCAAAATTGCTCGAGCCATTTGAACGTAGCCTCACCGTGAGATCTTGGCCGAGTCCGCGCAGCTTCTTTCGAAGAGAGTCCATGATCTCGACATGTCCAAGTTTGCGGTCCTGTTTGGGAATGAGAGAAATGATGAGGTTGGCGGAGTTGACGCTGCCCCCGCCAAAGCCGCCGATGATCGTGTAAACGCGCGCGACACCTTCCTCAGTGAGGATGATTCTCTCGACGTCTTGCATGCGTCGTCCTGTTTCTCTGAGCGAAGTACCCAGCGGCAGCTCGGCGCGGGCACTGATGGCATCCATGTCGCTGTCAGGCGCCAGCTCTTTGGGGAGAGTCGTAACCACGGCAAACGAAGCTACACAGACGAATAGGAGGGTTCCATAAACCTTGAAGGGATGTTGGTAGAGGCCGGTGACGAGCCGAGCGTAAGTATCTGCTCCTCGGCTCACCCATGAGCCAAATATTTTTGGAAGTCCTTTTATGGGTCCTGTGTCTTTGAAGTTTGCCAGTCGCATCGGGGTGAAGGTGAGTGCTTCAAGGGTGGAGACCGCAACAGAAATAGAAAGTGCAACAGCAAACTGGGCGAGATACGCGCCGATGATGCCGGAGACGTAGACCACGGGAAGGAAGATGGCGATGACGGCAATCGAAGTGGCGAGTGCCGGACTTTGAACTTGCTCGGTGCCTTTCAGGGCTGCTGTTGCAGAATTTTTCGCGAAGCCGCGCCAGCGGAAAATGTTTTCTAGCACCATGATCGCATCGTCCACGACGAGGCCGACTCCGAGAATGAGGGCGAGCATGGTGAAGCTATTGAGCGTGTATCCAAGCCAACTGAAGGCCAGAAAGGTGCCGAGTAAACTTGTGGGAATTGCGATGATGATGTTCATCGTCGAAGAAAGTGAACCTAGGAAGAGCCAGCATACGAAAGCCGTGAGAACCACAGAAAGGCACAGGGTGAAAATGAGTTCGAAAATTGAATGGCGAATCGCTTGGGTGGTGTCGAAGTTGACTTGCAGCTTGTAACCGGGTGGGAGTGAAATGCTATTGACGGTCGCGATCACGCGATCGGCAACGGCGACCGAGTTGGCACCGCGCTGTTTGGTGATACCGAGACCAATCGCTTCTTTACCTTCGCTTCGGGCAAAGCGTCGGACATCTTCGAGGCCCGCTTCGACACGAGCGACCGAATTGAGCGGGATGCTGCGATAGAGGGGCTGACCTGATCGACGGGTGATGGGAATGTTCCCTAAAGTTTCGATGTCAGGAGCTTCGCCTTGGAAACGCAGAGCGATCTCATCTTTGTCTCGGGTGATGCGTCCTGCGGGAATCTCGACGTGTTCAGCCTTCAGAGTCGCAATAATGTCGTCGTGAGTGAGTTCAAAAGCTTCGAGCTTCGTCGGGTCGACCCAAATGCGAACTGCGGGATCGATGTAGCCCCCGAGTGTAACGTCTGAAACGCCTTCGATGGAGGTGAATCTGTCTTTCAGGCTATTGCGCGCAAAGAGCATCAGTTCGCGCTGGGAGACATCGCCCGAAAGAGCGATCCAAAGAATGGGTTGGTCTTCGGGATTGGTCTTGCGAACCGAGGGCGCGTCGACGCCGTCGGGGAGCTGGCGGAAGGCCGCCTGCGCAGCGGACTGGACTTCTTGGAGCGCAAAATTGATATCCTTGTTGATTTCGAACTCGAGAGTCACACGCGAAGATCCGTAGCTGCTCGAGGAACTCATTTTTTGGACGCCTTCGACGGAAGAGAGAGCGCCTTCGAGAATCTCAGTGATGTCGCTTTCTACGAGCTCAGGTGCCGCTCCAGGATAGTCGACTGATACCGAAACATAAGGGTAGTCGACATCGGGCAGAAGGCTAATGCCGAGCTTTGAGAATGCGATGCCTCCAAAGAGAAAGATTGCAAGCGTCAGCATCCACGCAAAGACGGGGTTCTGGATCGACAGACGAGGTAGATTCATGGAATGAGTTCTCCCCCAAGGAATTCCTGGAGTTTAAGTTGTGCTTGGGCTTCTTGGATGTCGAGAAGTTCAAGTTCGAGGTCGAGCATGGACTGGATGGTTTGCTGCACCTCGAGTTCGGTGACCACGCTCAAGCGGTAGTCGCGTTCTTGTTGTTTCAGGGCCTTCTCAGCGCGTTTGATGTCCTCGATGATTCCATTCTTCTTGGCTTCGGCGCGACTTGTTTCGCGGCTGAGTCGTGCGAGGTTGGTGCTTTTCTGGTGCTCGAAGGCGAAGAGCCTGCGCTCAGCCACGATTTTTTGGGACTGGACTTGGGCGACCTCAGCGGGTGTCCTAAAGCCCTCGAAGAAAGTCCAGGAAGCTTTCAGGCCCCACTCCCACTGGTTGCTCGTTGAGCTCGGCCGAATGAGATTTGTCTGTCCGTAGAGTCCCAGATTCGGGAGGGCCCGAAGCCAAGACGAGCGTACCTTGTCGGAGAGTTGCTCGGTGCTAAGCTTGAGAGATGCGACTCGGTATTCGGGTCGAGTTCGGAGGCCGACGATGAGGAGTCTCACGGCTTGCGGATTGAGAAGAGTGTGAAGGCTCGCGATGTCTGCGGGCTCTAAGAGCAGCAGGTTTCGGATCTCGAATTCGAAGCGGTCTAAGGCACTTTCTGTATCAGAGATTCGTCGGTCGAGACGGGAGCTTTCGACTTCGACCTGCAGAAGGTCGGGCTCTCGTGACTGACCCAGCCGGAAACGTCGCTTCAGCTCAGACATGCGGTCTTGTTGGGCTAGCTTCACTTTTCGAAGAACCTGAAGGCGCTCCTTTTGGACGGCGAGTCGCGTGATGGCTAAGGCGTACTGAGCCAGGACCTGGTCCCGAGTGTCCGCGAGCTTGAGGTTTGCCAGCTCGACGCCTTTGTGAGCTGCGCTGAGCTCGGCGTACTCCGATCCACCGCCAAAAAGTGTTTGATCTCCGTTAAGGCTGAGGAGATTGTGAAATCCGTCGGTGCTGTCGTTCTGAGACGAAGACCAATTGGCACTGAGTTTCGGATAAAGTGCGGAAGCGCTCAGACGAGCAGTCGCTTCGGCACCCCGTAGAGCTTGCTCTGCTTCGACCACACTCGGGTTCTCGCGAATTTTGGCTTCGACATAGTCCTGTAGAGGGTTTGCGCCTGTAGCGAAACAGAACAGAACACTCGCGCCAAGTAGAGCCTTGCGGCCGTGAGCAGAATTGATCATCCGCCAGGTATCTTAGACGAGAGTTGGCGTTCGTGCAGAGTGGATTTAGAGAAGAATAATTTTGCGGGTCAGGGCGTTGAGGACGTTTTGGAACTTTTCGAAAGTCTAGAGTTGATCGCGTCGGCCACGTCGGGAAAATAGTCCCCATCGCGGAACTTGAGGAGCTCTTGCGCTTGACCCTCGACGGGGGTTTCGGCCAAATATTGCTTCAATCGATAGAGCGGACCGGCCACTCGATGCGAAAGAAAGAGGCCAAATCCTACGATCGTAAGCAGAGTGAGCAAAGCGGTGACGATAAAGATGAGGTCCATGGTGCGTTGTTGTTCTTGAAGAAATCTAAAAAAAACGTGCGTTGGTGGGAGGCCTAGAGCGAGGCCTTGAGCCTTCAGGCTCCAGAAGTGATAAAAGTTGGCGGCGTAAAAGATCCCGATTACAAGTCCCGTGAGCACGAGCATTTGTCGAATCACGCTCAGTTGAAATGCTGAGTTGATCAGAAACTGTTGTCGTTTTTTTGTAATCTTGTTCATGGAGAACTTCCTTTCAGAAAGTCTTGTGCCGAAGCCGGTGCACGTCGAATCAATTCAGGGAGGTCCCATTCAGCATATTGAAGGATGCTGCTACGAATGGCGCTGAGCGCTGCGGGATTCTCTGAAAATTTCTGAATCAGGTCGGCGAGAATTTCTTTCCTCAGAGGAGCAGTCTCGCAATTCTGAATACTAAAGCGTGTGAGCTCGGCGAGGTAGCCTTGTAAAGTTGCCTGATCCGAGATTTCCGAGGCATTGTCAGCTGCCCACAGTCTTTCCTCTTCGAGAAGAACCTCCATCTCTGGGGATTGATCGTGGTCGAAGGCGAGGTAGGCTTCGCGAAGGAGGATACTTCGTTCGATTACCTGACTTGAGTCGAGGCGCAGGAGTTCCTCTTTGACTGCGGACTGCAGGACTTCGGGATCGTGTCGCAAGGACTGAATTCGCGCGAGTGAGGATTCAAATTCCGTTTCTGCGGGAGATCCGAATTTTGCTAAGGCATAGCTCAGACTTGATTCAGAGTGTGGATCTTCGCTAAGCATTTGCTCGAGTACCGGTTCATCGGGGGCTCCAATTTCAGGAACAGGAAGGGTGTCAGCGTCTGCTCGCAGGGGGGTAGGGCTTGTGACATTGAGGCGTGCATGAATCCAGAGGGTTCCGTAGACGGCTAAAAACAAAAGAGGCCATCGCCACAGACGCATGAGATCTTATCGGGGCCTTGAATTCACAAAACAAGTTCAACAGGGACCGTACGATCAATTTCACACAATCTTAATTTCGGCGGTCTTCGGGGCCGGCATCGCCGAGGCAGGCTGTTCCAGCGCGATTTTTCCAGTGACCTTCGGCGTTAAAAACTGAGATGAGATTGCGATCTGTGACGTATCAAGGTCCAAGAATGCGGTCTTCAAGGGTCTTCATAAGCTCTTCGACGCTCAGGCGCGTCTGGGCCCCGCTGTCGCGTTCGCGAAGCGTGACTTTGTTGTCCTTCTCAATGGTGTCGAAATCCACGGTCACGCAGAAGGGAGTGCCCACTTCGTCCATGCGACGATAGCGGCGACCGATGGCGCCTGCGGCGTCGTAGAAGACGTTGTAGCGACGTTGCAGCTGGGCATGGAGCTTGTCCGCAAAGGCCACGAGCTCGGGCTTGTTTTTGACGAGAGGCAAAATGGCGACCTTGATGGGCGCAAGACGTGGGCTCAGACGCAAGACGACGCGTTTCTCGCCGTCCATCTCGTCCTCGTAGTAGGCCGACACGAGAAGGGCTAGGAAAATACGGTCGACGCCTACTGCGGGCTCGATCACGTGGGGTGTGTATTTCTCTTTGCGGGCTTCGTCGAAATACTCGAGCGACTTGCCGCTTCCGGCCTGGTGCTGGGTCAGGTCGAAGTTACCGCGCACAGCGATTCCCCAGAGCTCCTGCTCGCCAAAGGGATACTTGAAGGTGAGGTCTGTGCAAGCTTTGGAGTAGTGGGCGAGCTTATCGGAAGGGTGCACGTCGGCGCCAATGAGCTCTTCCCGAAGTCCGATCGAGATGAGCCAGTTCTTACACCACTGGATCCACTCCTGGTGAGCTTTGGGCCAGATGTCGTCGTCGGGAGGAATGAAATACTCCATCTCCATTTGCTCGAACTCGCGTGAGCGGAAGATGAAATTGCGAGGCGTGATCTCGTTGCGGAAAGCCTTGCCGATCTGAGCGATACCGAAGGGGACTTTCACGCGACTCGAGTCGGTGACGTTCTTGAAGTTTACGAAAATGCCTTGAGCCGTTTCGGGGCGCAGGTACGCAACGCTCGCGTCGTCTGAAACGGGACCGACTTGAGTTTGGAACATCAAGTTGAAAGCGCGAGGGGGTGTCAGCGAGCCGGGCTCTCCGGTGGCGGGGCTGGGAACGAGAGCGTATTCCTCGGGGCGGGCATCCATGTAGGACTTGAGCTGTACCGGTGCGAGCTCGCCCTGCTTAGCGAGTTTCTTTTTGATCTTCAGGGCTTTCTCGTCGGCCTCCGACTGCATGGTGGCGTCTTCGAGGACGCTGACGTAGCCAACGGTCTCTCCTGCGACGATCACTTGTCCGAAAAAGAGTTGGTCTGCGCGGTATCGAAGCTTGGAGACTTTGCAGTCGACCATAGGATCCGAGAAGCCGCCGACGTGTCCCGAGCTGTGCCACACTTTGGGGTGCTGAATGATTGCAGAGTCGAGGCCCACGATGTCGTCGCGGCGCTGGACCATGTCTTGCCACCAAGCGTCTTTGATATTCTTTTTGAGCTCTGCGCCTAAGGGGCCGTAATCAAAAAATCCTTGTATGCCGCCATAAATTTCTGAGGCGGGGAAAATAAAACCGCGTCGTTTGCAGAGCGCAACGAGGGTTGCCATGAGTTCGGGAGAGGGTAGATTTTGAGCGGGCTTGGTCGCGTCGGACATGCGAGCGATCATCTCAAGAGATGAGAGGGGAGTCTAGTAGAGCTTGGTGATTTCTGGGACGCTCGACACGCAGGTGCCCGCAACATTTTGATGCTGAATCAGGGTCGGGGTCTGTGTCAAAAGTGGCTTGACCGACGTTGTCTGATGCTCGTTAAACCGAGTCTCTGGCGAGGTTTATCAAGCCACTTTTGACATAGGGGTCAGGTCGCTTGCAAGAACTCGAGTCGATTGCCGAAAGGATCACGCGTGTCGCCGCGGACAAATCCGGGAATGGGGGATCCGTCCGACCACTTGAGTCCCTGAGAAATGACGAGATCTTTAACCTTCGATAGCAGCTCGACCTCAAAAGCTAGGTGAGCTTTGGTCGCGCGAGGATCGTATCCATCCTGAACGCTGAGGTGGATCTGAAGCGTTCCTAGCGTGAGCCAGAGCCCGCCATTTTTGCGGAGATCTTCGGGTTTGGGGATTTCCGAAAAGCCCAAGACTGAGCAGTAAAAACTGCGTGCTTGAGCTTCCGAGTTGCGCCCAATGATGAGGTCGGAATGATGGAGATTTTTGATGAGTGCCATGATTTAGACCGTAAGTTTGGCATAACGCTGTATCACTTGGCCTGGGCGGGCTAATCCCTTAGGCTCTGAATCTGCAATGAACCCCGAGGAAATCAACTTTATCCGGGACGCTGTTCGCTTCTTTGAAGTTCCTGGCGCTTTCACGCGAGTGCTCAGTGGTCTCGGGAGTGGCGTTGAAAGAGCTCTCTCAAAATTGCCTGAGTCCGTGAAGGCCTCAGCTCTCAAAGCTTCTCGCAAAGCGATTGAAGCATCACTCACGCTTGCCGTAAAGACGATCGCGCCGTCGGCCGAGAAGTTGGAGATTTTTTCGATCGTTGAAGTGTCTGAGAAAAGTCGAGTGAGTCGGAATTCTCATTCGGCGGCAGCGGCACTTTCAGGCGGAGTGGGGGGCGTCTTCGGGCCTCTTGCGTTAGCGATTGAACTTCCGGTGTCGACGTCGCTCATCATGCGCTCGATCGCTTCCACGGCCAGCGATTACGGCTTTGATCTCAAAGATCCTGCGGTGCTCTTGGAGTGCCTCTTTGTTTTTGCGATCGGGGGCCCCTCGAAGACCGATGACGGCATGGATTCGAGTTACATTTCCAGCCGCCTTGCGATGGCCTCACTTCTAAGGAACGCTGCGAGCGCGATGCTTGGGATTCCCACAAAGCAATTGTTGCTAGGTGTTGAGCACAAATCGGCACCGGCGGTGGTGCGTGTGGTGGCGGCCATCTCAGAAGCGTTTGGCGTGCGAGTTTCGCAGAAATTCGTCGCACAGCTGGCACCCGTGATTGGGGTTGTGGGCGGCGCGGGCATCAACCTCGCGTTTGCAAATTTCTTTGGGCAAGCGGCCGAGTATCATTTTGGAATCAAGCGTCTTGAGTCGATCTATGGCGCCGACGTGGTTCAAGCTCAGTACCAATCAGAAGTTGCGCTCCTTAAGAAAATCTAGTCGACAGAAATATCCGGATACTTCTCGGCGAGAAAGTCTTTGAGCTTTTTCTTGATTTTCTCTTCGATCTGACGAGCGCGCTCTTTAGTGATTTTGAAATCTTCTCCGATTTCGAGGAGAGTTCGTGGATTCTCAGAGAGCAGGCGTCCTCGGAAAATGGCCACCTCTCTCTCGTCGAGTTCTTTGACGAATTCTTCGAGCGCTTTCTTGAACAACTCGGACTGCTCTGTTTGGTCCATCTTATCGCTCGCAAGTGCCGAGGAATCGGCGATGCTGTCATAAGATTCGTCGGTGGGCAGCGTGAGCGAAACATCTCCACCTGACAAGCGCTCTTGCATCATTTTCACGTCGCGCTCTTCGACACCGAGATTCATCGCGAGCTGGCGAGGTTCGGGGCGAATTCCTTCGCTCTCAAGTCGCTGTTGTTCTTTCTTGAGACGATAGAAAAGTTTTTTCTGAGCGGCGGTCGTCCCGATGCGCACGAGCGACCAGTTGCGAATGAGGTAATCCTGCATGTAGCTGCGAATCCACCACACGGCGTAGGTCGTGAGGCGGACCTCTTTGTAGGGGTTGAAATCACGCACCGCTTTCATGAGGCCGAGGTTGCCTTCTTGAATCAGGTCCATCACCTTGGCTCCGTAGCGCGAATATTCAAAAGCAATCTTCACCACAAAACGCAGGTTGGCCTGAACGAGGCGCTTAAACAGAGCTGGGTCTTGGGTCAGGGCGTATTCGGTGGTGAGCTTCTTTTCTTCATCGGGGGTGAGAAGCTTAAGGCGAGAGAGTTCGCGGATGTAAATCTGCAAGACATCGCGTTCTTTGGTGGGTACCGGGAGCTGACTAGCCTGGCTAGAAGCTTGGATTTCTAGAGGTTTCCTGCGCTTCTTGGGTTCTGTCATCTTCCTGGCCTAGGCGAGAGCCTCTTTTTTGCTACAATATAAGGAAGATGGCAACGTCTGGATCGGTCCTGACGAGAACACGAGTCCTCGTCCTTAACGCGGGTTACGAGCCCGTGAAAATCATCTCTTGGCAAAGAGCGATGCTGCTTTGGCTGTCGGAGAAAGTCGACGTTCTGGATCATCACTCCGTCGAGGTTCACACGATCAGCTCGAGCTTCGCGGTCCCATCTGTGATTCGCGTGAGGCAATATGTCCGACCGCGCAGGGAACGTCGTACAGTGTCTTTTTCCCGATCTCATATTTTTCTGCGCGACAACTACTGCTGCCAGTACTGCGAAAAACAACTGCCCGCAAAACTTCTCACTCTGGATCACGTGATTCCGGTCACTCGGGGCGGGCCAGGAACCTGGGAAAACTTGGTGACCTCTTGTCGGACTTGCAATCAGAACAAGGGTTCCAGGACGCCAGAAGAGGCAGGAATGCCTCTGATGAGGCGCCCCTCAAAATTGCCGATGAATTTTATTCCGGACATTCTCTTGCTCCGTAAACAGGTGCCTGAGAGTTGGAAAGTTTACCTCGGCAATCTCCTCGCCTCCTAAGATCAGAAGGGAATGTCGTCGCTCATGCCGCCCGACGAGCCGCCGCCGTCGAAGCTAGGAGGGGGACCGAAGGGGTCTTCCTCTTGGCCACCGGCGAAATCGCCACGACCTGCGCCAGCGCCCGCCCCAGCAGTGCCGCCGAGGAACTGAACGGTGTTCGCGACCACTTCGGTTGTGTAACGCTTGCCGCCGTCTTTGTCGTCCCAGGCACGCGTTTGGAGCTTGCCCTCGATGTAACACTGACGGCCCTTGGCGAGGTACTTGCCGCAGAGTTCTGCGAGCTTGCCCCAAGCCACGATGCGATGCCATTCGGTGCGTTCTTGTTTTTGTCCGCCTTTGTCAGTCCAAGCCTCGCTGGTTGCAATGCTGAAGTTGGCGACGGCTTGGCCGTTTGGGGTGTGACGCACTTCGGGGTCTTTTCCGAGGTTGCCCACCAAGATAACTTTATTGATACCTGCCATGGAGAATTCCTTTCCTTCGACGCATTGGATATGATCGACGGGAGTGGGAGAGTCAAACAGAAAGGCCTTTAGCCGCATGGCATTATGCTCTGTTCTCATGGCTTTGTCTGTGGGAGCCGCGGGCCCTCTTGGTGCAGAGCCGACGCGCCTCTCCTGGCTCATCGGCAGTGGTTCTACGGGTGCCTCAAGTCGTAGTTATCTTTGGAATCGTTTTGAAGCCGAGCAGTGGTTTGGCCGCGAGCGTTTTGTGCTGGCGGGAGACTTTCAGTCTCTCTCGATGCTCAGTTCTCAAAGAAAATGGGGCGGGGGACTTGGCGCGGGCCTAAGTCTGTCGCTTGGCTCGTCCTTTGAGTGGTTGCCATCGCTGCGTTGGGAACAAGATGCTGAATTGGAGGCCTGGGAGCCGATGCTGCAATCGAGCGTGCGTTATCCGCTATGGTCTTTGCTTCTCGACACGCAGGTCGCGGTCGCTCCTTTGGTGCGTGTTGGCGCTCGAAGTTTTCGCTTGAGACAGTCCGTAGGCATGAGCCTAGGGGAAGGCGCTTCTCGGGAGGATTTTCTTTTCCTCGATTTTGAATTTCAGGACAGAGTTAAATCTTCGACCTCGGCAGCATCTGCGCTTGAGTCTTCGTTCAGGCGGGTTGGAATCGCTTTTGCGTCGCAAGTTGAGTTTTAGATCATGTTTTAAAATTCTTGGGAAAATTTCAAACGCATCGCCCATTCGTTCTCGGTGAAGGCGACGTAGAAGCGCGTGAGAAAGCTTCGGTTCCAGACCACATCGAGGCCCGAAGCCAGGGACCAAGCAAAGAGGCGGCTCAGCAGTCCTCCGTCGATTGCCAGAGGCATAATTGCGAGATCGCCCCGCAAACCAACGATTCGAAATTCGTTTTGATGCACACGTAGCTCGAGTGATTCGAGAAACTTGAAGTCTTCGTGGAACCTGCCTCCGGTGTAGGCTTTGAGAATTCCCGATCCTGAAACGTCGCGGATCGGGTCGATGCCGCCGACACCCGCCCGTTCCCAGAAAGGGCTGTTGCCTACAAGGCCGTCCATCGTGAGGCGGTGCGCGAGCGTCCAGCGACCTCGGCTTTGGTAGCGGCGGTCGATGAGAGTGAAGCGATACGAAAACTTTTTGGGATCGGACTCGAGCATGCCCACTGTCGCCCCGAGCTCGAGAGCGCCCCCGCTGCGAGTGAGCGTTTCCGTGGGGCGAGTGTCGAAGTAAAGACCGAAGCCCGCTGAGCGAAAGGTGCCTCCTTGGTAAGCCTCGGGTTTGAGATTGAAGAGCAGCGAGTTGGTAGGGCTCTCAAAAGGGTTGTTGCGCGCCCGCGAGTAGTCATAGGAGCCGTAGAGGCCGAAGCTACGATCATCGACGCTTCTGAGTGGGAGTAGAAGCGTGCCGCCCGCCGCGGTCTCGTTGATCGAGTAGCGCTTGTCCTCGTCGGGGCGTTTGCTGAAAACGAAAGAGTCGGGTCCTTCACCTGTGTAACGAAACTCAGTGCTGCGCGCATAAGAGGCGCGTAGCTTCACGCGAGGACGGACGAAGCCGAGTTCGATTTGTGGCACGTCGACGCCCACGGCTGCGATCCACTGGGCCGAATCAGAGCGAATAACTTGGGTGTTGATGATGTAGAGAAACGGGTTCTGGCGCGAGATGTTGGTGAGGCGCGCGCGGAACCCTCCAAAAAACCCTGAATCAGGTTTTGAGTACATCAGCGGGAAAATTTGGACGAGACACGGATCCCCGAAGCAAGTGAGGTTTCGCTTTTGCGCCACTTCTTTGACGCTGTCGGAAATTTCCTTGGAGAGCGTTTTGATTTCGTTCACCAGGCCAGGTTTGGGGGCGATGCCGCCCTGGTCGATCGCCTGGACGTCGGAAAGCTCGGGGTATTGGCCCCGAGGGAAGTACGCGTCATAGGAGCTATTCGCGTTTGCAAAGGGAATTTGGGACACCAAAAATGCCGCGATGCAGAGAGGCCGGATCGCGTCAGAAGCTTGGCGGCAAAAAACCATGGATGCCTTCATCTTATCTTCGAAAAGTTCCGAAATGGAGAAGGTGAATCCTTCATTCGCGACTTTTTTTACGAGCTTTGTCGAGGAGCTTTTTGCTTCCGTCGTGCGTGACCGCGTGCTGACCCGCGGGGACGTCCGTCGCGTGATCGCTCGGCAGGTAAGATTCACAGGCCAGCAGGCCCTGCGTCTGGTGGCGGTGGCGGCGACTTTTGTTGGTCTTATGACCGTCGCGCAAAGCGCTGCGCAACTTCAACGTTTCGGGGGCTCACAGGCACTCGGGCCGCTGCTTGTCGCTGCAATTTTCCGCGAACTCGGACCCTTGCTCACAGCGCTCATTGTGATCTCGAGGTCGGTGTCGGCTGTGGCTTCGGAGCTCTCTTCGATGAAAGCCAACGGTGAGATCGAAATGCTCAAGGCCTCGGGGATTTCGCCGCTCAGCTATCTCGTGTTCCCGCGTGTGGCTGGGGGAGCCTTGGCTCTGACGTTTCTCACCATGCATTTTGTGTGGATTGCGCTCGCGGTGGGTTTTGGCGTCGCCCAATTTTTTGTGGTCCTGCCATGGAACCGCTTCCTCGTGGATCTTCTCAATGCCCTCGGGCCTGTGGATATCCTGATTTTTCTGGTGAAGACGCTAGGGACAGGATTTGTGGTTTTTAGTCTTGCGTGTTTTTACGGACTTCGCATTTCCGGTCGCCATTATGAAATTCCGCAGGCCACAACGCAGGCTGTCGTCGCGTCTTTCCTCATGGCGTTCGGCCTTCAGATCTGTCTTTCCGTCATTTACTACATGAGTCTCGCGCAGCGCTGGGGAATCGGAGGGCTCATGTGATGGCCAAGATTTTGTGGCAGGGGCATAATCTCGAACTCCGCGCGCGCAGCAGTGCTTTGTGCCGAATGCCGGACTTCGATATCAAATCCGGAGAACGTGTGGCGCTCCTGGGCTCAAACCGCGACTTCCGCCAGGCTCTATTTAGATCGATGGCGGGTCTTAGTGCTCCCTTATCGGGACGATTGAGTGTCGATGGGGAAGATCTTCCTCTACGTAACGAGCGCAATCCGTGGTGCGATTTGTTCTCAAAGAAATTGCGACGAAAAATTGGTGTCAGTCTCGAGAGTGAAGGACTTCTTTCAAATGTGAGCGTGCGCGAATCGCTGGAAACACTATTCCGTTTCAAATATGGCGACCACAACTCGGGACTTGTCGAAGGGGCGAGTCGAGTCGTTGAAGAGACTGCATTGCGTGTGGGTCTCGAAGCGAGCGCACTCAATAAGCGCCCTTCGGAACTGGGTCGCCTCGAGTTGCGTTTGGCTTCGCTCTGTTTGGCGTTTCTCACGAAGCCCGTGATTCTGCTCATGGAGAATCCTTCGCAGGGTCTGCATGATCGCGGTTGGCAGGCGCTCTCTGAAACACTCGAGCAAATTCTTGAGGGTTCTCAACGAACCTTGGTGATGGATACCGACGACTGGTTGCTTGCGAAACGACATGCTTCTCGCTGGATCGTGTTTGAAGGTGAGCGCGTGATTTACGATGGAAGTCCCGAGGGCTACATGGCTCAAGGGGGTGAAGCGTTGCTTACAGAATTGGAATCCGAGCGGTGGCATGCCTGTCGCGCTTGGATCGAAGAACTCAGAAAGAATTTGGGTGCTGCATGAAAGAAAATCGAACACTATGGATCTTCAGCCTTTCGGCCTCGCTGCTTTTCGGGACGATGGTTTTTGGGGCGGCTTGGCGCCAAGGGTGGTTCCTGCCCAGAGAATCCTTCACCGTGCGTTTCCCGACTGCGAACGGACTTTTTGTAGGAACTCCCGTCTTGCTCACGGGTCTCAAAGTCGGTGAAGTGAAATCTGTCGATCTCGACGAGGAAGGCCGCGTCGAAGTCGGTGTCAGTGTGCTGAGTAAGTACGCGGCACAGTTGCATGAAGACGCGACCGCAACTTCGGAACGCACCTTTGTCATCGGCGAAAAAATCATCGCTCTTTCACCCGGATCTCGAGACCGGGCAGTTCTGAAGCCAGGGTCAGAGCTTCTTGGGCACGAAACGATGGAAATCACCGACCTCCTGAGCGGAGGCCACATGACACAGTATTTTGAAACCTTTCAGTTGCTTATGGACCAGTTGAAAGTGCTCGTAGGTGCCGCAGGAGGAAAGGGTCAGGATCTCGCTTCTCTGTACTCCCAACTTCACCGGAGTCTTGTGGGAATCGAAAACCTCGCCAAAGACGTGCGCACTCTTCGTACGGACGTGCTCGGCACGAATGAAACAAAACTTCTGCTTTCGAATCTCTCTAAGTCGAGTCGCGAAATGGAATCCGTTATGAGCGAACTCAACAAGGCCCTGCCTCGTCTGAACTCGATGTCAGGAGAGTTCCAAGAGACTCTGCCGACTTTTGCCAAGGCGCTCAAAGAGAGTGTGGTGACTTTGCAGGCGATGCAGCGCAGTTTTCTGCTTCGTGGTGGCGTGAAAGAGGTGCGCGAGGAGCAAGAAGCGCGTACCCCAGCGTCGGCTTCGGATTCAAAACCCGACTCCCCTTGATCCTCGACCGAGACAGTGTTGAGATTCGGGGGCATGAAAGGCTCCTGGATTTGGCTTCTCGCAAAACGACATCTGTCAGGTAAGGCTTCGCGCCCTGCCGTAAGGTGGATGAACCTCTTTGCCTTCCTTGGCCTGTCGCTTTCCGTGTTTGCCTGGGTGAGTATTCTCTCGATCATGTCGGGCATGCAGAACCAAATCCGCGAAAAGATTCTCCTCGAAAAACCTCATCTACTATGGGAGGGCCGTCCTCGATCCGGCGCTGAGTCGCTGCTTGCAAGCATTCGCCTTGAAGCGGGCTCTGATCTGAAGCGTGTCGAAACCTATTTGCGCTCCGAAGCTTTGGTGGAACGACTTGGCCCCGAAGACGGGACCGACGCCGAGCCTGTCGCAATCGGACGTCAGCGCGGAGCTGTGCTCGAAGGACGCGATGAGGTCCTAGGCGATCGGGCTGACGTGGGCGTCGAGCTCGCTTCTCAGCTTGAGGCTGGTCCCGGAGATCGCCTGCGTGTTCGATCGGCGTGGGCTCTTGAACAGTTTCCGTTGCGTTTCCAGGTTACGAGTCTTTTCGAGTCGGGGCTTTACGAAATGGACAAAACGCTCATTCGCGTTTCTAGGCGCACTTTGGGAGAGTGGTTGGGGCTGGAAGACGCGTTTTCGTTTGTTTCGATTCAACTCCACGACCCTGAGCAAAGCGAAGTTTTGCGTGCTCGCTTGAGTCAGAAACTGGGACTTCAGCTCAAATCATGGCAGGAGGCCGACGCTGCGCTTTGGTATTCACTAAAAATGGAAAAGACCGTCATGAGTCTAGCGGTGTTTTTTGTGGTGCTTCTCTCGAGTTTTGCTCTCTATATGGCCATGTCGGTTCGATTGGCGGAGAAGAGTCGAGAGATGGCCTTGCTCCGGGGTCTTGGGGCGACGCGCGAGCAATTGCAGAGACTTTTTCTCATCGAAGGCGCTTTGCTGGGACTTGTGGCTGTTCTTGTGGGGGCGCTAGGCTCCTTCGTTTTCTGCAAGTTGGTGTCGGGCTGGGTCGAGCTTCCCTCGTTCTACTACTCGACCTCAATTCCTGTGAGTTGGAGTTGGGCTCGAACCGGAATTTTGGGCGCGACGGTGCTTTTGCTGGCCCTCGTGTCGACATGGCTTCCGGTGCGACGCGGCTTCTCGTTCTCAGTCGCCGAAACCCTTCGCTCCTAGCTTCTTAGTTTTGCCTCGCTTGTGAAGTTTATGAACTGGTCCTAGACTGGGGGAAATTCTATGGGCGGACGTGGGCTGTTTTCATACCTCAGGGTTGCAGGACTTGGTTTTGTAATCGTTGGCTCTGCGGCGCTGCATGCTTCTGAGCTTGTCCCGAATCCCAACGAAGCTCTGCTGAATTCGGGTGATTTTTACGTCTATGTCGACAAGGCTGCAAATCTTCTGAGCCTCAGAAGTCTCGACTATCCTTCGCGTGAGTTGAAACAATTCCGAGCCATCTCGGGTCTCAATGCAGGAGATAAGATCTCCGAAGGTGATCGCAAAACTCCGGAAGGTATTTATTTCGTCGAAGGTTTTGTGTCGCGCTCGCAACTCGTGGCGAGCCTCCATGGGCCTGCGGCAGCCTCACTCAATTATCCCAATCCCGTGGACCACATCAACTCGCAGACCGGATCTGGAATTTGGATCCACGGAGTGGATTCCGATAGTCGGCTCGACAAGCGTTTTGACACTCGTGGTTGCGTTGCGATGGGCAACACGGAAGTCGTCGAACTCATGCGGTGGCTGAGGCCCAAACACACCGTGGTGGTTGTCGTTGACGAGTCTTCTAAGATCAGTCCCCTGGGTCTCGTGGATCCCGAAGGACCCGCTGGCAAGCGGGTGATGGAATGGGCGGCGGCATGGAGCTCGCAGGACACGGACCGCTATTTGGCTTTTTATCATGACGAACTTTATTCACGGGGTATGAGCCTTAATCGTTGGCGTGCGTACAAAGACTCTCTCAATAAGCGTTACAAGTTCATCAAGGTCGGCGTCCGAAACCTTCGGGTTTACAAGCACTCTAAGTACTGGATGATTGTGTTTGAGCAGGTTTATGAGAGTGATCTCTTTCAGGCCCGAAGTCAGAAGAGGCTTTATTGGGTCGGGCCTGAGGACAATCTTAAGATTTTGGCTGAGGAGTCCTTCGACGCCCGTCAGGGGCCTCCAGGATCTTTTCCCCTCGACGGCCCTCTTTGATTTCTTTATATCTTGGATTAAGCGCGGGTCGGAGAATCGCGATCGGAACGAACTTCGGTTCGTCGAGCTCGAGGAAAGTCCGGACTCCATAGGATATCGCAGCGGCTAACGGCCGTCCGGGGAAAGAGTCGCAAGGCTTATAACCCGAGGACCAGTGCAACAGAGAGAATGTCCAGGGCATTGAGCCGAGAGTCGGGAACGGGAGACTTTCGGGGAGCTGCTGGAGTGAAAACAGGTAAACTTCTGCGAGGAGCAAGCCCAAATAGGAGACGAGGTGTGATCCGCACCGTTTGGAGTCTCGGGTAGGGTGCTGGAGCCTAGGAGCAATCCTAGGCCTAGAGAAATGATTCTCTCCATAAGGTGATGGCGCCGTCGGTCGCTGGCCTTTTGAAGACAGAATCCGGCTTACAGACCCGCGCGACCGACCCTTACTCCCACGTCGAAAACCGGCGCAGCTTCGCCGCAAATTTCACGGAAGCGTCCTCACGTAGCCGCTGGCTACGCTGCGGTTCTTCCGCGAAATTTGCGACAAATCTGCTTGGTTTTGGACGTGGGAGCCCTTGGTGTTGGGACTTCGGGCTTGTGCTTGCTTTGCTTGCACTTGCGGGTGGGTGGGGACTTCGGGCTTGTGCTTGCTTTGCTTGCACTTGCCCTGGGGGCCTTTGAGGCTTGGCCGGTCCAAGCTTCGATTCCTAGTGGATCGCCGTGTTGGACTTTTGGGCCATCGCTTTTTGAAAATGAAAAAGGCCTCGAGCTTTGTTGCTCGAGGCCTTTCGGTTTTTAGGGATGGGGATTTGCTTAGGGGAAGAAGCCCCTGAGAAGCATGGCTTTGGACAGGTGATCCACCGACGAGATGAGGGCCGCCGTGCGCATCGAACACTTCTTGTCGATCGCGATGTTTTGGACCTTGCCGTAGGTGTTGCTCATGATGTCCCAGAGTTTGTTGTTCACTTCTTTTTCGGACCAGAAGAGCTGCTGCAGGCCTTGGACCCATTCGAAGTACGAGACCGTGACCCCGCCCGCGTTGGCGAGAATGTCGGGGATCACGTGGACGCCGCGATCAAAGAGAATCTCGTCGGCGTTGTCGGTCGTGGGACCGTTGGCGCCTTCGGCGATAATCTTAGCTTTGATGTTGTTGGCATTGGCTTCGGTGATCTGGCCTTCCATCGCCGCAGCGATCAAGATGTCGCAAGGTAGTTCGAGAAGCTCAGCGTTCGTGACAAACTCAGCTTCGGGATATCCTTTGAGGACTTTGTTCTTGGCGAGGAAGTCGTTCAAGTGATCGAGATCGAGGCCGTTCTTATTATAGATGCCGCCGCTCACGTCAGAGACTGCGACGACTTTGCAGCCGATCTTGGAGATCTTCTTCGCGGCAGCAGAACCCACGTTACCAAAGCCTTGGATGACGACGGTGGTGCGCTCATCGAGAGGCATGTTCTTAAACTTGGCGGCTTCGATAAGTGTGTAGACAACGCCGCGGCCTGTGGCTTCGACGCGACCAAGCGATCCGCCGATCTCAATAGGCTTGCCCGTGACAACTCCGGGAACGGAGTAGCCCTTAATTTGCGAGTAGGTGTCGACGATCCAAGCCATGACTTGGGCATTGGTGCCTACGTCGGGAGCGGGGACATCTTTTTCGGGACCAATAAACGGCATGATCTCGGTGGTGTAGCGACGGGTCATGCGCTGCAATTCGGTGCGCGAGAGGCGTCCGGGATCAACACGGATGCCGCCCTTGGCGCCGCCGAGTGGAAGACTCATGAGCGAGCACTTGAAGGTCATGAGCATCGCCAGACCCGAAACCTCGGAGAGGTTGACGTCGGGATGGTAACGGATACCACCCTTGGCTGGCCCAAGCGACATGTTGTGGTGAACGCGGTAGCCCTCGAAAACTTCGATGTGTCCGTCGTCCATGCGAACCGGGACACTCACGATCAACGCGCGCTTGGGTGTGTGCAAGCGCGTGAGAACGTTTGGATCGAGGTTCATGATCGCGGCCGCGCGATCGAGTTGTTTAACTGCGTTTTTGAAGAGTGAACTTTCTTCCCAAATCATGCCTCGGGAGACTATTACTGTGTCCGTGGCTAAGCAATCCCCCCCCCAAATCACGCAGACTTCTGCCCGACCACGCGAATTTTCTCGTCGGCTCGAGCGCGTTTTGGTTGATGAAGCGGAGCGTCTCGAATTTTGGAACTGCGTGGGGAGCGATTTAAAGAAGTCCCAACGAGTTTTGAGGTGGAATCGCCTGAAAAAACCGCAGGCGTCAGAAATCGAAGATCTACGCACCCTGCTCTTCGGCAAAACGAGTCCTGAGTCGCCAGATTGGAGTCCGGAGGCTTGGTTTGTAGATCCCGAGCAGGTACGCCTTCTGGATTCGCATCCGCTAATGGGAGCCGGTTTGCTCTTTGTCCAAGAAGCCGGAGCCAGTGAAGTGGTGTCGGCTTTGGGCGTGCAAGAGGGGCACCGAGTGCTCGATATGTGCGCCGCACCCGGAGCCAAATCCACTCAGATCGCAGAAGCTCTCGGTGGAGGCGGCTGGCTCGTGGCCAATGAACCCGACACCCGGCGCGCAAAGAAACTCGATGCTCTTCTTGCGAGGCATGGTGCGGAGAATGTGACGGTCTATGCGGCGGCGGGCGAGCGCCTGCCGGGTTTGCTGCGAATTACTTTTGATCGTATCTTAATTGATGCTCCCTGCAGTGGTGAAAGTCTTTTCTTTAAGCGCAGCGAGAAGCGAGACGATGTGCGAGATTCCGAGGTCAGGCGTTGCGCTCAGATTCAGGACAAATTGCTTGCGGCCGCAGCCCAGCTCGCCGGTGAGACAGCACGCCTTATTTATTCGACGTGCACGTATTCTCGCGATGAGAACGAAGATCGCATTGAAAAATTTCTTGCAGAGAATTCTGAGTGGACGCTTCGGCGCGAGCAAAGACGCTGGCCGCACCGAGACGGCATGGCGGGTGGATACTGGGCACTTCTGCAAAAGGGCTCGGATGTTGCTGCCTCTCGTGAAGCTGTGAACAATTCCGATTTCGATGCGAAGCATGTCGTGCGCCACGCTCTTGTAGGCTGGGACGCAGAGCTGGATTCCTATGCGCAGGCAATGTCAGCGCGCGCACTTCTTCGCTCGAAGCTGATTTTTGAGATTGAAGATGAATTGCGATTGAAGGCTTACTTGCGCGGAGAAGCGCTCGTGCTGCCGATGGACACCAGGCCGAGTGAGGAGTGCGACGTGTTTTGGAGGGGGCGCTGCGTGGGTGTTGGAAAGCGTGTCCCGGGGCGCCTTAATAACCTTCTTCCGAAGACCCTCAAATCCAGCTGACGCAGAGATTTCTTGGCACCGTGGCTTGCGCCTGCCGAGAAGCGCCCATAGAGTGGGGGCGTGACCGAAACGCCCTACATTCTTGCTGCCTTGCCGCAACTCGAAGACGATGAGTTTGCGCGTGCCGTGATCCTTGTGATTCAGCACGACGAAGAGGGTGCTTTTGGATTCATGCTCAACAAGCCCTTCGTCAATCAGGACGAAGTTTCCACACAACTCGTGGCCGAGATTCAGGATGCCGAAGGGGCCACTTTGCTCGAGTTCGAGGAACCGCTTTTTAAGGGCGGACCTGTCAAAGAAGAGATGGTCTTTTTGATGCACACCTCGACCGAGCACGGTGACGAAGAGGGTGAGATCACAAACGGAGTTTGGATCACGGCTGACACCGAAGTTTTTCAGGACTTGCTCACGCGTGACGATCCCACGGTCAGGCATTCTTTCTTTATGGGCTGCACCTCGTGGGAAGAAACCCAGCTCGAAGACGAGATCCGCAACGGCGCTTGGATCATGATCCCGTACTCCGACAAAAATCTTTTCCAGAAGCCGCCCGAAGATTCGGCGGCTTGGTCTGAGGACATGTGGAGCGATGCGCTTCGCTCAGCTGGAGTGGACCCCCTGACTCTCATGACTCAAGGGCAGAACGACTTCGGACCCAATTAGCTTTTTAGTGCGCGACCGCTTCTGATTCGGATGAACTTGTTGCACAGGGGGCGCTGGCGAGCTCCGCACCTTTAGAGTTCATTGCGGAAGTTTTCTCCGATTTGCTGGCACCTTCAGAGGTGATGGCCCACATTTGGTACCCGTCAGGGTAGTGACCGCAGCGTGTTTCGTACTCACC
The DNA here is from genome assembly GCA_945881775.1 of Bacteriovorax stolpii. Classification (GTDB taxonomy): domain Bacteria; phylum Bdellovibrionota; class UBA2428; order UBA2428; family UBA2428; genus CAMCVE01. Next base: position 103,354 of record CAMCVE010000002.1, read on the forward strand.
GCGGACGGCATCGTACTGAGTTTTGGCACTTGTGTAGGCGGCATCATCTTGTGATTTTCTGAGTGCGTTTTCTTCTTTCTTTTTCTTGGCTTCTAGTTCTTTCTCTTTTTTCTCTTTTTTGTCCTTGCTTGATTTGTAGATCAAGTAGGCGATGAGAGCGACCACAAGCACAACGCCGACTGCAATTGCGATCTTGGCTCCGGTGGAGAGACCTTTTTTCTTAGTGGGGTCTTCATTATTATACGTTGCGTCAGCGGGTGCCGTTGGGTCGGTCGGAATTTCGGCGTCGGGCACGACAACGACTTCTTCAGAAGCTTGGGCCTTCTCGACGAGAAGACTCCAGAGAAAGCTTGTGAGCGTGGAGGAATCAGAGTCGATACGGGCCTGGAACTGAGAATAGAACTCTTCGAAGCTCATGCCTTCGCGGACGATGAGTTCCTTTTTTCCAAAGCGGAAGCGACCGGCCTCGGCGTCGATGACTTTGAGTTCGGGGATTGAATCGGTAGGCTTCCCAAAACGAATGCTCGACCCTTGCACGCTAATGTTCGGCAATGATTTTACATCGAGGCTCGCCAGAAGGCTCACGAGGGTACGGAGGTCGGAATCGCTCAGGTCTTCGCTGAGAAACTCGATAACATCGCGAGCTTCGCCGGACTGGCGAGCCAGGCGAATGCCTGAACTGACATCTTTCACGACGCTGCGATAGGAGTCTTGCTGCAGCCCATCGGCGCGAGCGGAGTGCGGCAAGAGCGCACTTGTTGAAAAGGCCGCAAGGGTGATAGCGCACGCAACACGGTTCCAAGCTTTGATCTGTGACATTCTTTGTTTTCCCCCAAGGTGAGTAAAGCAAGGCGCGAGCCAAGACCGAAATACCGAGTCTTAAACGAATTGTGCTGAGTAAAGCTTGTCAATTTTTGCCAAGACCTGTCCATCTTTTAGACACGAGCGAGACCTTAGCCCTGGGGTAAGACGGTTTTTATATTGGCGCTTCTCAATCTCAGCACCTTCAATCGGTGATTTTGACTCGTTCGCTGGCAGGACTCCTAAAAAGTCTCAGGTGCTCTCGCATCCAAGAGAGGGTTCATTGGCCTCGAGCAATTCAATCGTGACGTGGTGATGGGCGAGTGGTCCTAGCGCCTCGGTGAGTGACGCGCGAAGGGCGGCCCCGCCGGGGCTACCGAGCTTCATGCGCACCGAGAGAGTCACGATATTCTGCTGGCCGTCGGTGCTCCAGACATGGAGGTCAAGCACTCGCTCCACTCCGGCGACTTTCTGCAAAGCATTTCGAACGCTGCTGAGATCGATGTCGGTAGGCACTCTTTGCAAGAAAACGAGGGAGGTTTCGCGAATGCGCTTTACGGAGCCCCACAAAATATAGCTCGAAATGGCGAGCGAAAGCGCGGGATCGAGCCAGCTTACTTCGACAAACATCATCACGATCGAAGCGATGAGAACTACCACCCAACCCAAAACATCTTCGAGCAGGTGCAGCGAAACGGCCTTCTCGTTGTGCGAGTGACCGTGGTGCGTGAACTTAAAAGCGAGTCCATTGACGAGGATGCCGAGAATCGACAGCAAAAGCATCCCTTGGGCGTTGACGCTTTCGGGGTGAATCAAGCGATCAACGGCCCGCCAAGCCATAAACAGCGAACCACAAATGAGCACCGTGCTCGTGATCACGGCGGAGAGAAGCGAGTAGCGTCGGTAGCCGTAGGAAAAGGCACTGTCGGCTTTCTTGCTCGAGACGCGCTCCAAATACCACGCCAGACCCAGCGCCGAAGCGTCACCAAAATCATGAAGTGCATCCGAGAGAATCGCGACGCTGTTGGTGAGAAGTCCACCGACGAGCTCGACCACTGCAAACGAGATGTTGAGAAAAAATGCCAAAGCCAAACCGCGGCCCGCGGGCGTGGGGTGCGAGTGATTGTGGGAATGGTCGCAATGCTCGTGGGCCATTGGCTAAGAACTCTAGGGGGAAGGACTGCGAGGGTCAAATCTCTTTACTTACGAGTTTTGCCTTTAGGTTTCTTCGCGGGAGCGCGCACGCTTTCGAGTTGCTTCATGAGGGGCTCGTCGCGCTCGGTGACGAAGTTGATTACGGTCCCCTCCCGTCCTGCGCGCGCCGTGCGACCTGCGCGGTGCAGGTAGTTTTCGATTTCTTGCGGGAGATGATAATTGAGCACTCGGCCCACGTGCTCCACATCGAGGCCCCGCGACGCAAGGTCTGTTGAGATCAGTAGATCAATTTTCCCCTCGCGGAAACTTTTGAGATTCTGGCGACGCTCGATCTTATCCATTTCGCCGCGATAGATAGCGCAGTCGTAGCCCTTCTCTGCGAGCTCGAGTGCAAGCTTGTCGCATTGCTCGCGCGTATTGGTGAAAATGAGAGTTCCACCTTCAACTTTTTCTGAAAGGAGCTCTTTGAGGACCGGGAAGCGTTTGCCATCTTTAATCTTGCGATTGACGGTCGTAAGGCTCGACACGAGTCGATGGCTGCCTTCGCTCTCAATGACTTCAGCTTCTGAGAACATTTTTGCGATGAGCTCTTGAACAGCTGTCGAAGCGGTTGCGGTGAAGAGTGCGAGCTGAAGATCATTAGAGCACTCACGGACAATGCGCGTGGCATCCGGCAAAAATCCCTGGTCGAGCATCTGATCGGCTTCATCAAAAACCAGAAAGCGCACATCGCTGAGGTTCACCAGGCGACGGTCCATGAGCTGGACCAGGCGCCCGGGTGTTGCGACAAGCACTTCAAAAGTTCCCGTAATGTTTTTGCGCGCCACTTCCATCGTCGTTCCGCCGAGCACGCTGCGCACACGCAGACGGGTATCGTGCGTGAAGAGTTTGAAGACTTTGGCCACTTGCTCACCGAGCTCGCGCGAGGGAACAATCACGGCAGCGCGGGGTTGGGCCTCGACACTCACGGGGTCGCCAGCGAGCTCTAAGCTTTTAAGGATATGAAGCACAGGGATGGCGTAGGAAAGAGTTTTTCCGCTGCCTGTCTCGGAGATGCCCACCACGGAGCGGCCTTCGAGGAGCAGGGGAATGGCGCGCTGCTGGATTTCTGTGGGCTGGGTGAAGCCTTTTGAGTTCAGGGTCGTGCGAAGGGTGGGGATCAGGTCGAAGGCTTTGAACGAGCTCATGGCAGAGGATCTTAGCTTTTTTGCGACGCTTTGGGATAGCGAAATCTCGGCCCAGACGCCCGATTTTCTTAAAGATCTCGATGATTAACTCCGAAAAAACCTAAACGATGCGGCTGCTCATCTGTGGAATTTTGGTTTTCTCCGTACTGAGCGCCTGCGTGTCACGGCGCCAGGTCGTGGGTGAATACGATCGGAACCTTAGCCTCAGCTCCCGCGAGCAGGCTCGCAGACCTCAGACCCTTGTGTTTTTTTTGATGGATGGTCTCTCGGTTCCTCTGACTCAAAAGCTCCTCGCTGAGGAGCGCATTCCGAATATCAAAAGTTTCTTCCTGCCCTCGCGCCATGAGTTTTTTCTGGCACGCTCGACGTTTCCAAGTCTGACTCACGTCAACATGAGCGCAATTCTCACTTCGCGCAATGTCGACACCCAACCCGTCATCGGGAATAAGATCCTTCGCGAAGGAAAACTTATCAATCTCGAGTCGCCCTTCGCGCAAGACAAGTTCTCCGAACTTGTTCGTCCCTATAGCATCTTCACGGATCTCACTCGTCAAAAGCGGACGTCGATGAGTTTTGCTCCCTACTACGGAGACGGAGCCACGGCGCGCTACGGTCTCGATCTTAAGATGGGATTTGCTTACCGTTTCGGTGACTATGCTTACGTTGACGCCGAACTCCTGCAGTCATTCATCTTTGCGCTCGAGAAAATTCCTGTTGTTGAGTGGCCCGAGTTCATTTTCGTGCACATCATCGGCATCGATGGAAACGAGCATCGACACGGAGAGCTTTCAAAAGAAGTTGTCGTCTACGCCGAGGATATTGATCAGCGTCTTGGAGAGGTCTTCGAGCTTCTTCGGAAAGCTTCGCATGAGGGTCGGCAGATCGGTGCTGTCATGACGAGTGATCACGGAATGAGTAATCTCAAGGACTACGTCTCGATTGACCAGGCGGTTTCGAGCCTTGCCCCTGGGGCGACGCTCATCAACCAAGGCAGAATGATGGGTGTGCATTTTTCTCCTGCATTCTCGATGCGTGAGAGAGACTCTTTTTCTAGCTCTGCTGTGACTCTCCCTGGCGTTGAAATGATTGTGCACCGTAAAGGCGAGATGCTCTCGATGCACACACCCAATAAGATCTACACACTTCGGTATCAAGATGCGGATTGTGGACGTGATGGAAACTATGCCCTGAGCCTCGAAGGCAGACCTTTTCTATGCCCGTCGCAGCTCAACCGCGTGAGCGAAAAATTTTATTATCCGTACTTTGCGACCAGTCTCGCTACGTACTTCAGGGCCAAAGACGGTCCCGATGCCATCTTGCTTGCGAGGGAGCAGACCAGTTTCGGGGCCAATCTTCACGCTCACCATGGAGGCATGACACCTGGAGAAATTCTTGTGCCTCTCTTGCTCTGGAATCTCGACTATCAAAGCGCCGAGAAGCATCCCCAAACCTATCGTTTGCTGGAGACTTTCCGGGCGTCACGAAACTAATTTGAAGCCTTGAAAAGCGACACGCCTTAGGCGATTACCTTTAGTTAAGTCATGACTCAACTCCCGCTTTCAATACTCCCCAGCGGTGGAGAGGCTCTCTACTACTCAGCTCTCTTCAGAGCCGAAGAGAGCGAAGCCGCGCTCTCGCGTCTCGAGTCTGAGATCCAGTGGCGCCAAGAACCGGTCATCATGTTTGGGAGAGCCATTCTTCAACCGCGCCTCACCGCTCTTTACGGCGATCCGACTAAGAGTTACCGCTACTCTGGCCTGACGATGCAGCCGCTGCCTTGGACGGAACTCTTGCTCGATTTAAAACACCGTGTTGAGCGGACTGCCGGGACCACATTTACAACTGTGCTCCTCAATCAGTACCGCGATGAGCAGGACAGCATGGGTTGGCACCGCGACAATGAAAAGGAGCTTGGCGAGAATCCACAGATTGGTTCGCTGAGCTTTGGCGAAGTTCGAACCTTTAAACTCCGGCGTTATCTCGAGCCCCACGTGAAGGTTTCAATCGATCTCGAGCCCGGAAGTTTTTTACTTATGCGCGGCGAGTGTCAGGAAATCTGGGAGCATTGCCTGCCTAAGACAAAACGTCCCAAGGGGCTTCGAATCAATCTGACTTTTCGAAGTATAAAAGCTGTTTGACGTAAATTTTCATCGAGCTGTTCACAGTTTGCACGGCTTTGAGTTGACCCCTAGAGTAGTGGCATGAATGAGCTTCTACAAAAAGCATTTCGAGGTGCTCAAATCGCCGATGCGCTGGCGATGCCAGTTCACTGGTACTACGACCGGGCGGCGCTGCGCAGAGACTATGGAGTGGTTGATCGTTATCTCAGTCCCCGCAATCCCCACCCCGACAGCATCTTATGGCGCTCGAACTACGAGGCTCTCAATGAGCGAGGGGATATTCTGCGCAAACAGGTCAAGTATTGGGGACAGCGTAATATCCATTACCACCAGTTCTTGAAGGCGGGTGAGAACACGCTCAATTTTCGACTGGCGGCAGAGCTGTTTCAGCTCGTGAGTGTCGCGGGTCATTACAGCCCGGACACTTGGCTTGCTCTCTATATTGATCGGATGCTGGATCCCCACTGGAATCGAGACACCTATGCCGAGGAGTATCATCGCGCTTTCTTCACACACTATGCTGAGGGACGGGCACCCGAAAAATGTGGCATTGTGGATGAGCACATCGGCGGCCTTTCGACCGTTCCAGCATTGGTGGCTGCGCTGGGTCCCTCGCTTCCACTGGACGAGATCCGGCAAACTGTGCGACGGCACGTCGCCTTAACTCACGCTCATGATGGAGTCCTTCAGGCCGCTGATACTTTGGTGAGACTGCTCTTTGCGCTTCAGCAGGGCGTGCCACTGCGTGATGCTCTGGCCAAGGAGGCTCGGGACTGGCTGTCGATCTCTGAGGCGAAGTCCTTGGCCGAGAAAGACGACGAGCAAGTGATCGGTGTGCGTTTTAGTTCGGCTTGTTATATCGCCGAGGCAATGCCAGCCGCACTCTATCTAGCTTGGAAATATCACGATGATTTTAAGGCGGGTATTGTTGCCAATTCAATGCTTGGGGGCGACAGCTGCCATCGTGGTGCAGTGGTGGGATCTTTGCTTGGCGCTGCAAGTGAGGAGCTGTGGATTCCGCCGGGAGGCGTGGTTCCCTCGGGGCACATCACTTAAGAGTAAGTGCGGCGCGCCCGCTTAAAAACCCGAAGCTGATCAGGCGAAATCCCATGGCAAGAATAGCTCAAAACAAAGGACGGGAAAAAATTCCCGCTAAGGTCTGTAAGACATGTGGTCGTTTGATGGAGTGGCGGAAGTCTTGGGCAAAGAATTGGGATCGAGTTCTCTACTGCTCCTCGCGTTGCCAAAAAGAGCGAAAGAAAAATGCGAACATTGTGGTGGATTAGTGAAGACCTACGTCTGAGAGACAATGCTCTCATCGATCGCGCGACACGGGCCGGTGATCAGCTCGTCGTTGTTTGGACACCGAGCCCGAGCCAGGACCGTGCTTTTCTTTTTCGTAAGGCTCACCTCGAGGCGAGCCTTTGGACCTTCTCGAAGTCTCTGCGCGAGGCCGGAGCGAATCTTTACGGCTCTCGTGTTTTTTGTCCCAGTCAGAGCTGGATGAAGAACTTTATTTTTAAGAACCAGATCGAGAAAGTTTACCGAACGCGTTCTTGGGGAGCCGAGGAGCTCCATCTTGAATATCTCGCGAGCACTTGGAAAATTGAATGGGAGTGGGTCGATCAGAATTCCCTACTTCCCATGGAATCCTATGACCCCGAGAGGCTCAGAACTGACAAAGTTTTTACAGATTGGCGTCGACGTTGGGAAAAGTCTTTACTTGTTCCTTCAGAGCCTCAGCTCCTTCAAGGTAATTTTTTGTCCGCGGGAGAAGAAGACCTTTTACCACTGGACGAGACCAAGCCCCAATTTCTTCATCCTCGCATTGCCTCCAGTGAAAGTGGAGCAAAGGAAGCTTTAGAATCATATTTTCAAGGGGACTTGGCTTCGAGCTACAAGCTCACACGCAACGGGCTCATTCGGTGGGAGGACTCGACAAAACTCTCGCCCTATCTCGCCCTGGGTCTCTTAAGTCCCCATTCGGTCCTAAGACTTTTGAACCAATACGAGAAAGATCGAGGAACTAACGAGTCGACTGAGCATCTGCGGATGGAACTCATGTGGCGGGAATATTTTCGACGTATCATGGCCCTTAAAGGAGTAGCCCTCTTTGCGGCAGCTCCTCGTTATCCTTTAGCCGAAGACGTGCTCGCCCTAGACCTCTTTTGTAGATGGAAAGCTGGAGAAACAGGTGTTGATTTTATCGACGCTCACATGACGGAACTTCGCCTGACGGGCTGGATGAGCAATCGCGGTCGGCAGAATGTGGCGTCTTACCTGACAAAATCTCTCGGCGTCGATTGGCGTTGGGGGGCAAAATACTTTGAAGAAGTCCTTATCGACTATGATGTGCATTCGAATTGGGGAAACTGGGCCTACCTGGCGGGTGTGGGCCAAGATCCCCGCGATCGAGTCTTTAATCCCGTCGCTCAGGCTGCACGCTACGATCCGGAAGGTATCTACACGAGCTATTGGCTTCGAAAGCGCCGTGAATAGCGGCGCCGACTTTTTTGAGAACCTGCGAATTGGTTGACGCCAGTTCTCGGAATCTTACGAAAGCTCGCATGATCTCAATGTGACCTCGATGGCTACGTTGCTTCGTAGGACACTTGAAAGCATGGCCACACCCTGTTCCGTGAAGGCGTAAGGCGCAAATTTCAAATGTTGCCCTTTCTTTAAGATCACAAATTGTGATCTTAAGAGCTCGTTGGCTTCTTCAAGGCTTAGTTGGAACATGAAATCGGGTGGGAAGCGCTTCGGATTGCGTTTTACTGCTTGGATCAAGGCCCTCGTTTCAACTTGATAAAGTTCCGCGAGGTCGGAGCTGAGCATCACGCGCTGGCCGCGGATCACGAAGATCCGTTTCTCTACGATTTTTGCGAGTATGGGTGAATTGGGGATCGTGTGCTTTGGGCTCATCGAAGCAGCCGTTACAAGAAATGGTCCGATTTTGAAGTAAGGTTATTTGGGGGTAGACCCAAGGCTCCGTTTTTTCCTCTGGAAAAAAACTCGCCTTCCACGTCGCATCAAATACTGCCCCAAAGGGCAGTCTTTGCTGCGCTCGTGGTGCCCGAGAGAGGACTTGAACCTCCACCCCGTTTCCAGGACAGGCTTCTGAGACCTGCGTGTCTACCAATTCCACCACCCGGGCGAGTGTGAGCGGTCAGATTTAAAGGGAATTTGGGATTGGGTCAATCGCCAGTAACGCTTTTCAGGATCCCTAGGAGAGTGGCCACGTCGCAGGGCTTTCTCAAAAAGGCTTGGGCGCCGACATTGAGAGCTTGCTGCGGGCTCCAGTCGCGGCCCGACACGACAACGATCGGAAGCTCCGCCAGGCCAGGCAGCGCACGCAGTGCAGAGATAAATTCTTCAACAGGCATCTCGAGACTGAGGTCGACGAGCGCCGCTCGCAGGCCCTCATAAGACGATGAGTCCTCGAGGGCGTCCTGGGATGAACTGTGAACGATGGGCGAGTAACCCTTTATTTTGAGTACCGTCGACAAGAACATTTGCGTGTCAGCATGGTCTTCGACGATCAGAATTCTAGGAGGGCTCATAGGCTCGGTTAGTGGCCCGCGGTGTAACCCGTGTTCAGGGCTGGGATAGAAGCCACATCAAGGTCGCGCTGGATCACTCCGGCCGAGAGGTCGAAGCCAGCCTTCGCAGCAAGAGAGCCGAGTTGGAGGTTCTTGGCCACGTGAATCACGTAAGCAATGCGGAGAATTCGAGCTTGGCGAAGTTTGGCGGGCACTGCTGCATGCGCCGAAGGAAGTATCGTGTCGACCCAGGAAGCCAAAAGCTGCGAGGTTGCTTCTCGGGGTGCGGCAAGAGCGACACTCGAGCTCAGCTCATCGGCAAGGGCGAGCAACTGATTCAGACAGAGACCAGTGGGATCTGCAACTCCTTGCAAGATCGCCATCACTTGTGCGGCGCTCAGGTCGTTAGCTTCGATTTGGGTTTCGTAGGCCTGTTGAACGGCATTCGAGTGGGTCTGGCACGAGCTATCGTAAGTTACGATTTCAGATTGCAAAGCGGCGGAAATGCCTGTCAGTGCAGAAGCTGAACTCACGGATCTTTGGCTGTTGGAATTGTCTCCGATACCGAGTCCGCTCTTGGATGAGCTTACAAGTTCACAAGCGGAGAAACCCAAGCTAGCTAGAATGATGAGGTAGAGGGTTTTTTTACTACAGACGTACTGCATAGACTCCTGCGTCTTTCTTGCCCTTGGGCAAACTGTTTGGCTCACCTAAGGTTAGCAGCCTACAGCGAGGGTGAAGTGTGAATTTTCGGTGAAGTTTGGGCACCTGAGTCAAGGCATTGTTTCACTTCAGCTAAAGAACATAGGAACCTCGACGGGCCTCGCTCAAGGCACGATCTCAGAGACGCATCCCGAGGCCGGTAGAAGCCCACGTCTGGGGTTGTTTCGAGAGCCTCAGAGAGAGAGCGCATCTCGGGACTCTTCAGAATAGAGATGGAGGGAATCCAGACCGTGCACTCGGGTCCTGGGGCGCTCCCAGCGGAGAGTCCAAAACTCGCCAGATAGCGTCGATAGGCTGCGACGAGTTCTGTATCTTCTGTGTAGAAAAAATACTCCGACGATTCTACCAAGCCGTTGTGGGTGAGATTGCCTGTTCCCCAAAGCAGTCGTTTGGCATCGACGAGTAGGGCCTTGGTGTGAGCCTCTGTCTCTAAAAGACTCTCGCTGTAGACAATCGGCCTTGTCTTGGGTCATTCGAGTCCCTGCTTTCCCGAGCACGGCACGCACTTGAGCGCCTCGCACCTTTGCAGCCTCAAGGGACGCAATGATCTCGTCGTTGTTGAGAAGATGCGTCGAAACGTCGACGATCAATCTTAAGGTCAAAACCAAACGCACAGGGGCGCCGACCCGTTCTTAAGTGCGCTAGTGTTGACCGACGGCGAAGGACACGATGGTCCATACGCGGCCCTACGACGGGATTATCGGCAAGCTAGAACCCTTTCCTTGAATTTGGCAGGTCCTGAGCGCTGCCCCATGTCCCAATTTACCCCTCTCCAATGCGAATAGTTGTTCAGGATTCGATGAAAGGAGCTTCCGAACGTGTTAATCCGAGCTTAACAATGAGCTCTCGAGATATGCCGAACATATTACAAAAAACGAAAAAATGTATCGTTGTCGGAGCGGGGCCTGGAGGCCTCTCTTCTGCCATGCTTCTCTCCAAACGGGGTTTTGAAGTGGATGTCTTCGAGAAGGCTCCCGTAATTGGCGGCCGCACTGCAGCCCTGGAGCGCGATGGATACCGCTTTGATTTGGGTCCTACGTTCCTCATGATGAAGTACTTACTCGACGAACTCTTTCACGATGCGGGATGCCGTACTGAAGATTACTTGGACTGCGTTCGACTGGACCCCATGTACCGTCTCCAGTTTGGCGATCGCAAGCTGATGGTGACCGGCAATCGCGAGCAAATGAAGTCCAACATCGACAGCATTTTCCCGGGCGAGGGCAAGGGACTCGACGCTTTTTACGAGCGCGAAGCAAAACGCTTTAAGTTCCTCTATCCCTGCTTGCAAAAAGACTACTGCGGCCTCGAAGCTTTCGTGAGTCTCACTCTTCTCAAAGCGTTTCCACATCTCGCTGCAGGGCGCTCACTCTACGACGTTCTCTCAGAGTACTTCGAGTCCGAAGAACTCCGACTCGCGTTTACATTTCAGTCCAAGTATCTCGGAATGGCTCCTTGGGAATGCCCGGGACTTTTTGCGATGATTCCCTACACCGAGCACGCACACGGCATCTACCATGTGCAGGGCGGTCTCAGTGAAATTCCACGAGCGTTTGCCAAAGCAGCCGAGCAAAACGGTGCGCGTATTCACACGTCGACGGCCGTGAAGCAAGTCCTCGTGCAGAAGGGTGCTGCGATTGGCGTCCAGCTCGAAAACGGAGAGACCCATCTTGCCGACGAAGTGATCGTGAATGCCGATTTTGGTTACGCTGTCGCAAACCTCTTTCCACCCGAGGCTCGCAAGAAGTGGACCCCGAAAAAACTCGAGTCGACAAAGTATTCGTGTTCCACATTTATGATCTATCTCGGACTCGATCGCATTTATGAAGAAGGCGAGCATCACGCAATTTTCTTTGCAGAAAACTACAAAAAAAATCTCGAAGACATTTCTGTTCACTTCCGAAAATCAGACGATTTCTCGGTTTACATTCGCAACGCCTCAGTGACAGATCCGAGCCTGGCACCGGCGGGCCACTCGGCTCTCTACGTGCTTGTGCCGATGCCCAACAACACGAGCGGTATCGACTGGGAAGATGAAAAGGAGCGCTTCGCCGAGAAGGTGCTCGATTTCATGGAAGCACGCACACCTTATAAGAATGTCCGCCAGCATATTCGCACTCAGGTGCTGATCACCCCGTGGGATTGGGAAAACAAGCGAGACATCTACAAGGGTGCGACTTTCAACATGGGCCATGGTCTCGGGCAGCTTTTGAACTTCCGTCCGCACAACAAATTTGAAGATTTTGAGCGGTGCTATCTCGTGGGCGGAGGCACGCACCCGGGAAGTGGTTTGCCCACAATTTTTGAGTCGGCGCGCATCGCCGCCAACTTGATCAGCAAAAAGCATGCAGTGGACTTCACTCCACCCAGGCCTTTCAGTGAGCCCAGTGCATGAGGCGCCTGGCTTGCGTGGCGGCGCTCAGTGGGACTTGTTTTGGCTGGGCACCTTCGATCTCCGCGGCTGAGCTCAAGGTGCAGGTTAGTTCTCTGCTTGCGGGTCGTGGGCAACTGGCCTACGCACTCTTTGCAAGCGCTGAGGGATTCCCCTCGCAGCGGGATAAAGCCGTCAAGCATGGCTTTTTAGAATTTGGCGCGGAGGATAGCATCGAGTTTGCGGTTTCCGATGTTCCTGCAGGCGCCTATGCACTGGCGCTCTACCAAGATCTTGACCGCAGCGCCAAGCTCGAGAAGAATTTTATCGGTGTGCCGCGAGAACCCGTTGGTTTTTCGCGCAATCCAAAGCTCTACCTTGGGCCCCCAAAGTTTAAGGAAACGAGTTTTGTGTTCGACGAGGTCTCTGGTCCGGTCGAAGTGCGCATGATTCACTAGGAGAAGAAGACCATGAGCAAAAAGACAGCATGTGTGATCGGTGCAGGACTCGGTGGCATGTCGGCAGCCGTGATGCTCGCCAAGGCGGGTTTTAGCGTCAAGCTTTTCGAGAAGAACGGCAACGTGGGTGGCAAACTCAACCGGCTTCAGGAGAAGGGCTTCAGCTTTGATCTGGGTCCTTCGATTTTCACTCTGCCTCAGTTTTTTAGGCCCGTCTTCGAGGGCGATGGCAAGCGTCTTGAGGACTATGTGCGGCTTAAGCGCGTCGATCCTCAGTGGCGCAATTTTTTTGAGGATGGCTCGGTCGTCGATCTCTACGAGAATCTCGAAGACATGCGCGGAGAGCTTGCGAAACTTGGCCCGCAAGTGTTCGACGAGTACCGAGCGTTTTGCGAATACTCCAAAATTCAATACGACATCACGGAGCGAGGCTATTTCGCCAAAGGTCTCGATGGATTTTGGGACTTCGTGAAATTCTACGGCTTCTTTGGGGCCTCGAAACTGGACTGGTCCGGCACGATGGCCGGTGGCATCAGTAAGCGCGTTTCCGACCCCAAGCTCCGCGCGATCTTAGAGTACTTCATTAAATACGTGGGCTCTTCGGCCTACGATTCACCCGGCTTCATGAACCTCATGCCCCATATTCAGCTGGAGTTTGGCTTGTGGTACGTCGAGGGCGGACTCTACGTGCTTGCAGAAGCCTTTGAGCGTCGTATGGCCGAAGTCGGTGTTGAGCTCCATTTGAACACCGAGGTTCTTCGGATTCATAAGGATGAGGGTCGGGTGAAGTCGCTCGTGGTGCGCCACGACCAAGGAAGCTCCCAGACCGTTGAGGCCGACGTGATCGTCTCCAATATGGAAGTGATTCCGGCCTACGATAAGCTTCTGGGCGAAGAACAGGGCTTCATGAAGAAACTCGAACGCTTTGAGCCCGCCTGCTCGGGCATCGTCTTGCATCTGGGTACCGATCGAATCTATCCGCAGCTCGCGCACCACAATTTCTTTTATTCCGAGAACCAAAAGAAACACTTTCACCGTGTCTTCCAGGAAGGCAAACTTCCGGACGATCCGACAATCTATCTTGTCGCGCCCACGCGCAGTGATGCCTCGCAAGCTCCTGCGGGATGCGACAACATCAAGATTCTTCCACACATCCCTCATCTGGGTTCGAAAGTGCCCTACACCTATGAAGACTGCGTGGCGCTAAAAGAGCGAGTGGTCGATAAGCTAGAGCGTATGGGGCTCACGGATTTGCGCAAGCACACGGTCGTCGAGGATTTTTGGACACCTTTCGATATTCAGAAAAAGTACTACTCCAATCAGGGTTCGATCTACGGCGTTGTCTCAGACACGCGCAAGAACTTTGCTTTCAAAGCGCCCAAGAAAAGCGACAAGTACTCCAACCTCTATTTTGTGGGTGGAAGCGTAAACCCCGGTGGTGGCATGCCCATGGTCGTGCTCTCGGGTTGTCGTGCGGCTGAAGTTATTGTGAGAGAGCACGCGCGCGGATGAGCGAGTTCCTTGCTGGGCTTGTCGCGAGCGGACTGGTCTCGATTGGGTTCGTGAGTGGATGGGTCGCCTTCTTCTACCGGCGGCGTGTCCCTCCTGCCCATAATCTGACTCAGAAGCTCCCTCCAGTTTCTCTGATTATCCCCGCGCGCAACGAAGCTGCAAATCTCCCAAAGCTTCTTGAGTCCCTGCGCGCTCAAGAAGGATTGGAGATGGAATGGATCGTGGTGGACGATCACTCTGTCGATGCAACATCCGAGATCGCTCTTCGTGCCGGGGCTCGTGTCGTAGCTGCTCGCGATCTGCCCGCGGGTTGGACCGGCAAGAACAGTGCGTGCTTTCAGGGTGCCGAGGCAGCGACCCATGATTGGCTTTGTTTTGTTGATGCCGACACCGAATTTCAAGCCGGCGGCCTGCAACGGCTTTTGAGTTGTGCCGTTCGCGGTCAAGCGGTATCAGCTGCGGTCTCGGTGCTTCCCTATCACCAGATGAAGAGCCCCTATGAGCAGCTCTCGGCGTTTTTTAACCTTCTGATGGCCATGGGCACAGAAGCTTTTTCGCTTGGTGGCGAGCACAAGCAGAAGCTTGTGGGCCAGTGTCTGCTTCTTCGCCGTGAAGACTACAAGCGCGTTGAGGGTCATCAGAGTGTGAAGGGCGAGATTCTCGAAAACTTTTTCCTAAGCCGAAAGCTGCGTGAGGTCGGCGTGGATTGTCAGACTTTTTCCGGGCAAGGAGTGCTGAATTTTCGGATGTACCCCGAAGGTTTTTCTCAGCTTGTCGAAGGCTGGAGCAAGGCCTTTGTTCGCGGGCTAGGGCAAACCTCGCCGCAGATAATGGCGCTCACGATTGTTTGGATCACAGGGGCGATGACGGCCATGCTGGCGCTTGCGCTCGTCCCAGGGCGCCTCAGCCTGACGCTCTATCTCTTGGTGGCCTTGCAACTTGGAATTTTTCTGAAGCGCGTGGGGTCCTACTCATGGCTTACGGCATTCCTGTTTCCGCTCCCGCTTTGTTTCTATCAGTTCCTCTTTTTCTCTTCGCTCCTGAGCGCCCGTCGGCACAAAGGTGTGACCTGGCGTGGGCGGACACTTCCGTGATTTGGATTGTGCTTCTGAATGTTCTCGGGTGGCCTCTGATCCACTTCGCGGTTTCAAAGCTCGCCTTTCGTCGCGCGCTTTCGAGTTTTGATCCACGCTCGGCACTTTTTCGAGAGCGAAGTTTCGAGAAGGGTGGCCGTTTCTACGAGAGTCTCTTTCGCGTTAAATCGTGGAAGCGAATGCTCCCCGACGGAGCGGCACTTCTGGGTCAGGGATTTCGCAAGAAAAACCTACGCAGCCGCAAGCGCGAGTATCTTGAAGAATTTTACCTCGAGACGTGTCGAGGGGAGTGGGCGCATTGGGTGACTCTCGCGGCAGCTCCAGTTTTCTTTTTGTGGAATCCCCTCTGGGCGGACTTGGTGATGCTCACTTACGCCCTGGTGGCGAACCTGCCGTGCATTCTGGTGCAGCGCTACAACCGTCTCACGCTCGCGAGGCTCCTAGCCTCCGCTTGAGCGAACTCCCAGATAGTGCGCGGCATCTGTCTGCGGCAGGTAAGAGTTTTGCGCAGTTCGAGCACCTCCGGAAAATGACTCATGTGAGCGAGTGTATAGCAACGCTATACACGTGCAAGCGTCGCTCAGCTTTCCGTCGTTCCCTGACCGTCGCTGAAACTAAAGTGATGTTGAAAAAACTCTTCGGCAAAGGCCTGCTCACTTCGGTCGTGGCCAATGCCGGAACTCCAGCTTACGCACGGGCTCAAGGGGTTTCGATCTGGTGGCCCACTTCAAAGAGTTCTTTTGAGGGCAATTCAAAATTTTAGGAATTAACCCCTGATCCTAGGCCAGTAGCTTTTGCCAGGCGGTCTCGATCGAGCGAAGTTCTGCTTCGCGCGTGAAGTGCTTCTCAATATAGGAGCGGGCCAGGGTCTGCCGCTTCTTGAAGAGGCTGGGATCGTTTCGAAACTCCGCCAGTGCTCGCTCGGCCGAATGAACAAAAGTTTTGATATCGCTGTTGGCCACGGGATAGCAGAAGTCTTCTTTGAAATATTCCCTTCCCCCAAATCCGGAGTAACCCACAACGACGTTTTCGCTGGCCATGGCCTCCGCGGGGGGAAGCGAGAAGCCTTCCATCAAACTCACTGAAGGTGTAGTAGGTGTTTTGATTGAAAATAACTTTGGGGATGCCGCGCAGATGTGTCGTTTGCGAACCAGTCAAGGCGGAAACGTTTTTTGGCGTGCACAATGCTCGCCTTCAGTCCAAGGCTATTGAGGGCATCGACATGACGGTAAAGGATTTTGGTTCCGCCGATAGGGCCGTTTGAGGAGGGGCAGAGGATCCAAATATTTTTAGGAGACATATCATCCACAAATGGTGCCCAGGACTGGACTCGAACCAGCATGCCTCGCGGCGCCACCCCCTCAAGATGGTGTGTCTACCAATTTCACCACCTGGGCAGGTGTTGACGAGACCCGAAGGTAGGCGAGGGTCCCCTGGGTGTCAACAACTTGGCAAACGCTTTTGGGGTTCTAGGGGGCTATTTTTTTGACTCGTCTGGCTTAAAAACTAGGGTCGCTTTACTATTTTGAGCATGTTGCTCAAAAGCCCATTCTTTTCCGCAGTTCTTTCTCTTTCTGTGCTCGTGTCGTGTGGCGAAGCTCGAGACGCTGGCGGCGGCTCAAGCTACAGTTTCACCTCTGCGGCGAGCACTTTGCTCACCGACTCCCTCGCGCTCTTCACGGAAAGTGTTCCCAAGGCGGGACCCATCAGAAGCTTCACAAGCCTCTGTACGAGTGTGATCTGCTTCACGCCAACAGCTGTTTCGGGCAAGTACTTCGGAGTGGGACTCCTGATTCAGTCAGGCGGCAATGGGTTGAGCGCTTACTTCGGCCAAGATGAGTGGGCTTCGATCACGGGTTCTTCGCCAGCTTATTCTTTTAATATCACCTCGCCTATCACCAATGCGGGGGACCTGTTTTGTTGCAACGGCACCGGCGATTTGGCCAATGGAACTTCGTACATCAGCGACGTAACCTTCTTGTTGAAGTACGTCGACGTCACTTTCGAATTCACGGGTTCGGGATCGGGGGCGGTGGACAAGGCTCACAAGCTGCGTTTTGTGTTCGCGGATCTCGCCGCTGACGACGCTGACGCACCCAATGCACGCCGTGGAGACATCCTGTACTTCCATTCTGGTGCATTCAAATGGGTGGATGCAGGCGGATCCTTCCATTCTAGCTCGCGCCCCACTGATGCCATCAATCAAGACGATGCGGTGACTAACTGGTCCAATCCTTGGGGTGATGTGGGTCAGCAATCCATTCCCACCGTGGGCTCGGCCGTTAAGGCTGAGGGCGGTGGAGTGATGGTCACTAGCGAGACCGAGCTAAAAGAGGCCAGTCGCACTTACTCCTTTAAGTTTCCTGCAGACGACTTGATCGTCTTCCCGGATCGATTGCATGCTGACGTGGGCATGATCAACTCGCTGACGGAGATGCTCGAGCATGTGCATTTGGCCGGACTCCCTCACGGGAGTCGCGGCGTGATCAATGCGAGTGACACCGAACTTTCGGTGGACTGAGCGAAGTCTTAGCGAAGTGCTGCTCGCATCGCCCTCGAGAATTTGCGACTCTATTTGTTCCAGGCTCCAGGGGGCACGGCGATCACGCCAGACCCAAAGCCCTCATCGCCCTTGAGTCCCCACGTCGCAAAGTCGCGCACCTCAATATTTGTAGGGTCCTTTGGGCTGCGGGTGCTGTGCGATTCGACGACGCGTCCTTTGGTGCCGAGGTAAACGTGGTAGCCACCGTTGGCGATGCCGACAAACAGAGGAGCCTCTTGCAGGCGCTCAAGGCCCGCGTCGTTGCGGGGGGTAGCGTAGGGATTGGTTGGGCGGAAATCATTCACGGTGTCCGTGATTCGAAGGCCTTCAAAGCGTTCTCCATTGAGGCCCATTACGCCGGGCATGTAGAGGCCTTGGCTTTTCACCGTCGCTGCGGTCCAGCGGTGGTGCTCGGGCCGATGGTTGAGTTGTTTGTCGGTCTCGGTACGAATCGCCGTCGAGGGATTTTTTGCGTCGGGGTTCCAATAGATCATCGACCAACCGTCTTTTTCGAGTTCTTTGAGGAGATAAGTTCCCTGTCCCTCATTGGCTACGACGATTTTCTTGATTTCCTGGAAGCGCTGAAGTTTGCCAGCCTGCTCGTAGCCCACGCGCAGTTGATCCAAGACGAAGTCGATGCAGCTTGTGCGTTTGGGGTCGGGAGGGAGTGATCCCGGTTTCTTGTTTGCTTCGATCCAGGCTTTTTGCTCCTCTTTGGTGAGGTCGGCGTATTTGGACTTAGGTCCGTACATGATGCCAATGCCAGAGCGATCCAGATTGGAAAAGTGAGAGTCGATGGTCGCGTTCAGGGATTCGATCGTGCCATTAACGACGGGGCGCCACTGTTTGTCAGTGGTGTGATTGCGGGGAATCATCAACGGATCGGGAAACTCCAAATAGGTGTCCACGGGGATCGCCCTGACAATTTCGGGTGGGGGCTCGTTGCGTTTCTTCTTCTTGAAGATTCCGAAGAATCCCGAGCGGTGGTCGTCGGCGGCGCGAGCCTCGGAGCTCACAAGAATCGGACTACACAGAGCCACGAGCGCGATACGGAGTGTGAGTGCATTGAAAATCGATAGCATCCTCGTCATTCTCCCTGAGCCTGATTCTATCCGAGTGTCTCAGTTGTCAGGACACCAAATTGAGACTTTACAGAGACTTAACAAAGCTCTCGATGAAACCTATCGATGAAAGCAATGCGTCGACGCAAGGACGCTAACTTAGGGCGACTCCCAGCGAGCTTCATCAAGACTTAATAACACGACGCATCATAGCTCCGCTAAAGTCTCCCCTAGGACAAAGCAGCTCTGTGTTTTCTGCATGTACGCGCCCGACCCGAGCTCGAAGAAAAACTGTCCACGGTCTGGGGGTATCCTTGTTGCGTTTTTGCAAACCTGCTCTTGTGCTCGCAATTGCGGCGAGTTCTTCAAAACCAATTCGCGCCGCTGATGAGGGCGAGACGGCGCGCATGCCTGCGTCGATGGGCGCTCTCGGTGACAGCATGACGGCCGGCGCGCTTGCCATGTTCAAGCGCCAGGACTTCGTGCTGCCCTGGACAGAATTTATGGTTGCCCTGAGAGCGATTGCCTACGGTCTCACCAATGAACTCAGCACTGTCGAAAGCCGCAAACTCAGTTGGGCGGCGGGATTCGACAAGGCTCGCCGCGTGGAGAGCCATTCCTATCGACTCACGCAAATTCAGCATCTCAAAAAACAGATTCCCACCTACAACGCTGCCATTAGTGGCGCCGAGAGCGAGCACGTACTCGCCACGCAAGTTGATCGGCTGAGTGAATGGAGTCTTAAGACCGTTAAAAAACCATTCCCTGACTACGTCACGCTCATGATCGGTCCGAACGATGCTTGTGCGGATTCAACCGATCAGATGCTCGACACGAACACCTATTACTCCAATGTCTCCAAAGTCATCGATGAGATGCTCGCCCGCAGTTCCGACACCAAGATCGTCGTGGGCTCAATCCCCAACATCGAAACGCTGCGTGGAGTGGCCAAAGATGCGAGGCTCTACTGGGGTATTAGTTGTGGTGAGCTCTGGGAGAAAGTCAAACTCTGTCCGACCCTCACCACTTTGAGCGACCCCTACCAGCGCGCCATCGTCGCCGCGCGGATTCAAGACTACAACAGCGCTCTCCAGCAAATCGTTGAAACACGTCGCGTAGATTTCGGCGACCGCATCCGATTTGCGTCTCAAACATACAAAGAAGTCTTCACGGCCAATGAGCTGAGTATCGATTGTTTCCACCCCAACTCCCACGGCCAAGACCGCATCGCAAACGCCACGTGGAATGCGAGCTGGTGGACCAAAGAGTGGACAAAACGTCGGGCAGAAATTGTCGCTGAGGAAAAACGCAAAAAAGAACTGCGTTGCCGCATGTCGCAGCGAGGGGGGCGCGGGGCTAGCCCCGTGCCCGGTTGCTAAGAGTCATTACTCGGTAGGGGCTGTTGTGACGGGACTGTCGCCCGCAGCAGGCGGAACAGCGGGCGCGACACCTGGATTGATCGGAGCCGCAAGCTGATCAATCACCGAGCTCTTGGAATCACGAATCTTGGACCACGTCATGTAGAGACTCGAGACGGCGAGGAAGGCTGCGCACGCCATGGTCGTCTTGAAGAGGAAATTTGTGCCGCCCGAATTGCCCACAGAAGTTTGAGCCGCGGGAGAAAATGCGCCGTCACCTTTGGACGGTTGGAGGAGCACGCTTGTTATGAGAACGATGCAGGCCAGGACCTGGAGAACTGTCAGAAAAGTCAGCATGATTAGAAGCCGCCTTTACCCATGGAGCCCGCAATCAAAAAGGCGATGAAACCGCAAACAAGGGCCGTCAGGGTGAAAGTCGGTGTTAACAACATAAGCTCCATATACCTTGAGTCGGGTGCGGCTTTCAAGCTTCTCAGGGTGCCTGATCGAGAATCTCAAGGAGAGCGAGATAATCTTTGGGTTCGAGGGACGCCCCACCAACGAGGGCTCCGGCGACAAAGGGTATTGCGGCTAGTTCCTTGAAATTACTTGGTTTAACGGAGCCTCCGTAGAGAATCGGAGACACTGTGGATGCGGCTTCTAGGTCGCGGTGAATCCATGCGTGAGCCTCGGCAACTTGTTCGGGGCCGGCAACTTTTCCGGTGCCAATCGCCCACACGGGCTCATAGGCGACCATCGCGCTGGCGTGCGCGCCAGCCTGGCGGGCAGCTTTCACAGCTTTGATGTAGGCGTCGATCTGAGTTTTGAGGACTTTTTGGGTCTGGCCGGCTTCGCGCTCGGCGAGAGTTTCGCCGATGCAGTAAATCACATCGAGCCCTTGGACGAGTGCAAGCGTCGCGCGCTTCTCGCAAGTCGCGTCCGTGTCTCCAAAAAATGTGCGTCGCTCGGAGTGACCCACGAGCGTGCCTCTCACGCCGACATCCACGAGCTGTGCGGGGCTTGTCTCGCCTGTCCAGGCTCCGCTCACTTCAGTCGAAGAGTTTTGCGAGAAGATCTCGAGCTGCGTGTGCAAGGCGCTTGCCGAGAGCACGGCGCTTTCGAGAAGCACGGGGCTTGGGATAACAATCATGCGCGTTTGGCGGATCTTTTTGAGGAGTGGGCTTGCTTGGCACGCGTCGACGAAACTCTTCACCTCAGCGCGGGTTTTGTGGAGTTTCCAGTTTCCAGCGAGGATTTTTTTCATAATGAGTTTCTCCTAAATCGTGACTAGCGTTTGAGGGAGTCAATGCCGGGCATGGGGGCTCCTTCGAGCATCTCGAGACTTGCGCCACCTCCGGTTGAGATGTGCGTGAACTTTTCGGCAACTCCACTCAAGTTGATCGCCGCAACCGAATCGCCGCCGCCGCAGATTTTTGCGATAGCCTGGCTCTCGGCAATCGCGTGCGCGACGAAGTTTGTGCCCTCATCAAAAGGTTTTTTCTCGAAGACACCCATCGGGCCATTCCAAAGAATGCTCTTGGCTCCTGCAAGTTCGCGCTTAAAGAGCTCGCGAGTGCGAGGGCCAATATCAAGGCCCATGCGTCCTTCGGGGATATGAGCGTTCTCTGTGATCTGGGGAGTACCGGGATTGTCGAAGCTTGCGCCTGTGACGTGATCCATCGGGAGGATGATCTTGCACTGGGCCTTCTCGGCGCGTTCCATCATCTTTCCAGCGAGTGCCACGAGATCGGTCTCGACGCGGGAAGTCCCAGTTTGAACTTTCAGTGCGCGAAGGAAAGTGTAAGCCATCGCGCCTCCGATGAGGATCTTGGAGCTTTTGATCATCAGGGAGTCGATGACTTTGGCTTTGTCGCTCACTTTGGAGCCGCCCAGAATGGCGACGAGCGGACGGTCGGGATTGTGGATGAGTTTGGCGAGTGCTGCGATCTCTTTCTCTAAGAGCAGGCCTGCAGCGCGCTCGGGAATCATGCGGGGTAGGGCGTCGGTGCTGGCGTGGGCGCGGTGGCAGGTGCCAAAGGCGTCGTTCACGTAAACGTCGCAAAGCTTAGCGAGCTCATAGGCAAAAGCCTGATCATTTTTCTCTTCGCCTTCGTAGAAGCGCAGGTTCTCGAGGACGAGGATCTGACCGGGCTTGAGTTCTTTGGTCTGACGGACGACGCCGTTGCCGGTGCAGTCTTCTGAGAAAATAATGTCGCGGCTCGTGAGCTCGGACAGATGCGAAGCGGCGGGCTCCAAAGAATCCTTTTCGGAGCGCTTTCCCTTGGGGCGTCCGAAGTGCGACGCGCAGATCACGGCCGCTCCCTTTTCGCAAAGAGCTTCGATCGTGGGGAGTGCGGCGCGAATTCGGGTGTCGTCGGTGACGAGTCCGTCTTTCATGGGGACGTTGAAGTCCACGCGCAAAAAGACGCGCTTTCCCGCGACGTCGATATCTTTGAGGCTCTTGATGCGTTCGCCGCCGGGATAACTGCTGAGATCCGACATGCGCGCTTAGACGCCTTTCTGGGCGACGAGTTTGCAAAGCTCGAGCATGCGAGTGCTGAAGCCGGTTTCGTTGTCGTACCATGCGTCGACTTTGACCATCGTGCCTTTGTCGCCAGATCCGCCGATGACCTTGGTGCATTCGATATCAACAATCGAGCTGTAGGGGTTGCCGTTGAAGTCACTGCTCACGAGGGGCTCGTGCTCGATTTGCATGATGCCCTTGAGGCCTTCTTGTGAGGCCTTGATGAGAGCGTCGTTGACTTCTTTCACGGTGACTTCGCGGTTAAGTTCCGCGACGAAGTCGGTGAGAGAGACGTTCGGGGTGGGGACGCGAACAGAGAAGCCGTCGAGTTTGCCTTTGAGTTCGGGGATGACTTCGCCCACGGTCTTTGCGGCGCCCGTGGTGGTGGGAATCATGTTCGTGCCGGCGGTACGCGAGCGGCGGGGATCGGAGTGGATATTGTCGATGAGACGCTGGTCGCTTGTGTAGCTGTGGATGGTGGTCATGAATCCGTGCTTGAGGCCGAAGTTCGTATGCAGTGTGTGCACGACAGGCGCGAGGCAGTTGGTGGTGCAGGACGCGTTGGAGAGGACGTGGTGCTTTGTCTTGTCGTACTGCGTGTGGTTGACGCCCATGACGACCGTGAGGTCGACGCCCTTAGCAGGAGCCGAGACGATTACCTTTTTAGCGCCAGCTTTGAGGTGAGCCGAGGCGGCTTCTTTGTCGGTGTATCGGCCCGAGCACTCGAGCACGAGGTCGACGCCGAGTTTGCCCCAAGGGAGCTCGGTGGGGTTGGGGATTTTGAGACAGGCAAAACGCAGACCGTCGATGGTGATCGACTCGGCATCGAAAGAAATTTCAAAAGGGAGCTTACCGTGTGTGGAGTCGTGCTTCATGGCGAAGGCGAGATCCTTGGGGCTTGCCAGGTCGTTGATCGCGACGAGCTCGAGCTGCTTGCGAAGCTCAGAGTTTGAGAAAAGTGCGCGCGCGGTGACGCGTCCAATACGTCCAAATCCATTGATGGCGATTTTCATAGGCAGTGGTCTCCTTAAGGCGGTGAAATTTCACCCCGGAGACTCACCTAGCCCGTGGGAGCTGTCAATGCTTTGAGAATTCTTTCGGGGACATCACAACCGGCACGTAGGCGGGAGCTTCTTCCTGCTTGGCGACAGCCTTTTTCTTGGGCTTCTCGGCCTCGGCAGCGATCGTCTGAGTGGACTTCTTACGCAGCGACTCGATGCGCGCCATCGTGTAGCCGCGTTGGCCATCGGGCGTGCCCATGTAACGGCGCGTAGCGCGTTCCCAGATCGTCAGGCTCTTGCCCGTGTTGGGGTTGATCATATCGAGTTGGCCGTTCCAGTCGGTTTTGTCGAGGTAGGCTCCGGTTGGGCCTGTTTTTCCGAGGCCTCCGCCTCTGCCAGCGAGTCCGCCGGAAGTACTTCCGACCCAGCCGACGCTTCCGCCCGTGCCGCCCTCAGACCCGTTGCCGATCCCCTTAGGAATGGCGGCACCCGCGCGACCGGCGGTGGCCGAAGCGTATTCCGAGAACTGATTGCCATCGCTTTCGAGGACGCCCTTGGTGTCACCCGCAATGAGTTTGTCGATATTCGATTTTGCGGTGTCGAGGCCAGCCTGCTGCTCAGGCGTGAGGACGACTTGTCCTGTTTTAGTGAGCTCGTCGAGCATGTTGAGGTCGGTTTTGGCGTCCTTGAGGCCATCCTTAGTGCAGAGGTACTTAGGAGGGTTGGGTTTGGCACACTCAGCAGCAAACACCGAAGGAATTGAAGGAGCTCTTGCACCGCTTCTTGGCGACGCTTTATAGCCTTCAACGTCAGTGGCGGTGACCGCATTTTGTGATTCGGATGCACTCAAGGCCTGTGCGACTCCAAGACCCATCGAGAGAGCATTTAAACCCATCATCGCACAGAATCCAGCGGCACCGTTTGGGCACGGTATTGATGTAGCCATGCAAGCACAATCCGCTACAGAAAACCCAGTGTCCATTGCCGACTCCATTGCGATGCCGATCGCACCGGGTAGCACCTCGCCGGCGAGTGCAGACCAATCCTGTTCCGCTCCGGCAGGCCTTGAAACAAAGGCGACAGAAAGCACAGTGGCAAGACCGCATGACAAACGTAATTTTGCGAAGCTTCTCACTCTTCTATTGTATCGACACTCACCCCACGAGATCTCGTTAAGATTCCATTAAAGCGGGGGAGTATTCGAGAGCTTAGTTGTAGAAATGCAGTTTGAGCGAGATCTCGCCGAGGAAACCACCGAACCTGGCGGGTACCTTTGCCCCGGCGCTGTCCGAAAACTCGCCGACAGCGCGAGCCTGTCCCATAAAGCTTGCCGCCTCGGCGACGCTCCAGTTTGCCTTCATCCCGTACTGATAACCCGCGAAAATTGAGAGTGCCCAGAGGTCTCCGAGCCAGATCTCGGGCTGAAGTCCGACGCCCGCAAGCAGCGAGGTCGACTGCAGATTCAGAATTTCTGCGGCACTCGCCGAGGTGAAATTCACTTTCAGGCGTTGAAGCACGTATTCGCCGTTCAGTGTGAGTTTCAGCTGAAAGCGGTCGCTTTGCATGAGACCCACGCCCGCATTGATTCCTGCTCCGTAGCTGCGGAAGGTGAATGTGCCCGTACCCTCTTGAGTTCCGGTCGCAGCCCAAGAGCCTGATCTGTTGATCATGTAACGAAAATAGGTTTCGATCTCTGCGTTGCCACGTGTGAGGAAGTATCCCGCTTTGAGTGGAAGCAAGAGAATGCCGTCTGAGCCACTCGTGGTGGTGCCTGTCGGCGCGAGACCGGGAACGGGGTCGTAAGCGTTCACAGTGTCGATCCAATATTTGTAGGCTCCGGCGCCCAGCGTGAGTCCGCTCTGGCTGTCGAGAAATCCGGTGTTTTTAGCGAGGGCGGGTGCTGACCCGAAAAGCAGGCATAGTGCCGTCGCGCGAGCGGAGAATCTCATGTGCTTAGATTACTACGGCTTGGGTGGCGGCAAAGGAACTTTGGTCACGGGGAAGCGTCAGGATTTTGGATTTTCATGAGACGATTCCACACCAGCAGACGCGAAGGGATACCGCTCTCGAGCCACACGGTAAGACGCTCGATGTCGGCGGAGCTTAGCTTCTCGATTTGAGGCCAGAATCTGGCGAGCTCGGTGCTCTGTGCGAGCTCGGTGATCAGGTGGAGCCAAGCCTTTTTTGGCGTGCTTTCAAAAGCCACCAGGATCTGACGCAAGCGTGAGAGCTCGTGGTCGCGAGTGGTCTCAGATTTGCTTCGCTGCCTTGCAGCCCATGGCAGAAACACGCGCGTGTGGGTGTCCTTGAGAAGAGTGAGCAGAGCTGTGCTCTCGCGGTTCAGAAGCGTCATGAGCGCCGGATCTTCAAAGACAAGTGTCATCAGCGAAGCCGTTGCTCCTCGGAGCAGCCAGAGGTCTTGGCGCATTTGTCCCGCTGCGAGGGCGCGAAGATCCGCGGGTGGAGTGCGATCTATGAATTGGCGTAGGTTGCGTGCGAGGGTCTCGATCACGCGATCGGAAACGGCCGCGCGCGTGTTTGTCTCCAGGGCGCTCGTCCACGTCGCATTGGGGTCAAATGCCGTCGAGAGAAGTCGGATGAAACCGAACTGGTGCAGAGCCATGAGTGACTTCACGGTGGCGTTGGTGAAGCGTCCGCGTGAGTCTCGGAAGAGATCAAGCACTCGTGACGCTCTCAAGAGATCGGTGTGCAGGCGTCTCTCATCTCGCAAAGCTCTCACGATAAAACGAGCATTCTCGAGACGACCCAGCAGCCCCTCACCGGGATCATTCACAAGGCTTGCGAGTCCGATACCGAGTCCGAGAAGTCCGTCTTTGGCTTCGAGCCACTCGACCACCTCGGCAGGTGTGCGAAGTTTAGACCAGGATTGGAGCACGCCACCGATTGTTCCCGGCGAAGAAATCACGGGAATCTGCAGTTCCCAGAAAAGCAAATCAAGGGCGTCGGTTGCGCTGATCGTGATCGTTTCCATTCTGCCTTGGCCTGTCCAGAACGGCATTCGGAAGCGCTGGCGTTGGAGATTTATAAGCGATCGCTTTGAGGGAAGTGTTGCGGCGTCTGAGCTGATCCAGTGAAGGATGCGCTTAAAGAAGGCGGGCTCAAGTAGCACATTGCGCAGCTCGACATCCGTGAAGAATTTGGGGTCGATCTCCGAAGCGCGCTCCCAGCGGTAGGCGCGCATGCCCGCACTCGTCGGAGTGAGGGGTTTTGCGAGCGTCGCGCGCAGAGGATTCCACAGTCTTGCAAAGGTGTCGTCCCAGGGATGTTTCGGATATTTTTTCATGAGATCGCCGAACTGTGAGAGCACGTCAACGCTAGTGGCCACGGGCACGCCCGTATCGCGGATCCAAGCAAGGAGTGGATTCCAGATCTTGCGCGCCATGAGAGGCGAGGCAAGTTCAAGAATGTCGGGGTGGTGGGCCGCTTGCAACGCGTTCCCAGAGGTTGGGAGTTTCCAGAGCTCGTGAACAAAGGATGGGGGCGTGGGTAGTCCCCTCGTGGCCAGGCAGCTCTCGATCGAGTTGAGTCGAGTTTCCTTAAGGCAATTGCCTATGAGTGCGCGCGCACGCTTGAGCTCCTCGGAAAGAGGGCCTTCCTCGCTGGCGACCGGGCTTCGGTAGCGTGGCGGGCTAGGGCTCGTCTCAGGCTTGCGACGCACGTTGAGGATCCATTCCAAAAAGCGGAGAGTGTCGCGACCGGTTTCGCTGTCCCACGCCTCGGCAGCGTCGACGAGACCTCCGGGACTCAGCGTCTGGGCGAGTGTCCAAATTTCTTGCAAGACGGGTGCGGGCACGCGTGAAACCTCTTCAAGCCACGAGGCCCAAAGGGGGTCTTTGCGCACCAGGTCGATGAGCTCAGGGGGAAGCGTGACAGGACCTTCGGGCAAATCCGCAAAGAGCGGTGCGAGGTTCTCGAAGCCGCGAATCCATTCCTTGAGAGCCACGGGATCGCGCTGCAGCGACTCCACAAGTGTCGTGGCGACTGTCGAATCAAAGAGCCAAGCAAGGAGCGGGTTCTTGATCTCGCCTTCGGTCGAGGTCTTGGCCGCTACGAGAATGAGCTCCTGACCGGGAGCGACCCAATCAAGACCCCGAGAAATGGCGAAGAAGTCTTGAAGCGGCTCCCAGAGATCAAAAATCCACACGAGTGCCTCTTTGACGTGATTTTGTTCGAGAGCTCGCGCACGAGGTCGGCAGACGCGAGACCAATACGAAAATCCTTGCTGCACGGAATTCAGGAACCGCTCGGGATTATTCCGGTCTGCGCGGAAGAACTCCATGGTCTGTGCCATCGGAGAGTCGGTGAGAACAGGGACTTGGGCGGAGTCGCAGCTTTGCGTCGACGAAAGCATAGCGAGCGCGTCGAGCTTTTCGGAGTCACTCGCAAGATTTCCAAAAATCCCGCGCGCCAGACCCAAAAGCTGTGACGTGTCCACTCCGGGAGCTGCAATTCCTGAGAGCAGTGCAGCCACGGGCGGATGCAGTTCGCTAAGGAGTTTCCCTCCAGCTTCAAGACGCGCCCATTCCACGATCCAGTCGATGAGCAGCTCGGGGCGATCGTGGAGGAGCTCATTGATGTGAATGAGCGAGGACTGAAGCCAGGGAAGGGCCCTCACAAACGTGGGCTTCGAGGCCACTTTAAATAGAAACGGATCGCGCACAAAGGGCGAGATCTGCGGTGCTACGCTGCGTGTTTTTTCGAGGAGTCGAGCGAGGTCCGCGCGCTTTGAGGGATCTTGAAAGGCCTCGGTGAGGTAGCGGCTCAGATGCTCGAAGCGCTCCGGCGGCGTTTCTTGGACACGGAGGGAGGTTTCCGGGCTCTTGCTAAACAGGCAGCTCAGCACGTTCTGCGTGAGGGTTGGGGTCCAGACCTTGGACTGGAGGGCGATCTTCGAGCAGGCCTCACTGGACTGAGGCAGAGGGGCCTCGTCGGGAGCCTTCTCGGTGCAGGCTGCTAAGTATAATGGGGCCAAAAAAGCCAAGGACTTTAAGATCCTAGAGCCACGTCTGACACTCTGAGCCACGTAGGGGGTGCTAGCGATAATATGGCTCCGAGTCAATTAATTTAAGGTCTTGAAACTATTTCACTTCTTCACGGTATTCTTACGCAATAATGCGGTGCGACAATTTAGAATGATTAAGTGCGAAACTCCCGCTGTCTAGCTGTGATGTCGGTGCTGATGTCGAGCCTTACTCTAAGTGCCTGTTTGAGCAAAAAAAGCAGTGGCGCTGCTTCAGGCCCCCTTCCGTTTAAGACTCCGAGCACTCCCTTAATTTCTACATTCCTTTTCAACGCGAGCGATGTTGCCGAGCCCGATGACCCCGATGGCTTTGCGGGCAGTCAATACGACGTCTTCGAAGCTCTTCGCGCGAGCTCTGCCTGGTACAAGCAAACGGACTGCCGCGCGATACGAATCGGTGTTGTCGACTCGGGAGTCGATACGGCGCACCCCGATCTCGATGGCAACCTCGAAGGTGTCGGGCGAAACTTCATCAACGGAACAACGGACGTCATGGACGGACAGGGACATGGAACTCACGTCGCGGGTCTCATCGCGGCTGAGGGAAACAACGGACAGGGAACAACGGGTGTTTGCTGGCAGGCCAAGCTTATTGTGGCGAAGGTCGCCGACGACGCTGGTAGTGCCTTCCTTTCTGATGTGGTCGATGGACTCGAGTGGGTCCTCGACAACAATGCTCGGGTGGTTAACATCTCGATGGGCACCTACGTTCCGGGCACGACGCTCAGTGAGCACAATCAATTTGAAGACGCGTTTGCAGGTGTCTCCGCAAAAGCCGAGCAGAAAGACGTGCTGATCGTGGCGGCTGCGGGCAACGCGGGCGCAAACTCTGACACCAATCGCACCTATCCAGCCAATCTCGTCAGCAGCAGAGTGATTGCTGTCGCCAACAACTTGGAAGGGCAGGTCTCACAACCCTCTAGGGCTCCTCTCGAAGCGCTCTACCTGGGCTCAAATTACGGGGGCCGTACCGTTCATGTCTCCGCTCCTGGCTTTGCGCTTCTCAGCACAGTTCGTAACTGCGTCGGGACTCGCGACCCTAAAACCAAGACCTGCTTGAGCGGGAACTTCACGTCGATGTATGACAGAAAAAGCGGAACCAGCATGGCGGCCCCGCTCGTAACCGGCACGCTCGCGCTCATGTGGAACCATATCGGAGTCGGTGGCATCTCGGGAGCCGCACTCGGCGAGCTTTTCCTGAATTACCTTGAACCCCATACCACGGGGTCGCTCGGCGAACCCGGCAAGTTCCTTCTGACCGGAGCCAAGCTCGACATGGGCAATGCCCTCGAAGCCGCCGCGCAGTATCCCTAAGACATTTCTCTCAGCCCGCAAAAACCGCTACACTGGAGCTCTGTGAGAGCATTATCATCTTGGCGTTTGTGGGTGTTTATGAGCGGCGCCGCGCTGATGCTTGCGTTTGGAATTGCGCGCCGTGATCGCATCGCCAAAATTTTTGGAAGCTCGGAGAGCGCAGTGCCCAAGGCGCTGCGGCCTGACGCTGATGTTCTGCCCCCAACAAATCTGTCGCAAGAACCCCCGTTGAATTCAGTAGCCTCGAAGGGCGATAGCAGCGAAGAGGCTGCGGCCCCGGATCCGCAGGAGACGCACAAAGTGCTGAGTTCTGATGAGGAGGTGCAAAGTTGGGGGGCACCTGTGATCGAAGGCAATGTGCGCTTAGAAGACTCGCGTCTCGCGCATCAGGCTGTTTACCGCACGAAGCTCAAATACCCCCTGATTATGGTGCAGCAGATTTGGAAAACTTCTGATGCAGAGCCGAAAGTGAAAGACTATGTGGGCGAGAGAAAGATGGTCGCCGATCACCTTGTGGTGCGTTTGCGCGATGTTCAAGATCTGGCAGTTTTCGAGCAGAAGATTGCTCGAGACGGCATGTCACTTAGAAAACAGATGTACGCGGGGGGACTTTACTTGGTGAGCTTCCCTCTCGAGAACATCGACACCTATCAGATCATGCAACGGCGTCTGATGGAACTGCCCGAAGTGAAATCGGTGACGCCGGACATCTATGGACGAGGCTTCTAGAATCCGCGACCTTTAGGCCGCGGAGGTGAAGAGCGTGCCGTCGATAAAGCAGTAGAGGTAGGCGGAGATCACGTCGTCGCCCACGAGCTGCAATTCGTAATCTTCGATACCTGTGATTGCTTTGAGTTCCACGAGAGCTTGGTCTGAGAGAGGACGACGTGCCACGAGGCAGAGTTTGTCTTCTTTGAGATCCAGGGGAATGATGCGGAGACGTTCCATGACATCCACGGGGATCAGCTTTTGGACTTGGGGGTTGAACGTTAACGAAGAAGCCATTTGTTTAATATCCTTCCAACGACAGTGTGACGTACGTACCGCATCAACTTACATGTGCCCTACAGTCTCCGGATCGGTTCAAGGACGTTTTCCTTAAAGGATTCTTTTGTTAAGAATCAACACGTTGACGAGTGCCCCAAAGACAGAACTCCACGGCCTTTGTCGCAAGTTTAGACAGGGTGGATCTTCAAGAACCTGAAATCATGGAGCACGGCGCGGAGTGTAGAGAGACTAGGGATTGTCTAAACATTTGTGAACCCGAGCGGCAAAGCCGGGTAGAATACATCCAATCTTTATATGAGTGAGTCGGAAAAGTTCAAGATTGTTACGGATTTCAAGCCTGCGGGCGACCAGCCGCGGGCGATCGAAGAACTTGTCGAGGGTCTTGAGCGAGGGTTGAAATACCAGACGCTCATGGGCGTCACCGGATCCGGAAAAACTTTCACGATGGCGCAGGTCGTGAACAAGGTGAACCGCCCCACACTCGTTCTGGCGCCCAACAAGACACTCGCCGCTCAGTTGTACTCGGAGTTCAAGGCGCTCTTTCCGAACAATGCCGTTGAGTATTTCGTCTCCTACTACGACTACTACCAGCCCGAGGCGTACATCCCAGCGACCGACACCTTCATCGAAAAAGATTCGGCGATCAACGACGAGATCGACAAGCTCCGACATTCGGCGACGCGTTCGCTCTTTGAACGTCGTGACGTGCTCATCGTCGCAAGTGTTTCCTGCATCTATGGCCTTGGAAGTCCCGAAGCCTACCGCAAAATGCTTATTCTCCTTTCGAAGGGAGAAAAAATGAAACGCGATGACCTCCTCAGAAGGCTCATCGAAGTGAACTACACGCGCAGCGATATCGATTTTCACCGGGGAACTTTCCGCGTGCGTGGAGACACGGTCGACGTGTTTCCTGCCTACGAAGGTCTGCGAGCGATACGTATTCAGTTTTTTGGAAACGAGATCGAGTCTCTCGATGAGCTCGATCCGCTCACGGGTGTGCGACTCACTTCGCTCAACAAAATCGGAATCTATCCCGGATCCCACTATGTGGTTGATCCGGTGTCCCGCAAAGATGCCATCAAACAGATTCAAGAAGAGCTCAGGCAGCGACTTGTAGAGCTCAAATCCCTAGGGAAACTCCTCGAAGCGCAACGACTTGAGCAGCGCACCCTCTACGACATCGAGATGATGCAGGAAGTGGGTTATTGCCCCGGCGTCGAAAACTATTCGAGATTTTTCGCAGGTCAAAAGGCGGGAGATCCGCCCCCGACGCTTCTCGATTATTTTCCTGACGGCTGGCTGCTTGTGGCTGACGAGAGCCACGTGTCGATCCCGCAGATTGGCGGGATGTACCGAGGCGACCGTGCGCGCAAGATGAATCTTGTGGAGCATGGGTTCCGACTTCCCAGTGCCCTAGACAATCGACCCCTGAAGTTCGAAGAGTTTGAAGAGCTGGTTCAGACTTCTGTTTTTGTAAGTGCGACTCCCTCTGATTACGAAATGAAAAAGTCCGAAGGACGTGTGATCGAACAGATTATCCGGCCAACGGGACTCCTCGATCCCACAATCGAAATTCGTCCCGCAAAAGAGCAAGTGAAAGACTTACTCCTGAGGTGTCGCGAGCGAGTCAAGCTCGGAGACCGCATTCTCGTCACGACGCTCACAAAGAAAATGGCTGAAGATCTGACGGAATATTTTCAAGAGCAGGGCATGCGCGTGCGCTACATGCATTCGGATATTGAAACTTTGGAGCGTATCGAGATTCTTCGCGATCTTCGCGACGGAAAATTCGATGTTCTCGTGGGTATCAACCTCTTGCGAGAGGGTCTGGACTTGCCCGAGGTTTCGCTCGTGGCGATTCTTGATGCGGACAAGGAAGGCTTCCTTCGTTCGCGCACAGCGCTGATTCAAACCTTCGGTCGCGCCGCACGAAACGTCAAAGGGCACGTGATCCTCTATGCGGACCGGATCACACGGAGCATGCGCGAGGCCATCGACGAAACAGAGCGCCGCCGCACGATTCAGGCGGCTCACAACCTCGAGCACGGAATCACGCCGACGACGACCACGCGCTCTGGAAAATCCGATGTCACCGACCGAGTCGATCGAGACACTCACTCCAAAGACGAGCGCGGAAAGTCCGATGGGTCCGTCGAGTCTCAGCTTGGGGATCAGATCGACGAAGGGCTCAAGACGCCGCAAGATTTCCGTCGACGTATTTCCGAACTCGAAGCTCAGATGCGCCTGGCCGCAAGGGAGCTTCGTTTTGAGGAGGCTGCGGGCGTGCGCGACAAACTCATGAAAGTGAAACAGCTAGAGCTGTTTTCCCATGGCAGCGGAGATCCTATTTTATGAAGGCAGCCAAAAAGAAAACCAAACCGAAGTCCAAGCCCCTCGAGCTGCGGGCTTTGAGTGAAGAGGTGCGTTCGCTCAAACGCAAGTTGTGGGTTGCCGAGCGCATGCGCTTCGAAGCCGTCACGAGGCAACCGGGAACCGGCCTTCGTGAAGCATGGGATGGAAAGCTACTGGCGGCGGGCGTTGCGCATGAGTTCAACAACATACTCGGCGCAGCAGATGGCCACGCTGAGTGGGCGCTCGAATCGGGGTCGCCGGGCGACATGCGGGAAGCTCTCGAAGTGGTCAGACAGGCCTGTGCTCGCAGTTTGAAAATCACAAAATCTCTTCAGGGGCTGCCTTCGCTCCGTGAGGAGTCGGCGGGTGTGTTTTCACTCTCAAAAGTTGCTCGTGATCTGAGTCAGCACTTTCGTCCGCTTGCGGTCAAATCCGGTGTTTCACTGAAGGTGGATCTTCCTGAGCTCGACCTCTACGGACAGGACTCCCAACTTTTTGAAGTGCTCGTGAACCTCGTAAAAAATTCTTTCGAGGCTCTTCTTTCTGCTGCCACTGTGTCACCCGAAGTCGTGTGTTCCGGACGTCTCGTAGGAAAGATGCAAATCAAGATCGTCGTGAGCGACAATGGCCCCGGAATTTCGCCGGCTTTCCGCGAACGCGTGTTTCATCCCTTTTTTACGACCAAGGGTCGCCTTAAAGAAATGCTGGAATCCGATAAAGAGCGGCCCCCGAGCGCCGTCCTGGCGGCCACCCAGGGGGGCAGTGGCTTGGGTCTGTTTTTATCGCGCAGCATTATTCAGGCCCTTGGCGGACGCCTCGAGCATCTGGCCTCAAGTTCGGGCGCTCGCTTTCAGATTTCGCTGCCGCTAGCGTCAAAACGCCGACTTAAAAATGTGACCCAAAAGACTTAACCAAGCCCTCATATTTTTCAGGTTTCCGACCGAAAAGAGAGGAGATGTCTCGATATCGCACACTTGTGATCGGAACGGCACCGAGTCTGAAGTCCGGTAGGGCTCTGGAGCTCTTTGCATTCTTGAAAAAGAACGATATCAGTTTCCAGCAGGCTACCGATCCGCTCGCTAAGGTCGAGGAATCTTGGGACATCGTATTTTTCCTGAGCCTCGATCTCAAGCCGTCTCCCGCTCTACAGAAATGGATCGATCTTGTAAAAGCCAAGAAGCTCAAAGGTCGTTTCCTTGCTCTTTACGCAAGTCCCTTAAGCGACGAGTGGCGCAAAGCTCTTGATCCTGAAATTGAGATTGGCGACGATCACGAGCTCGAAGCGAGCATTTCTTATCTTTTTGAAGATTCAGAGTCCTTCTCTGCAGCCGACGATACCGTGGTCCCAGGCGGCATTGTGCAAGCTACTTCGGATGGCGACTTCTCGTTCCAGATCGAGCCAGAAGAATCCGGCGCGCAGGTGGAGCTCACTTCAACCCGAGTCGAGCCGTCTTCAGACTTTGAATCGCTGAGTCTGAGTCTTGATAACGCCGACGCCTCGGACTTCATGTCCATCGAAGATCCCGTGTCGCCTCCCTCTGCGGGAGACGATTTTTCTGACATGCTCTCCGCATCCGATGAGCCCGTCGCCTTTGGCGAGGCTGCTGACGAAGCGGTCGACTTCGGTGTCGAGCACCCCGACTCCAACATTAGTGAACCTCTTGCCGGCAGAGAGACTTTCAATGCCGAAATCGATATGGATGCCCTTCTCGGTGATGCTCGCCATGGTGGAGTGGACACTCGAGTGGACTCCTCTGTGCCCCGGCCCTCAGCTCGTGAGTCGAAGGTCTCGTACAGCGATGAGCCCGCTCACTCTGATGTCGCTTCGATGGCCACGTCGGGCGATATGGCGACTTTGCAGAAATACGCAGCTCTCAAAGAGCGGGACGCTCGTGAAAAGGAATCAACCATTCAGGTCCTCAAAGGACAGGTTTCAAAACTTGACTCCAAACTGTCTCGTTCCGAAACCGAGCGCCGCAGACTCACTCTTACAAACGACGAAATGAAGCTTCAACTCAGCACGCTGGAAGAGAATCTCTCCCAGAAGCAATTTCACATCCAAAAGATGGAGTCAGGACACCAAGAAGAGCTGCGCGGACTGAGTTTGCGTTTGGACAATGCTATTTTTCAGGCCTCGAAGGCTCAGAACAAGCTCGAGGAATTCCGTGAACGTGTTCGCACCGACTTCGTAAAAATTCGCGCCCAAGAGCGTGAGCTCTTCAACAAACTCGAACTCCAAAAACGTGATGCCGAGGCCCTCCTTGCATCAAAGGATGAGCAACTCCTGACCCAGAAACGCGAAATCGACCGCCTTCAATACGAGTCCGAGACCCTGCGCGAGCGTTTGATGGAAGAAACCGAGAAAGCAGAAGAACGTTCGTCTCGTCTCGCCCGCGCCGTACAGTCGCTTCGTTTAGCCAACGACATGCTCTCTGGCCTCAGCGAAGAAGTGCTTCCTGCAGCGAGCGAAAGTTTTGGTGAAACTCGCGACGATGGGGAGGATGCCGCATGATACCCTTCCCGAAGAAACCGCGCCGTAGGCTCGACAGTCAAAAATCAAAATCTGAGTTGATCTCCGAAATGGCAGGTCTTCGGGTGAAAGTTCGCGAACTTCAGACCGAGCTCATGCTCGACGATCTGACCGGACTCTTCAACGCCCGGCATCTCAAACAGCGTCTTGAAGAGGCGCTTTTGAAGATCGATGAGACTCAACCTGCGCTTCTATTTATCGACTTAGATTACTTTAAGCAGGTGAACGAAAAGCATGGCCATCAAACGGGAGGCTTTTTGCTCAATAGTGTGGGACGCTTGATCGCGCAGCTGATTCGGGTCGACGACATTGCCTTCCGTTATGGGGGCGATGAGTTTGTGGTGCTTGTGACAGGTGGTCTTGATGGAGCGATGAGCGTCGGAGAACGCATTCGCAAGACAATTGAGGAGACCCCCTTCGCGGTTCAGGGTTTCAAAGGTCAGGACCAGGTGAATCTTACGATCTCGGTGGGTATCCGAGTGATCCGCGAGGGAGACACCCCGAAGACGATCATCGACGAGGCCGACCGCGCGATGTACGAAGCCAAGCGCAAGACCCGTAACACTCTTGTGGCTGCCTAGGGCGCCGCAGCAATTTCTCAAAGCTCAGCTTACGCCTTGCCCCGCGCCGGGCATCGATTAAGGTCAAATTCCGGCGTGGCGAAGTACAAAATTGTTGTTTCGGACTTCCATATCGGCAAGGGCAAGGTCCTCCCTGATGGGTCTGTCAATGTCCTCGAGGACTTCCTCGCCGACCAGCAGTTTACGGAATTTCTCGAGACCTACTCCAGCGGCATTTACTACGAGGCCGAAGTGGAACTGATTCTCCTCGGCGACATTCTCAACCTGATCCAGGTCGACTACCGCGGTTACTACAGTCCCGTGCTCACCGAAGAGATCAGTCTCGAAAAGCTGCGAGCGTGCATCAAAGGGCATTCTGACTTTTTCCAGGCCCTCCGTACCTTTGCTAAAACTCCCAACAAAAAGATCACCTACATCTTGGGCAATCACGATGCCGAGATGATCTGGGATAAATGCAAAAGTGTCTTTGAGAACGAGGTTGCTGCGCCCGTACTCTTTAAGAATTTTACCTACGTCGTCGATGGAATTCTCTATGAGCATGGTCAGCAATACGAGGCCGTTAACCGCCTCGACCCTAAAAAACTTTTTATCACCAAGGGGCTTCGTGAGCCGATCCTGAACCTTCCGTGGGGTTCGCATTTCATCATCAATTTCATCATCCCGATCAAGTTCCAGCGTCCAGCGATCGACAAAGTGCGGCCGATTGGAGCGTTTATCCGCTGGAGCCTTCTTACCGACACCTGGTGGACTCTCTCGATGCTGATGCGAGGTTTTTTCTATTTCTTTGCGACGCGCTTTTCACGTTCGCTTTATCGCACCACGAATCTCGTAACGACCTTCAAGATTCTCCGAGAAATTCTCGGCTACAAAGTTTCGATTACCGATTCTGTGCAACGTCTTCTCGAGTCCAATCTCGACTATCACACCGTGATCATGGGACACACGCACCACGCCGAGTACAAACAGTTCGAGGATGGACGTGAGTATCTCAATACGGGCACGTGGACCGAGGTCACCAGTCTTTCGCTTTCGACGCTAGGACGCGGCACGCGCTACACCTACGCGTTTGTCGATTATTCCACCAACCCCAGTCGTCCTCATGCCTACTTGCGCGAATGGCGCGGTCGTTGGCACGAACAGGTCGACTTCTACATCGGATAAGGAGTCTCTCACATGTCCACCAAAGCCCAGGCCCCCAAGGTCATCATCGTGACGGGTGGGGTGATCTCCAGTTTAGGAAAAGGTCTCTCTGCCGCCAGCCTCGCGTTGCTTCTGAAGCGTCGGGGACTTAAAATCGTTCAACTCAAAATGGATCCCTATCTGAACGTCGATCCGGGCACGATGTCGCCGTTCCAGCATGGCGAGGTGTTTGTCACCGACGACGGAGCCGAGACCGACCTCGATCTGGGCCACTACGAACGCATGACCGACCAAGACGTCACCCGCCGCCAGAACATCACTTCTGGTCAGATTTATGAACGCGTGCTTTCAAAAGAACGTCAGGGTGGTTATCTGGGTGCCACGGTCCAGGTCATTCCTCACGTCACCAACGAAATCAAAGAGCATATTCTCTCTGTGGCCAAAGGCGCGGATGTGGCACTCGTCGAGATCGGCGGAACCGTAGGTGACATTGAATCACTCCCTTTTCTCGAAGCCGCTCGGCAACTGCGCTTCGAGATTGGAGAGAGCAATGTTTGCTACGTGCACCTCACTCTTGTGCCGTTCATCGAGACAGCCGGTGAGCTCAAGACCAAACCCACCCAGCACAGCGTCCAGGAATTGCGTCGTATCGGTATTCAGCCCGATTTCCTCGTGTGCCGCTCGGATCGTCGCCTCACGGACGATGTGAAAGCCAAGATAGGTCTGTTTGCGAACCTTCCAGCGGAGCGGGTGATTACTGCAAAAGACGTCGACAGCATCTATAAATTACCGCTCGTGCTCGAGTCTGAGCGATTTGATGAGCTCGTCTGCAAACGGCTTTCGATTCCGTTTAAGAAGTCCTCAAAGCACATGGAATCCTGGCATCAGTTCGTGGATCGCCTCATGAACCCGCGTCGTACCGTGCACATCGGCGTCGTTGGGAAGTACACGAGCCTCAAGGAGTCCTACAAATCGCTCCACGAAGCCCTGGTCCATGCCGCAGCTGTGCACCACGCGGCCCTCGAGATTCACTACATTGACGCCGAGGAGCTCGAACAAGAAAAATATCGCGGCGTCGAAGCGCGCTCGTCGCTCCTGAACGGTTGTGACGGAATTCTAGTGCCAGGTGGTTTTGGTTCGCGCGGGGTTGAAGGCAAAATCCGGGCGATCGAATTTGCACGTCTCAAGCAAGTTCCCTTCTTTGGTATCTGTCTGGGTATGCAGCTGATGGCAGTTGAATTTGCACGCCATGTCTGCGGACTCAAGTCGGCCAATTCGGCGGAGTTTGTTGCTTCGAAGGGGTCCAAAGCGCCCAAGATCATCGACTACATGCGGGGACAAGAAACGGTCGAGAAGGGCGGCACGATGCGACTGGGTGCTTACGACTGTAAGCTCGCGCGCGGCAGTCATGCTTTTAAGGCCTATAAGAAACCGCTCATCAGCGAACGTCATCGCCATCGTCTTGAATTTCAGAATAAGTTCCGAAAAACTCTCGAGAAGAACGGAATGCGCGTCACAGGGCTTTGTCCCAAGCCCCAGCTTGTTGAGATCCTCGAACTCAAAAGTCATCCTTGGTTCCTCGGATGTCAGTTCCATCCCGAGTTCAAGAGTCGCCCCGAGAAGGGGCACCCTTTGTTCCGAGACTTTATCGGTGCTGCTCTTGAAGTTGGCCCCTAGGGTGTGATGCCCCGGTAGAATTGCCCCGCGTATTGGCTCAGTCCCTCTTTAAAGTGGCTGCAGACATTGGCACGTCCCTTGTATTCATGAGCTCTGTCACCTCCTGAAGAAAGGAATTCTGCTTATGAAAATGTCTAAGATTTTATTTGCCCTCCTCCTCGCGAGTCCAATCGCGACCGTAATCTCTTCCGAGGCGCGCCCCCGCCGCGATGAGCGAAGTGAGCGAGAGCGCCGCGATCGTCAAGAACGAGAGCGACGCCACCGCATCACTTGGGAACGTGGAGATCGCATCACATGGGAGCGTCGCTATCCTGGCTCGCGCTATCCCGGTAACCGCTATCCTGGATACCGTTATCCTGGTTACCGTGACCATGGACCGACGGACTCCTACTACGGGGAAGCTTCCTGCTCTCCCGAAGTGAAGCAAAAAAACATCGGGATCCTCGAGGGGACTGTGAACGGTTTGGCTGGCACTCCTGAGTTTGCCAATGCCGACCTCTTGCGGACATGGGTGGCTTCTATTGAGTCCGAGCCTGACATGGAGCTTCGCATCGCGGGCTACTGTGATCTCGTCGGCGTAGATTCTGGAAACGCGAGTGAAGTGGCCGAGTTCATCGGTGCGCGCGATCTGGCTCCCTATGTGGAAGTGGCTCGCGCGAAGCTCCAGCTGACACAGGAGCAGGCCGATGCGCTCGTCCGTTCTCTCAGTCAGAATCTCCTGAACGGCGTTAACGACTGATCTTGGATACGGGCCGGGTCGTTTTGACCTGGCTCGTGTCCTCTATTTCAGGTAGTGCTTGAAGGCCATGGACTCCGCTCGCCCCTCTTGTGCCGTTTGCAAGGCCCCCAAAGCTCCAAAAACCTGCGCTCTTTGCGAGGCTTCGGTTTGCAAAAAATGTATCGAGACTCTGTCTTCTAGCGCCTTCGAACTCCTCCCCGTAATTCCGCCGGAGCTCTCTCATTCAACCTACTGTGTGCGTTGCTATGACGCCAAAGTTGCGGATCGCATGAATGCGTACCTCGCTCTCGCCGAGAAAGCCGAAGCTGTTTACTTTGTGACCCGCGACTACAATGGCTATGTGCACGTCATCGCTCGGCACTCGGCCCGCGTCGCTGTCGAGGTCTGCGAAGACCGCCGCGTGACGATTCTCCGTATGGCCTATCTCGCCGCCGAGCTCGGATTCAATGCCATTATCGATGCGAAACTTCAAAGTTTCGCATTCAATCTCGAAGGGGGCTATCAGAGTTCTCGCTGGAAAGGCTCGGCCTTGCCCGCCACCATTGATGGCGAGCAACTCGAGCGCACCTCGCTGCTGAGAATCTAAGTTGTCGATGCGAAGGAGTTGACCAGGAAAATAGAGACCTGGGGCTTCGCTAAAGCCGCGGGAGCCACGCCGGCCTCTCGCAGGTGCTTGCTGATCTGCCCGAATCAGTCTGAGGGAGATGACTTTTTGTCAATTTGTGCAGGTTGTTTTTGACCTCTGTGTCGAGATCGGATTACCCTGCCGCCATGTCTGTTTTCGGAAAGATTTCCTCTCTCTTTGCTAAAACGGGTAACGAAGCCGAGGACGGCCTGAGTTTTCAGGCCCCGCTCGTGGGTCGCTTTGTCCCGCTCTCCGAAGTGCCGGATGAGGTCTTCTCTGGCAAGGTTCTGGGTGACGGATTCGCGATCGACCCTACTGAGGGTGTGGTCGTAGCTCCTTTTGATGCCGAGGTTTCACAAGTTTTTCGCACTGGGCACGCTCTGGGACTGTTGGGTCCTGGGGGGCTCGAAGTCCTCATCCATGTGGGCATCGACACCGTCAAGATGGCGGGCGAAGGCTTTCATCCCAAAGTGAAGGCGGGTCAGAAAGTGCGCGCGGGCGAGATTCTTCTGGAGTTTGACCTCGAAGCCGTCCGTGCTCGTGCGAAGTCGACCATCACCCCCGTCGTGGTCACGAATATGGACCAGGTTGGGGCCCTCGAACCCCTCGCCACCGGAAAGCTTGTTCGCGGCCAAATTGTGCTGCGGGTTTCAAAAAAAATCTAAGGTCCCAAGGAGCAAGAGCGATCTCAATGGAAAAAACCGTACGTATTTTGAATGAAGAAGGGCTTCACGCGCGTCCCGCTGGAGTTTTTGTGAAGAAGGCCTTGGAATTCCAATCCAGCATCGAAGTGCGCGTTTGTGGTGTCGCCAAAAACGGCAAGTCCATTATGGCTCTTATGGGACTGGGTCTCACCAAAGACGCAGAGATCACAATCGTCGCAACGGGGCCAGACGCAACTGCAGCGGTCGAGGCTCTCGCTGACCTCGTGAGCAAAAAGTTCCATATCTGACATGAACCTCACCGGAAAAAGCGCCTCCCATGGGATCGTCGTAGGCCGTGCCAGGGTCATTAAGACCGAGGCCCTGCACGTTGAAGTTTCGACGGTTTCAAACGTAGCGGCCGAGCTGATGCGCTTTCGCTCCGCGATCGCCGCGGCCAAAAAAGGTCTCCAGTCCGTCCACGCTCGAGCCCTCGAAAACCTGGGACCCGACAAGGCTGCCATCTTTGAAGCTCACCTGCTGATTCTCGAAGATCCAGAACTCGTGGAGACGACAGAAGCTGTGATCAGTGACCGAAAGCTCAATGCGATGGCCGCATTTAGTGAAGTCTCCCACGCCGCCGTCGCCATTTTTGACGCAATGGCAGACAATGAATACATGCGCGAACGCGCTGCCGATGTGCGCGACGTCTCAGACCGAGTGCTCCGTGAACTGGCGGGAGTCAGTGTCGCCGATCTTTCGGATCTTCACGATGAAGTGATTCTCGTGTGCCGCGACCTTGCTCCCTCGGAGACCGCAGCGATGGATCCCCGCAAGGTTCTTGGAATCTTGACAGACTTGGGTGGCAAGACCAGCCACACGGCGATCGTTGCTCGCACCTTGGAAATTCCCGCAGTGCTCGGACTCCGCCGCATTACTGAACTTGCGAAGACCGGCGACTGGATCGCCTTCGATGGTGAGACCGGCGAGGTCGAGATTTCTCCTTCTGAGACCACGCGCGCCGAGTATTTGGAGCGCCGTAAGAAGCAGGACGCCGAAAAGCGCGAGCTTCTGGCTCTTGTGGGTCAGGCAAATGAAACCCCCGATGGTCGCCGTACTGAGATTGTGGCCAACATCGGCAGTCCTCAAGATTTGCCCGGGGTGCTCAAATACGATGCGGCAGGAGTTGGGCTGTATCGCACTGAGTTTCTCTTTATGGACCGCTCTGAAGCGCCTTCCGAAGAGGAGCAGTTCGCTGCCTACAAAGCCGTTCTTGAGGGACTCTCTCCTAAGCCGGTGACGATTCGCACTCTCGACATCGGGGGCGATAAGCCTTTGCCCTACCTTGAGATCGGACACGAGGACAATCCTTTCCTCGGGTACCGTGCCATTCGCTATTGTCTCGAGCATCCCGAGATTTTGCGCACGCAACTGCGAGCACTCCTTAGGGCTAGTGCCTTCGGAAATTTGCGCGTGATGTTCCCCATGATCGCCTCGCTCGAAGAATTTCTTGCAGCCAAAGAACATTTCGAGACCGTCCGCGAGGAGCTCCGTGCCGCAAAAGTTCCGATGGCCGAGAAGATTCCTCTGGGCGTGATGATCGAAATTCCTTCGGCCGCCATCCTCTCCGACGTCTTTGCTGAGCACTGCGAGTTTCTGAGCATCGGCACGAACGATCTGATCCAGTACACGGTCGCAGTGGATCGTCTTAATGAGCGTGTTCAGCACCTCTACGATCCTTTTCACCCAGCCGTCTTGAGACTCATTCAAACGGTGATCACGAACGCTAAAAAGTTTGGCCGCAAAACCAGCGTGTGTGGCGAAATGGGCGGGAGTGCGCTGCACTTGCCGCTGCTTCTGGGCATGGGGCTCGACGAATTCAGTATGGCGCCCACTTCAGTTCTGCGATCGCGCCGTCAGGTGCGTTCCTGGACCTTTGCTGAGGCCCAGGAGCTAGCCCGCGAAGTCGCTCGTCAGTCGCGCTCCAGCGACATCGAAGCTATTTTGAATCGAGCTTCAGCTCGTCCAAATCAGGGGAGATCCTCGATATGAATCTTTTTGCCGCGCTCCAAAAACTAGGGAAGTCACTCATGCTTCCAGTCTCTGTCCTGCCTGTGGCAGGCATTCTTCTGGGTGTCGGAGGAGGATTCCTCACGAGCGCCGACAAAACCGGTCTCGTGCTTGCACCTTGGTTGCGCACGATTTTTGAGATCATGCAGAACTCGGGATCGCCAATTTTTGGCTCCCTCGCGTTACTTTTTGCGATTGGTGTCGCACTCGGATTCACCAACAACGACGGCGTCGCGGCGCTCGCGGGTGTGGTCGGGTTTGTTGTTCTCCAGGGAACCCTTGGGACCATGGCCAAGGTGCTGGGTGTTCCTCCCCAGAAAGTTCTCGGTATCGACTCGATCGACACCGGAGTCATGGGTGGCATCATTGCGGGTGTGATCGCGGCTTACATGTTCAATCGCTATTACAAGATCAAGCTGCCGTCTTATCTGGGCTTCTTCGCCGGTAAACGTTTCGTTCCAATCGTGACCGCTTTTGCGGCGATCGCTGCCGGCGTCGCGCTCAGCTTCATCTGGCCTCCGATTGGCCGCGGTATCGATGTCTTTTCTCACTGGGCTTCGGCCGAAAATCCCATCCTCGCGAGCGGTATTTACGGAGTCGTCGAACGCGCCCTGATTCCTTTTGGACTTCACCACATCTGGAACGTGCCTTTCTTCTTTGAAATTGGCCAATATTACAAACCTCTCAAACCCGGCATCGACTGCGCTCTCGAGTCGATGCGCACAAACATCGAGATGTGCCAATCTGTCACAGGCGAAATTCCTCGTTTCTTCGCGGGTGATTCCACAGCAGGAATCCTCGCGGGCGGCTACCTTTTCAAAATGTTCGGACTTCCTGCGGCTGCGATCGCGATCTGGCATACCGCTAGGCCCGAAAAGCGTGCTGTGATCGGCAGTCTCATGATCTCGGCGGCGGTCACTTCGTTCCTCACCGGAATCACTGAGCCGATCGAATTTGCGTTCCTTTTTGTCGCTCCTGTTCTCTACGCGCTGCATGCGCTCATGGCCGGCTTGGCATTTGTGATCACCAATCTTCTCGCCATCAAACTCGGATTTGCCTTTTCACATGGCGCGATCGACTACGTTCTGCACCACTGGGTGAGTGGGCTCGGAAGTGGACGCGTTTTGATCCTCCCGATCGGACTGGCCTATGCGGCGCTCTATTACGGCGTTTTCCGTTTTATGATCACCAAGTTCAATCTCAAGACCCCCGGTCGCGAGACTGATGAAGTGGTTTCCACAGCGAGTGTCGCCAGTGGTGGCAGTGCCCTCGCGACACAACTCATTGAAGCCTTTGGCGGTGGCGACAACATCACCACACTCGATGCCTGCATCACGCGTTTGCGTGTCCAGGTGGCTGACGTGAGTCGTGTCGATCAGTCTCGACTCAAAGCGCTTGGCGCTGCAGGCTTGATGGTTTCGGGCAACGGCGTGCAGGCGATTTTTGGGACGCGCTCGGATAATCTTCGCTCCGATATGGCCGAAGTCCTGAACCGTAATTAAGGGAAGCAGGATGACCGTGCCCGAACACGTTTTCCCAAAAGGTTTCGTGTGGGGTTCGGCCACGGCCGCCATTCAGATTGAGGGTGCCGCCGAGCTTGGCGGAAAAGGACCCTC
The DNA here is from genome assembly GCA_945881775.1 of Bacteriovorax stolpii. Classification (GTDB taxonomy): domain Bacteria; phylum Bdellovibrionota; class UBA2428; order UBA2428; family UBA2428; genus CAMCVE01. The sequence goes on from CAMCVE010000002.1 coordinate 148,134, forward strand.
CAACTGGGACGTTTTTTGTCGCAAGCATCCCGAGAAGATTTTTGATGGTGGCAGCCCCGAGCTTGCCTGCGACCACTACCACCGTTTCAAAGAAGACGTCCGTCTCATGAAAGAGACCGGTCACACCGGGTATCGCATGTCGATCGCCTGGACTCGAATCATCCCCGACGGCCAAGGCGATGTGAACAGTGAGGGTGTTGCGTTTTATCGAGCCCTTTTTGACGAGCTGCGGGCGCACGGGATTGAGCCCAACGTGACGCTCTATCATTGGGATTTGCCTCAAACGCTAGCGGGTTTGGGGGGCTGGGAGAACAAACAAGTAATCGATCATTTCGTGCGCTACGCGCGAGTGTGTTTTGACCTCTTTGGCGATCAGGTGAAACTCTGGTCCACCCTCAACGAGCCCGGTTGGACCACGCTACAGAGCTACGTTACGGGACTGCATCCGCCCAACGTCTCCAATCACAAAAGCGCCGTTCAAGTGGCCTACAACTACATCCTCGCTCACGCTCGAGTTGTGAAAGAGTTCCGTCGTTGGCAACACGAGGCGCTTTCGTCGAGAAAAGAAACGCAGATTGGTATTGTGCTCAATATGTCGACGATCTATCCCGCCGATCCATTGAGCTCAAGCGACCAGTCCGCCGCGACGATCGCAGATGGGGTTCTCAATCGCTGGTTTATCGACCCCGTGCTCAAGGGTTGCTTGCCGAGCGATGTGTGGGCGCTCTACAAGCGCTGCTCTCTTTTGCCGGAGCACACCGACGCAGAGTTGGCCGAGATCGGGTTTCAAGTCTCGGCCTCTCAGAGCTCAAAGATCGATTTTATCGGAGTCAATTACTACTACCCGCACTTCGCCAGTGCCGATGCTCCCGAGTCGGCCTATCATCTCAATACTTCCGGCAATAAAAACGAAGACTGCATTTTTGCGATCAAGGACTTGTTCAGATTCGTTAAGAATCCTCACGGTCGTTTCACAGATTGGGGTTGGGAAATTTTCCCCGAGGGGCTCTATGATCTCTTGATGCGAGCGGAGCATTACAGTCCCGGTATCCCGGTTTACATCACTGAAAATGGCATCGGTATTCAGGAGAGCTTGGACTCTGACGGCACTGTTAGGGACGAAAGACGCATCGATTTCGTGCGCGAGCATCTCAAGGTCGCTCATCGTGCGATCCAGGACGGCGTGAACCTCAAGGGCTATTACATGTGGGCCCTTATGGATAATTTCTCGTGGGTGAATGGTTTCAAAAAGCGGTATGGCTTCTTGTTTGTGGACCGTAAGACCCTGGACCGTCACATCAAAGCGAGTGGCCACTGGTACAAGCGCGTGTCAGATCAAAACGGTTTCTAAGGCGTAGAATTTCCTAGTCTTTGGCCGTCCGGGGCGATCCGACCTTGCCAAGGCCCCCGTTCTCCACTAAATCCCCAACCTATGTCCTTAAATTACCACGAACTTTTGGGTCAAGAAGCCGTCAGTCTCCTCAACCACAAATGCCAAGGCATTAGCGTCGACCAACTCAAGACGCCGAATCCTGAATGGATCGATCAGGTCTTTGCTCAAAGCGACCGTCCGATCCCTGTTTTGAGAAGCCTTCAACAACTTCTCGGCCACGGTCGTCTTGGCGGTACAGGATACCTCTCGATCTTTCCCGTTGACCAAGGTGTTGAGCATTCGGCCGCGGCCTCTTTCGCGCCCAATCCGATCTACTTCGATCCCGAAAACATCGTTAAGCTCGCCATGGAAAGCGGTTGCAACGGAGTGGCCTCGACTCTCGGAGTGCTCTCGATTCTCGCTCGCAAATACGCCCACAAAATTCCCTTCGTGCTGAAACTCAATCACAACGAATTCCTCAGCTATCCCAATCAGTATGACCAAACCATGTACGCAAGCGTTCGTCAGGCGCATGACATGGGCGCTGTGGCTGTCGGCGCGACGATCTACTTCGGTGCCGAAGAGAGTCGCCGTCAGATTGCAGAAGTGTCTGAGGCTTTCGAGGCGGCCCACGAGCTCGGCATGACCACGATCTTGTGGTGTTACACGCGCAACAACGCGTTTAAGGTCGATGGTGTCGACTACCACACGTCGGCCGACCTCACGGGTCAGGCGGATCATCTCGGCGCAACAATCAAGGCCGACATCTTGAAGCAAAAGCTCCCGACCAACAACGGTGGCTACCTCGCCACCAAGCACGGCAAGACCGACAAGCGCATTTACGAATGGACCAAAGGCGATCATCCGATCGATCTTTGTCGCTACCAAGTGCTCAACGGCTACGCCGGAAAAATCGGCCTCATCAACTCGGGTGGTGAATCTAAGGGTTCCTCGGACTTGGCTGATTCCGTAAAGACGGCCATCATCAACAAACGCGCAGGCGGCATGGGGCTCATCCTCGGTCGTAAAGCTTTCCAACGTCCCTTCAAAGAAGGCGTGCAACTCTTGAACGCTGTTCAAGATGTCTACCTCGATAAGTCCGTGACCCTCGCTTAAGGAGTTCGAAGATTATGAATAAGGATAACAAAGTTTACTACGTTCCCAAAGATTCTCCGGTGTATCCGAACCGCTTCGACACCCGCATTCGCTTGCGCAGTCTCACTCGGGGTTTGCTCTCGCAAACCGAAGTGACTCAGTATCTGACGGATCTCCCCGATGATGCCTCCAACGCCGAAGTCCGCCACTACTCCGAAGTCGTCGATGAAGCTGACGACCAAGGCAACGGACTGCTCTAAGGGAGCCCCGAGCGGGCCGGAGTTGATGTGATGGCAGTTGAGACCACCGCCCCGGCCCGAGGAAGAAAAAAAGAAATCCTCTTCTTTGTTCTTCCGAATCTTTTTACGACAGCCAACATGTTCTTTGGCTTCTACTCCGTCGTTTCTGCGATTCGTGGGGAGTGGGACACTGCCGCATTTGCAATCTTTGTTTCCGCGCTAGCCGATGGCCTCGATGGCCGCGTCGCGCGTCTCACCAAAGCTCAGTCCTCATTCGGCGAGCAGTACGATTCCATGGCGGACCTGATGAGCTTTGGAATGGCGCCGGCCATGCTTTTTTACCTTTGGGCTTTGCAGCCCTATGGACGCTGGGGCTGGGTGGCCGCTTTTGTTTTCCTGCTTTGCGCGGCGCTGAGGCTCACGCGTTTTAACGTCCTCAAGCAGACCGTTGAGAAACGGTATTTCCAAGGACTTCCGAGTCCCCTTGCCGGTACGGGCATCGCTTCCGCTGTACTTTTTTACCGCGAGCTCGGTCGGGAGTTTGGAGTGGTCGGCGTGAAGGAACCCTTCATGCTCGTCATCGTACTTACGATGGCTCTCACCATGATCTCCACCATTCGCTACCGCAGTTTCAAAGATCTCAAGTTCAAGTCGCAGAAGACCTTTGCTTGGATTCTTCTCATCGCCTCAGCCCTTGTTGTGTTTTCCCCCAAGCCCGAGCTCACATTTTTCCCGATAGCTGCCCTTTACATCATCGGGGCACCTGTTGGAGAGCTTGTTCGCTTCGTGTGGCGGCGTTTGTTTCGAGGAAAGATCTGGGTTCGTTTCCGCAAGAAAAATTGAGCGAGGTTTTGCATGCCAGTTAAAGTTGCCATTGTCGGTGCCACCGGTCTTGTCGGTCAAGAAGCCAGACGACTGGCTAGGGAGCTGCTGGCGCCGCACGCAGTCGAGCTCGTACTTTTTGCCTCGACCCCTCGTCAACTCGAAGACGGCACCCAAGTTTTTGCTCTCGAAGAATCTGAGGCTCTACTGGCAAGCTGTGATTACATCTTGAATGCCGCAAATGCGGAGCAGGCCGAGTGGCTAGCAAAACGCCTGGGTCCCCAGCAGCTCCTGGTCGACAATTCCTCTGCCTTTCGTATGGATGCGGGAGTTCCTCTCGTGGTTCCCGAGGTGAATCCCTCTGCCCTGACTTCGATTCCCAAACGTATTGTGGCCAACCCCAACTGCACCGCTGCGATTCTTTGCGTTGCGCTGAAGCCACTGCAAAAATTCGGTCTTGAGCGCGTTGTGGTGAGCACCTACCAAGCGGCGAGTGGCGCTGGGATTACGGGACTTCAGGAGCTCGAAGCCCAGCTCGAGCGTTGGAAGGAGCCTGTAGCCGCGTGGCCTACGGCGGTCTTTGGTGAGCCTCTTCTCATGAACGTTCTCAGCCACAATTCTCGCGTGCGAGCGGAAACCGAAGCATTCGGAGCTCTCTACAACGATGAAGAGTGGAAGATGGTCGAAGAAACTCGCAAGATGCTCGGTCAATCAGATCTCTGGATTTCGGCGACCTGCGCTCGGGTCCCAGTGAAGCGCGCTCACACCGAGAGCGTGACAGTCGACCTTAAGATCGATGTGCCACTTGCGACTTTGCGCGAGGTGTTTCGGAGTGCCGCGGGCGTGTCGTATGTCGACGTGCCTGAGGAGCGAAAGTTCCCGAGCTCGCAGCGTGCGCAGGATCAAGATTTGGTGCTTGTGGGGCGCCTGCGTAAAGACGCCACGCAACCGAAGACACTTCACATGTTCATCTCCGGCGATCAACTCCGCAAAGGCGCGGCTTCAAACGCGCTGCAAATTATTCGCCACCATCTCGAGAGTCCATGAGCGCGTCTGCCGCACCTCGCTCTCGTCGTTTGCGCCTGCGGCTTGAATTCGACGGGGCACTTTTTTGCGGTTGGCAGCTGCAAAGTGAAATCCATGAGGTCGAGAAGTCGAGTGTTCAAGGTGAAGTTGAACGAGCTCTCGGAGTATATCTCCGGAGCTCGTCTCGCGTCGTGATTCAGGGTTGCGGTCGGACGGATGCTGGAGTTTCCGCTAGGGAATTTTATGCTCATTTCGATTTGCCCGAGTCTTCGCTTGCGGAACTTGACCTCGAAAAATTTCGGCACGGACTGAACGGCATTCTTCCCGAGGGCATCGCGGTGTTGCGCGTGGACCGAGTGCGAGCCGATTTTCATGCTTTGCGCGACGTCACGCGAAAAACTTACGAGTACACGCTGCTTCTTCGCAGAGCAAAGCCCACGCTTGAGCGTACTTCGGCGTACTGGGTTCCCGAAACTCTCAGTACGTTTCGCATCGAAAAGCTGCGCGAAGCCTTGAAGAGGATCGAAGGGCGACATGATTTTGTGGCCTTCGCAGCTTCTGATCATACGGCTCAAACCACCGTGCGAGAAATTTATGAAGCGTGCGCAGAGGTACGAGCCCTTGTCGGACACGATGATCCTTTGGAGGGTGCACTGATTCACTTGCGCTTTACGGGTGAAGGATTTCTCAAACAAATGGTGCGCACTCTTGCGGGAACCCTGGTTGAAGTAGGGCAGGGCAAGCGTGATCTTGATTCGATCCTAAGACTCCTCTCTGGAGAGGCCTCACGAAGCGAGGCAGGCCCTTGCGCTCCGCCACATGCCCTGCGACTTTTGTCAGTATTTTATGAAGGGCAGGGCACTTCGTGAAAAAGGCACTCCTCTATTCGCTGCTTTTTCACGTGCTGCTTGTGGGGCTTTTCTGGTGGCGCGAGTCGATACGTCCTCCGTCTGCTGAGTCCAAACCTGCGACAACTCTCGTTGCTCCGCAGTCAATTGCCACCCGGGTGCTCAGCGATAATGAGTTGAGTCGCATCGTCGAGACAGCGCTGGCCGAGAAAATGAACTCCACCCCCGAGGACCTGGCTCGTTACAGGGGTGAGCAAACTCAACGCGTCAAGCGAGAGACTCGCGCTCAAGGATTTGGCTCGAGCACGGGCGGCGCCTCTCCGTCTGAGCGCTCGAAATCGCAACCCAAACGCGGCCCCTTAGACAAGCTCGGCGCTCTGTGGAAGTTGCCGATTGAGGGTGAGGTGCGCGACACAACGGCCGCCACCAATCCCGCTCTCTCCAAAGGCAGCCTCGATCCGTTGGGCCCCGAGGTGGCGATTGGATCCGAGACGCTTCTGAGCACCGACGAGTACATCTATGCAGGATTTTTTAACCGCGTGAAGCGAGAGGTGGCTCCGCGTTGGGAGCCCGTGATCCAACGTTTTCTGAAGACCACACTCACTCTTTCCGACGGGAGCTTTTCGACGCGTTATGCCTTCTTCATCGATGCCGAGGGTCTGCTGAAAGACATACAGCTTCTGGAGTCGAGTGGTTCGCGCACACTCGACGATCTCGCGGCTCAGGCCCTGCGTGAGGTCGGTCGCTTCCCAAATCCTCCGCAGTCTCTTCGCTCGGCCGGCAGTCTATACCGGGTTGAGCTCGGTTTTATGGTTGAATATTCAAAAAAACGTTTCCACACCGACTACGTTCCCGATCCTCGATTCCGTTAGGGCGTGTTGCCAGCTCTACCCGAGTCGTCTTAGCTTGACGGGCGTGAAGTGGATGAGACGACTCCTTTGGATCCTGCTGGCTTTTCTTGTATTTATCGTCGCCTTCTCGCAGGCGATGGGTTGGTGGTGGGGCCGAGACAAAACGGAGCTCACGCACGCCGATGACACCTATCGTTTTGAGGCCAAGCGTGACAAAGTGTCGGGCATCTGGGACCTTCGCGCCCCCAACCAAAACTCCTTGTGGTTTGCGTTTGGTTATTTGCAGAGCTTCGATCGTGAATTTCAAAGCGAGATGATTCGTATGGCGGCTCGCGGAGAGGCTTCTCGCCTCTTTGGAGAGTCGATGCTGAAGAACGATCGTCTGATGCGATTTTCTCGGCGAGCTGCCGAAGACGAATTTTCTCGCAGTCCTGATTTTGTGAGGGCTGCGGCTGAGGCTTTTGTTGCGGGTCGCGTGGCGGCTCTTAGAAATCCCGATCACCGGGAGCCCATTGAGTACCAAATCATGGGTATCACACGGGCCTCCCTTCCTCCCTGGGAGCCCTCAGATATCGTAGCGATCGCACGGTTTCACGCCTGGCAGTTGTCTTTCGATGTCAGTCTCGAGCAGCTCTACATCAAGCTCACGCAAAAGTTGGGGACCGAAAAGGCTCGACTTCTGCTGCCTGCAGAGCCCGTGAGCTCTCAAGCTCTGTATTCGCAGCCGCGTCTTTATGAAGGAGTTCGCCGAGCGGATGTTCTTCTTCGAAATAAGACTTCCCCGGGCCTTCCGCGCCCCGAAGCTTTTTACCCGAGCGTGAGCAGCGCTCAGCGCATGGAGTCCGATGAGCTTCGAGATTCACTGTTGCCAGCGTTTCCTTCAGCCGCTGATTTTGGAAAAACGATCGCCTATGATGGCGCTACTCAACTCGCATTGAGGGGAGCCTCCAATCTCTGGGTTGTCGCAGATCCGCGAGTGGGTCGCGCCCTCACTCTTTGCAATGACACGCATCTTCGCTTCACGTGGCCCGCTTCTCTCTATCCCATTCGTTGGACTCTCGAGGCAAGCACGCGAGGGACCGGATTCATGTTGCCCGGAGTTCCGGCGATGGTCGTGGGAAGCTTTGAAAGTCTGGAGGCTTCGAAAGCGGGAGCCGCGCTCTCGTGGGGAATTACTCTTGCATCTTACGGCGATACTCAAGATCTTGTCCTCGTTGATCCCTCGCTCGAGCCACGTTTTTCGAAACGCGAGGAGTCCTATCCGATTCGCAATCTCCAGACGGGCAAGATTGAGGTGCGACGTATTGAAGAAATTTGGACGCCCTATGGTCCGCGCGTCGACAAGATTTTTGCAGAAGAGTCTGAGGGACTCACTCGTCCCCTCAGTCTCGATTGGCTGGGCTTTGGGAAGACACCTTCGCCTCTAGAATTTTTTGTTCGTCGCAACCTACACGGGGCCGATGGGATCGTCGCAGATTTGCACGAGCGCTTGTCCTATCCCAGTTTCAATTTCACTTGGATTGAGAAAGCCAGTGATGGCCTGCCGAAGGTAGGACATCTCGCAACGGGCTGGATGCGTTCACGAGAGAACCGTGAGCGGGACGGTCTTGAGCCGCTCAGGAGCGAAGACCTCGCTTCGCGACGTCGGGACGTGCAGCCTAAAGACCGAGAGTATTTTCTTCGCGATTACGATGCTAGACTGCCTTTCTTTTTGGCGACCGCAAATCAGCGCATCTGGGAAGGGGCCGCCGGTCTCGGCATGGCGCACTCTTGGGAGCCCGATGATCGGGCCCGTGCAATTGTTGCGTCTTTTGAGCAGAACGTTCGCGAGCCCTCCTATTCTCAAAACGACTCACGCTCTCCCAATCTCACGGCGTTTCTGAAGATTGAGAGACGTCGAAACTCTGCCGATCGTCTGTGCTCAGATACACCGATGAGATCTTCGCAGTGTCTGGACCTTCTCTCGAAACTCGATGCCTGGGACGGGCAGAACCTCGTCGAGTCCTGGCAGCCTACCTTGGCCGCGCTCTGGCATTCGTATGTGAAACAAGAAATCTTCATGTCGCTTGTTCCCGAAAAGCTCCGGCCCGAATTGAAGGCGTCCGTGAAAGATTGGCACAGGCGTGCGTTCTCATCAGGCGTGCTCGCACGACTTCTCACCGAGCCTGAGACTCAAGCTCGGTGGGAAAAGATTTCTGGCCAAAGACTCGAAGCTCTGTCGCTTGAGGCTTTCCGCAAGGCGCTTCGGACGATCGTCGAAGAGCGAGGTCCCGATGATCGCCTTTGGTCGTGGGGCAATTTCCATCGCATCGATTGGCTTCATCCACTTGTTCAAGCCCCTGAGCCCTGGGGATCGGTGTTTCATGACTCGCTTCTTGGGCCTCGTCCGCAGGTACCCGGTGCTTTGGATAGTCCCAGTCGTTTCGAATATTCTTGGGACGTGGATAAGCCTCTAGATTTTCCGGCTTTGCACGGTGCGAGTCTGAGGATGTGCACGGAGTTTGCGGCAGATGGTGGATTGAAAATGCGGTGGTCTGCGCCCACCGGGGCTTCGGGCAATCCTTTTTCGACTTTTGCCAAGACGTGGTCGTTTGATACTTTTTTTAGGGGACTGCTGAGCGATGTCCCTAGGCCTTAGGGCGTGCCATCGGTTTGCCAATTTGCAAAGCGAAGACGCGTTGTTTGCTGAGCCAATTCTTGGTTTTCACAAATTTCAAAGACATCTGTGTCTTCGAAAAGGCGGAACATGCGCTGGAACTCGCTCTTAAGCCCGTAGTAACTTGGCTTCATTTTGAGGCGGTTAAAGACCTTCAACGTCTTCACAAACGAAGAGATGCCGGAACTTCCGACAAAACTCAGCCCACGAAGATTGATCACCACGCGCGCTCCGGAGTCCTGTCGATAGATTTGTTCCAGGTGTTGAGAGAGAGGCCTCATGGCCTCGAAGTCGATGTAACCGCTGAGTTCGACGTGGGTGCAATCATCGAGGACTGTAATCTGCGTTTTCATCACTCTCCATTCTGACAAAGATTTCTGTTTCGCGTCGCCAAAAATCCGTCTTGATTAATAGTACCTGCAATTCTTGGAAGTGGGTTCCGGCCGCACCCAAAATCGTGAATAATGTTGGAATCATGTCCAAAGGTCGACCCATCGTGACTCTGCTGGCTATGCCTTTGGGCAATCCCGAAGATCTGAGTCTTCGGGGAGTGCGCGCGCTCGGTGAGGCCGATCGCCTCTTTTGCGAAGACACTCGAAAGCTCCATCAGGTGCTTCAGGCCTTGAGGCTGGAGCTGAAGCCGGGATGTCGCGTGTCGAGTTTGCCGGGCGATGAAGAGTGGAACTTTAACTGGAAATATCTCCAAGAAGACGCCGAGAAATTGGGCACGGACTACCACGTTCTGTTGGTGAGTGACGCGGGCACGCCGGGTCTCAATGATCCGGGTCGAGCGCTCGCCGAACACGCTCAACGCGAAGGTTGGGAGCTGCGCGCGCTTCCGGGACCTTCGGCTCCTGTACTCGCGCTGCAGTGGAGCGGAGGCTTCGGGATGCCATTTGTGTTTTGGGGCTTTACGCCCAAGTCACGGGGTAAAATGTTCCGTGAATTTCAGGCGGCACTCAAGTCATCGGGGACTTTGGCGTGTTTTGAGACACGTCACCAGGTGCTCGAAACACTGGAAGCTCTCGTTGAAGTAGGACTCGGCGAGACTCGTATGCACCTGTGTCGCGAGATGACCAAGACTCATGAAGAACTTTGGACAGGGAGTGTTTCTGAAATTTTGGCTCGAGCACGAGAAAAATTGGCGCGTGAAGATGCCATCGGAGAACTCACGCTGCTTTTTGCGGGTGAGGGACGCGCGAGTGGGGCAGCCGAAGGGGTGCAGGACCCTCAGGCATTTGCGCGGAAAATCTTGGAACTAAGGTCGTTGCCACCCAAGGCGGCTTCAAAAGTTCTCGCCGAGCTCAGCGGGATCGACAAGGCCGAAGCCTACCGCATGCTCGTAGAGTCGAAGGAGAGTCTGTGAAATGAAAAAATACGCATGGCCGATGCTTGTGGTTGTCGCGATCCTGGGGATCTTTAGTTATTTTGTTGTTGAGCGCCACCACGCCCGATTCAATATCCATGAGAAGGCGAAAGGCATCGTAAAAATTATCGAGACCATTGAATGGAATTGGTACGACTTCAAGTTCCGCTCTCTCAAGCCACAGATTGCAAGACATGTGATGGTGGCAAAAATCGACGACGCGAGTCTTTCAAAATATGGACGCTGGCCCTGGAATCGCTACGTCTACAAACAGATCCTCGATGAACTCTACGGACTCGGTGCAGAAGTTGTCTCTTTCGACGCAGTCTTCTCGGAACCTGAATTCCGTCCTGAGGAACTCGAGTACATTCTTTCCGCGCAGCCCGAAGGTTTCGCAGGCAGCGTACGCAGCATGGCGGAGCTCGGCGAAAAGCAGGTCAAAGATATTGCAGACAAACTGCCTCAAGTCGGCGAAGGAATTTTTGCGGCGGGACTCTCCAACACCAGCACCGTTCTTGGCTACATTTGGGAGCGTGGTGCTTCGTGCCGCGTCGAAGAAAAAATGAGTGTGACGCCCGAAGATATTCAGACCTCCAGGGACAATGGTTTTACCCCCATCAAAGACATCGTGGATGCTTTTGGGACTTTGATCAACAATTCTAAAACGCTCAAGAATTTTCCAAGGCTCAACGACGAAAAGAATCTCAGCTTTTATCCTGTTCAATGTCCTATCGCCAATCGGTCGGCTCTTGCTGCGAAGGTTACCTATCAGGGTCAGTTCAATGCGCTCCCCGAAGATGACGGCATCTTTCGGCGTGCGCATCTCGTAGCGGGACTCGATACGAGCTTGCTCGAAAAATATCTCTCGCTTGAAGACATCGAGTTCCTCAACGAGAACTGGCTCAAAGGCGCCACCTTCTTCCCGTCGCTCGGACTGGCTTCGGTGCTCGCTTTCCTTGACCGAGTCGACGAAGGCGACAAACGCCCTAAAACAGACTTTGAAGTCGAGTTAGAGCGCGACTCGAAAGGTCGAATTTTCACCAAGGAACTTCGCCTTTATCGCAAAGACGGTCGCGAGCATCAGATTCAAGTACTCTCTGACGGAAGTATTCCCCTCCGTTTCTTTGGTTCTCAACACGAGATGCCGCCGCCGATCGCGGAATTCTCGCTGGCTCGTACGGATGTCTTATTTTCTCCCGAGTATCAGAAAGTGTATGGCTTGGACGCCGCCTATCCTCTTAAGAACCAAGTTGTCATTATCGGTCCCACGGCGATTGGTGTTTACGATTTACGACCCAATCCTGTGCAGTCTGATGCCGGCGGGGTTTTTCTCCATGCTACCGCTACGTCGCGTGTTCTTGATTTCGTGCTTGGAGACTCCAAAGATTTTACGATTCGCTATCCAAGTGTCCAAATGAGTCTCGCACTCTTGTGGGGTGTGGGTCTTTTGGTGGGCCTCACGACGCTTCTCGCGCGTGGACTGCGGGGCACCTGGGGCTTTCTCGTTGTTGTCGTCACTTTTCTTTGGGCTGACTACTACGCATTTAGCAAAACCTACCTCGCGCTCGATGCGGTGAGCCTTCTGCTCTGTGTGACTTTGCTCTTTGTCGGCATTCTGGCCTTTAAATACTTTACTGAAGAAAAAGATCGCGCCTTCGTGAAGGGAGCTTTCGAGAAGTACGTTTCCCCCGACGTTGTGGGCTCGATTCTCTCAGACCCCAAGAAGCTCAACCTGGGTGGTGAACGTCGCGAGCTTTCTGTACTTTTCTCGGATGTGCGTGGCTTCACCAACATTTCTGAGAAAATGGGCGCGGCGGAGCTCGCCAAGTTCATGAACGACTACCTCACGCCCATGACCGAGGTGATCCAGGAAGAAAAGGGCACCATCGACAAGTACATGGGCGACGCGATCATGGCGATTTTTGGAGCACCGATCGGTTATGCAGAGCATCCCACGAAAGCTGTGGAAGCCGGACTGCGAATGCTCGAAAAACTTGAGTCCCTAAAGGCAGGCTGGGCGGCGCAGGGTCTACCGCCGATCGACATCGGCGTGGGCGTGAACACGGGTGATATGAGTGTTGGAAACATGGGATCGACTCGCATTTTCTCGTACACCGTCATGGGAGACTCCGTGAACTTGGGCTCACGTCTCGAAGGTCTCACAAAAGAATATGGTGTGAAATTTATCGTGAGCGAGTTCACGCGTGCAAAGATTGGAGAAGCGTTTGTGTGTCGCGAACTCGACCGGGTGAAGGTCAAGGGTAAGGCGATTCCCGTTACGATCTTCGAAGTGATGGGTCGGGCGAAAGATGAGAGAGCCGACGAGCTCCGTCAAAAAGGCGAGAGGTTCTCGTCTGCGCTGCAAAAATATTACGCAGCGGACTTTGAAGCGGCACAAAAAGAGTTTGAAGAACTTCAAACACAGGATCCCACGTCCGAGATCTATGTCGAACGCTGCGCGTTATGGCGTGAGGCACCCCCCCCCGACGGGTGGGATGGTTCATGGACGATGAAGACCAAGTAAGAGTACACTGAAAGCACGCGGGGGAACCAGACATTATGGCCGGAATTCAGATCAGCGAAGAATTTTTTAAGAAGTTCGGAAAGCGCTTTCCTCCCGAATCTTTTTTGGCGCGCGAAAGCGAGCCGGGCGATACCATGTTTCTCATCAATACCGGCAAAGTTGCCGTGATCAAAAAGACGCCCGCGGGCGAAAAAATTCTCGCAACCCTCAACGACGGTGACTTCTTTGGCGAGATGGCGCTGATAGGCGTCCAGGACCGTCGTGCCGCGACCGTTAAGACTCTCACTGAAGTCACTGTGCTCGAGCTCAACCGCATGGCTTTTGAGGCGCTGATCAAACGCTCACCTGAAATTGCCATGAAAGTGATTTCAACACTCGCCGAACGCCTTCGTGATTCGAACGGTAAGCTAGCGGCGCTTGTCCATCGCAACGATTTCGTGCGCACGGCCGCCTACTTGCACCATTTGGCCTGCGACAAGGGCCTCAAGTGTTCCCCTGACGAAACCGGACGTTTGATGGTCTTTAGACGCGATACTGTGTCGCAGGCTCTGGGCGTGAGCGTTGAGCAGATCGATCGCTTTTTGAGCCTGGCTCGCAAGGCTCGTTTTGTTGCGCAGAACGGCGAATGGGTTTGGGTGCCTTATCCTTCTTACCTCTTGCCATTCGGGGAAGTCCTTGCGAAGTTAACAAGCGTTTGAGGAGCTCAGCAGAAGGACATGGAACAAAGGCGCACCCCGGGCATTAAAGGCAATCCTAAACTCGATGAAACAACGGGCGTATTCAAAGCTCCCGAGGGCTTCTGGGTTCGCTGTCCTCAGTGCCACGCGATCCTCCAGCAGTCTTTCGTGAAACTCCATCATCAGGTTTGCGCCGAGTGCACCCACCACTTCCGCATGAGCTCGCACGAGCGCATCGCGCTGGTTTGTGATGAAGGAAGTTTTCGTGAGTTCGACGCGGATCTCGAAGCCGTCGATTTTCTCGGCTTCTTCGACTCGAAAGCTTACGTAGATCGCCTGAGTTCTTCGCAAAAAAAGACCCGCATGCGTGATGCCTTTGTTTCTGGCGAAGCCAAGATCTCGGGGCGAGCTGTGCAGGTAGGAGCCTTTGAGTTTTCTTTCATGGGCGGGTCCATGGGAACCATCGTGGGCGAGAAAATTTCTCGCCTTTTTGAACGGTCTCTTGAGAAAAAACAACCCGCTATCATTTTTCAAGCCAGCGGGGGCGCGCGCATGCAAGAAGGGCTTTCGTCTCTCATGCAAATGGCCAAAACTCTCGGAGTCCTCTCGAAACTCAATGCCGCAGGAGTTCCTTATGTCTCTGTGCTCACGGATCCCACAACGGGTGGCGTTGCGGCCTCGTTTGCTCTGCTCGGAGACGTGAACGTGGCCGAACCTAATGCTCTTGTGGGTTTTGCGGGGCCTCGTGTGATTGCGCAGACCATCAACGAAACTCTTCCCCAAGATTTCCAGCGTTCGGAGTTTTTGCTCTCGCACGGGATGATCGATAAGATCGTGCCTCGAAGCGAGCTGAGGGACTATCTCGGACGTATCCTCGGCCTGCTTTGCTAGAAGAGCGGGTCTCGATGGGATTTCCTCCATTAGGTCGAATCCGCAAAGCTCTTCTTGTCTCTTTCTTGGCGCTTGCTGGCCAGCTGTCTTTCGCTCAAAACTCTCTGCAGTTTTCGGCTGACGAATACGAAACTGATCTGGGCACGCGCGTGACCCGTGCGCGGGGCAACGTCGAAGTGATTGTGGGTGACAGGCGCGTGCAAGCTGAGTCTGTGGATCTTCGCCCGCAAGACAACCGTATCGAAGCTCGCGGCAAGGTCCGAGTCTCCGAAGGCAAACTGAGTGTTGAGGGCGACGAGGCCCAAGTCGAAATCATGACCTCACGCGGGAATTTCCGAAACGCGATTCTGCGCTATGGCACTACGCTTTATGTCGAGGGACGAAAGCTCGAGGCCCTTGGCGAGAACCGTTTTCAGGTCACCAATGGCAAGATCTCTTTCTGTCAGGACTGTCCGCAGAGTTGGAGTGTTTTTGGAACCTCAATTCGACTCGAGATCGAGGGATACGCCGAAATTCATCACGCCCTCTTTCAGGTCAAGGATCAGCCAATCGCCTATTTCCCAGTTTTTTACTTTCCCATTAAGACCAAACGCCAGTCAGGCTTTATCTTTCCTGACGCTCTCTACTCACAGGACTTGGGGACTCAGCTGGGGCAGCCCTATTTCTGGGCCATTGCACCCGATCAAGACGCAACAATCGACTATCGCTACATGACTCTCGGAGGTCATCGTTTGGCTGCGGAGTACAGGTACCTGTATTCAGATCGCAGTTTTGTTCGCACTAAGTCTTCTTATGTTCGCAACAGTTTCGATCTTCCCAACGTTGACAGGGATCGCTACGGATTCAATATGTCGGAGCGGTGGCAGATCTCGCCTCAGTGGGTTCAGCGCTATCAGGGTGAGGTTGCAAGTGACACCAGGTATGCCGCAAGCTTCGGCGAAGACTTTCGCGGGTCCAGGTTTCCTTCGCTCGACAACAAGGTTTCTCTGGCCTGGCAGAATCAAATGGCTTGGTCCTATGTGCAGGGATATTGGAACGCGAACAATTTGATACGTGACACAAGTTTTGGTGAGGCCCCCAAAGGGCCCCTCAATGCCGAGCCCGAAGCTCGTGCTTCGGTTCCGAGCTTCAAACTTCTTGGGCCCTTGCGTCTGCAATCCGATCTTGAGCACTTGCGTTTGCGCCGTCGCGATGATTCCGTTGATGATCTGACGGGTTGGATCAGGACGGGCGACAGGACCACACTCAGCACGCGGGCTTATCTGCCCGTGACGCTCGCAGATCTGCTCCTAGTTGAGTCCTCTGCTGAAACGCGTACGGACCTCTATCACTTCACCACACCAGGTTTCGATGCCTCAGCAGCGAGAGCGAGGGTCTCTTTCGAAGAAAAAGTCAGCGCCCAGCTCTTTCGAGTTTATCAGGTGGATCTTGGCGAGCTGAAAGCTGTCAAACACACTTGGGAGCCCGTCGTTTCCTGGGGCTATTCGCCCAATGATGCTATATCTCGGCACCCATTTTTCACGCAGAACTACGTCGATCCGCAACTTGGCACGCTCACGTCGCCGAAGTTCGACATCTACGATCCCTCTTATGACTCTCAGCTATCGCAGCTGACGGGCTCAGGCGACGAGGCGCGACTGAGGCCGCACCATCTTGTGTCGTGGGGAATCGGGACTCGTATCATCGGACGCTATGAGCGCTCGGGAGACAGGGTCTACGAAGAAATCATGGGCCTACGCGTGAGCCAAGACTACGATCTTCGGTCACAACTGGCGCAGCGTCTAAATATTTTGGGTTTTGGATCCTACAGCGGTCTAAGAGTGCAGACTGAAATTGCACTCGATGTGACGTCGGGCGACGCCAACGTTCGAAATGAACTCACTTACAAAAGCAGAGCCATCGATCTGGGTCTCGATCAATCGATTCGCAAAGGTCTCGAAACCTACGGTGGCTCGACGCGAATCAAATTCTTAAATCCTTGGTCATTTGGGTACAACGCGAGCTACGACGCCATTCAAAAAAGTTTTGAGCGCCAGAGCTATCAGCTGCGCTACGACAGCAATGCTTCGAAGTGTTGGTTTGTTAGTTTCGATGTAGACCGTCGTCCCGATCCAGATCATCCCGAGCGAGATCTTGTGCGTTACTGGCCGCGCGTGGGTCTTGTTATCAACGAAGCGGGAGTGAGTTTCTAAAATGAGGACTTCGACACTGCGGATTTTTCTTATTGGACTCTGTGTTGTCGGGAGTGTGGAGCCGTTGCGAGCCGAAGACGGTTTCTTGGGACTCCGCAGTCGAATGCGCGAGTCGTGTTCGACACACCGTCGCTGGAGCGCTCCGATCCGTCTCAAAGGCGTGCCGCTCGAAGTGGGGCGTCTCGTATGGGCGTGTCCCGCAAGTTTTCGTCTCGAGTATCAGGGACCTGGGGCCTTCGTCTACTCGAGCAACGGTGTTGAGGCTTGGGTGGCGAGACCTTCTTTCACTGCCAAGTCTCCTGAGATCCAGCACCACTGGCGATTGAGTGGCACGGATCTCGACCTAGCTCTTGCATATCTTCGCGGCGATGAAACGAGCCTTGCTCTTCTTCGGACCCATTTCAAGGCGGACACGAGCTTGGGTCGAGGCACCTGGAGTGTGAAGCTCTCACCCCTCAAGCCTGAAGATTTTCAGTCGTTGCGACTGGAGTGGAGCCTCTCCAGAAGCGAGCTCAGCGCTGCAGAGTGGACAAGTGTCGAGGGCCTATCGTTGCAGTTTGAAATAGGTCGCCCCGAGGATTTGACTCCTGGCACGATGGCTGCCGATGTGGTGCCGAAGATTCCTGTCGGTGCTCGAGTTGTAAAGATTCCAGCGATTCGCAAAAAACCTTAAACACTTAGAGTTTAGTTTTTGTTTGGAACGAGAAGATTGTAGCGAGTGGGGAGTTCAAAGCCCGCGCGCACATACGCGTCGCGCTGAATTTCGATGAGACCCCTAATTTGACTGATTTTATTTTGGACCGAGTCTTTGCCGTCTCGCTTGACCCAACGATCAACGAAGCGGTCCGCAAGATCGTTTATGGGAGCAAGCTCGGGAGCTTTGTATAAAAGGAAGAAGAAAGCTTCTGAGTCACTCACCACGAGCTCCGACTTCCCGGCCTTTTCACGGTAGAGAAGATAGGTTGGGACCTCACCCCGGACATCCTCGATGACTTTCCAGCTCGCACCCGCTTTGTCCTGAGCGTTGGCCACCTCACTGCGCGAGGCTTTAATGTTCTTAGAATCGCCCTCGGCTGCGCTTGCGGTCGGTATAATCCATGCGCTGGCAATTTCGAATCCTCGCCGCAGGAACATCGCGATACCACCTGCCTCAGACAGTCGGTAGATTTTCATCGTGCTGTAGCGTTCGGGGCTTGAGTACCAGAGGGAGTTGTTTTGGGGAAAGTCCGAGTACCAGCGGCCCTTATAAAAAATTTCGATGTGGCCATAAGTGCTTCCGCCCCGCTTCGGCTGAGAAACTTGCACGTCATAGTCTTGGAAGGGAGGCGTTTGATCGGATGAAAAAGTGGTGTAAGCGAGACCTTTTTTTGAAGCGAATTTGTTCAAAGTCGCGGCGTTAAATTGATAAGCGTGGCCCTGGCCGCCGATAAACGCTCCGAAGAGTTTCTCGAGACCTTTGCGTACGAGCAGCGCACAATCACTTTGTGAGGTTTTGGAAAGCCCCGCAAGATGGGCGTCGAAAGCCTCGGTGTTGAGGAGGCTCTTGGTGTTTTCAGAAAGGGGTAGTGTTTCAAAGCTTGCAGCATCAGCCTCGCTCGTGGCGGGAGCCTTGAAGGACTCAGACAATCCGCCTCCGCCTTGGGTATGGGTGCTGGCTGCGGGCTCGCGTTTGCCGTTCGGAAGGCTCATCCCCCCTTTGGGGTTCGAGACTGGAGCCCCTTGCGAGGAAGAAAGCCCTGTGGGATTACAGCCCCCTAGAACAAGGGCCGAGACCCCTACGAGCATAAAAATGCGAAAGGCCGACGCTGTCATCCCCCCATTTGACCAGAAAGCGGGGTCCGAGACCCGTTAAGATCCTGTTAAAATCCATGTTTTTGGAACTTTGGAGCATCCGGCTCTTGACCCAGATCCTCGCTCTCGGTAGCTACGGAGAAGCAGTTTTGCTCGCTTAGCTCAGTTGGTTAGAGCGCTTCGTTGACATCGAAGAGGTCACTAGTTCGAATCTAGTAGCGAGTACCATTCTTCCAAATTCAGGAATCTTAAAAAAAGATCGATCCTCTACGGGTCTGGCCACGTCTGTCCTCAGTGAAGGTTGTGCTCTTTCTTGAAGCGTACGAGCTCGTCTTGAGCGCGCTCCTGGGTGTAGCCGTAAGCTTTTTGAATGCGGCCTCTAATTTCGTCGATGTTTCCTTCGGCGGCTAGCAAATCATCATCGGTGAGCTTCGCCCACTTTTGCTTTACTTTGCCTTTGAGTTGCTGCCAGTTGCCTTTGCTTTTGCTTTTGTTTTTGTTGGGTTCCATATCGTCTCCTTGTTGAGTTGAGGGCGGTTTTTAGTCCCTGAGCTCTACGGAGCAACGCGCGTGCCAGCGCATCGGGTGCGATTATTTTGAGGAACAATTTTCCTGAGAGGAATCTTGCCTCAAACGTGGGGGCAAAAAGTCTTAAGTCGGGCAGCGATCCTTTAGAACGCTCTATTTGTGGAACGCGCCGATCTCTCCAGGCTTGCGGAGCATCTTGTCGACTTCTCCGATGTGCATTTCTTCGAGATAGATCATTTCACGCGCGTACTCTTCGAGCATCACGGAATTCCCTTCGACGAGAGTGAGTAGTTTTTTGTACGCTAGAAGAGTTGTGGTTTCGTGCTCGAGAGATTCTCTTAAGATTTCGACCAAGTCATGATTGTGCGTTTCCAGCAAAGGTCCAATCGCAAGTGAGGGATGATCGCCAAGGTGGGTGATCAACTCACCGGCTTTGTTGGCGTGATCGAGTGACTCTGTGGCTTGGCCGCGCAGCCAGGAGACAATCGGAATTCGGTTGTAGCCAAAGACCATAAGGGCGTAGTGGGTGTAGCGAACAACTCCCGAAAGTTCCAACTCCAAAATCGTGTTGAGCGCTTTGAGGATTTGCTTGGAGTCATTTGATTGAGAGGTTTTTTTTGCTTTTGCCATTTTTAGCTCCTGTCGAAGGACTGTCTCGGATCTAGAAAAACTTTATATTGAATTCGAGGTCAAATCAAAGTGCCTAGTGCGCATAAAAACTCAACACCATCGCGTAGTGACAAAGGAATCCGACGGTCACAAAAACGTGCCAAAGTTCATGGAACCCGAAGAGGCCTTCAAAGAGACGAGGGCGTTTGGTGATGTAGACGATGGCGCCGATCGAATAAGCCGCCGCACCCGCGAGTAAGAGATCTCTGGGAGTGGGGGGCATCTTCTCGGAAATCTCTCCGATGCGGACAAACAAAGTCCAGCCCATCAAAAGAAAGACCGAAGTGTAGATGACCCTGGACTGAGCCCATTTCGGAAAGCGGTGTCGGAACGCTGTGTAAAGAATTCCAGCCAGCGCCATGACCCAAATTGCGATCATAAGAATTTCTTTCCAGGGTGATGCGACAATATTGATGAGAAAAGGGGTGTAGGTGCCGGCAATAAAAAGATAGATCGCCCACTGGTCGAGCTTCTCCATAAACTCCGTGAGCGCTGGCGTGATGTGGCATCCATCGTGCAAAAAATGGTAGGTCGCGCTGATGCCGAAGACCAAAATTGCTGTCACGCCGAAAATCACGCTGCTCCATAAATGCCAGGGCCCCGAAGCCTCGGCCTGCGGGACGAGATAGAAGAGTCCCAGGATCGCCGCAAAGGCCGTAATCAGATGGAGCTGAGCGGCCACGGTTCTTCTCATGAAACGCGCGAGTGTGTGATCGGGGCGTTTTTTGATCATGGTCGCACTTTAGCATCTAAAATCGTCAATACTCCGATGAATTTTTACACCAAATAGTCCCATCCAAGAATCTGACATCTCAGTCCTGCTTGTGTTCTTTGCTATGATGTTGAGCGGGGGAAACCACGCGATGACATTCTTCTCAAAACACGTTTTTGCTGCTGCCGCTATCACGGCTCTCGGCTCCTGCGCGAGCCGCGAACGTAGCGAAGTTGGAACACAGGCCTATAATCAAGCTCTGAGCCGCGCATTTGATGAGGTGAAGGCCCGCAGCCCCGAAGGGCGCGATGTCGCCTCAGCGCAAAGTCTTGCAGCTCTAGCGGGCGCAGACCTCTCCCGGCTTCGCGGTTCGATCGAAGTGGTGGTGTTTCCCAAATTCAGCAATCTTGGTGACAAGGATGCCTCTACTGTACGTTTCGATTTTGGTCGTCCGACGACTTACACCTTCAACGTCGTCAGGAACCTCGAGTGCCAGAAGCTCGTGAAAGAGAATTCCGCGAAGTGGGCTCACCGAGAGAATTTCAAAGACGTGGCTAGCTCGGATCTCGACTGCGCCATTTTGCGCGTCGTTCAGTCCGAGCCCAAACGCTCTGTGGCTAACGCGCGCCAAGGCGATATCAAAGAGGCCCATCTCTATCTGGATTCGGACTACGCAGTTTATGGCTACGACTACGAGATACGGCGCACGCGTCGTGACTCGGAAGTGGTTCACGTCAAGACCGATGCGACGGCAGCTTCGGGTTCAAGCGGGCTCGGCATGCTCCCCATCGATCTCCCTCCCTCGAATCCCGCATTGGCCATTGTCAGCGAGGACCAGCCTGTTCGCGCGTCATCTGATGCCTTTGTGACTCGTAAGCTTCAGGAACTCAAGGTGAGTTTCCGCTGTGCGCGCAGCAAACGGATCTCCTACAAAGACTCTTATGGCCAGCGCAACAACGTTCAATGGTGCAAAGGCGATGTGTGGCCGACCGTTGTTGAGAACGATCGTTTTGTGGCTGTACTTAAGCGCGGAACTTGAGAAGGGGTCAGACCAACATGAAACTCTTTAAGACACTTTCAATTTTGTCCGTCGCAACAGTGGCGAGTTCTGTGTTTTCGCAAGATTTCCGTATTCGAAAAACGGATTTTGCATCCCTCTACAATGACTATCGCATTGCTCAGCCAAAGAACGTTCCTTGGGCAGGAAGCTATTGGGCTTTCGGTAGCGACGGGATCGCGGTCGCTCTTGCTGGTGGATCGCCGGCCGAAAAATACGACAAACTCTTCTCTCCCCCTGAAAGTGCGGTGAAGTGGGAAAAGGAAAATCACAGTTGCAGTTCCTACACCGGAGAAACCAAAACCTCTTGTCAGGGATGGTGGGGACATTGCAACGCGTGGTCTGCAGCTGGCATCAAGGAACCTGAGCCGCGTATGGCCGTAAAGTACCGCGGCACCACTCTGGAAGTCGCAGATCAAAAAGCTTGGCTCACAGAAATTTGGATGGATTCGAGTTCGCTTTTCACCGGAACCACCAACAAATCCCAAAAGACGGATTCGTGGGTTCTCGACGCCACCTCGAGCATCGCAAAGAAACCTCTGAGTTACGGAATCGGCACGAATTACGAAGCGTTTTGGGATGTGTCGCCCAAAACGTTCTTCCTCCTCTTCACCAACTACG
Source organism: Bacteriovorax stolpii (assembly GCA_945881775.1). Lineage (GTDB taxonomy): Bacteria > Bdellovibrionota > UBA2428 > UBA2428 > UBA2428 > CAMCVE01. The sequence goes on from CAMCVE010000002.1 coordinate 170,071, forward strand.
TCGGAGTGCTCGAGCAGGGAGTTGTGATCGATCGCTTCACGGGTGACGAAGTCTGGAACCAGCCCGTCGTCGGCTACAGGATTCTCCCCATCCGAACTGCCGACATCCTCGACGCCGAGACCAACGAAGACGGTTACACCGTTTATCCTGTCAAAGTGCGCATGAAGATCTACTGGGCTAACGATGGAGTCGAAGAAGAGCACATTTCGAAACCCTTCGACATTAAGCTAACCAACCAAACACAGTCTCTGGAAGATTTCGGTGTCGACTACGACGGTCGCTATCTGGCCTTCAAGTTGTTCTTCGATAAGCCTCTGCAAATCGAAGAGGGCAAAGTCGTCAAAGCAGGTCGCTTGGTCGGCGACGGAATCTGGGATCACCAAGAGAACCCTCCACGCAATGCCAAGTCCCTCAACCAAGGGCACCCCGATTTCATCTGGGCGCCTCTTGAGTTGGATCAATATCGGGCGAATGCCAATCCCAGCATCAACCCCGACAATGTGCGTGCCGCTCTGGAGGGCAGCGACTCGGGTCCCGTCAATCCTAGTCTCGAGACTGCAAAGGAGCTCGAGTTGAGTTTCCGCGCAGTCGACTTTGGAGACGAGGCCGATGCCCATGTCGTCAAAGAGCGCATTGCCTTTGTGCTTCGTCGCGAGGGTGTTCGCCACCGAATCTACCTGCGTGACATCGCCTTCGTAGGTGCCAACGTGAATCTCAAGCTGCGCTTCAGCGAAGGCGTCAGCGCCCAGCGCATTCAGGCGCTACTGGCCGAAGCAGGATTCAGCGCCCTCTGACTGCATGGTCCCTAAGCACGCAAAAAAATGAGATGAGCGCAAGGCGTGAGGGAAGTGAGGAGCGGAGCCTAGCCGGAGGCTAGGTGAGCACCGGAGCGACCGAGCAACGCCGCGATCGCTCATTTTCTTGCGTGCGTTTAGCGCTCGGCTTCGAAGGCGACGCCGAAGCCTACGTTCCAAATTCCGGCGCCCGCTTCGAGTGGTTCTAAGGCTGCGGCCCAATTGAATCGTTTCGCCGAAAACTCGTATCCGACTTCGAGGTAGGGTCCGACCCAACCGTTGATGTCGAAGAGATAACGAAGGTAGGGATTTACAACCAGATCCGAATAGCCAGCCTTCTCTTCGGTGCCCGTGAGTTCTTTGGCGACGCCAGGTGACCCCGTGATACCCAGGCCGATTCCGTAAATGAGTCCACGTGAAAAAGGTTCACCAAAAAATTGCTTCAGACCGGAGAGTCGAAACGTGAGGGAGTAGTCGACAAAACCTTCGCCCGTGCCGTACTGAGCCAGCAGCGAGCCTCCGGCCGAAACACGATAAAAATCGAGACCGATGCGTGTGCGGGGCTGATCCCCGAAACTGCGACTCAGCTGCGGAGCCACGATGGCTTCTAGTCCGAGGTCGTTTGACTGAGCAAAACTCGAGGCACTGGCCCCTAGCAACGCGAAGGTCAGAGAGCTCACACGAAACGAATGGCTAAAAAGCGACGACATAGCTTTAGGTTAGGCTGGGTCCACGGACAGGGCAACTCGCCCCCGCCTAAAAATGATCTGCGTGGTAAGCGAAGATCAGTGATCCACTACGGATTTTGTCGATGATGCTTTCGTTAACGTTCATCGGCAACGCAGGACAGCCCCAGCTGCGTCCCTGTTTGGCGTTTCCATCTTTGACGTAGGCGGCTCCGTGAATAACGACGGCACGCGAGGCAGCGTTGCTGTTGGTGCTGCTGAGTCCGTTCAGTACGAGGGAATAGCCGTTGCTGCCCTCATAGGTGTTGGCCGTAGTGAAGAATCCAAGAGAGGTGGCGTTGCTGCCCGATACGTTCGAGAAATTATCGGCATAACCATCATTGTCTCGGTCCGAGCCTGAGCCGTGTGACACGACGCTGGCCGTGACGGCCCCGCTGCGCATGTCGATTAAGTAGAAACGACGATTCTTGCTGTGCTGGGTGTAATCGATAACCGTGAGGTAGTTGATATTTCTGAGTCCCTTGCGGCGAGAGTCAAAGCCTTCCAACGCGAGTGTCAAAGCTTTGGCGGGAACGACGCTTTTAGGGTCAACGTACTCGTATCCAGCGGGACGTTTTGCGGAGGAGGAGGGCGTTTGCGATCCCATCGCAAATGCCGACACCGAGAAAAGTTGAAGAGCCAAGGTCAGAAATAGGGTTTGTCTTCTCATAGAGGGCAGATCGGAGGTGCGGTATCCGCGCTTGAGGCCTTAACCAAATCTTTATGAAGTTCAATGAGGAGCTTCTCTGGGGGCTATAATCAGCTTCGATGAAAACTCAGCGAATCGTTCTTGTCGGTGTTCTTGCGTTAAGTGCGTGTGCGACGCGTGGTCCTGTAGATCGGGCTCAAGAGCTCTATGGTAAGGACGATTCGCGCGTTCCGGCTGAGATCAAGGACTACGTCATCAAAGGCACCTGCGATGGCTTGCCTCGTATCATCGACGTCAAAACAGCCCCGGGCCTTTGCCTCGGGCTCGTCGACAACAACACCGACAGGAGCATTCCGATGCGCCGCCCAAGAGCCATTGCTGCCTATGGCAATGATCTTGTTGTGGTTGATATGGCGGGTTGGCAGCAGAAGAAAGGACAGGTCTTTCTTCTGAAGAAACGTGCGAACGGCTTGTACCGCCGTTTTCTTTTGATCGACTTCGCCGAGTTCCCCAAAGCCGAGCAACGACACCTTTACATGCCCTCAACCGTGCAGCTCGGTCCCGACGGCAAAGTTTGGGTGGGGTCGGCCGGCTCTATTTTCCGCTTTGATCCGCAGTCCGCTCTCTTTGATCCAGAGGCTCCGACGCTCTACGAGAACCCTCGTCAGCTTGAGCTGCGTCGAATCGTGCGCGAGGGAATCGAGGTCGTTCTCGACAAGCTTCCCTACAAATCTTGGAACAACGATACTGAAGACAGCCTTCATCCTCTGAAGCCCTTTGTCTTTGCAAACGATGGGTCGGCGCTCTACCTGGGGATTGGGGCTTCGACCGACAACTGCGGCACGGGTCACCGGGCAAGCGAGAAATGTGCCGAAGCCGAAGCGCGCTCCGACGGAGAGATCGAGGCGAACGCTGCGATCTACCGCTACGCTCTTGATGCGAAGTTTGATCCTGTCGGCAACCCGACACTCGTTGCGCGCGGACTGCGCAACTCGCTGGCGATGGCGGTGCATCCCGTGACAGGTGAACTCTATCAAGGCGAAAACTCGCGCGACATTCGAGGCGCCACACATTCGAATCGTTTGGCTCCTCCCGATGAACTCAATATCGTGCGAGAGGATCAGCATTACGGATGGCCCTACTGCAGTGGCAACGACCTCCTTCAACGCGAATACGTGGGCGGCGGTTGGGATTGTTCGAAGTATACGCCTCCGCTCGTCTTGCTCCCACCTCACGGAGCACCGCTTCAGATGCTCTTTTATACGGGCGCGAAGCTGCCTTCGTGGTACGCCAACAAGCTCATCATTCCTCTGCACGGCCGCGAAGATTTTGGCCACCGTATCATCACTCTCGATGTCGGAGCGGATGGTCGTCCAACGGGTGTGCCGATGGACATGGTTTATGGCTGGGGATCTCAAGACTCTTCGAAAGTTCCTCTAGGAAATCCCATGGGAATCGCGCAGGCTTCAGACGGGTCACTCTTCATCGTCGAGGACCAGTCCAAACGGATTCTTCGCCTGTCAGTGCTAACCGCTGAGGGTATTGGAGTGCCCAAAGCGGGCCAGGTCGACCAGGATTGGGTCCGAGTTTACAATCGCTGATCGTCCCGAGTCCCCAAGGGGCCGCGTTGCAAAGTCCCTCAAGTGGCCCTAGGTTAGGCCACTATGAGCGTTAAAGAAAACATCGCCATCGTCACGGGCGCTAGCAGCGGAATCGGCGCAGAGATCAGTCGTCATTTTAAGAATGAGGATGGACTCGAAATCTGGCTCGTCGCCCGGCGGGTGGACCGCATGGAAAGTCTGGCCTCTGAGCTCAAAGCTCGCGGAGCTGCGGTGCGCGTGCTCGGCCTCGATCTTCAGCAAGAGTCGAGCTGGGCGGAGCTCGAAGCTCAAGTCAAAATGTCGGGACGCCGAGTTTCTTGGCTTGTGAACAACGCGGGCTACGGCTACTCGGGCCGCGTCGAAGACGAACCTTTGGCCAATCTCGAAGGGATGATTCAGCTCAATGTTCGCAGCTTGGCTTCGATCACCCGGCGACTCTTGCCCTTCATGGACAGAGGCTCGCGAATCGTGAATGTGGCGAGCTCAATCGCCTTTGTTCCCGTTGCCGGCCATGCGGTCTATGCCGCCACCAAGGCCTTTGTTCTTTCGTTTAGCCTCTCGCTTCGCGAAGAGCTTCGCCCACGCGGCATCACGGTGAGCGCCGTTTGTCCGGGTCCGGTCGGAACAGAATTTTGGGATGCGGCTGGCGTCAATGCTCCTCCAACATTTCTCGTTGAGAACGCTTCGAACACCGCTTTCCTCGCCGTTGAGAAATCCGCCCAAGGCAAAGCCATTATTCTCACGGGTGCCTTGGCTTGGGGAGCGCGCCTTATCGGTGCGCTCGTACCATCGACATGGCTCGTTAGGCTGACAACCAGTCGCATCAATCGATGACCCAGGCCCCTGCTCTTTATCTTTCTGAGTCCGATGCGAGATACGTTTTTTCTCGCGTGCCTGGGTCTTTGTTCGAGGAAGCTTTTGGGCTTGAGTTGCATGCGGTCGAAGAGCTCCGCTCGCGTCGGGTGGAGACTGCCTTTCATCTTTTCCGTTCTGGTGGCGGCTGGTCTGTGTCCGCGCTCGCTCATCCCGAATGGAAACCGCTTCAACTCGACTACACCCGCGGGCCGCAGGCCGAACGTCTGAAAAAAGCGTGGTTGTCGAAAGAGCTCCTGAAAGACGCAGTGTCTTTTCGCAAGGGCGAATCGTTGGCTGTCGTCGATGGAACTGCGGGACTTCTCGGCGATGCCACTTTGCTCGCGACCTGGGGACACCGGGTTACGGCCTTTGAACAGAATCCGCTTCTTTGTTTTTTGGGGCTCGAGGCGCTGGACCGGCTGCGTGAGGCAGGTCAAAATCTTGACATCGCACTCTTCTGTGGCGCATTTCCCTCGGCACTTGCGACCGATGAAATTTCTAAAATTCATGGGGACCGAGTCGACCGTGTCTATCTCGATCCTCTCTACCCGTCTCGACCCAAAGACGCGCTCAACAGCAAAGAACTTCGTCTGGTGGCTGAGCTCGCACGAGGGCAAATTCAGCCCGATCTCGATCGCATGATCGCGGCCGGACTTCGCCTCGGCCCCTCACGAGTTGTGGTGAAGCGTCCGCAGTGGGAGCGGCTCCTAGAGCACTCGAAGCACCAGGTTACGAGTTGTTTGGGCAGGTCCACACGCTTCGATGTCGTGCATGCGGCGAGTTAACCCAGTCAAACTCACGACCAAGCCAGCTTACGCAATCTTGAAATCTCGAAGTATCCTAGGGGGCATGGAACGCATTTGGTACAAACACTACCCCAAGAACGTCTCTCCCTCTGTTAAAGCTGACGAGTACAGCTCGATCGTCGATGTCTTCGAGCAAAGCGTGGCGCGCTATCGTACGCGCGGCGCTTTCACGAACATGGGTAAGACCCTCAGCTACGGCGACCTCGACCGTTTGAGTCGCGATTTTGCTGCCTACCTTCAAGGTGTTCTCGGTCTCAAAAAGGGCGACCGCGTGGCCATCATGATGCCCAATCTCTTGCAGTATCCTGTTGCACTCTTCGGGATCTTGCGTGCCGGACTCGTTGGCGTGAATGTGAACCCGCTCTACACGCCTCGCGAACTCGAATATCAATTAAAAGACTCCGGCGCCAAAGCGATTGTGATCCTCGCCAATATGGCCGGTACGCTTGCGAAGGTTCGCAAACAAGTTCCTCTCGAGCACGTCATCGTTACAGAGATCGGCGACCTGCTGGGGTTTCCAAAAAAGCACATCGTGAACTTCGTCGTTAAAAAAGTGAAGAAGATGGTTCCGGAATATGATCTTCCCGACGCTATTGAGTTGTCGCGAGCCCTCATGATGGGAAGCGTACAGAGTTTCAAGCGCCCTGAAGTCAGTTCAGGCGAGATGGCTTTTCTTCAGTACACCGGCGGCACAACGGGTGTCGCTAAGGGTGCTATTCTTTCGCATGCCAACATGGTCGCCAACATGCAGCAAATCTCAGAGTGGATGAAACCCACACTCGTTGAGGGCGAGGAGGTGGTGGTTTCGCCACTGCCGATGTACCACATTTTTTCTCTCACAGTGAACTGCATGGCCTTCATGAAAATCGGCTGCCGCAATTTGCTCATCACGAATCCACGCGACTTGCCCGCTTTCGTCAAAGATCTCTCCAAAGAGAAGTTCACAATTTTCGTGGGTCTGAATACGCTCTTTAATGCTCTCTGCAACAACGAAGCTTTCTGCAAACTCGATTTCTCTCACATGAAGGCCACTGTCGCAGGCGGGATGGCCGTCCAACGTGCGGTCAACGACCGTTGGCAGAAAGTTACGGGCTTGCCCGTTCTCGAGGGCTACGGTCTCACCGAAACCTCGCCTGTTTTGTGTTGCAACCCGCTTGGCGACCCGAAAGGCAATCGCATCGGAACAATCGGTATGCCACTTCCTGACACAGACATCCGCATCGTCAAGGACGACGGTTCTGATGCCGCTCCTGGTGAGCCGGGAGAACTCTGGGGCAAGGGCCCTCAGGTCATGAGCGGCTACTGGCAAAAGCCCGAAGAGAGCGCGCTTGTTCTAGAGAACGCTTGGTTCAAAACTGGAGACATTGCCGTGATGGAGCCCGACGGCTATTTCAAAATCGTCGATCGCAAAAAAGACATGATCCTCGTTTCGGGTTTCAATGTGTATCCCAACGAGATCGAAGACGTCGCTGCGATGCACTCCGGAGTTCTCGAGTCAGCAGCCATCGGCGTCCCTGACGATAAATCTGGGGAGGCGGTGAAGCTCTTTGTGGTGAAGCGGGATCCCGCGCTCAGCGAAAAAGATGTCCTTGCGCACTGTCGCCAGAATTTGACAGGATACAAGGTTCCGAAGTTAGTTGAATTCCGCACCGAACTGCCGAAGACGCCCGTGGGCAAGATCCTGCGCAAGGAACTTCGGAAATAGGGTCACTCGTGAACCGTTCGGTCGACAAGGAGCAGTGATATGGGACGTGGTTGGGCCAATGCGATCCGCGAAGTGAACGCGGCAAAAAAGGGAAAAGTCTTTACAAAGATCGCCCGTGAAATCACCGTGGCTGTGAAGCTCGGTGGATCTGATCCCGAGTCCAACCCCCGACTGCGCATGGCCCTTAAAGACGGACGCGAGAACTCCATGCCCAAGGACACCATCGACCGCGCTGTGAAGCGTGCCACGGGTGAGGGCTCAGAAGCGGCTTACGAAGAAAATATTTACGAAGGCTACGGTCCCCACGGCGTGGCGATGCTTGTGGAGACACTGACCGACAATAAAAATCGTACCGTCCAAGATTTGCGTGCGATTTTTGTACGTGGTGGGGGCAACCTCGGCGAACCCGGGTCCGTTCTGTGGATGTTCGACAAGGTGGGTTCCGTGATCGCTAAGTCTGAGAAGCCGGGTAGCGACGCCGAAGAGGCCGCTATCAACGCCGGAGCCGACGAGGTTAACCCACTCGACGAGGGCCAGTTCCAATTCATCTCATCGCCCGCAGATGTCGACGCTGTTCAGCATGCTCTCACCGAGCAGGGTTGGAAAGTTCTCAAATACGAGATTTCCTACAAGAGCAAAACACCTTCTGAGCTCACCCCCGAGCAGGAAAGCGATTTGCGTACGCTCATGGATAAGATCGACGATCACGACGACGTCAAAAAGATCCATCTTTCGGTTTAGTCATCCGTCATAAATTCGATCTTTTAGGAAACTGCTTCATCAGATCTTCACTTGCAGCTCGGGGGGGCATCAAGCAGAATCATCGTGTGCTAAAAAGACAATGCCTACTCATATTTTCTTTGGTTGTTTTGGGGGCCAGTCCAACCGCACTCTCGGCCACTTGCAGCACTGTGCCGGATAACACCTACAATTTTGTGAAGTCGCAGATGATCGGCAAGATCAAGCGCAGCAAGCTCACTCTCGCCAAAGCACGCGAATTGCCCTGGGAGTATTCCAAGTTTCTTGGGATGATGCTTGAAGAGTCTGGTGGCGACGCCGCGAAGGTTGCCATCCACTTCAAAGAAGACCAAAAGGGCAACTACTCCAAGATCAAGGACTGGGTCTACGAAGAGAACATCTATTCGACCGCTGCTGAGGTTGAGGCCAACATTGCAACCTTCCTCTCGCGCACCAACTTTCAAACTAATTTCGGAATTTCGCAGATTTCTCCCGATCAAGGCGCCTACAACGGAGACAACCACAAGTTCGTGCGTGCCCGGCTTGCCGAGATTCAGGATCTCGCCAAGAGCGATCCCGACGCGGCGATCAAGCGTTGTGGCGCCGATCTTTTGTTCAAGGATTCTAACGAGAATTTGCGTGCCGCCTTTAGCAAAATGTCGAAGTGCAATCCGACTCTTGAACTTAAGGTTACCAAGAAAAGTACAACGCCCATCAACGACAATGCTCGACTCAGTTGTTTTGCGCGCATCGCGATGTTTTGTCCCGGAATACATTTCGACATCATGGCGGTCTACCCCAAAGCCAATTGGGGCACCAAAGACGCTAAACGAAAATGCGTGAGTGCGCTTGAGCTGGAAATCGAAGAGTATTTTAATGGTGGC
>CAMCVE010000003.1 GCA_945881775.1 Bacteriovorax stolpii
GTTCCGATCAGAGTGCATCGATTACTGATTTTCGGAGTTCAAACTACACTCGCGTTGTGTCGAATGAGCTAGACAAGCAATTTCGGGAAAAGAGTTGGTCCACAGGTCAACGGGGAGAAAGCGGGGAGGTCGCCACTGGAACTGCCAACTTTGCTGGTGCAATTTCATCAGCAATTTATCTCGGCCCGGGACTTCCTTTGAAAATTTCACAGGAGGCCATGATAAGTTGTGGCAACTACCCGTTTGTATTTATTCCTTAGGCTTGAAGAAACCGACGTTGATACTTAACCAGACTTTTAAACTTCGATTCAGCCACCGTAAGCTAAGCTAAGAATGGCGACATGGGGACTGCCTCGTAAATACTATATCTGACATGCAAGAAAAGGTGCGAAGTGAGTAAGTCACGAAAACATAAAGCTCAGAGTCGAAGTTTTTGCGGTTGGAAGGGTGGACCTAATTTAGATCGCAGCATCTATTATCCATACAAGGATTATGTTCGATCTGGAAAATCGACTTCTGAAACCGGTAGGGCTCGAACCGACAATGACTCCAATGAAAAAATAAAATCTATATCAAACGCCAAAGTATTAGAACTCAAAGCCTATGCCGAAGAGAGGCGCGTAGATATGGATCGACGAGAAAAGATTGTGTTTAAGAAAATGAAAAAAGCGGCTTAGGTGGATAGCTTGCAGCGGTAAATTCACCACGCCCGTACCGCGAATGCGAAAACGAAATTTGCCACAATTTGCCACAGAGTTTCGGTAAACCGTGGTCATCCACGGTCGCGCACCGGAAAACACTTCCACTTATAAACTACGTAAATTCGTAGACTTGCGTACTGAAATTGAAGTTTTTGGAATGGGTTAGATTAGCCCTGGCCCTGATTTCTAATCAGGTGGTCGCAGGTTCGAGCCCTGCCGGGCGCACCAATTATCTCCGAACAATTCCTACAACATAGGCGAGAAAGTGAAAGTTGAAGTGACTTCCACTTTCTGGATTTGCCATCAATTTGCCATCACTTCGTGTGGCAAATCCGGACAACCCCGGTCAAAGGCTGTCAGCTTCGGGCACGTTTTGCGCCCGTCGATGAGAAGCCGATGATCGCTGTTTGTTGCTGGATGTATTCGCTCGAGAGGTGCGCATATCTCTCGGTCATTTGAATATCTCGGTGCCCTAAGATCTTCTTAAGGTCGTAAATTTTTCCACCGTTCATCACATAGTGCGCTGCAAAAGTGTGGCGAAGATCATGCAGAGTGATCTCGCGAACTTTTGCGAGCTTGATGCAAGGGTGGAACGACCCGCGGTAGATGCCTCTTAGTGCTCGAGGTTTCCCTTCTTGGTTTCCGAACACAAGATCGTCGCTAGCGGGGCGGCCTTGTTTCAGGAAATGCTCCCTGAGCACACACTCAAGTTCCTCCACGATTCCGACGGTGCGGAGTTCGTGGTTCTTTGTGGTGTTCTCGGTTCGGTTTCTTACCCAGTCCATGTTCCTGCGAATCTGGATGGAGCTTCGATCAAGATCGACCTGCTCCCATTGCATGGCGCAAGCCTCACCGATTCGAGCTCCCGAGTTCAGAAGGAAACAGTAGAGCGGATAATCGCGAGGGAATTCTTTTTCTGCGGTTTTTAGAAAGCGGACAATCTCGTCTGCGTCCCAGTAAGGAATCTGTTTGAGCTCGAGTGCGAGCGGCTTCAGACCCTTGACGGGATTTGTGAGACGAAAGTTCCACTGCTTGGTGGGGTTAGAGGCGTCGTTAAATATCTTACTCACGATCGACAGCGCATAGTTGGCTGTGCGCGGGCCACAACCCGAATCAAGAATCTTCTCTCGAAGTTCGATCAGGTCGAGGTCCGTAACTTCTTCCATACGCAGTCCACCCAAGTATGGCTCAAGCCACTTTTGGATAAACAGCCGTGCATTGTCGTAGGTGCAGTATTTAACGTCGACTTTGTAGCGAGGCAGCCACTGCTGACAAACTTCTCCAAAAGTCGTGCTCGACTTTGCATGAGTCGGGCGCTTGTTTGCAGAATCGCGCTCTGTAACGAGCCATTCCTGCGCATCCGTCCGACGCACAAAAGTTTTAGCAATGTATTTGCCCCGATACCGGTACCAAGCTTGGTAGGTTTTACCTTTGGATCCAATTCGAATTCTTATAGGCATAGGAAAGCTCCTTATGTGTTTGGAGTTTCGTAAACCTAGGATCGACGCAGTCTGCGACGCTGCCGTTTGATGAACTGCTCAAGCTGTTCGTGGGTTAGATAAATCTTTCCCTTTCGACCGGCTTGAGTGACTTCGGCCCCGCAGCTCTTGAGTTGTCGATACAATCCAAGAGCTGTGAGATCTGGTCGGATCATTTTGGCAGCCGCTTTGAGATCGAGGAGTCTCCCAGTATCAGCTGATGCTTTGTCAAAGAACGAATCTGAGTCTGTTTTTAGCAGCTCCCTATAGGGTTCTCTAGTGGTTTTAAAATAGTCCATCGCTCGCGCCTCCAAGGAGGGGCTGCCTAAGCAGCCCCTCCCGGTCGAGAGCCGCGCGTTCGTTTAGGACACACATAGGCACGAATCTTTCGTTCACCCTGCGGAAGTTGCAGGGTGTCGATTTCCACGACCGCCTTTTGACCGGCTCGGTCGTTGTTGCTCCAGAGACATCCCACGCGGATAAATTCTCCTTGGTGCATAAACACGAGGTCGAAGTCAGGACGCTTGCGATCGTTTTGAGTATCTTGGTTTTGATTGATGTTGTTCATAATTCTTTCTCCTTAGTGGTTGGGGTTGATGGTTTTCTTGAAGACTTCGAGACGTCTCTCGAAGTCAGCCAAGTCTTGGCTTCATAAGGGGAGGGTTTGGGCGCGGGCCGAAAGCTCTTCGTGGCCTGATGGCTTCGACCATAGCGGGAGGGCGTTGGAGCATAGGGGACTTTCATGGGATAGAGCTTGAGAGGATTCTTGCTCGAGTAGATACAGCGACCCACTTCGAGATCTTTGATGAGGTCGGGCGCGATCCTAAACTCGTGCACTTCGCGCACACTTGCTTCGCCGGTGTAGAGTCCGTGGCTCACGCGCTCAGTGGCCTTTGTGGTTTTAAAGGTGCCAAAGAACTTCGACCACAGCTCGGCGTCTTCAGGAATATCCTGCCTAAACGTGAAGCGAACATTGCAGTTGCCCATGATCTGCCCGAGGAAACTCGGCGAAACTTTGCGCAAGTCAGAGAGCGTCTGATGCGCCATGTGGATCATAAATCCCGACGAGCGGCCCTTATTGAGGAAGCTCACAAAAGACTCCGATGCAAAGGCATCAAACTCATCCACGTAGACCGAGAAAGGTCTCGTCCAGTCGTTGCGGAGTGAGGATTTTCGCATGCCCGAGATGAGGAGAATCTCTTGAAGCATGAGTCTTCCTAGGCGCGTGCTTTGAATTGCTTTGGCCTCGGTCGGCAGGTCCACGTACACGATCTTCCCGTTCTGGACCGCATCGAGCATTGAGAGCTCGCGACCTGGCGCATCGTCTACTGCGAGGATGTTTCGCCACTCTGAGGCGAGAAGATTGTCGATATCCAGGAAGAGTCCCTCGAAGCTCGAGTTCTTTTCTGTGCGCTTAAGATCAACAAGCACCTCGCTGAGGTTCTGCATGTTGAAGCCTTCGGGAGACTCTTTGCAGAGCCGATCAAAAGCCATCAGCAGCGCGCGTTCGCAGTGCTTGGCGTAGTGCGCCTCTGAGAACACCGTCGAGTTATAGAACTTCGTCTGAAGCTCCGAGGCGCTGCCAAGTCCACAAGGGTTCCAGCGCGAGCTTTCGTCACCCAGCTGCGTTGAAAGGATGTGGAGATCTGCTTTCCGACCGGCTTGGTGCGCGTACTCAGATATTCGGTCAAAGAAGCTCAGCTCGCCTTTGGGGTCGATAATCAGGCACCCGAGTCCGCGCTCAATGTCTTGCCGTATCATGTGCTCCAGGAGCACAGTTTTCCCGGATCCTGTGGCGCCTACGACGTGCGTGTGGCGCATGCGGGCCTCGTCGCTAACAAACGTCGAGTCGATCCAGATGCCGTCTTCTTTGCGCGGGTTCAGGCACTTTCTAAGGCGGTCCACGAGGTCCCGCTTCTTGGCTCGCAGACTCTCCCAACTTAGATCGAGCCGACAGAGTAAGACCCCTAGAAAGTAGATCGCCTCCCATTCCAGAATCGCTTTGAAAGCGAGCTGCGCCTTGGCTTCTGTGATCATGCGAGCATTGGTGTATTGCATCACCCAGGCGCACATCCCAAACGAGACAGCGACGCGGATGCCGTACGGGGCGAGCAATCTTACCAAAAACCCAAACGCTACAATGGGCCAATTAAAGATGGAGAGTCTCACGACTTGCTCCTTAAGTTCGCAAGGCAAAGAAGCTCAATCTTAGGGAAAGGTCCGAGTTCATCCGCGGTTCCCCCCGAAAACTGTAAAGCTTGAAAGGTGAGTCACTCTGCGTAAAAATACGAAGGAGTGACCTATGAAGAAGCGATTTACTGAAGAACAAATCATCAAGACCCTGAAGCGACTGGACGCCGGTGAGGACGTGAAAACGATCTGCCGCGAGCTCGGCGTACACATGCAGACGGTCTACAAATGGAAGTCGAAGTTCGGCGGCATGGAAGTTTCAGACGCCAAGCGCCTTCGTGAGCTTGAGGCCGAATGTGGCAAGCTCAAGAAGATGTATTCCGAAGCGATGATGACGATCGAGGATCTGAGGCACATCAACTCAAAAAACTGGTAAGGCCTGCGCAGAAAAAGAAGGCCGCTTTGGAACTTGTAGAAGTTTTTGGGCGATCCATTGCGTGGGCCTGTCGAAGTGCAGGCGTGGGACGATCGACGTTTGCGTATAGCGCGAAATTCCCGGACCGAGACGCCGAACTAAAGACGGCAATGCATGAGCTTGTGCACCGGTTTAAACGCTGGGGTTGTCCTAGGATTCACGACAGGTTGAGAAAGCAAGGAGTGGTCGTAAACCACAAGCGAACGGAACGGATTTACGTCGAAGAAAAACTGCAGGTACGAGCGCGCAAGCGCAAGAAGCGCGCGAGACTTCCGAGGATCGTAAGGCCGAAAGCGACGAGGCCGAACGACGTTTGGTCGATGGATTTTGTGCACGACTGGATGGCGACCAAAAGGAAGCTCAAGACGTTAACAATCATCGACGATTGCACGAAAGAATCCGTGGGAATTCACGTTGAGCATTCGATCAGTGGCGCGGAGGTAGCGAGATTTCTTGATTCGCTGGGCGTGCTTCCGAAACGTATTCGCACAGACAATGGTCCGGAGTTTACATCGAATGCTTTTCTAAATTGGAGCGACGGAAAGATCGAGCACGAGTTGATCACGCCCGGGAAACCAAACGAGAACGCGTATATTGAATCGTTCAATTCGAGGTTCCGAGACGAGTGCCTCAACGAGCATATTTTCATGGATCTTCGGGATGCGAAACGGAAGATCGAAGAGTGGAGAAAGAGCTACAACGAAGAGCATCCGCATAGCTCGCTGGGGATGCGGACGCCGAAAGAGTTTGCGCTCGAGTACGAGAAAATGATATCAGGCTGACACGGTGTGATTCACCCAAGACCCTTTACAGAAAAAGGGGGAACCGCGTTCTCTACATCTCCCAGACCGTCGGGCGCCTTGCAGGAAAGCAATATTAGAACAACCGGACAAATCAATAAATTCAGAAGAGAGTCGACGTTCCGCATTCCTCATTGTCTTCTGGGAGAGCGCTAACACCAAATTAAGTTTTAACTTAAAGTTGCAATAACAAATTCATCAATGTTGCACCGACTGGCTGCACTCGAAGAGCCGGTCGCTCTTACTGCGCAGGCGACCCATCACGCTCATGCGGTAGAATAAGGTTACATTAAACATGGTTAACAAATTTAATTAGTCAGTTGGAACGCCGATAACCGCCTAGATGGTACCGTTTCTACAATTCAGTGAATGAAAAAGAAATTCGTTTCTAAGCGAGCATACTTCAAATTGATTGAGACCTCACTTTTAGTTGGGAGTCTTTTTTTAATGTACTCTATTTTTAAAAATTCTATCGACTTCGATTTGATTGGCGTCAGTCAAGCGAAGGTAGAGTTTTGGGTTCATCTCGTATTAGGAACATTACTGTTTGCAGCCATCTGGCTAGGGTTCAAAGAATTTCAATTTTATGCTCATCCCTCGAGTAAAATATTGGAGATTGAAAATTCGAATTTGTTAATTGGCTACGCCTTTTTACATGAATCGCATCAGGTTCTTTTGCAGCGGAAGAAAGCATTTTTCCTCTCGATACCCCTAAAACATATCAAACACTTTGAAATAACGAAGGATATAACTCCGTATTATCGAAGCATATTAAATAGCAGAAAAAAAATTCTAACTTTTTCTAGTTGGATCGCGCTTACATTGAGAGATAGTGAGGACCTGTTCGAAGGTTTTTATATAAAATCACTCCGAGAAAATATTGTACTGATATACAAGGATGATCTAGGTGTTGAAGAAATGGAGTTACTTCACCGTACCTTTCATCTACGAGAGGGGTCGGATTCGGCATTAATTTAGCCTTGAATTGAGTTCGTTCTGGGAAACTCGCCACCAAGTGAGGCAACCTGCGTAGTCTGCATCTGGACTCCCTTGGCGATTCTGCTGCGTGATTGATTGGAGTTAAGAAAAATTGGCGAAACCCTCCAGTACAGCGCTAGCCGCGAAACCGCAATACTATCTTAAGAAAATGACACTCCGTCCGAATCCCTATCCCTGCAAGCTAAAGAAGAGTGTCACCATCCGCCTTGATGTTGACGTCGTCGAATACTTCAAAGCCCTGAGTGAGCAGACCGGAACCGCCTATCAAACGTTGATGAACGACTTTCTGAAGAGCTGCAAAGAGCAAAAGTTCACTCCTAAAACAATTTGGAAAAGGGCGGGCTGAAGCCTCGCAACGATGCTCCAAAAACAAGGCATTCAAAACATGAAGCAAGGCGGGTTAAAAGTTACGCAGCCCGCGGAGCCTCAAGCTCGGCACCCGTAGCCGCAATAATCTTGATGAGCAGGTCACAAGAGACACTCACGGTAGCACCATTTTTTATGGCCGATACCTTGCTACGAGAGACTCCGGAGAGCTTTACAATTTCATTAACGGAGAGCTTAGACGCACTGAGCTTCTTAACTGCGAGCGAAGTGAGATCGGCTTTGTATTTCATTAGAGCAACGTCGGCGTCAGACAGACCAAGAAGATGGCCAATCTCTTTTGCATTCTTCGCGACCTTTGCTTTATCAACGGCTTCCTGAGCACGAGATTTTGAGATCTTAAGCTTCTTAGAGAGTGCTGCCGCTGAAGTCATTTTTGTCATATCTTAAGATCTTCTCCTTCGGTTTCAATTTCGATGCATGCGGTTCTTTCGATCTTAAGCCGCTTTCTTCTTCTTAGTGGGAACAAGCGAGATCGACAATTCTGCGCATACAACGTGAGCGGCTTGAACCATCGTTTCGAGGGATACGCCGGTGTTCATGCTGAAAATTTTCTCGTTCATGGCCGGACTCTTAAAGGCCTTTCGGATGGCGTTCTTGGCAAGACCAAGGCGCTTCATTTGCCTCTCAAGGTCGTGGAGAAACTGGAGTTTTACGGCCTTAGCATCTACGACCACTGAGAGTCCTTCTTCATCAAGAAATGCGTCGAAGAACGATCCAGCGTGTTTATTTTTTGCTTTCATAATTTTTCCCTGCTGAAGCTCTGAACCTAAGAAAGATCAGGCAGCCTTGCGGCTTACGATCTTAAAATCATACCCAAGAGATGTGAGCATATTTAGGAGCACGTCGAATGTAATCTTGGATGTGCCAATTCCAGATTCGATTTGAGCAATACGCCCTTGGGTCACGCCGACTTTTTTGGCAAGAGCGACTTGCGAAAGCTTGAGCTTCTTTCGAGTTTTAACGATCTGCTGAATGAGGCGTTGCTTCTCCCGAACCTCGTTCGCGTTTACGTTAAGAGACTTCGCCAGTTCATCGATCGACATTTCTTTAAAAGCCATTAGTCCCAGTATAGGACAGTTTTATTATTAGCCATAGCTAATTTTGGCATTGTGCATATATTTCAAACTTGCCATCAATCTGCAATCACTTGGTCTGACAAAACGGCGGTGCCGAAGGCGCCTAGGGCTCTAACATACTGAAACCTATGGGCCAGGCTCCTTCATCGCTCATATCACAAATCATGATTTACAATATGTGATATTTTGCCGATAATGGGACTATGGAAAAGCTCATTCAGCTCAAACCCCAAGACGTGCTGCTCGCGCTCAAGCTGCACCTCGGCCGAAGCCAACCGAGGCTTCGCATGGTCGACCTCGGCATGGAACTCGGCATGAGTCAGGCCGAAATCTCAGGAAGCCTGAAGCGTTCGATTTATGCTGGGCTCAGTAGCCCTGAAAGCGGCCTGCCATACCCCGAGGCACTTAAAGAGTTTGTGCTCCACGGACTGCGCTACGCATTTCCAGCTCAGCTTGGGGCATTGGGTAGGGGGATGCCGACTTCGCATGCAGCTCCTCCGCTCAGTAAGAAGATCTCATCCTCGGAATCCTGTATATGGCCAGACGCCAAGGGCTCGGCACGCGGATCTTCCGTCGTTCCCATTTATCCATCCGTCCCCTTTGCTGCGAGCCGAGATCCGAAGCTCTACGAACTGCTAGCACTCATCGATGCTCTACGAGTTGGCCAGGCCCGGGAGCGCAAGCTCGCGATGCAGGAGCTTGAGAAGAGGCTGTCCGCGTGAAGCCAGTCGTGAATCCCAACATCGCCAATCTCATGCTGGTCGCCAACGCACTTGGGCCGCTAAAAGACAAAGTCGTCTTCATTGGTGGAGCCACAGCTGCGCTCTATGTCGATCCAAAGCTCCAACTTGGTGCCAGGCCCACGATCGATGTGGACTGCGTTGTCGAAGTTTCAAGTCGCCCGGACTATCAACGACTCGAAGAGCAGATGCGGGCTCTTGGGTTCAGTCACGACACGAGCGAAGACGCACCGATATGTCGGTGGGTGAAGAGTAGGCTCGTCGTGGATCTCTTGCCTACGGACGAAAAGATCTTGGGCTTCTCCAACTCTTGGTACAAGTCCGGAGTCGAGGACGCCGAAGACTACGAGCTTCCAAACGGGGAGCGTATTTCTATTTTCAAATTTGAGCACTTCATTGCGTCGAAGTGCGAAGCACTCCTGTCGCGAGGAATGAAGGACTTGGTGCTGAGCCAGGATCTTGAAGATATTCTGTTTGTGATGGATGGAAGAGATAGCTTTGTCGCCGATCTGAAATCGGCCGCAAAGCCCGTTCAAGACTTCGTGTCCAAGTGCTTTAAGACAGTCTCCGAACATTCAGAATTTGAAAGTGCGGCGCGTGGAAACATGCCGCGAGAGTTGAGCCCGGAACGGCAGTCTCTGTTGCTAAACATCATCCGCGGCTTCTAGCTCTAGTTCGAAAGCGCGTTCCTATTTGCCATCAATTTGCCATCACTTGCTCCGACAAACGCGGTCAAAGCAGAGCAAACACGGGAGACTCCTCCAATCCAAAACCTACGTAAATCCGTACATTTACAACTCACATTTGATGTTGATGGAATTTGGTGAAAAGGGGTCGTTTTTGATTTCTAATCAGGTGGTCGCAGGTTCGAGCCCTGCCGGGCGCACCACGTTGCGGCAAAGATTGGTTCTCCGGCAAAAGCGGGGGCAGAAATTGCATCCGAAACATCGCATTATCCGCATCAAGCGATTACCCACTTCTTCGAGTTTTCGACGGCCGAATAGTGCGGGTAACTGCCTTTGAGCGTGGCCTCGTGCGATTTCCAAAATTCCTTTTGGGACGAGAACTTGCGCTCGCGTGTGCTTCGAAAGAGTTCTGAGACATCGAATTTAGGCTGGATCGTATCGAGCCCACCGCGAAGAACCACGAGCTCCGAGTTGTGAGGAACGTCGAAGAACTCTCAAAGGATTTTCGCCTTAATTAGGATTAAGAGTCCCGCAGATTCAAATTAACCTAACGATTCGTAAGATTCGCCAGACCGCAGTTGCTACAGCGAACCAGGGGGCTCTTTGGTGGTTCAGCTTTGCACTAGTTCAGGAATGGATTGCCAGGATCCAATTCCATTTATATTGATTGAGGAAGTTAACTTATTCGATGGTGAAGTTTTTGATCTATCTTTGGCTTACATGCATGGATTCCGAATGGAGAGCGTAAGTATTGATGGAAAGCGTGGTAAATTTTTGAGTGTAAGACAACCAGGCGTTTTTTTCGAAGTCGGAACAGATCCCGCCACGAAGGAGTTGATGCCCAACTTGGACAATGTTTCTGTTATATCTCGCTCGGGCACATGTATTGCCACTAAATAAGTTGGCTTGATTGTTTTCGATTACCAAACAATCAAGCAGCCTTATGGACCTTGATCTCCGCAGTGAGTCCCGCCGCCTCAACAAGATGAAGGATTCGGTCCAAGGTCACATGTTGAAGGCTTCCAGAGAGAATCCCGGTTACAGCAGAGCGAGCAAGCCCCGAGCGTTTTGCGAGTTCAGCATGGGTCAAAGCCTGCGACTTGCTGGCCACAAGAATCGCATCGATGAGATCAGCCTTGATGACCGCCTCAAGTGAGCGTGCCCTGGAAATCTTAAGCTTCTTGGCAAGTGCTGCGGCTGAAGTTATTTTTTTCATTTTAGGATCCTCCGAATTCGATCTTTGGCGACATCAAGATCTTGTTTGGGGGTCGCCTGTGTCTTCTTTTTAAATGCGTGAACAAGCCAGATGATTCCTGCTTGCTGAATCCAATAGATAACGCGGTAGATTCCGGCTCGATCTCTAAAACGAAGCTCGTGAACACCGTGTCCAATCGATGGCATCGGGCGCGAAAGGGGCATCGAAAGTAGGTGCCCTCTCTCCAGCCTCAAGAGCGCATCCGCCAAATCTCCACGAGTTTCTTCAGGCCACTCGTCGAGCTCTTTCGAACACGCTTTTAAGATCTCAATCACATTCTTAATGTCTCAAAATTAAGACATAAAGTCAAGATCGATTCGGGCTCTAACGCGCACGTCTCCCAAATTCCAAACTTGCCATCAATTTGCCATCACTTGATGTGACAAACGCGGTCAAAGCAGAGCGAACACGGGAGACTCCCTCACTCCAGAACCTACGTAAATCCCTACGCTTACAACTCATATTTGATGTTGGTGGAAGGGGCATTGCGCATCTGTTGTTGGATTTGAAAACTTCTCCTAGGACTGCAATAATTTCGGAGTGGCCAAGAAAAGACTGTCTGACGTTAAGAATTTTGGTCCCGTGACGTTACCTGAGTTGGAAAGCTTAGGATTTCAGTTTGTCGAAGATTTGCAGCGGGTCGGGTTTGAAGAAGTGTGCCGGAAATGGGTGGAGTATTTTCCTGAGCGATTGAACGCCAATGCCTTCTTGGCTGTTATTGTCACAATCGGAGAAATAACTTGGACTAAGGCTACGCCCTCAATGCGAGCTGAAGCGAGAAGCTTCGCTCGAATGTTGCGGACAGAGAGAGGGTGAACTCATGTGCTCAACCTACGAAGGACGTCAGACACATCAAGACATTGATCGCATGGTGCGCTCAAATTTCAAGGATGTGTCTTATAGAGAAAACCGATTCTTCTACAACGTTGGTGATTTAGCTCCCGTACTTCAATTCGGACCAAAGGGATATTCTGTTTCAGAAATGTATTTCAAACTTGTTCCGAATTGGTCGGACACGAAAGACATTAAATTCTCCACTCACAACGCTAGGCTAGTGGGGACCGATAAGTCAGGATCAGATCGACCCGTATACGCGGCGCCGAGCTTTCGGAGCGCTTACAAAAATGGACGAGTGCTCGTGCCAATGAGTTCCTTCATCGAACCATCTTACTGGGGCGAGCTTGAGGGAAACATGGTGACCTTTGCGCGCAAGTCCAAGGAGCCACTTTTTTGTGCGGCGATCCACGATGAATGGGCCGATAAGAAATCTGGTGAAGTCTATTCGGGGTATTCCCTTCTTGTGCACACGCCGTATGACGTCGTACTGGAAGGCGGTCATCACCGCAGTCCGTTCTTTATCTCGCCAGATGTATTTCAGGAATGGGCACATATTGGCGACTCACAGCTCAGTTTCGACTTTCTGCTCGCGAATCGAGAGGCGCCAGCTCTCGTTCCTTCGATTCAGAGACCCATGGTCGATGGCTGGCAAAAGCGAAAGGCGATGCACATAAAGAAGGCTCACGACGAGGGTCTCGATCTTTCGAGGTTCGCGTAGGCGCGAACGGTCGGAACCCCAATCAAGATCTTATTCTTTTGATTAAGCCGCTTTCTTCTTCTTAGTGGGCACAAGTGAGATCGACAATTCTGCGCCTACAACATGAGCGGCTTTAACCATCGTTTCGAGTGATACGCCGGTGTTCATGCTGAAAATTCGCTCGGTCGTGGCCGGACTCTTGAAGGCCTTTCGGATGACGTTCTTGGGAAGACCAAGGCGCTTCATTTGCTTCTCAAGGTCATGGAGAAACTGGCGTTTTACGGCCTCAGGAGGATTTTTCGACGACAGTCGCTTCAAGGGGCCTATAAATAAGCCAATTCCGACCACTAAATTACATTTATGTGGGTTTTATGGTCCAAATATTCTATAAAACACCCAGTATATTACCAAAATTGTAATATACTGGGTACACGATGGCGCAAGAGGCACTTTTACAGAAGTCACTAGGGCGAGGGGAGTTTGATCACGTCTTGCTCTCAAGTGTGCTCAGGCAAATGGGCTATGCGGCTCCCACGAAGAAGATCCACGAACTCATGAAGGCTGGGGTGCTTCGGGGCATTAAGAAGGGGCTCTACATCTTCTCGCCTGAGCACGCCGAGGGGCCCGTTTCCAAAGAGGTGCTCGCCAATCTTATCTACGGTCCGTCCTACATCTCACTTGAGTACGCACTTGCATACTACGGACTCATTCCCGAGCGAGTTGAGACCGTAACCTCTGTCACGCCAAAGAGGAACAAGGCCTTCAAGACGCCACTTGGAGTCTTTACCTATCGAAAGCTCGCTACTGCGAAGTATCGCGAAGGAGTCGAGCTCGTGTCGATCAAGCCTAGCCGCACTGTCTTTATGGCGAGCCCTGAAAAGGCGCTGCTTGATTACATCGTTCTCAACAAGGTGCGAGGAATCAAGAGTGTCGGCGATGCGCGAACCTTTATGCAGGAAGATCTTCGCATTGATTCTGGGAGCTGGATGAAGCTCGATGCCCTCAAACTTCATCGACTTAATCGTTACTATAAGAGCAAGGCGGCAGACTTTGTTGTCCAAGTATTGGAAGAGGTGAAGCGATGAATACCGCAGTGGAAACAATGCTTGAGCGCTACAAGTGCCAAAGCGAGCAAGACTACGTCAATGCGCTCAAGGAGATTATGCAGGAGGTCGCACTCCTGGGATTATGGCGAGCAAAGTTCTTTGAGCACGCCGCTTTCTACGGGGGAACGGCGCTTCGGATTCTCTACAAACTTGATCGATTCTCTGAGGACCTAGATTTCTCGCTTCTAAAAAAAGATGAAAACTTCAAGCTCTCAAGTTACCTGGGCGCTATTCAATTCGAGCTCGAGTCTCTTGGTTTTGGCGTCACAGTTGAAGAGAAAAAGAAGTCAGTAGAGACCTCCATCGAGTCTGCTTTTATCAAGGCAAGAAATAAGGAACATCTTCTTAAGATTGAAGTCCCTCGGGGTCTTGTGGATCAGGTGCAGCACAATGCGATTCTTAAAATCAAGCTCGAGATCGACACCGATCCGCCAGGGAAATTTGAAACTGAGGCTAAGACGCTGCTTTTGCCGATTCCATTTGCGGTGAATACGCTTAAGCTTCCCGATCTATTTGCCGGAAAGATTCACGCGCTTCTGGAGCGCGACTACAAAACAAGGGTCAAGGGGCGCGATCATTTCGATTTTGTCTGGTATGTGGCTCGCAACACACCCGTCCGGCTAGAGTATTTGCAAGAGAAGCTCAAGCAATCGGGTAGGTGGAGCTCCACAAATGGATGGGACTCGAGTCAGCTGCTCACAATCGAAAAGCTTCGGAGCCTTTTGTCGATCAAGTTTTCGGAGGTCGACTTCGAAGTCGCCAAACGAGATGTGGCTCCCTTCATTAAGGATCAGGATGCTTTGAAGATGTGGGGAAAGAAATTCTTTTCCCAGATGCTTGATGGGGTTCGCGGGACTTGAAGATGCCGTGGTGCGCTGTTTATTAGAGAATGGCGTATCAGCCTTTATTGGCCGACTTCTTAAAGAGCTGCTAAGAGCAAAAGTTCACCCCCAAAACTATTTGGAAAAAGGCGGGCTGAAGTCGTTCTCAGCTCTAAACTCTCACGCAGCCTCAACAAGGCACCTTTATCTCTTTTGACTTGGTGGCGTTCTGAACAACAAGTAAAGTTACGGTCATGATAGCGCAGATACTCAATCACACAGCCTCTCTTGAAAGTAACTGGAGCAGGGCTAATTTTCCAAAACTAGCCCTTGAGTCACTCAACACTTTAGAGCTTCCCAAATCCTTCAAAGAGATTGAACAATCTGTTGCAGCATGGCTCCTAGAGAGCAAAGAAATTCCTCCTCAAGTAAACCTGCTCAATAACTTTGGAGAACCACCCGTCACGATTTTTAACAACGGCAAATTTGCTGTGGACATTTACTTTTGGAGAAAAAACGACACTGTTATTCATTCTCATGCCTTTAGAGGCGCCTTTAAGGTGATCCATGGCCGGTCCCTACACGAAGAGTTTCAAGTTAGTTTTCTAGATGCCATCGACCCAGACATTAGTTTTTCAAAACTATCTGAATCCACAAAAACGATTATGAAAACCGGAAGCACACAGATCATCAACCCAGGCACAGAACTCGTGCACAGTGTGCTTCATTTAGACAATCCCACCATTACCTTATGCATACGTACCGTAGAAGACGTTGAACTGGATCAGTGGTCTCATTTGAAAACAGGCATTAGTTATAAAATTCACAACCTACAAAAAGAGACCGTTAAAAGAGTTTTGTATTTTGAGTTTATGCATTCATCCAACACTGATGAAGCCTTAGTATTTTTAAACAAATCGCTCGATAGAATGAAAACATCTGAACAAATTAGTCTCTACGAAGCCATTTCTATGAACACACTAGGGCTAGACTACGACGTGGCCTGCCTCGTCCAAGAACAAATGAACATGCTTTTTAAACAACAAGATTGGTTTAATCACCTCGAAGAACACTTTGAAATAATGGAATATGAACTCGATTCTCATCAAGCCTCAACCGCAGCAACAAAATTGCTAGCCCACGCAATCAACAATCAATACTCCGTAGAGGAGACTCAAAAATTACTTAGCCAGATATCGTCTGAAGACATTAAAACTGTAGCCAAACAACTTCTCACCGAGTCAGCAGTATTAAACCAAGAGTATTCAGAAATTCAGACGGATAAAATTAAGGCTTTTTTTTAAAAATCGATATTATGGGGCGCTCCGCCAACTTCGATCTGCCTATCCTGCCGATCGGTGCCTAAGAACCGAGGTGGTTCATGAAGGCAGCGCACATTGGGGGGAACCGCGCCGCGCATCGATTGAGTCAAATAGGCGCCTGATCGATAGTTTTATTTTCGATCAAAGAATTAGAACCCGTTTAAACGTAGCCTCGCGCCTGAAGTTGAAAGAGTTGTGCGTAGCGGCCGCCCGATGCGAGTAGCTCTGCGTGCGAGCCGGTCTCCACGATGGAGCCTCCCTCGATCACGACAATCTTGTCGGCCATACGAATGGTTGGAAATCGGTGAGAGATGAGGAAACTCGTGCGTCCCTCGGTGAGTTGGCGGAAACGCTCAAAGACGGCAAACTCTGCCTCGGCATCGAGTGCGGATGTCGGTTCATCGAGGACAAGTATGTCGGCTTCTTCGCGAATAAAGCCTCGCGCGAGAGCGACTTTCTGCCACTGTCCTCCGGAGAGCTCAGTTCCTTTGTCGAACCAACGGCCGAGCGGAGTTTTAAGACCTTGAGTGAGGGAGGCTAGGACTTCGCTCGCGCCACCTCGCTCCACAGCTCGCATCATTTTTTCTTCCGAGGGTTTCGCATCGGTGCTTCCGAATCCCACATTGTCCTCGAAACTGAAGTGATAGCGGTTGAAGTCCTGAAATACGACGGCCATCCTCGAGCGTAGTCTTTCCATGTCCCAGTCTTTTAGGTCCAGTCCATCGAGTAAAATCCTTCCCTCGCTTGGATCATAGAGCCGCGTTAGCAACTTTATGAGCGTGGTTTTTCCGGCACCATTGTGACCGACAAGCGCAAGACTTTGTCCGTGGGGAACGAAAAGATTGATGCCTCTAAGGGCCCATGCTTCTTGTCCTGGATAGCAAAACCCAAGTCCCTCGAAGCGAATCCCTCGCTCGCCGTGAAGCGCATTTTCAAGGGCCTTGGTTTCCTGCGCAGCTACGACTTCGACCGGAATGTCGAAGTAACTGAAGAGGTTGGTCATGTAGAGATTGTTCTCGTACATACCACCGATCGCTTGCAGAACGGACTGAAAAGCTTGCTGCCCCTGACGGAAAGCCGTGACATAGAGAGTGAGTGACCCGAGCGTCATGCGCTTTGTCGCTGCAGCAAGCGCCATCGCAACGTAGCATCCATAGAAAGCAATGGTTCCTACGAGTGAGAGACCATAAGCCCAGCCCGCGCGTTTTATAGAAAGCGCCCGATCCTCCTCGAAAATTTCTTCGGCCATTTTCCGGTAGCGACCCAGAAGACGGTCGCCCAGACCAAACGCCTTCACCTCCTTGGCGTGAGTGTCTGTCGAAAGTACGTACTCGATGTAGTTCAGGAGTCGAGCCTCGGGAGAACGCCAATTTCTGAGACGAAACGCTGCAGAAGAGAAATACATTTCCGAGATAGCGGCAGGAAGTGAGGCCAGAAGCAGGCCTCCCGCAACCCAAGGATTGTAGGCGAGCAGGAGCGCCAAATATCCTAGAAGCGTGAGTGTGTTTTGAATGAGCTGGAAGGTATCACTCACCACGGAGAGCGGGCGCGAGGAGGCCTCACGGCGCGCCCGGGTGAGCTGATCGTAAAAAACTGGATCTTCGAAATGGCGCAGCTCGAGCTCCTGCGCCTTGCGAAGGATCCTCAGGTTGATATCAACAGAAAGCCTGGCGCCCAGGAGTTGTCGGGTCAAGCCAAGCCCTCGGATGACCAGCGCCTGGAGAACGATCAGTCCAAGTTCAAGCAGGACGTATCGCAGAGTCTGAGTCGTCGAAGCGGCCACAACTGCATCGACAATGAGCTTGCCCACAAAGGCCACACCCAAAGGCAAGACCGCACCAAGCAGTGTAAGAAATCCGAGAACCACACAGAGTCGCGGTGCCGATTCCCACGAGAGTTTCAGTGTACGGGGCGTCTGCGTGAAATTTTCCCGGAGGGCTTTAGGGCTGAGCCGCAAAGTCATGGCGTGATCCTAGCCCTTGTATTGAAACTTCGCGAATGAGAGTCATGACGTTGCAGGCAAAGTGACCGAAGGGACCGAACTCTTACGCGCGAGTCTGGTCCCAGAGTTTAGGCAGAGAGAGCAATGCGATAGGGCTCGGTGGCCGCCTAGGGCAGGGGCCGTTACCAAACTCACCCAATTTCATCCAGCCGGGTCAAGTTCGCTTGAAATAGTATTGAAGTCTAACATTGAGCTTAGCGACTTAGTTTCGTCCCGAAATCTGATCGATTGCCAGCGCGAGTTTTTTTAGATCAACAGGCTTAGATATGTGGGACTGAAATCCAGCCAGTAGTGCTCGTTGCACGTCCTCTTGACCCGCAAAAGCCGTAAGCGCAATAGCGGGAGTCTGTCCTATCTTAGAGTTCATGGACCGAATTTTACGCATCAAACTGTAGCCGTCTTCGCCGGGTAGACCAATATCGCTCAAGATAACATCAGGCTGAAACTCCTCAATAACTCTTAGGGCATGAGCTACGGACTCTGCTGTTTGGACAATAGCTCCGAAGGATTCAAGCGCAGCCGAAAAGACTTCTCTCGCATTGGCTTCGTCGTCTACGATCATAACGCGAAGGCCCCCAAGAGTCGCTGCGCTCACGCTCGCATCGTCGGCCTCGTCGACGACCATGACGTCAGAGAGATCTTCATGCGATACCAGGGGGAGACAAACGCTAAACGTTGATCCCTTGCCTTCGCCTGGGCTTTCTGCCTCGATACTTCCATGATGCATTTCTGTGAGCTCGCGCGCAAGAGCGAGACCGAGTCCGAGACCACCCTGCGACCTTGTGCAGGTGCTATCAAATTGTGAAAAACTCATGAACAGCGAAGGGAAAAAATCTGCCCTAATGCCTTTTCCATTGTCGCGGACTCGCAATCGGACCTGCTCACTTGTTGCGCCGTTGAAACGCTCGAGCGTGATCCAGATCTTTGCGCCCTCAGGAGAAAACTTGATCGAGTTATTGATGAGGTTCCACAAGATTTGCTGCAATCGCATGGGATCTGCAGAAACCTCTTTGATTGATGAATCAAGCGACGTGGTGACAAGGATTGACTTTGTTTCAGCGGAACTGCGGGTCGCCTCAATGGCGGCCAGAATAATTTCTTTTGGATCCACTCTTTGAATCTGCAGCTTGAGCTTGCCCGATAGAATTCGAGAGACATCCAAAAGGTCGTCGATCAACTGACTTTGTGCCTTCGCGCTTTTCTCGATAATTTCGAAGGCGCGGTTGACTGATTCGCCGTTGAGTTGTCCCTTGCGAAGCAGCTGCGCCCATCCCAGAATTGCTGTTAGGGGAGTGCGGAGCTCATGCGAAAGAATCGCAAGAAATTCATCTTTGGTGCGGTTGGCTGCTTGCGCCTGCGCCCGAGCCGCCTCGGCATCCGATCTCGCCACTTTTTCCTGTATCAGGGATCTCTCAACTGCCATCTCAAGAGACCTACTCTCGGTGATATCATGGAAGGTGCCGTAGGCTAGAACGGGGATACCCTTACGAGTGACAACTTCCCCAATAGCCTGTACAAGAATCTCGCGGCCCTTCGCGGTCACCAGTGTTAACTCAAGGTTCCATGGCTTCCCAGACTTCAAACCCTCGTCTACCGCCGCGACGATTGCATCTCGACTTTTACCTTCTTTATAGAAACTAAGTGCCGATTCCAAAGTCGGCTCATAATCAGCGTCCACTTCGTGAAGCTGCTTGGTCACGTCTGACCAAGTCACGGTCTTTTGAGAGAAATCAAGTTGCCACCCCCCAATTCTGCCAAGGTGACTAATTTTTTCGAGAAGCTGCCGTGAAAGGGTCTGCGATAATTCAGCATTTCTTCGTTCGGTAATGTCGTCAATCGACAAAAGCAGGGCCTTGGGTAGGGGTCCCTTCCTACGGATCTGGCGGGCATTGAGGAGAAAGCTTCGTCGACCGAGTTCGGGGAATTCCTGAGTGATCTCAAAGTCCTTCAGCACTTTGAGCCCGGAGAAGACCTGACCTAATTTTTCGCGGACGCCCGGCATCTGAAATCCCTTGGATCCAAAAATGGAGAAGATATCCAATCCAATATATTTGTGAGGGACCACCGCAAACATGTCTCCAAAACTCTCATTCGCCCATTCAACACGCATCTCATCATCAAGAACGACTAGAGGCATTAAAAGCGTATCAGTAACAGCCATTGCGTAATCGGGCGAGGTTTTCGCCTCAGTTAGCATTTGTTTGAAGAAAGAAAAATCTACGAGCGAGACTACGGCACCTTCAACACCATTGACAGAGCTAACATAGGGCCGTACGAGGAGTCGGAACCACCGTCCTTTACGGTCGCTCACCTTAAATACTTTATGGGTCAGCGATTGGATTACGTCAGATACGATACTTTTTAGATTTGGTGCCTCAAAGTCGGGCGTGATATCTTCGATGGAACGGCCCAAATCATCTGGCACAAGATTGAAGTACTCATGTGCACCAGAGGTAAAGCATTGAATTGTAGCATCGAGCCCGACGATAACAATCGGAGACTCTTGATCGTCGATCCAAGTCACGCATTCGTCATTTAGAGTTTGTAGTGCTGCCACCTGTTGTCCTCCGACTTATACTAAGCCGTTAGCATCGAGCGACACGACGAACAAATGAAACTCGTATGATGTTTTCTTCACAGCTCGAGATCACCATCCGCAACCAATACGCCAAGACGCCTCTTGAATGTCCCCTGACAGATAAATTATCGACGCAAAGGAAGTCAGAAGCGGATTCTATCGGACTCGAGAAACATGCGTTAAAGTGGCTCTATGAACGCCTCTAAAGGACTAATTATACTATGCCTGTTTGCGGGCCGTGTCTCAGCCCAGCACGATACGGGGAATTTAGGTATCAAGCCCGCCGGCTTGGGGATCGAGGAAACAAGTTCCGGACATCTCGTGAATCCGCCTTACAGAGGGTCTTGTCGAGAATTGTTGGTCTTTTTTCCGGGGCATGCACAGGAAATTGGACTCAAGGGTAGTGTCCCTCAGAACAGGAGGAGAGCTTGGCTGAATCAGCTGCTGGATTCTCAGGCGTATCATTTGAGGTCCACGATTGAGAATGCCGGGTGCCCCGTCTTGGTTCTTGGAGACAGTCAAAGTACCGTGAGTGCTGCCGATTTGGAGGCGCTCTTAAAGAAGCTGGGACTGAGTTCTTTGAGTTTATTGTCTCACAGTGGCGGCAATATCGGACTGAGTGCCAGTGTGGCGGCTTGGCCACCCAGTTTTCTCCAAAAGGTGAGCGCCATTAAACTATTAGACAATTTTTACTCGGCCTCGTTGGCTCATAATTTAGAAAAGGCTTTTGGCTTGCAGAAACTCGAGAAAATATGCACGGGGTTTGTAACCGCCCATAACTTCGATCGTTTTGAAAAATTCTACAGGAATTTATGTCCGCGAGTACGTCGGAGCACTGAGTCCGGGGCTCACAAGACGTGGGTTAAAAAATATTTTTCCGAATGACTGCACGCAACTCCTTAGAGTTCAGTTTCTCTTATCATCGGCTCGAGCTGATGATAGAATGATCTAGAATTCGATTAATTACCGCATGAATATCGTCATACAGATTCCTTGCCTCAATGAAGCGCTGACTTTGCCTGTTCTATTAGACCGCATAAATCGACTTAACTTGGGTCACGCGACCTTCATTCTCGTCGCAGACGATAACAGCACCGACAGTTCAGCCTCGCATGCCGAAGCAGCTCAGGTGGCTCGCGTTCTAAGGAATACAGACCGGCAGGGCCTTGGCTCTCTTATGCAAAAGATGCTCATCTCATCTCTCGAACTCAAAGCAGATATTATTGTGAACATCGACGCGGACCTTCACTATTCGCCTGAGGATATCCCCAATCTCTTAAAGCCCATTCTCGATGGTCGGGCAGATGTGGTCCTTGGCTGCCGTCAATTTTCTGCGTTGACCAATATTTCCGGCTTCAAGCGCTTCCTGTATTGGGCCGGTGGACACTGGGTAAGTCTCTTTGTGGGGCTAAATATTTCGGATCCCGTGACCGGTTTCCGGGCGCTAAAAGCCGAAGTGGCCAGGAATCTCGTCCTCGATTCGTCGTTTACGTACACCCTGACTCACTTGATTCAGTTTCGGCGACTCAAGTGCCGAGTTACTTGTGTTCAGATCCGACCGAACGAAGTCAACCGGCCCTCTCGTCTCATTTCTTCAACAAGCTACTATCTCGCGAAACAGTTTGTTGCTCTCGCGAGTAGTTTCATTAAGCATCGCGTGAGGAGTCGTTCGCGACCCTGACCACCGGCCAGGTCACAAACCCCCGATCCGTGACTTATGAGTGTATTGGCTTTGTTTTTGAGCCTGCCAAACACGCTCTTGTGCCTGACATTTCGCCGGGGGAGTTGAGGTCATTACTGCCGTTCACCGCCCGAAGTGCGCGCATCCGCTCGCGTCGGGCCTTGATCTTGACATAGCTCGCAGCACTTCGGGAGACTTGACTGGGCACGCGAAAGTTCAGCTGCTGAAGGACCATTTTGTCGAAAACCTCGATCAGATGATCATGTGGTTCCTTCGCATTGCCGCGACCCAAAGGATTCATGAGTTCGATGATTTGATGAATCGCTTCGATGCTGGAGAAGCAGTGCTCGTGCGGTTGTCTGCGCAAGAGAAAACGCGAGAGGTGGGGAGGCGTGAAACAAATGCGGGGAAGTGCTTGCAGATTTGGTGAACGGTGGAGCATTTGTTTGGCGTGGTTCCACGTTGCGTCGAGAATCACGATAAGAAGCTCGCGATCAGGGGGACAAAGCGTTTGTCGCTCACAGCTCTCTAAGTTTGATAAGTTAAGGCTTGTGGGACCAGGAAACAAAAGAATCGGAAAAATTTTGGGGTCGCGCAGAATCGCTTCCACGGGGGCAGAAGCAGCGAACTCCGCCCCCTTGATCAGCTGGGAATTGCTGAGGCACTGATGCGCCATTCGTCCCGTGCCCACACGGTGCTTAAATTCTTGCGGACTCATAAGGATGAGAATTCGAGGTTTGGATTCGAAGGGTCGAATCGTCGCGCAGTAACAAGTGATCGGGGGCTTTCGGCATTGGGGGCAAGGCGTGCGCTGGGGGCGCTTTGGCTCGAAGGCCCGAGCCTTGCGTTTGAGGTAGGCATCAATCGTGGAATCGATCACTCCCCTTAGAGTAATAGAAAGTCTCCCGATTTCCAAGCCGGTGCGCGCGGCTGACTCATTATCCTTGCGTAGGACCACCTCTGATATCTGTGATGTCGAGATGAAATTGAGTCTTATGTGCTTTGCTTTCAAAGCTCAGTTCGGCTCCCATCGCATCGGACCAAGACTTGGACAAACTCAGCCCCATGCCGGTACCAGTGGATTTGGTAGTGAAGAATGGAGTCATGATTTTTCCTTGCAGCTCTGCAGGAATCATGGGTCCCGTATTCTCGACACTAAGTCGAATTTTAGAACCCAGCTTTTGCACGACGAGAGCAATTTTCTTTTGAAGAGACTCCTCATGGAGAGTCGCATCCCGCGCATTCCAAATCAGGTTCAAGATGATTTGGGTAAAGTAGACGGGATGAGCCGTAATCACGACATCCCTCTCTTCGAGGTTCCATTCATAGCGAAAATCGATTCCTTGGACTTTTAGCTTTGACTCACATAGAGCTAAAACATCCACAATCATTTCTTTCAAAGACTGATCGGAAAGTTCTGAGAGCTCCGGATCACGGGAGAGCAGGCGCATCGAACGAACAATTTTTGCAGCACGTTCATTCGCGACGACGATTGTTTCGAGTCGGGTTCTCACCAGCTCCATGTTTGGTTCAACTTTACCAAGCTGCCTTTGCGCACTTTCACAGGCCCCAATGGCAATGGCGAGCGGATTGTTGATCTCGTGCGCAATGCCCGCCGCTAGCTGGCCGAGCATTTGCAGTTGTTGCCCGTGCTGTTTAATTCGTTGTTCGTCGAGATGCAACTGGCGAGCCTGGACCACATCGTGAATATCGAGAGAGACGGCTAATACATCATTCGTTGACAAGCGACGAAACTGAACGAGATGGTGTCGATTATTGATCACGTGCTCGAATTGGACGCCCGGTAGCTGACCATCAAAGAAGACTTCGAAGCGCTCAGAAAAAGTGGGGTCTATTCCCCAGAAACCGACATGTGTCCCTACTATTTCCTGACGTGGTTTTGAGGCTAGCCGAGCGACACTCGATCCAACAAAGCGATATTTCTTATGGGTATCTATAAGCGCGACGTAGCCAGGGAAGGCATCGATTATTTGTTCCATCAATAGATTGCTTCTTTGACTCCTTAGAAGAAGATTCTTAATCACACCGCTCTGCGCGAAAGCGAATACGATAAAAACCCCGAACACTATGAGCAATGGGGCAAGACCGTCTAATGCCTTATGGTGTGAAAGATAAAGAATAAACGATGTAAAGAGGGTGACCAGGAAGGACACGAGTAGAGAGGGGTGGAGTGCAAGAGTCACAACGCCGCTGAGTCCCACTCCCGCTAGCACCAAAGAATAGACGGGCAATTCGTTGGGACTTTGCACCGCAGAGCTATGAGCGAGCCATAGCCCCCAAAAAGCTGCAGAGATCATGAAGATTGTAGAAACGCATGTAGAGTAGAACTTCGAGGGTCTCAGGCGCCCCAGGAGCCCGATTCGAAAGAGCATCGCTGAGACCAAGCCTGTAACATACAGAATGCCCTCAAGATCAATGCTCCGTACTTCAAAAATCACTAGCGTTAGAATCACGGGCAAAGAATAGAGCGCGCTACTTCGCGACTGTCGCGAGGTGTAGCTTTCAATAGCGTGTGCCTGCTCCTCCGAACTCAATTGCGATTCAGGTTTTGACAAGGCGCCCTCTTTTGCTCGAGTGATACTCCCGCGTTTTCGGCGTCTGTCCTCGAGGACTTTAGATTTTAAAGCTACTTCTGAAAAAAATTTGTCCTATTTTGGCTAGAATTCTATTGGAAAAATTCTTCAAAAGGTCCGATAAGCCGGCCATGGGTGGTTTCGCCTTATTTTTTAGCCTGACGAATACGCTATGGTGTCTGACATTCTTGATCATCGCTCTGTGGGGTGGCGCCTTTGTCTATTCTAGGCAACGCATGGGAGGCAAGAGTCCCTATGGGCGATCAAGTTTTTGGGTTCTTTTGTGCCTCCTTCCGATTCCCTACCTCATTGTCACTTCAGCCTCTGAGAGGTTTCACACAGAGCTTCGCAAAACTCTTGAATCCTTCGCACCGACCTACACCTATGCCATGCTTGCCCTAGGTCTTGAGCAGATCAATCTCCAAACTGACCCCAATGATCCTGTTTATCTTCGTATCATTGAGGCTCAGAAGAATTGGGTGACGAAAAATCAGTTGATCGCCGACGTGTATGTTTTCGTTCGCGACGAAGAGGGAGTGGTCCGTCTCCTTGTCGATTCTGAAACCGATTATGACCGTGATGGTCAGTACCAGGGCGATCGTGAGTCACGAACCGAGATCGGAGAGGTCTATATCGCCGAGTTCGACGACGATATTACAGCGACTTTTGAGGGGCGCTATGGGTTTAATTTCGATTTGTCCAAAGATCGCTGGGGTACTTGGCTTTCCTTCAATTACCCTGTTAAAGACTCTGCGGGCCAAGTCTCGTATGTTGTGGGCATCGACTTCCCCGCGGAATCGTATGTTTCGCAACTTAGCCAAGCGCATTTGCAATCTCTTCTTCTAGCTTCCCTTTTTTTTACCCTTGTGTGGGCCGGAGCATTCGCGCTCGGTGTCGCCCACTTTCAGATCGCCGCCAAATTGGAGCTTGAGGGTGAACTTAGAAAGTCACAAATCTTCTCTGAAAACGTGCAGAGAATCGCAAAAGTCGGTGGCTGGGAACTTGAAACTGCGACGGGAAAGACACGTTGGACCTCAGAGGTGTATCGTATATATGGAATCTCAGAGGATACCGCTACAGATAAAGATCGAGGCATTCATTACTACGCACCCCATGATCAAGCACGTATTCTCGCCTGCGTTGACGAATGCATCTCGGGAAAGCCCTTTGATGGCAGATTCGAGTTTCTCGATGCTCAAGGCAAAAATAAATGGGTTGAAGCCAGTGGTGAACCCGTTTTTTCAAATGATGGAAGCATCCACATGCTTCGTGGAACGTTCCAAGACGTAACTCAAAAGGTGATATCTGAAAAAGAGTCCTTGGATCTTAAAACAGAGCTCACGCAATTCTTTGATGTCGCGATAGACTTGCTTTGTATCGCCGATACCATGGGCAATTTTACACGCGTGAATCAAGCCTTTTCTCGAGTCCTAGGCTACTCGACCGCAGAGCTTCTCGAAGAACCTTTCCTAAAATTAGTGCATCCCGACGATATCGAGGCCACGCTCCATGAAGTAGAAAAATTGGCGAAAGGCATTCCAACGATTCGCTTCGTCAATCGCTATCGCGCAAAAGATGGGTCCTATAAAGTTCTTTCTTGGGCCACGAGTCCCTCACCGACTTCAGGACTCTTGTATGCCGCAGCCCGCGATATCACAGATGAAGTTGAGATGCAAAAAATGATCGAACTAGAGCGCGCTAAATCCATGCACAATTCAAAACTTGCATCGCTCGGTGAAATGTCGGCGGGTATCGCGCACGAGATTAACAATCCACTCGCATTGATCGTAGGAAACATCTCACTCTTGAAGAAGGTTAAAGATGATGAGTCTAAATTTAATGCGAAACTCGAAACTATCTCTCGAGCTGCTGCACGAATCAACAAGATCGTAGGAGGACTCAGCCGCTTCGCACGAATCACAGAAGGGGTGGAGCGTAAGATTGAGCCGCTCAATGACGTCGTGAAGGAGGCGCTCATCATCATCGAAGCTAAGGCCAAACGTTATGCAACTCGAATTGATTGCGACATTCCGCCTGAGACTCAGTTGCTTTGCGACGCGGTCGAGATTGAACAAGTGATTGTGAACCTGATCAACAATTCGCTTGATGCCATTAAGCTTCTGGATGACCGCTGGGTCAAGATTGAAGCGTTCTACAGAGACGATTCAACGATTGTCCGAATTAGTGATTCAGGCCCTGGAATTTCTTCGGAGACAGAAGAAAAAATTTTCCAGCCATTTTTCACCACGAAGAGTGTCGGGGAGGGAACCGGACTTGGACTCTCTATCACCAAAGGAATTCTTGATTCACACAATGCGACAATTCGCTTAGACAAATCATGTCCGAACACCTGTTTTGAAATTTGCTTTGAGCGTGTCGGCTCAGGTTTGACTGATGCATTGGGAGCTTCAAATGTCGTTTAGAATCTTCTATCTTGATGATGAACCAGAACTACTTGAATTGTTTCAAGACATGTTTTCGGGTGATGGAATCGATATCAGCGTTTTTAGCGAGGTCTCCACGGCGCTACAGGCGATCGAGAAACAGCCGCCCGATTTGATATTTCTAGATTATCGTCTCGCAGGGATCACAGGAGACGAGATTGCTCTCCAGCTTGATCCAGGACTCCCGAAGGCACTCATCACTGGAGATCAGCAGGTGAAGACCAAAGCTTCGTTTGTAGCCTATTTTTCGAAGCCTTATCGGGTAGGGGAGATTGAGGCATTCATTAAAGAATGTATTCAATCGACCACTTGAATACGGATCAATCGCGCTAGCTCACTAAAACTGTAGGGTTTGTAAAAAGTGGCGTCGAAGCCAGGGATGCCTGAACCTTCGTAATCTTGCAGTCCCGGTGTTGTCAGCGCAACCCAAGTTAACGAGCGTTCCCCAAAATGTTTTCCTGCGTTTTCGCGCAGAGCAATGCCACCCATAACAGGCATGTTGATATCGCTCACAACGAGTTGAATAGATGGATTGAGCTCCAGTAACTTGAGAGCAACTTCTCCGTCGAGAGCCGTGATACAGGCGATCCCCTGAATTTCGAGGGTTTCCTGAATTAGGTCTAAAATTTCTAGCTCGTCATCTACAACCAGGACTCTGGGTAAACTAATCATTGATGAGACCCTCCAGTCGTTTACGCAAGACAGACAAGTCTCCTACCTCATGAGCAGCTCCCAAGCGAATGACCTCTTTTGGCATTCCAAAAACGGCACAGGATTCGCGAGATTGCACAAAGTTGACTGTCACCGTGTTCTCAAGAAGCGCCTTCATCCCAGCCGCTCCGTCGCTACCCATACCTGTGAGCACAATGGCCGCAGCTCGTACTTTTGCGCTGGCTGCAGATTTGAAAAGTTGGTCGACGCTGGGACGATGCCCATTTTGAGGTTCATCGGAGATAGGTCGTATTTCGAGATGCCCCGATTCGTTGCGTCGAATCTCGATGTGATAATCGCCTTGAGAGAGGTAGATGTGTCCATCTCGAAGAGCTTCCGTAGGTTTTCCGAGTAACAAACCCGTTTTCTCAGAGGTTTTTTCGGCAAACGACTTCAGAAAGCTGGCGGAGGTGTGTTGAACGATCACGATAGGGGGCGGCATCTTTTTGAAAGGCTTTAAAAGTTCCCAGATAGCCATTGGACCCCCGGTGCTAGCTCCAATCAGAATGACTTCGGGACGCCCTAGCTGTCGGAGCGCATCTGTCGAACCAAGACATGCCGGGAAACGTTCCATCGATGATGGGTCAAGTTGAAATTCTTTGCCGGTCAATCCTAAAGCAAGTTGCCCCAGACGTTCAAGATTCTGCGAAAGAGTCTCTTTGACGAAATGATCGCTCGCTCCGTATTCCATGAGACCATACATATCGCGAGCCTCTTCGGGTGTCGATCCAGAGATGATCACGACCGGAGTCAGTGCAGCACCTTGACGAAATCGTTTGAGCCATGAAGCGCCATTCTCACCTGGCAGGTCGAGATCAAGTGTCACTAAGTTGACCGTCTTTTCAAGGAGGATTCGACTGGCCTCTTCCGCGGTCGCGGCTTCAAGAACTTCAAAACCAGACTTGACGAGAGCGGATCGGATCAGAGTCCGCACCGGCGCAACATCTTCAATCACGAGCGCGCACGATTTTTCTGAGAGTCGAGTCTCGGTCAACTTGTAGATGGAAGGAGCAATGCAACGCAAATGTGGAATGCGCTGAATGGAAGATTCTCTTTGTCCAAGAACCAACAAACCCTCTGGCCGCAATCTGCGAGATAGGGACCCAATAACCTGAGTGACACGTCGAGGATGGAAGTAGATCAAAACGTTACGGCAAAAAATGACATCCATGGAGATCGATGTGTCCTCCACGGACCAATCCAACAAATTTGCCTCGAAGAAACTACAACGCTTTAGAATTTCTGGATCAACAGTCATCCAGACTTCGCCCGCATTGTCTTTGGTAAGACATAGCTCATGATAGGCCTGAGGAATCTCTTTCAATTGAGCTCCTGGATAGACTGCACTTCGAGCTGTGGCCAAACTCAGGGCATCAATATCGATCCCACGAATACGGTATTCAAACTTTGGAAACTCACGGCGGAGCGACTCAAGCACAAGACCCAGGGAATACACTTCTTGACCGCTTGAACACGCCACCGAGGTAATATCAGCACTAAGAAGTCCTTTTGAAATCCGAGAGTTCAACCAAGATTTTAGTGTCATAAAATGTTCGGGTTCACGAAACCAAGAGGTCGTGTGAATCGTGATTGCCGATACAAATTTTTGGTAGAGTCCTTCTTTTGAGTTGAGTTCTTCAAGAAAAATAGAAAAATCTTGAAGTCCTTCACTTGCCATTAGGTCGATAACATTTCGGGCTAGAAAATCTTTTCGATCGAGTCCCGATTGATGTGTTCCAGTGATATCCTCGATCAGGGCATAGAGAACTTGCGTTTCGTGATCCGAGAATCTCGTTGTCATGGCGTCTCCTTCGACAACAGGTCACTGAGTTTTGAGATGTAATTCTCTATTTCAGGAAGAACTTTCTGAAGACTGGGAAGGGCCATGTCACACTCACCTTGTCGAAAGTGTTTCTCGATGGAGCTGAGCTTGGTTGCAAATTCATTCGAAGGAAACACACCGAGAGCGCCCTTGAGAGCATGCAAAGATCTTGCCTTTTCAAGGTTGTCTTGCAAGGCAAGTGACTTCAAGAGCCGCCTATGTAAAGAAGGCCACGATTGACAAAGCACCTGAGCGACTTCTCGCGCCAAGGCTGAATCGTCACCCAGATCAGAACTGAGCTGTTTCCAGTCAAATCCCATTATGCTGCGCTCTTTAGGGGAATTCTAGCGAGCGCATTTCGCAGTTGATCGATTGTAAATGGCTTAGGAAGATACATATCCATACCAGAATAGATGCACCGCGCACTATCGTCAGTGCCAACACCGGCCGTCACGGCAACAATGAAACTACGCGACGAAGGCGTTTTTAGGTTTCGAATCTCGCGTGTCGCTGACAGACCGTCCATTACGGGCATTTCGCAGTCCATAAAGATCGCATCAAACGAGTCAAGCCCGGCGTGTTCTACGGCTTGAAGCCCATTCTCACAAGCCACAATCTCACAACCAAGTTTCTCAAGAAATCGACTGAGTACCAGGCGATTTGTGGAGTTATCGTCGACGACTAGACAGCGTAGCTTAGTTTGTGCCTTGCCTGGATAAGAAGAGGGAGGGACCGTTGTTACCGACGGAGCCACCGCCTCAGCCGGCAACAGCGGTACTTCAACTTCGAAGACGCTTCCCACACCGACTTCTGAGGCGACGAATATTCTTCCTCCCATAAGAGCCACGAGCTCATTAACGATGAAGAGTCCTAGACCGGTTCCGCCGTACTTTCTCGTTGATGAAAGATCAGCCTGACTGAATCGCTTGAAGAGCCGACCGCGAGTTGCAACGCTCATCCCAATGCCCGTGTCTTGAACGCGCAGTACCAAGTTTCCTGGCAGCTTGGCCGGTGACCGGACATAGACCTGGATACGCCCTTGATCTGTGAATTTTATAGCATTTGCGACGAGGTTGTTGAGCACTTGCGTGAGCTTACCTAAATCGGCGCGTACCTTAAGACGAGAGTCGCCCTCATAGTTAACATCAATCTGGAGTCTCTTTTTGCGCGCGAGGATTCGCTGAGGAAAGAGAACCGACTCGATCCAATTTCTGAGCACGAGATCCTCAAGAATCAAGGTCATCTTCCCAGCATCAAGTTTTGAAATATCGAGAACGTCATTCACAAGTTCCAAGAGCTGTTGAGCACTCGCCGAAAGAAGTCCCCTAAGCCTTTGGTCCTCCGGTTGACTCAGCCCAGGCTGTGAGAGAAGTGTCGAAATCCCGATGATTCCATTGAGTGGAGTCCGAATTTCATGACTGACGCGGGCCATAAAATGCGTCTTGTCATCATCATGGCTTCGGAGTGATTCGATTACAGCCTTGCTTTGCTCAAGAGTTCTACGAGTTCTGAAGTGCACAAGGGCAAGCACTCCCATAATCGCAAGCATCGCAAAAATTAAAAGGACAATCACGATGCGATTCTCTCTTCGATTTTGGCTCGCAATAAAGGAATATCTCCAACTGCACAAACCGCACCTGTTTCAATGGCGGCTTTGGGCATTCCGAAAACCACACTCGATGTTGCGTCCTGAGCTAGGGTGTATGAGTTACCTCCGTCAAAAAGCGTCTTTATCCCGAGTGCGCCGTCTTTACCCATTCCAGTTAGAAGCAGGGCAACGGTGTCGACTCCGAGACGGGCCGCCGAGTTGAAGAGAACGTCGACGCTAGGACGATGCCCGTGAACCTTGTCTTGAGACTGCGTTTCGATCAGGATGGAACTTGAGCCTTTGCTTCTCAGCGAGAGATGGTAGTCGCCAAGAGCCATATAGAGATGGCCGGATTCGAGAATGCCTCCCGCACTTGGATCGCCTAGTATGAGGCCCGACTTCTCAGCGAGACGTTTAGCAAATGGGAGAGCAAACTCGGGTCCTATATGTTGAACAATGACAAGGGGCGGGGCATGGCTAGGAAAATATGACAAGAGCTGAACAAGCGCTTCTGGTCCACCGGTACTCGCCCCGATAAGAATGACCTCTGGCTTAAAGTCCTTACGCGACTTAAAAGTCGCTAACAGAACTCCATTCCTCGAATCATTCTTATTTTGAGTCAACGAGTTCGCAAGATCACGAACGATTTGAGGATCTTTCATGAGCAGCGACTTTACGATGTAGTCTTGAGCTCCTCCCTCGAGAGCCCCGAAAACCTTTTCAGCATCTTGTGAACTTGACTCGCTCACGATGACGATTGGGGTTTTGTTATCGTTCTTACGGAAACGATGTAGCCATGACACGCCATGCTCGCCGGGCAGGTTCAGATCGAGAGTGATAAGATCGAAGACTTCGTTCTTCGTCCTTCGATCAGCTTCTTCAGCGCTTTCGGCCTCTGTTACATCGAATTTTTCGGAGAGAATAGACTTTAAAACTTTTCGTAAAGTTTGTGAATCATCAATAACAAGAACACGTGATCGACGGGTGCTCGATCCCGGCACAGTAGCTTTTGAATCCGCGATGCGTACCAGACTCGATCCATCTAAGCGCCGATAACCTTGAAGTTGGGGCAGGGTGTCGCTATGTCCAAGGACGAGAGTGCCCCGAGGCCTGAGATGGACAGAGAGTCTCTTTAAGATCTTTTCCTGAGTGTTCAAATCAAAGTAGATGAGGACATTGCGACAGAATATCGCATCAAAAAAATCAGGGCCAACGGAGCGTTCTTCCTTTAGAATGTCATGCTCAAAATATCGTACGAAGGCACGAAGTTCTGGGGCAACGGCGACTAGCCCTTCCGTTTCCTGTGATCCAAGCAAGAAATATTTCTGATTCTCGTCGGAAAGTGTATCGATTGACTTCTTGGAGTAAACTCCATTACGCGCCGTGCGCACGCAGTTGGGATCAATATCCGAAGCCCACACCTCAAACTGAAAAGTAGGATTTTTCTCTTTTACCTGCATTAAACAAATAGCGATCGAGTAGGGCTCTTCGCCTGTCGAGCAAGCTGCAGACCAGATACGAAACACGTTGTTAGGAGAAGTCTCATGGAACTTTGTGGCGAGATCAAACAAGAGACGAAAGTGCGGCTCTTCACGAAACCACGACGTCGTGTGGATTGTCAGGGCAGAAACCAACATCTCGTATTCAGACTCTTCACTTGAAACAAGCTGGAGATAGTCCTGCAATGATGACAATCCTTGTTCGCGAATTCTCTTATCCACATTGCGAACTAAGAAATCAAAGCCCACTGACTGCAGATTGTTGGCTCCCGATATTTCGACAGCCAACCGAGTTACAATTCTGCGGTCTTCTTCGGTCCATTCCATGCTTTAAGCAGCTCGTTTAAAGCTCGAATCGTTTGCGCTCGGAACCTTTTTTGAGGCACGCGATTTTTGAACGATGTGAGTCGCAAGATCGTCGAGATTGTCGGATCGTTTACTCAAAGTTTTGCTAGGATTCACAAATTGAAGTTTGGATGATGTCGATGTACCGGCCGACGACTGAGGCGCCTGCTCTCCGATCAAACTCATCAATTTACCCAAAACTTCGTTGAGCGATGACGTCGTGAGTGACATGCGTCCCGCGCTCGTAAGCGTGTCGGTAGAAGCTCGAGCGTTAGACTGGGATGTCACATCCATCTCCTTCATTGCAGTATTGGTCTGCTGG
Organism: Bacteriovorax stolpii; assembly: GCA_945881775.1. Lineage (GTDB taxonomy): Bacteria > Bdellovibrionota > UBA2428 > UBA2428 > UBA2428 > CAMCVE01. The sequence continues at coordinate 33,097 of CAMCVE010000003.1, forward strand.
ACTCCAATTTCTTGTTGCTGAGTCGCCTCTCCGATCGCTTTGACCTGAGTATTGATTTGCAACACGCCTTCGCTGATCTCGTCGAAAGCTCGGATAGCCATCTGCCCGACCTTATTTCCGTCTTGAACACGCGCTTGAATCATATCAAGTGTTTCTTTGACTTTGTTTTGACTCGACTCGAGAAGCATCCCGATTTCTTTAGAAGCCTGCCCGCTCATCTCGGCCAGACTTCCTACTTCTTCAGCTACCACTGCAAAACCACGTCCGTGTTGGCCCGCACGAGCGGCCTCGATGGAGGCGTTGAAAGAAAGCAGCTGGGTCTTAAAAACAATGTCGTTGATCACAGCTGTCTTATTGTGAATCTCTTCTATAACGCGCTGAAGCTCCTGAAGTTGAGAATTTGATTTTTGAATCGCAGCCAGCGAATGTGCGAGCTTCTCCATGGTTTGTTTACCACTCTCAGCGTGGGTACGGGTGTTGTCCGATGTCTCCCTTGACAAGACAACGTTCTGTGATGTCTGAGCAATCATGCTTCCCATTTCGGTAAGTGCGGAAACAGATTCTTGAATTGCGGCAGCCTGTTCGATGGAGGCCTCTTTAACCTGAGAAGCGTGATTCTCGACGCCTTCAGAGAGTTGTTGCATCTGGCTGGCAACAGCCCAGGCTTCTTGGGCTGCGTGCGAGAAGACTTTGCGGGTGTTCCAGTAGACGGACGCCGCAACCACCGATCCAATCAAAAGACTCATGAGTGCAAAAATAAAAATGGTCTGCACAATTGATGCGCCGGCATCGTCGGAGTCTTGTCCTTCTTTTACTAGCATATCGCCAAGTTCCGCGAGACTCGCTTCAAGGCGATCAAAGTCTTCGTCGAAGCGAACTTTCAGAGACTTAGCACGCGCAGCATCTGATTTTGCCGTAGCTTCAACTATTGACTGAGCTCCGTTTCCATAGCTTTTAACAGTTTCTTTGATCGATTCGATATGGGCGCGAGTTTTCTCAGAAATTGGAAGCTTTTCGAGCTTTTCGAGATCATCCCTAAACGCAGTCGCCATTTCAGTGGTCTCTCCAAGGAGAGGTGCAAAAGCTTTTTGGTCGCCGATTTGTTGGTAATAGAGGGCTTGATAAACTTTTGCAGAGAGACCGTCATGAAACATGTCGGCCTCCATGCTGATTTGAGTGGCCGGGAGGTGAAAGTCTGAAAGCTGGTCAACGTGATGCAGGAGTCCTTTCGCTTGATACGTCGCCACGAAGGAACTAACGAGTTGCAAAAGGAGCAAGACTCCAGCCAAAGTGAAAATACGGAATTTAAGATTGGTTTTCGATATTTTATTGATAAACATTTTGATGTCTCCCTAAGCAGCTTTCATTTGATCTTCGAGAAGAGATTGGTGAAGATCGACCACCGTAACAAGCGCATTATCCAATCGAGCCACCCCGCTCAGGTAACGCGAGTCAATTTTTGAGATCAATGTGGTGTCTCGATCGATGTTTTCTGGCTTTATCTGTCGGACACTTTCGACGATGTCGACAACGGCTGCAATGGCACCCTGTTCAGTGTCACACAAGAGCATTGCAGTTCGCCTTTCGACTCCTGAGGGAGCGCTAAACTTGGTTCGAAGATCGACAACTCCAACTATACTTCCTCGGACATTTATAACTCCGGGGAAGTAAGAAACCATATTGGGCATGTGTTTTGGCTTTTGGTACTCAAGAACTTCTCGAACAGAGAGAAGAGGACATGCAAACTGCTCTTCTCCAATTCTAAATATGAGATAACGATGTTCGCTGTCTTCTGTGGTCATGCAATCTTCTCCTGCGTGTCTTGTTCGCGATGAACTTTTTTAAGCACAGACTTGAGATCTAGAATCAAACCAGGTTCTCCGTTCCCCAAGATTGTGCCTCCGAGTATTCCAAATGAACCCTCGATGTTGTTGTTAAGAGATCGAATCACAACAGGTTGTTGCCCGATGATTTTTCCAGCGAGAAGCCCAATTTTTGCACCTTTGTGTGTACAAACAAGGATATTTTTTCTCTGACTTTTGCTGGGCTGAGATTTGCGTCGCTCGAGTAGTGTCTCCAAGTCGCGCACCGAAAGTGCGTGTCCCCCATAAATTCTACGGGTCTCAGACGGGCTGATGGGCGTATCGCTCGAGATGACCTCTTCGATTGAGGAGACCGGGATTGCATAGTTCTGGTCACCAACTTCGACCAAAAGTACTTCAACGATGCTAACCGAGGTCGGAAGAGTGATCGAGAATGAAGTTCCACGGTGAGCCGAACTGTCGATGACCATGTTTCCACCAAGCTCTTGAAGCGCCTTGTGGACGACGTCAAGACCGACACCTCGTCCTGATACATCCGTAACTTTTTCAGCTGTCGAGAAGCCAGGCTGCAAGATTAGATTGTAGACCTCTTGAGCAGAGAGCTCAGCGTCAGTGGCGATGAGCCCCCTGTCGATCGCTTTCTCTCGGATTCTTTCTGCGCGCAGACCACGCCCATCGTCCTTAACGATAATTTCAACGCCAAAGGCGTCCTTTCTAGCAGCAATTTCGATGTGTCCCGTCGGGCTTTTCTCCATCAGCTGACGATCAACGCTCGACTCCAATCCGTGATCCACCGCGTTTCGTACGATGTGGGTTAGGGGGTCGATAATTTTCTCGATGACAGCTTTGTCGAGTTCGACGTCTCCACCAGAAACAGAAACTTCTACCGACTTATCAAGAGATCGTGACAGATCAAAAATGTTTCTCTCAAGCCTTTGAAAGACTTGTTGCAGGGGCTGCATACGGAGCCCTAACGCTTTGTCGTAGAGTTCCTTAGTCAGTTTCTGTCCCAACTGAAGAGAATTTAGAAAGAGCTTTTGGTTATCAGATCCCTTCGTGTGCCAGACAATAGACTGGTGAATTGAAAGCTCTCCAATGACCTGAATGAGCTCATCGAGTTTGTCAGCGGCGACACGAATTGTTTCTGAGCCACTGATTCTCGAAACTGGAGAGGATCCACGAGCTTCTGATTTGGGCGACTCGCTAGATTCTACAACTTGAGGGACCGGTGCCGCGATGAGGTTCTCATTACGCTCAGTACTCTCTGAACTGAAGAACTGAGCTCTGAACATTGCTAGAAAATCATGACAGTCGGATGGTATCCAGGCGGGATTCTGTTTGAGCTCTTGGGTCCATTGAGACAAAGTCTTCTGCGCGTTAAGAAGGAGGTTCAAGTGCTGCGCACTGAGTTGAATCTTTTCATCCCTTAGCAATGTAATTCCGTCTTCAACCTTATGCACGAAGTCTCCGTATTGACTCAGTCCAACACTGAGAGATCCCCCTTTGAGATTGTGAGCGATCCTGAAAAGCTCTTGATAGTGGGCAGCATGAGCTCCTTTGGACAGCTCGAAACAGAGCACTTCCCATCGATTCAGAGAATCCGAGGCCTCATCGACAAAGCAATTTATGAATTCTTGATTAAATTCCATGTGTATTCTCAGGTTCCCGTTCTGTAATGATCAACGGTCGATTCACGTTCAGAGAAGCCAGATAGAGACATTGTCACCTCAGAAAGAGCGTGCTCCACGAGCTTTGCACCTGAAACCAGATCCGACATTTTCGTTGTTGCGTTTTTGAAGAAGCCAGAAAGCTCACTCAGTGGTCTTTCGATGGCGTCAATGTGAATTCCCAGTTCCGCAACAAAAGGTCCAAAGACTTCTGCAACTTTTGTTGTACGCGCCCCCTCGAGTTTGCCACCCGTACGGACCAGACCAAGGCGTACGATCTGGGTGTAGAGCTGCGACGATTCGCGGCTTAGATTCGCGAGCGATGCAAAAAATTCCGCTTGAACTCGGGTGTTCTCGGCACACAATTCACTCGCAATGGTGCTTAGCAAACTGAGTTCTTGAATTTGAGCTTGAGTCTTGGGACCGTGATGCCCCTGAGAGCGCGCCTCATCGATCACCTCACCGAGATTGAATGAAAGCATTTCCAAGTTTGTTCGAATGCGAAGAACTCCGAAGAGCATTCGGTCCAAGAGAGCTAGCACTTCATTGCTTGCGAGAATAAATCTGTCGTATGTTCCGAGGATTTCATGAGCCATATCTTGGACCGTGTTGGCAATAACGGCCAGAGCTGCGCCTTCTTTAGACATCTTGTGGGCGGCAATTGACATATTTACCGAAAGACAAGAAATGCGCTCCACCGAACGAGCAATTTCACTCGTTTTTGAAGCACTGTAGCTTTGGATCTTCTCAAGCTCGGACATTTTTCCTGTCGTCGACTTGAATGAGATCAGCATATCTGAGATCGATTCTCGCAAGGAGGCGAGTTCTCGGATTCTTCGATCTTGAAATATTCCAGAAAGGCGGGGCAGCCGACCTTCCATGGCCATATCTCTAGCCTCTAGCTCGGTTTTAAGAGCGGTGATCATGAAAGACCAGTAGTCGGCGAAGCCTAGTTCTTGGAGTCGTTTATGGAGCAAAGCAGTGGATGCATCGATCCCGCCCTGATCTTCGACAACTCGAAGTTCCGCGTAGAGGTCTTCGGCCACTTTCAGCAGAGGTGAGGTAGGCTTGACCCTAACCGATAGGTATCCATCTTTTGTCGGAAACACCGTTGCAAGGACCCAGTAGAAGCGCCCACTGATATCGCGATTCTTAACGTAGGCGACGATGTTTCTTCCATCACTAATGGTTTGCCAGAAAAGACGGAAGATCGCTCGAGGCATGTCCGCGTGACGAATGATGTTGTGAGGACGTCCGAAGAGTTGTTCGCTCGTATAGCCTGAGACTCGCACAAACACAGAGTTGCCCGAGAGGATCACGCCCTTCTTGTCGGTCCGCGAAACAAAAAGTTCCGAGATGTCGAAGTACGCCTCCTCGGATTCGATTGAAGTCTTTTCCATGAACTAGTTATCGGATGCGAAACGGGGTCACTTAAGGAGGAATTCATGAAATTCTGAAAGATGAATCTAGTGCCGCCGTATCGGTATAAATTGTTGTTTAACTCTCATGGAAAAAGTCCACTCAGACACATGGTGAATGAAGGAAGCGACACCGCAATTAACGCGTAGCTTCACGGCCTCCGAAAGGCGTGAATTTTGCCAAAGGTTTTGAAAGTGATTCCAAAACTTATCTGTGGAGCTCCGACTTCGTAACGTTACTGACAGTCGAAATTATTCAGTTTTTTGTCTTTAAATGCTTGAGGGCTACAGCTGAGAGGTCCAGACCAAGCTCCACGGAGGAGACCGCTGACGAAAGGTCCGCGCTGCTGATCTCCGCCAAGGCGTGTGCGTTTTTTAGAATAAGTTCCCATTTCAGATGAGCCTTCTCGACAGCATTCAGCACGGTTGAGAAGTCATTGGATTTGTCACAAAAATCGGCCGCCCCTAAGCGGATGGCTTCGACCAAGGCTTTGGGGACTCCGTTCGCCGAGAAAAATACGACCGGCGTGAGGAGTCCTCGCGAACGAACTTCTCTAAGAAAATCAATCCCTGTCTGCTCTGGCATCAGATAGTCCGCTACAACGACTGAAATTTCTAGAACGTGAGCCTCGAGGACCTCTAAGCCCTGGGCACAACTTTCCGCCGAGTACACCTTCCAGCCAAGATCCACGAGAAGTTCAGCAACAACATCTCTCAGATCTGCCTCGTCATCGATAACAAGAGCCACGCGGTCAACAGTTTTTGAAGTGGGGGAGGTGCCCATGGGAACCAATCATATCTCTACTGGCTCCCCAACGTCGATGTCAGGATTTTGCTCCCTCACCCAGGTACGAGATCACTAAGAATTTGTTAACATTAAGATACTTTTATGAGTATTCCCGTCCACCGAGCTGAGCTGCTCACGCGCATCGATATTGAGGCGATCCCGCAGGATGCAGATGGGCGCGTGCTGATAGATCTGTTCATTGAACTCCCCAACAACGCAAGGTTTATTCGATTTCTTGCTGCGAACTCGCCGCTCACTGAATCTGACCTCCAGAAGATCAAGACGCTTGCCAGACCCTACGTTTATGTTAACCGCTCTGACCTGAAAAGCTTCGACGGGATGGCCGCTTCTCGCGCAATGCAAAATAACGAACAAATCTCTGTTCGGGTAGAGCACTCCGTCCAAGCCGACAAAGCCTCCCTTGAGGAATCCACTTCGAAAGTCAGTCACACTCCTGCGCAGGATTCTCCTTCCCCTCGAGTCACAACTCAGCCCAAAGCCGATGAAGGATCTTCGCACCAGTCGAAAGTCTCAAAAGCTGACCTCGAAATTGGAATGCTCATGCAGTTTGGCAAGGAGAGTGCCGACTTCTTGAAGAAGCCCATCGCGCAGGAGCTTAGTAAAATTTTTAATGAGGTGATCCTTCCCAATCCTGGTCAATTCACGCTCGAGGACACACCCATTGCAGAAATTTCTACTCGACTGCTCGATATCATCGCTCCAGATGTCGACAATTTCCGGTCTCACTTCCGTAAAATTCCACAGTACTTGAGCGTGATGGACGACTCAGCTGCCGTCACTGCAATTGCAGTTCTCTACGCGGTCGCTCTCGGACAAAGTTCACGAAGTGTCTTTCGTGATCTCTCCTATGCTTGCCTCCTCATGGACTTCTCGCTTCTCGATATGAGTGCGGAGAATTGGCATCTCTACTACAATGATCAATCGAAGCTGAGCCCTGAAATCGTGGCCAAGGTCCAGAATCACCCGCGACGCTCTTACGAAATCGTCCAAAAAAAGTTCACCAAGCTTTCTGAAATCGTGGGTCAACTTATCATCGGACACCACGAACTATTCAACGGCCGCGGATACCCCCGCCGTATTCGTTCTGAGCTCCTAGCACCCCTGGTGAGAATGTTTGCCTGTGCCATCGACACTTTTGAAGTCATGAAACGAGAGTCTCTAGACTTGAGCAATCCCTCGCTCATCGAGGTTCTCGAAAAATTTATGGCGACTGATGGTGTCCAGCCGCACGAACGCAGACACAGCCTCACTCTGATCCGCCAGATCCATGATTTCCTCACTCAGCCCCAAGAGACTAGTGATCCCGGGGCCGCAGAAACATCGCGGCTTTAGCCATTTCTAGGTAGGCTAACTACAAATCGCGTGTTTAGAGAGCTGCTATCGAGGGTAAGAGATCCGTTCATTCCCTGAACGAGTCCTCTCGACACGCTAAGCCCAAGCCCTGTCCCTTTACCAACGGCTTTCGTCGTGAAAAAAGGTTCCATGAGCCGTCCTTGAATCTCGCTAGGAATTCCTAAACCAGAATCCGTGACAAGGATCTCAATTCGGTTGCCAGAGAGACGCGTTGAAATCTCAATCCAGGCGTCTTTAGTGGAGCTAATGGCATCAATCGAATTGTTCATTAAATTGAGGATAACCTGGCTCAGAGCAATTCGATTGGCCCAAACTCGGTCGTCTGTCGGCCAACTGAGTCGCAATTCGATCCCAAGAAACTTGATCCTCTCCGAAGAGAACCCAAGGATGTCATCGACAACGTCTTTCACTGCAATCGCTTCACTAACAAGTTCGGTTTCGTTTCGTGAGAAAATCTTTAGACCACGCACAATCTTAGCAATACGTTCTCCCATGACGCCAATATTTTCTATGCCGTGGATTAGAGCTTCTCGATCGGCGGCATTTAGGCCTTCGATCTGGGAAAGCTTCTTTTTCAACAAAGTTGCACGGCCAGAGATGACGGCGAGAGGATTATTGATTTCGTGAGCAATCCCAGCAGACATTTCACCGACAGCTGAGAGGCGCGATGCCACAGTAAGATCGCTTTGATGCCGCTGTTCTTGAAGATTGAGAAGGAAGCGGTCGTGGATGTCGCTTGAAAAGATAATGATAGAATCGTCAAAATCTAGTTTGGAAACGGAGATCTCGTAGGTTCGCTCTTCTCCTTGAAAGTGCAGTCGCATGACTCGCTGATCACGTCGGAGAGAAGAGGCTCCAAACTCTCTCACAAAGCTTACGAACTCTTCAGCCTCGTTGCCGTAACCCAACGGTTTAAGCCCAGCCTCGTCGATCGATTCACTATTTAGGGCCCGCTTCAATCGATCACCCATAAAAACATAGCGCAGTTTGGAATCAACCATTGAGACCAGCCCTGGTAAATTGTTGAGGATCTTAGAAATCTGAGAGAGATTTTCCTCGGCCTTTAGTGTGGCCTGAAAATGCCAAGTAAGGGACTTTGAAACCTGCGAGAAGATTCGATTGAGATATAAGAAATAAATGACCGAAGTTGCAGCGACTACAAGTACAAAGTCGTCAGCTTTCAATAAAAAGAGAATCGGAATCCAGGAAAATAAGGCCAGATTGAAGCCTCGAAACAACTTCGCATTGGCGCCAAGACTTAAGATTGAAGAAGCCGCGATTCCCGCAACGATGATGAGGGTGAGGCTCATGACTTCATAACGAGTCCCCGGAATCAAACCAAGTCGTGTGATCCAGAGGCTCCAAATCACGCCTCCCCCCAGTATCAATACTCCGTGAAGCTTGAAGAGCGTGGGTGTCTCAAAGCGGCCGGAACTCAAATAGAAACGCGCAAAGACACTTCGAGCTATTGATGTTGCAAAGATCGAACCCACAAAAATGTAGTCCAGCGCAGAGCTTAATCCATGATAACGCGTAAATATCATCGAAACGAGGGCCAGCACCGCGAGGCCCAATGCGGCCGTCGACGATCTCTTCATGAGCTCGCGATCTAAGTAAATCTTGGGTGTATTGGAATTGTTTTTCATTCTAAGGCGAATGTGTCTGGAAAAATTCTCTCATGAGCGCTTCGCGGTGTAAAGGATGAGCAATATGAATCAGGGCACGAGCCCTCTCGCCAAGCGTCTTGCCATGGAGACTGGCGACGCCATACTCTGTTACGACATAGTGAATGTGAGCGCGTGTGGTCACCACGCCAGCCCCTGCCTGGAGTGCGGAGACAACTTTTGATTGACCACTTTGAGTGGTGCTCCGTAGTGCAATGATCGGTTTACCGCCTTCAGATAGGGCCGCCCCTCTCATGAAATCCATTTGTCCACCGACCCCAGAGATAATTCGGTGACCTACAGAATCAGCACATACTTGACCCGTGAGGTCGATCTCCACCGCCGAATTGATCGCAACAACCTTTGGATTTCGAGCAATCGTGTTGGGTGCGTTGATGTAGTCCATCTCCAATTGCAAGACACTTGGGTTGTCATCGACAAAATCATAGAGTCGACGTGATCCAATCAAGAAACCAGAAACGGATTTCCCTCGATGAATCCTTTTCTTAGCATTGGTGATAACGCCGGCCTCGATCAGACCTAGCGCACCGTCTGACCACATCTCCGAATGGAGACCGAGATCTCTACGGCCCATGAGCTGGCGTGTCACGGCATCAGGTATGGCGCCAATGCCCATCTGCAAGGTGGAGCCGTCCTCAACAAGCGAAGCAACATGAGTTGCGATGGCATCAACCTCGTGAGAGTGAGGGGCTGGGACACTCTCAGGAAGAGCTTCATCGACATCAACGAGCGCATCGAAATCTCTAAGATGGATCATTCCATCACCGTGAACACGGGGCATGCGTGGGTTCACTTGAGCAATGAGGATGTCGGATGCCTGAGAGGCGGCCTTGGCCACATCAACACTCACCCCAAGACTGCAATAGCCCGCCTTATCAGGTGGAGAAACGTGAAGCAGCGCCACATCGAGAGCGAAACGTTTGCTGCGAAATAGGGACGGAACCTCAGACAAGAAGCACGGCAGGTAGTCGACGCGGTCGTAGTCGAGAGACCTGCGTAGATTGTGCCCCACGAAAATATTGATCACTCGGAAGTTCTTTAGCTGGTCTGGAGAGGTGTAGCTCGCGGGACCTTCGGTGTGCAGATGCACGAGAGTGGCCTCGCTGAGTCTCTCGGACTGCCTCACAAGTTCACCGAGAAGAACGTTGGGTGTAGCGGCGCCTCCGTGAACGAAAATCCTCGCATCAGGTGGAATGAGTTCGATGGCGCGGGAGAGGCTTGTAAATGGCGTCAACACCGCTCTAGTTGTAGCTCATCCGACAAAGAAGTGGCTATAATGCGAACAATGAAAATCTTGGATCGGGACAAGACGGGTCCGACGCGGGCGAAGGTGTGATACGAATGGAGTCCTATCGCAATGGAGCGTGCTTGAAATACGCGTGAGTCCTTGGAGAAGCTCTCGATAGTGAAGATTTCGTTAAAGACTCAAGTTTTTCAAACTGAACCAAATCTTAAGTTGGAAGTTGAAGCTTTGGAGCTTAACGTTGGAAAAGATTCACATTGCGACTGTAGCGAAAAAATGTGAACTCTAAAAACCCCAGCTCTATTCTAGAGCGAAGGAAGAATCTCATGAAATCAGGCATAAGAATAATGGTCTTCAGCATGGCTTGCGCGCTCTCGGCAGCGGGGCCAACCGCACACGCAATGGGCTCAAAAAAGTCCTCGTCGGGCGGATCCTCGAGCTCGAGCAACGTGGTCATCGATCTCGGGCTCAATATCGCAATCACCTACGCAAAAATGGACCCCAGATATAATACGATTCTCACAGCCCTGGGCATCAACAGCGCCGCTGACGTGCGAAGCTTCCTCCAAGGAAACAAGGACGGCACAAACTTCCGAAACATTATTGCTCAACTTGCCTACTCAAGGGCGCAAAGCGATCCCAAGGTCAAAGCCGCATTCAGCAAACTAGGAATAACGGACGTCGCGAGCCTTCGGAGTTTTATCAAGAACCAGAACGGCAGCTCGGGCCTTGAGCAGGTTCTCAATATCGCGCTTCAGCAAGCGATATCTAACCCCAAGTACGCAGTGTGGCTCGATCGACTGAATATCAACGACGTGCAGGATTTGCGCAATCTCCTTAAGGGCGGAAAAAGCGGCAACCTGCAGTCGCTCGTGATCACGGTTGGGTTGAACTACGTGGCATCAAATCCCAAGTTCGAAAAATACCAGCCCCTCATACAAGCAGCGATGACGACCTTGGGTCTTGTGCAGGGCAACGACGGCACGGGTGACGTGGGATCCGATGACGACATCATTGATCTTGGATCGTTTGCAGGCATGACAGTGGGCGAAACCCGCCTCATCCGTTCAACGCCATGATCTGAATTTAGGCCGAGTTGAGGACTCCGATGCCCTTAGTGAGGGTATCGGAGTTTTCAAAATCTACAGACATCTCAGAGACCTAGCCAAGCTTCATAATATATTAACCCCAATTGCTTTCTCATTGAGGGAAGATAGTTCTACGAGGTGTTTCTATGAACACATTTATTCGCAACTTCGCCGTCAGTCTTACAATTCTTTCTGGGCCCTTGGTCCACGCGGGATCCACGCTTCCCTCGAGCCTAGGAACATGGAATGACGTGGTCATAGGAAATCAGACTCCTCAACCGATGACTATTTCAAAGGATGTTCGAGTCAATATTAAGGCTTCATGTTTCGGAACCAACCTCCGAAGTGCTGGTAATCCAATTAGTCCAAACTCGATAATCACAGCCAAGTTTGAGCTTGGTACAGAAGTTCGCAATGTGAGTTTTAATGCTCCTGGTGACTCGATCGGATACCGTCCAAGTCAGGCCGGCCACCTGCCTGTCGTTTACGGCAAGAATTATGTATTTGCGAGCGTCGTCATTCCCAGGTGGGCGACCTACTCGATCTCCGAGGACGGAAAGATCTCAAAAACAGCAGGCAACAATGCGAACAAAATTAAAGTTTCCTTCACTCAAACCGGTGTAGGGGCAGGGGGAGCCTACAAGGCTCGAAACGGCGCCGTTGCGGCCTCAACGGACATTCGCGAGTCTGCCGGAGGCGACGTTATCACTGTCAAAGCAGCCTTCCCTGGACAAGCGGGCTATTGCGGTGGCTACTATTCGCCGTTGATGGTCTTCTTTGATGGAGAGGAGACACCCTTGTTTACCGCGCAGTCCGATTTTCCAATCAACCCTTCAGAGCTCAATTCGTGGTGGCCTGAAAAGGGCTCGAAGGGACATTTCCTGGTTCTAGATCGCGATGGCGATGGCAAGATTTCGCAGGCTCAGGAACTCTTCGGCACCCAGGACGGATCTCACAAGAATGGATTTGAGCACTTGCGTGAAATCGACTCCAATAAAGACGGGGTCATCGATTTCAAAGATGAGCGATTTGCTGAACTGCGACTCTGGCGCGACGCGAACGTCGACGGCAAGAGTCAGAGCGCTGAACTCGTCTCACTCAAAGAGCGAGGCATTCAGTATATTAGCCTCCGCTATGAAGATAAGGAGACCTACCCCGTGGCTGATCGTGCCGAACTCCGAGAAAAGAGTATATTCAGCTACGTAGGCTCTTCCGGAACGCGCAAGACGGGTCGCGTGATCGATGTGTGGCTTTCTCCAGCAAATTTCTCAGCCAAGCCGCTCGCTAAAAACTAGGTTTGACTTAAGCTTTTAGTCAAGGAGCCAAAAATCATGCGTCAGTCGGCGAGGAAAAAAGGGAACGCACTTCTAATTTCCCTAGGTGTGTCGATGGTTGTGGCCGCTGGGGTCTGGGGACTCCAGACACTCATACCCGTCTTGATGCAAGAAACACTGAAGTCCGGGGACATTTTAAACTACCGCCTGGCCCTGAACAGCGCGATCGACTACGCCTCGTTTTCTGTGAAACAACGCTGGTGCGTGAACGACGTTTGGGCCCGCAAGACACCTTGTGCAATCACGGATCCACGTCACACCGAACGACTCATGCTCAGCACCGAAGGACTGAAATCACTCGAAGCGCAGGGAATCACGACAACTAAGCTTGATGAGATTGCTGTGACCGTCCCGATGAAAACGATCGCTCCCACGCATCCGCTGTATGCGGTGTTCCGCGAATTACCAGCGTCCATTTCCGGCGTCGAATTTCGTGTCACTCGCCTCGACAACATCTATAAACCCACTGCCGACGGACAAGTATACATCAAAATCCGCGCGACACTGCTAATTGGTGCCGGAGCGTTGAGGATTCTAAAGCGCTCGGGCGACATGTATGCCGAAGCCTTATTTTCCTACTTTCCAAGAGAGCTGAGTTCGATGGCTCTTGTCGTTGCCAATGACATACGCCTTGACCAATTCACAACGCCACTCCCGGCGCCTTCTAATCGCGGCGACATGTTTGTTCCTTACGCCCTGAAGGCATCTCAACCCAAGGGCCTCACATTTACGAGCCCGGTCTTTGTCAACGGAAACATTCACATGCTTAGCAAGCTCAAGATCGAGGCAGGATACGTTTCCCCTGTTCTCTTCGCCGATAAGGTCTACCTCGGCGATGGCATGTTGATGCAGGATGGACAACCCTTCAATCCCGAGGATTCCAACGAAGGTCGGATGGCGACCATGAACGAGATTAAAGGACTTTTTGGATTGCGCCAAGGCATTGAGGTTGATGGAGCAAGGGACCTTGGGCTGGAATATCTCGCGGGTCGCCAGATTGGAACGACAGACTCTAGCCTCATGGAAATCTGTGCTGCACGGGGAACAACAATCACCGACCTTCAGGCTACCCGTCAATCGGGGCTCATTCTTGCCAGAGAAGGTGCTGCGATTAGCAATCCCGATGGCACTCGGACTCTCCGTTATCGCGTAGGTCTGAGCGGCTCCCAACATCCCGATCCCAAGATTGCAACCATGCACTATAACGAGTTCTCTCCCCAGACCCTGAAGGGTCCTGCTCTTTCAAGAGTTCTAGGTACCTGGAGTGAGGCACCTGTTTTGAATACTCTACCCGCCACGAAGCCGGTTGTTCGCGTCTCGGCTACTCTCAGCGATGGACCTGTCACGAATTCTCTACAGGCTGAGATGCCACTCGGATCTTCAGTGTCCCTGAAGCCCGAAGTTGTCTCAAATCTCAACACCCAGATTGCCGCCAAGAAAAAGGTGATCACGGAGACTCAGTCTGCTCTTGCAGGTCCCAACGGCAGTCTCTTTGTTGCTCGAAAGAGTGCCGAAGACGCCATGAATCTTGCAGCAACTGCGGTCGTGGATTTTATGGAACTCAAGGGCGAGCCAGCTCCGAACGATCCCGGAAGTCTCAGTATTCCGGCCACCTTTGCAACTGTTGACACCGATAAGGCCGCGGATCTCTCGGCGACCTATCGAAGCAAAAAAACAGCCTACAACTCTGCCGTCGCAGAGTTCGCAGCCGCTCAGAATTTTGTAGCTCCGGGCTCAGCTGCGCAGACTGAAGCCGCAAACCTCGGGGGCCAGCAGGCCGCTCTCCTCGCCAATCCGCCAACTGCTACTATTGCAACTGAGCCCGTAATTCTCGACGGCAAGCGTCAGCCCAACCAGTTTTTTGTTGTAGTGACACTGCGAAACGAAAACTTTCTCCCTAAGGACTTTAGTCTTACTCTGCAAGGATACGATCTTGCTTGCGACAAGACCGATGATCTTCGCAGCTTGAACGCGACTTTCACCGCTCCAGACAAATCCGTTAAGACCCTCCAAACTCTAGACCCCAGTTTTACTCGGGCCGGCAGACTCGATCTGCGGCGCGGAACCGGAACGACTTTTTCGGCGGACGCTTGGGTCCAAGATACATGGAATTATGCCGACGCCGCCACCCGGACAAATAAAGGCGCGGTCACCAACGCGCTCGCGACAACAAGAAATTTCGGCGCGGAAATCGAAGCTTGCAAAACTGCTGCAGATTCAACTGTTTCATTTGCAGCAGTTTCTTGGGATCATTCCTTTGCACCGAGCACCCGACAGTCATGGAATTTTGCCAACCCTTCGGTCTCGCCCAACTTCCCAAGTTGGAATCCGAGCGGTGGACCAGCTCTCATCATCAACACTACAATGTCGAACACCTTCCAGGTGAGATCCATTATCGGCACCTGTCGCATCGACCCCGCCACTGTTTTCGTAGCGGGCTTTTTCACCTGCGACAAGCTAGAGATCCCAGCTCGCACTCAGCCCCTTCGGGTTATCGGCAGCTTTATTGTGTCGAGCGCTGAAATTTCTCCTTCGGCGCTCGCACAGGGAATCACATGGTCAAACATTTACCAGCCACAAGCCGTGTTAGAGCTAAGGGGCAAAGGAATCCTTGGAACCTATACTTCGGGAGTTTCTAACTGCGACCTACCCAGTTCTCCGATCTGGCATCCGGAACCTGGACTTCTCGATCTTTCACGCATTTTCCAATGCAGTCCGGTCGCACTTCGTGAAAAAGGTGCGAATTGGCAATGGTCGCTCGTCGATCCGGATCAAGGTATAATCAGCGGTGCCGCTGCTCCAACGCGTAAGAACCGCGTTCAGCGCTACCTTCTCAAAGAAATCTCCCGAGAGAGCAATATCTGATGAAAAAATCTACAAGACGATCAAAGAGGTCTGGGTTCACCTTCGCGGAAGTTTTGGTGGCCGCGGCTCTGGTGGGGATCACAGCAGCCTTTGCAACATCGGCGCTTCAGAACGTCAACCGAGCACGTATGACGAGCCTTGGAATCCAAGGACGACACGATATTATCTCCTCCATCGTTGAGAACATCCGCAACAATATTGGCAACTATCAAATGTCTTTCAATGATTCGTCGACAGTGGATGCTTCGGGGGCGCTCATGACCGATGTTCTACTAGCCGAAGACAAACTGCCCTTTGCCTGGTCGAACTCTGTCGTCACGACTCCTGCGGAATGTCCCTCGTGCCCAGGACGTTATGGGTATCTGATCCAACCACTCAGCTCATTTAAGGGACTTTTTCTGGTCACAGTTCGCCTCACCAATAAAGATCTCTTCGAAGGGGTTAAGGAGTACCGTTTTGTCACTTCGACACGGTAGGACACCATGAACGTACGGAAGCAAACCTCCAAATCTGGACTCACGCTTGTTGAAATTGTCTTAGCGATGACAGTCTTCGGCTTTGTTTCGATCACCGCCTACCAATTGATGAATATTGTCCAGAAAGACACCTTGCGCACCCGCGATGCCATTGACGCCAAACTCGAAAGCCTCGTGTCGATGAGACTTCTCAATGCAGATATTATCGCTTCTTCGCCTTCGTATAACCTTGTGAAGCTAGCGGACGACGAAGGTCGAAATTTTTTCGATTACCTCGCCGACGGCAATTGCGAAGACGCAAACCTGTGTCCGCGCGTTCTGAGTTTGGCGCCTCCTGGGCGAGGTGGTGTCCAGCAGATTGTCTTTATGACGAGTGCTGCGGAAATTTCTCCCTCAATGATCTACCCGCCTCCGGCAGCCTATGACGTCCAGAAAGCCGTCGCTTTAGACGCCCCGGGACTACTCACCTACAAAGGGATCAATCATCTCAAGCGTCTCGAAAAAATTATCGATCCTTTGATCTATCCTGAATTTTGGAATTCGGAAGAAACTCCGAGACTTCTATATTTCTACTCCTCCACTGCACTCCGCCCTTCGGGCGGCGTAGTTAACCTCAGTATCCCGGCTCGATCTTCGGTCTATTTGGGTGTGCTCTCGTATACAAAGAAGCCGATTCTTTCAGATGTCGCCATAGCGGCTGCCCCGTTGTCGGCTTATGTCGACGTCTCTCACCCGTCTCAGTCGGGTATTACGATGACCGACACTGTGGATTCGTGGGGCGTGAATGGTTTTGATCGTTTTCTAAGGACACTCCCGCCTGTGGGTGGATTGGGTGCCACTGCGTTTTTCAGACCGGTACGGATGCTTCGTTACTCTTTCATCGCAGAGACTTCGACAGCTGAGACGACATATTCCCTTTATCGGGACGAGTGGAATCCCAAAACCAAAGCTTGGGGAAAACCGAGCATGATGGGTCGTGAAATTTATGGAATTGTTTTCAAACGCAAAACAATTTCGAGCCCTATCATCGACACCTTCATTGCCGAAAATAAAACCGTCTACGATAACGCTCGCAAACCTTAAGCATGATAGAGAAGCTTTTCGATGCGACCTTACGGCCCTTTGGCTAACAACGCTACTTAAACGCCTTTGTCCAGGCGTTCAGTCCATGCATCATATGTTCGGCGCTGACGGTGCTTTCAAAAAAGGCGCGCTCCAATGGGTCTTCCTTCAGTTCAGTCGTCTTCGAAGAGTAAAGCGGATCCACACTCTCGTCGTTCCTGTAGCACGCTCGCTCGAGACGATCCGAAAAATGGTAGCAGGATCTACCTTGACTGCGGTAGCTCACTTGCTGACGACCGTCGACGTAGACCCAAGGCGATCCAACAGAATCAAGCAAGAGGTTGCGGCCAAGAAAATGGGGGGGGCTTGCGACTCCCGCCAAAGCGGCAATCGTAGGCGCGATGTCGAGATGATGAACGGGCTGCGCCAAAACGCGAGGCTTCAGCCCGAGACTTACAAAGGCCATGGGAATACGGTAGGCGAGCTCCTGTCTCTGAAGCGGGCTCAAGTCAGGTGGGTAGGCATCGTTCATCGAATGATCGGCGACCATGACAAGCACCGTATCTTTCATCCATGATTTTTTAGAGAGCTCGTCAAAGAGAATCCCGAATGAGTAGTCCCAATATTTGAGCCGCGACATAAACCTTTCATACGGCGAATCATTGATGGATCTTAGCTGATCTGGAGCTCCACGCGGAAGGTCTCCCCAGGGATGATGTGTTCCAATGTTGATCGTGTGGACAAAAAACGGTTTTGTAGGATCAAGGCGGGTGTCGAGGGCATCGACGAAGAATTTGAAAAACTCGTGATCGGCCATGCCCATCTCCAGCCGAGGGACCTCGCGTTTGGGATCGAAATCGTTCCAATCGAGTATCACTTGAGTTCCTTGGTGTTGCTCAAACGTAGCTTTGTTGTGGAAGTTGCGCTCATGAGGCACCATCCACGCCGTTTGGTATCCGTTGCCCACTAATGTCTTCTGGAGGCACTCGATATCTTGTTCAGGATACGCCAAATGGGGCGCGGGTCCCAAAAGATTGGGTAAAGCGGAGCACAAACTTTCGTAAACGCCCCGTACGGTCTGCCCCGCGGTGAGGGCCGAAGAATACATGTGGCTGTAGAGCCAACCGTGCTTCTTGAGTATGCGATGAGCATTCGGATAGATTTAGAGACCCAGCTCGGGATGAAGAAATTCGTAGCCGCGGAGACTTTCAACGAAGACGACGATCACATTCGGAGCACGCTCGGGATCGAGTCCCATCTCGCGCCGCCAGGAGCGAGTTTGTTCGGGTGTGGCAAGTTGCGAAGCGCCATGTTTGTCGCGACCAAGTTGGCGAAACGTCTCCAATACTTTTAAAGCTTCTGGGAGCCCGCCCTTGATATCCCTGACAAATTGGTCACGTTTTCGGGGGTCCAATTCGTCGAGCATCGTAAAAATCGCACTGTGGGTCGCTAGATTTCCAGGCATCCGAAACTCCCGGGTGGGATAAATCCTAGGAAAACGATCCTGCATCGTCGTGCTGAACTGCCACTGGTGCGCATAAAATGTTACGACGAGCAATGGAACAAATGCGAGCGCACGCCTCCAAGAAGCTGCCTTCGGCAGTTGAGCGCGGAGGCGAAAGGCTGTTCCGATTGCCACGAGTAAACTCACGAAGGCAAAGACAATCAAAAACCGAAATCCGAGACTCACCGCCGAACCGCCCACCACTCCGATGTCAGAAAGGTGATTTTGAATCACCCAAAGCTTCAGGGGAGAGCCAAAAAAACGAAAGTACAGGAGGTCCCCTAAGGCCGTGATGAAGACGAGAAGCTGCAAGGGCAGATACACGAGGAGTCCCAAGACTGGGCTCAGCGCTGAAGTCAGGAGATATAAACCTGTGAGCAGAGAGGCCACCACGGCGTCGAGCAAAACACCATGAAAAATGCCACTGCCAAAAAGTGCTTTGAAGGACCTAACGCCGACCGATTCGGCGCGCAACAGTAGCAGAGTCGCAAAACTTGAGAGAAAAAGCAGCGCCCACAAATACCCGCTGGATCTAAACTTTCGACGCATACGTGCCATTGAATGCCTTTTCGAAACTTTTGGCAAGGTGGGGGAATGAGCTATAGTAAATCCATGACCTCAGCTCGAAAACGCGTCCGCGAACTCGGACTAAAAATCGGAAACTTTGCACCTGGCCCCCTCAATGCCATCACTGACGTGGAAGGTGTTCTCGTGGGCCACTCCACGATTATCGAAGGAGACGATGTTCGAACGGGAGTCACGGCCATTCTTCCCAACCGCGGCAATGTCTACAAGGAACGAGTGATGGGCGGAGGTTTTGTCCTCAACGGTGCGGGCGAGGTCTCGGGACTCACTCAGATCATGGAATGGGGCCTTATCGAAACACCTATCCTTCTCACGAACACCATGTCGACCGGTGCCTGCTCCGACGCCTTGGTGAGATACATGCTGCGCAAACATCCCGGTATCGGCATCCGTCACGACGTCGTGATTCCCGTGGTCGGCGAATGCGACGACTCCTGGCTCAACAATATCGCGAAAGCTTCGATTCGATCGGAGCACGTCGAAGCCGCCATCGAATCCGCCTCGAGTGGTCCTGTGACAGAGGGATGTGTCGGAGGGGGCACTGGAATGATCACCTGCGATTTTAAAGCAGGGATCGGGACATCGTCTCGTCTTGTTCCCATCTCAGAAAAGAATTCCTTCACACTTGGCGTCCTTGTGATGAGCAATTTTGGCGAAATGCGAGACCTCTGTTTTGACGGGCTTCACGTCGGGCACAGGCTCGATGCGCATTACCGCGAAACAGTGAAACGGCGCGAGAACTACGGAAGCATTATTGCCATTATTGCAACCGACGCACCTGTGACCACCAACCAGCTCAACCGCCTCTCAAAACGAGTGGCGCTTGGTATCGGTCGCGTAGGTTCTTACGCTGCTCACGGTTCAGGAGAAATTGTTCTCGCCTTCTCGACCGCCAACCGCGTACCGCGCGAAATCGAAGGTGACATCGCTCCTCTCAAGGTCCTCCTCGATGGCAAGCTCAATCCCTTTTATGCTGCCGCAATCGAAGCTACCGAAGAAGCCATTCTCAATTCGCTCTGTATGGCGGAGGATATGAAGGGATACAGCGGAAGTTTCGCTCCGGCTATTCCACTTGATGTGCTGGAAGACATCCTGCGCAATCCCGGAGCCCTCATTCGATGAGCTCCTGGTCCGTGCAGCACTACAGCGTTCTCATTCGCGAAAGCCATCTTGATTCCTATGGCCACGTGAACAACGCGATGTATCTCACGCTGCTCGAAGAAGCGAGATGGGAATTTATTACGGCAGGTGGCTACGGATTTCAGGAGATCCATCAGCAGCGCAAAGGCCCGGTCATTCTCGACATTCATCTGAGTTTTGTGAAGGAGATTCGTCTTCGAGAAAGCATCATGATCGAATCACAGGTGATTGAATATCCCTCAAAAGTTGGGACACTGAAACAGCGAATGCTCGATGCGCAAGGAAAAGAATACGCAGTGGCGACAATGAAATTCGGATTTTTTGATCTCGAGGCTCGGCGCCTGCTTGCACCTTCGCCCGAGTGGCTGCGAGCGCTTGGCCATCGGCCCTAAAGGCCAAGACCTTTAGCAAACTTCAGAGCGTATCCCACGAGGACGAGCCCGTGAGGAGACGAGGTGGTTGATTCATAAATTCCCGCGCCCACCGAGAGCGTATGAACCTCCCAAGTTTTTTGAGCGATCACGCCATAGCTATGATTGCTGGCATATGTTTTCTGCGCCTCGACACTTTCAAAATACGCGAGTGTCCGGAAATCTTCGCTCCATTTGAGCCCCCCAAGAAATTCCCAGCGCCTGAGTTCGTCACCCGAAGCGCGGACCGTGAGGCTCGTACTCTCATCGGCGAGGAGTGGGCGCTCGATACTGCTCGCTGCGATCCAGATGTATTCAAGCTTCACACGACCGAAGTAGGGACCGGCCCCAAAAGAGAGCGGACTCGACAGTGCGGTGCGAGTTACGGACCCGGAACAGGCCAGACGGGCACAATCGAGCGTTGAGATGTCGTCGAGTCGACGATGCCCCCAGCCAGTTCTCAGCTCAAGACCCCAAAAAGAAATTGGAAATACGGAGAGTCTGCCTTCGAAATTGTTCACCACGCCGGAGCTTTGAACACGAGCCCCGACCCGGGTGTAGCCGTAAAGCAGCCCCGAAGTCTCACCCCAGATCGGAACGCCGTAGCCCCCTTCGAGACCCATGGCGGCTCCCCAAGGGTAGCTTCGAACACCTAAGTCAAACGAAGCATCCCATACCTGAGCGTGAGCGATCATGGAAGAAAACAAGACTGATACGACGAGGCCAAGACGTGTGCGCACAAACTTATTCTAGCGTAGCAGCTAGATTTTTGCGAAGTTCCAAGCGAATTCTCGCAGACTCAAAATCGTTGTGCTCTTCTTCTGTTTCAAGTTTGAGGCGAGGAACAGCCAGAGACTTTCCGTTCTTGTCGATCGCCACGAAGGTGAGAAAAGCTCGCGTGCATTTTGCGCGCTCACCTAGAATCGGATTTTCTTTCCACACATCAACGCGGATCTCCATCGAACTGCGTCCGACATAAACCAAACGTCCGCGTAGGATCACGTGATCTCCGAGCGACACTGGAGCCAGAAATGCCAAACTATCAATGCTAGCGGTGACGACCTGAGAATTGGAGTGGCGCTGGGCCGTCATGGCCGCAATCTTATCGATCCACGCCATCATCTGTCCGCCGAAAAGGCGTCCATCGGCGTTGATCTGATCCGGCATCACGAGCTTACGCGACTGAGTTTCGGTTTCTTGCGGAGATTTTTCGGTCGCTTGATTCATTGCTTGAGGGTCATTCTAAGCGAAAGATAGCCTTTAGTCGTCGAGAGAAGGGTCGATTTCTAGCAACTCGGCACTCTGCAGGGAACGCGTTTGAATTTCGAGCGTCGGATTTTCTTCGAGAAGCATATTGGGATCGTCGACCGCGAGATCCTTGAATTTCCGAGCGCTCGAGAGGACTCGCGTTTCCAGTGAGCTAACCGCCTTGTTGTAGCTGTCGACCGCGGTGTTGAGATTCTTCCCGACGGACGCAATATGCCCACTCATGGTGATCAGTCGCTTGTAGAGCTCCTTGCCAAGTTCCGAGATCTTTTTGGAGTTTGAGGCCAAAGCTTCCTGACGCCAGCCATAAGCAATCGCTTTCATGAGCGAGATAAGCGATGCAGGCGTCGCGGGAATGACATTGTTCCTAAAAGCATACTCCACCAACTCCGGATCGCTCTCGAGAGCCGCTTGGTAGAAGTTCTCACCCGGCAAGAACATGATCACGAATTCGAGATTCTCGTCGAACTGTGCCCAATAGGACTTGCGAGAAAGATCTTGGATGTGACCACGTACGAGGCGCGCATGATGAAGGATGCGTTCCTGTTTGACGGACTCATCGGTGGCCTCCATCGCTTCCAGATAAGCGGACAGGGGCGCTTTAGCGTCGATAATGATCGTTTTGCCTTGAGGAAGTTTGACAATCACGTCGGGCCGCTGCTGCCGGCCTTCCTCGTTCTCGGAAGACGCCTGCTCTTGGAAGTCACAGTAGTTGAGCATGCCCGCAAGTTCGATGACGCGACGGAGTTGCGTTTCGCCCCAGCGCCCGCGCACACGAGGGTTGGCGAGCGCTCGCACGAGATTTTGGGTCTCGCTGCGAAGCTGCCCCTGGGTTTCGCCCATACTGCGAAGCTGTTGGCTGAGCGACTCGTAGGCACCCACTCGTGCTTTTTCTAAATCTTGAATTTTCGAATCGAACTTCGAAAGACTTTCTTGAACGGGCTTTACGAGACCCGCGATACTGACCTCGCGCTTGTCGAGGTCACCTTTGGCCATCTCGTGAAACTTTGCAAAGGTGCTCTGAGCCAGTTCGAGAAAACTCGTGTTGCTGGCTTGAAGTGTTTCCGAGGCCAGCGCCTTGAATGCATTCGCGAGCTCCTCTCGAGCTTTTTCGAAATCATTGAGCCGTTGGGCCGAGAGTTCGCGCTCTTTGGAAAGAAGGGTTTCAAGCTCTGAAGAGCGGGACAAAAGAGTTTCAATTTTTACCTGAAGCGCTTGATTTTCAAGAGCTTTTGATGCGAGAGATTCTCGCTCCTCGCGGAGCCGTTCTTCCCGACCTGCAAGTTTTTCTTCGAGAGTTCTCAGTCGTCCTTGGAGCTCAGCATGAGTCCCCGCAGCGCGCAGTCTTGAGACAAAATATCCAAACAGGATCCCCCCGACGGCTGCCCCAAAAATCCCTAGCAAAAGAGTCATCCCCCTGGCTTAGGCCGGGTGCCAAGGATTGGCAACGTTATCGCCCTTAACGCTACGCATCCTTTCGGAAAGATCCATTGGACGGAGCGCGGAGTCAGTCTATGTTATCGATCTTAAGCGGATGAATAAGTTCTCATATCTCAGCAACTCGAACCCTGACTTTATTGAAGACATCTATGCGCAGTATCGGGCCAACCCCGAGAGCGTCGATGCTTCTTGGAAGTACTTTTTCGATGGTCTCGAACTGGGTTACGCCAGCGACACTCCGCCTCTGGAAAACATGCCGCAAGCGAGTGCGAGCGACAGCAAGCCCACAATCGATCTCTCGAGCGAAGCCAAAGTGGCAGACCTCATCAATGCCTACCGTGAACGCGGTCATTTGCTCGCTCACATCAATCCCCTTGGCGAGCGTCCCCGGTCTCACCCCCTTTTAA
This sequence comes from Bacteriovorax stolpii, assembly GCA_945881775.1. Classification (GTDB taxonomy): domain Bacteria; phylum Bdellovibrionota; class UBA2428; order UBA2428; family UBA2428; genus CAMCVE01. The sequence goes on from CAMCVE010000003.1 coordinate 56,671, forward strand.
AGCTCGAACATTTTGGTCTGAGCGACAAGGACATGGAGCGTCCTTTTACGGCCGGAAAATTCCTTGGTCTAAAAACAGCTTCGCTACGCCAGATCCTCGATCGTTTGCATCAGATTTATTGCCATTCGATCGGCGTGGAGTACACGCACATCAAAGACCCTGAAATCCGTGGATGGCTCGTTGAACGCATGGAGAGCACAGGAAACCAGGAGACTCTCAGCCCCGATCAGAAACGACGCATCTTCTCGCGCCTGGCTGAGAGCGAGACCTTCGAGAAGTTTCTTCACACCCGCTATGTTGCGCAAAAACGTTTTTCGATCGAAGGTGCGGAGGCTCTGATCCCGACCTTAGATCGTCTGATGGAAGTGGCCGGCGAACTGGGCGCTAACAACATTGTCATGGGCATGGCCCACCGAGGCCGCCTCAACGTGCTCCGCAATTTCTTTGGAAAAAAAGCCGAGCACATCCTGACAGAATTCGAACAAGAATATCAGTACGACGAAATGTCGATGGGCGAGGGCGATGTGAAGTATCACATGGGCTACTCAACCGATGTAGTGACTTCTAAAGGCCATAAGATCCACCTTTCGCTCGCAAACAACCCCAGCCACTTGGCTTTCGTCCACCCGGTTGTCGAGGGGGTAGCCCGTTCCAAACAGCGCCGCCAAGGCACCGACGCCGAAGCACGTCGCAAGATTGTTCCCATCATGATTCACGGAGACGCTGCGTTCGCAGGGCAAGGGGTGGTCTACGAGACCCTCAACCTTTCCCAAGTCGAGGCCTATTGCACGGGTGGCACGGTGAACGTGATCATCAACAATCAGGTCGGATTCACCACCAATCCCGAAGACGCGCGTTCCACGACTTACTGCACGGACGTCGCGCGCATGCTCGAAGTGCCCATCTTCCACGTCAACGGCGACGACCCCGAGGCTCTGTCCTACGTTGCGGCGCTTTGTATGGAATTTAGGCAGAAGTTCCAGAAAGACGTTTTCATCGATTTGGTTTGCTACCGTAAATACGGGCACAACGAGTCGGACGAGCCTGCGTTCACTCAGCCGCTCATGTACAAAGCCATCCGCTCCCACCTTTCGCCGTATCTGGTCTACGCCCAACGCCTCGAAGCTGAAGGCCTCGTGACGCCGGCCCAGATCCAGGCCGAGGTTGAGCGTTTCACCGAGATTCTCATCGAAGCACAAAAACGCACCCGCGAGGAAAAGCCTCGTCCCTACGTTTCCAGTTTCGAAAGTCCACTCTGGAAAACCTACCGCCGCCCTTCGGACGAGGACCTTTTCCGCAACATCGATACCAAGTTTCCAGATGCTCGTTTGCGCGAGCTCTCCAAGCAAATCAATTCAATTCCCTCGGGCTTCCATCTCAATCCCAAGATCGCGCGGCTGCTCGAGGCGCGCGTTAAAGCAGTCGAGGAAGGCAAGGGCATCGATTGGGGCAATGGCGAGCTCCTTGCGTACGCATCGCTTCTCGACGAAGGATATAGCATTCGACTTACGGGCCAAGACGTGGAGCGTGGCACCTTCTCGCACCGGAATGCAGTTTTGCTCGATAGCGAGACGGGTGCTGAACACGCGCCTCTCTCAGCTCTTCTCAAAAACCAAGATCAGTTTGTTCTCGTCAAAAACAGCACGCTCTCTGAAACGGGCGTCCTAGGTTTCGAATACGGATGGTCGCTCGGAGATCCCAACGCTCTTGTCGTTTGGGAAGCGCAATTCGGCGATTTCGCCAACGGCGCTCAGGTCATCATCGACCAGTTCATCACTTCCGGCGAATCAAAATGGCAACGAGCCAGCGGTTTGGTGATGTACTTGCCGCACGGATATGAGGGACAAGGTCCCGAGCATTCGAGTGCTCGTCTCGAGCGTTTCCTGCAACTCTCTGGACGTGCCAATATCACAGTTGGAAACCTGAGCACACCCGCTCAGCTTTTCCATGCTCTTCGTCGTCAGCTCAAGCGCGACTTCCGCAAGCCGCTCATTCTGATGACACCAAAGAGCCTGCTTCGCCATCCTCTCGTAACGTCCACGGTGGAGGATTTCTCGAGCGGCGCTTTCCAAGAAGTGATCGATGACCCTCGATTTGTCGACACCAAGAAGGCACGCAAAGTTTTGCTCTGCTCGGGCAAGATTTATTACGACCTACTTGCAGCGCAAACCGAGAAGAGCATTGACGATGTCGCGCTCGTTCGTATCGAGCAACTCTATCCCTGGCCAGAACAACAAATTCTCGACATCCTTTCGCGCTACGACCACGTGAAAGAATTCCACTGGGTTCAAGAAGAACCTCGCAATATGGGTGCCTGGATTTTTGTTCAGGCCTTCTTCGGAGGCGGCTACCGCAATATGTCCGAGAAACTTGGGAATAAACCCCTGCAGTACATTGGTCGAGGCACGGGCGCAGCACCGTCTGTGGGCTCCGCTAAATTGCACGCTAAAGACCAAGCCGGCATCATCGCCGAAGCTTTAAAATAGGAGTGAAGTAGAATGATTCATGAGATTGTGGCTCCCACCGTAGGCGAATCCATCAGCGAAGTCCGCATCCTGGCTTGGAGCAAAAAGAATGGCGAGTACGTAAAAAACGGTGAAACCGTCGCCGAGATTGAGTCCGACAAAGCCACCGTCGAGGTGATCGCGGAGTCCAATGGAACCCTGAAGATTCTGGAGCAAGCCGGAGAGATGATTGCTGTCGGCAAAACGATTGCGCAAATCGACGACGCGGGTGCCGCGACCGCCACGTCGTATCAAACCGCGCCTGCAGCTCCAAAATCTCCCGCAGCAATTCCCTCCAAAGTGGCTCCCTCCGCTAAAGGACTCGAGGACCAATCTCCCGCGGTTCGCAAGATTCTCGCAGAGAGCGGCTCAGATCCCGCAGAGATCAATGGAACAGGCAAGGGCGGTCGAATCACCAAGGGCGACGCTCTTGAGCACGCTGTAAGCCCACGTGCAAAAACGATAGGTCGTGCCACCGATTCCGAGATCAAAGCCAGAGACAATGTGGGTGATCGTCGCGTCCCGATGTCACTGCTTCGCCTCAAGATCGCAGAACGCCTCAAACAAGCCCAAAACACCGCAGCCATGCTCACAACTTTTAACGAGGTAGACCTCTCAAAAGTTGTGGAGCTTCGTAAACAATACAAAGATAAGTTCAAAACCAAGTATGGCGTGGGCCTGGGTTACATGAGCTTCTTCACTCGCGCTGCCACTCTGGCGCTCAAGGACTTCGAAGCGGTCAACGCTTCGATCGATGGGTCCGACGTCATCTATCATGATTACGTTCATATCGGGATTGCCGTGGGCACGGAACGCGGCCTGGTTGTTCCCGTCCTTCGCAATGCAGAGAAAATGAGCTTCGCACAAATTGAGCAAGCGATCGTCGACGCCGCCACCAAGGCCAAAGCCGGGAAATTAGGAATTGCGGACATGTCCGGCGGCACCTTCACTGTCACCAACGGCGGCACCTACGGGTCGATGCTCTCCACACCCATCCTGAACCCCCCTCAATCTGCGATCCTCGGCATGCACAACATTCAAGACCGTGCTGTTGTGATCGACGGCAAAATCGAGATCCGCCCTATGATGTATCTCGCGGTCTCCTACGACCACCGGATCATCGACGGAAAAGAAGCCGTGAGCTTCCTTGTCGCGATCAAGAAACGCCTCGAGAACCCCGAAGAACTCGGTCTCGAATTCAAGAAGGAAATTTAAATCATGGGCGCGGAAAATTTTGACCTCATCGTGATCGGCGCCGGCCCCGGCGGATACATTGCTGCAATCCGCGCTGCTCAACTCGGACTTAAAGTGGCCTGTGTTGACAAACGCGCGGCTCTTGGCGGGACCTGCCTCAATGTGGGCTGCATTCCCTCGAAGGCGCTTCTCGAATCGACTGAACTCTTTCACACCGCTCAAAAGAATTTCACAAAACATGGCATCGTTGCCGAATCGGTTCGCGTCGATCTCGAAGCCATGATGAAGCGCAAAGATGCTGTCGTCCGCCAACTCACGGGGGGTATTGCCGGTCTCTTCAAAAAGAATAAGATCGCGGCCTTCACAGGTGAAGCGCGTTTTGACAAATCTGAGGGAGGCCTTCACAAGGTGCTCGTAAAAGTGGCCGACGCGGATCAAGTGCTCTTAGCTCCCAAGGTCATCATCGCCACCGGCAGCGTTCCCTCGACTCTCAAAGGAATCGACTTCGATGGCGAAAAGATCGTCTCGTCAACAGAAGCCCTCGCGCTCAAGCAGATCCCCAAAAACTTTGTCGTGATCGGCGGAGGCTATATCGGCCTGGAAATGGGCTCGGTCTGGAAACGACTGGGTTCGAACGTCACAGTGGTTGAGTACGCAGACCGCATTGTTCCCGCAATGGATCAACAAATCGGCAAAGAACTCCACAAGTCTCTCGTAAAGCTGGGCTTTGATTTCCGACTCAGCACCGAATGCCTTTCGGCCAAAACCTCAAAGGACGGCGTCGAACTCGAAGTCCGAGACCGCACAAGCAACCAAAGCTCCAAAATCAACGCAGATGTGGTGCTCGTGTGCGCGGGTCGCCGCGCCTTCACGGGCGGCCTCAATCTCGAAGCCATCAGCCTCAAAACGGACGAGCGCGGTCAGATTGCGATCAACGAACATTTTGAAAGTTCCGTGAAGGGTGTCTATGCGATTGGCGATGTCGTACGGGGACCGATGCTCGCCCACAAAGCCGAAGACGAAGGCGTCGCCGTGGCAGAAATTATCAGTGGGCAGGCTGGGCATGTCGCTTACGATAAGATCCCCGCAGTCGTTTACACCTGGCCCGAAGTGGCGAGTGTGGGGCTTACCGAAGAAGAGTGCAAGGACAAGCATCTCACCTACAAAGTCGGTACATTCCCCTTCATGGCCAACGCACGAGCAAAAGCGATGGACGAAACCGATGGCCTCGTAAAAATCATCGCAGACGCCAAGACGGATCGCATTTTGGGCGCACACATTATTGGTCCTCGTGCGGGCGAGCTTATCGGCGAGATCGTGTCGGTGATGGAGTTTGGCGGCTCAAGCGAAGACATCGCGCGTACCTGTCACGCCCATCCCACGCTGTCTGAAGCTGTAAAAGAGGCCGCGCTGGCGGTGGATAAGCGGACCTTGAATTTCTAATACATAGAGTCATTGAGATAGATTCACTTGTCTGGGCCCATCGGCTGGGCCAAATCTGTATCCACAGGAGAATTTCCATGAAATCATTCAAACTCATGTTCGCCGCGACTGTCGCCTTTCTGGCAGCAGCCCTCCATGCAGAGCCCTCCCGTCCCATGAAGGAGCCTCTTCGAGTCAACACCATCTTCATCCCCCAAGAGGGCTTTGACGACAACGACAACGTCGAGTTTGTTCTCGATGGCGAGCTCAAAAATGCCTGCTTCCAACTCGGCATGAGCTCTGTGAAAATCGAAGGCAATGTGATCAGCGTGAGCCTCGAATCTCACCGTGCTGACGACACCTACTGCACCCAAGACGACGCCGTTCTTCCCGAAGCGATTCAGGCTCCGGTCCCTTTCTACAAGGAAATTGAACTTGGCCAACTCAAAGCCGGCCAGTACACCCTCCGCTACGAAACAACGAGTGTGGTTGTGAACAAGACTTTCAACGTCGCTCAAGCACCCACCAATCGCCAAGACTCTCTGAACTACGCACCTGTGGAGAACGCAAGCATCGACTCCATCGTGAAGACGGGAGACAACGTGAAGCTGCGTCTCACTGGCGTGCTGACTTCTTCCTGCATGCACTTGCGTGACGAAGCCCTCGTTTCTCTCGAAGGTGATGTGGTCGTGGTTCAGCCCCTCGTCAGAGTCGACCTGACCTCGAACTGCCTGATGTATCTACGTCCCTTTTCTCAGGAAGTCATGTTTCCAAATCTTACAGAAGGTCGCTACCTGATTCACATCCGCAGCATGAACGGACGCGCCCTGAACCGCGTGCTTAGCGTGAGCGACGAAGCTTCCACGGCACTCTAAGCTTTTTTAGAATCTTAAAATAGAAAATCCCGGTCCCCAGAAATGGTGGATCGGGATTTTTTTACGTAGGAGCCCTTAAGACGCTTTTTTACGTTTGACCCGGGGTTGCTCTTCTTCTTCTTCATCGTCGAATTCTGCTTCGGCTTTGCTGGCTTGGGGCTGCATGCCAGCACGGTACGCTCCCTGAGAGGGGTGGTTGCGGAAATAGTGATGCAACTGAAGAACCTCGAAGTATTCCTGACGACTTAAACACGCGAGAATGAAATCAAAATGAGGGTTCTCGGGAGTAATGTTGAAATACAAACTCGATGCGGAGGCGAGGGGAGTTAGAGGCTGGCTCATCGCCACTTGACCCTTGATGATTGTGATCATGCCGACTTCGGGCTGCACGTTGTAGCCATCGATATCGCCAAGAGCTTTAACAACTGAGAGGGACATCTTTCTCAACTTTTCGGTGACTCCTTGATGTGACAAGAAGTTGCTCAGGTCATCGCGGAAGTCGCTTTCGATGATCTTAAAAGCCGTTTCGATTTGAACATCGATCGCGCGGATCTCTTCTTCACTCAAATGAGTCAATTCGCGAGCGCGTTTGATGCACTTACCAACTCGAGTCACAATCTCTTCAAACACAGGAGCACCCATTAGAGACCTTATCGGCGCGAGTGCCGGTTTCTTGACTCCACAAAACCAGTTAAGGGCTTTAAAGCCTTTCTTTAGAGGAACTTAACTAACGCAGCACCCCGTTTGTTGGCCTTGGAGCCTCAATCTCGGCGTAGACAGGCCAATGATCGGAAACCCCCTCGATGCGTCCCCAAGATCCCGTTCGAAAGCGAAGTGGACCGGGCCCTTGGCTTGAGTGCTGAAAATCGAGCTCCCGAATGACGCGTACACTCTCCGGAACAAGGCGCCAACCCATAGACTCGGATTGCCGAAGCATCCAAATCTGATCAAAGAACGACCATCCCCGGTGGTAGACCGTTCCTTGGCAATCTTTGCAGCCCACCAGATGACTCACACACCATCTGGTGGAATGCGCTCTTTGGATCCGAGCACGACGCCGCTCCTCGCGAGCACTCACATTGAAGTCTCCCCCCACAAGCACGAGTTCCCGAGCTGGAGCAGATGTCAGGCGATCAAGTTCATCGAGAGCCGCTTCACGCATTCGCGCCGGATGAAACGCCGACGGAAGATGCAGCACAAAAACTCTAACGGATCCGAACGGCGACTTAAGACGGACTTCGAGAATCCCCCGTGTTGCAGCTTCTAAGCGTGAAAATGCGCTCCCAAACGGAATTTTATGAAGCTTAGGGGGAGCGGCCAACGGCCATCGGCTGAGCAAGCCCACATCGATACCTCGCTCATCAGTGCCCTCGAGCAAAACGGCGTGGTAGCTGGTCTTGGACAAAAAATCGCTCGAGAGTCGTTGCAAAATACTGAGGTTCTCAATTTCTTGGAGCAGGACAAGATCAGGTCCGCTCCCCGCAGCCAAAATCACCTGCGAGATGCGCCGTAATTTTTCTTTAAGGAGACTCTCAGTCCAATTCAAGTTGAGGCAGTCTTCTCGCCACTTTTTGATGTGGATTTGTCGGCAGCGCATCTGGTGCTTGGCGCTGCCCTTTTGAAGAGCCGGAAGATAGGTCTCATCATTTGTTGCGGGGTCGTCACGGGCGTCAAAAAGGTTTTCGACATTGAAGCTCATCACTGAGATACGGCCAGGAGGTCTTGGAGGGAGCAAAGTAGGGATTGAAAAAACACCGGCAAGAGCTGCAAAGATCGTTGTAAAACTCATCGCCGAGCCAAAGCGAGAAGCATTCCTAACGCTCCACATAACACTCTAAGCACAGCACAACTTGTGTTTAATGCGCGATAAGTTAAATTATCGCTTATAGTAACTATATGATTTCATGAAAAAGGCCAAAAATCTCGCAGGGAGCCCATTTTGAGTTTCAAAGGAAAGATTCTTCGACTTCTTGGACGCCTTCAGAGCGCCTTCAAAAAACCCCCTAAAAAGCGCAGCAACCGCCTCAAATTCCAGCCCCCAGAAATTGCAACGCTTCCGGCTCTTATCCACAAAGACCTTCCCAAAGTTCCCGTTTCAAGTGCCATCCAAGAGTTCTCGCTTGTCCAACTCAGTCCGCACAGCCGACGAGCCTATGCCGCCGACCTCCAAGATTTTTTCAAATTTCTGAGTGGACGGGGAATTTGGGCTCACTGGAACCAAGAAATGTCGCCTCTTTTGATTGCCGAGTACCGCGAGTACCTGGTCATCGATAGAGCACTCGCCAAAAGCACCACGACTCGAAAGCTCGCCGTCGTGAAGAGCTTCTGCAAATGGGCCCTTTCCCGAGGCTGGATCGAGAAAAACCCCGCAGACCTTATCCGTAGCTTTCCCCAAACTCAGGACTCAAAGACGGCCTACCTAAACAACGCCGAAGTTGCCCAGCTGCTTAGCTCCTTTCCACCGATGGAGGGAAGCCGTCTCTTTCGTGCGCTTTCGCGGGTTACAGTCGAGACCCTGCTCATGCTCGGACTTCGCCGCTCGGAGGCCGCATCGATTCATATGAAAGATTTGGAGCGACTCGAGGGGAGCTGGACATTGCGCGTCCACGGCAAAGGTGACCGTGCGCGGGTGCTTCCGCTTCCAGAGCGATTGATGGAAACTTGGAGCGAGTGGCTTTTGCGTCTTCATCCGGAAGATTGCCCACGCGCATCACTGGCCGCAGATCCAGAGGCTTGGATAAGATTCCTCAAGCAACACTCATCCGATCCTTTGCTCGTCTCAACGCGCGCAAAAACTTTTGATGCCCCGCTCTCAACTTCAGAGATTGGGCGCATCGTGCGTCAAGCGGCGCGTCGCTCGGGACTCAGCCAACGTGTAACGCCGCACGCGCTTCGCGCAACGGCGATCACCCATGCCCTCGACGAAGGGGCCTCGCATCGAGGCATCCAGCAAATGGCGGGGTGGACTTCGCCACTCATGATCACGCGCTACGACAAACGGCGTAAGGATCACCGCTTCTCCGCCATTCACCATCTGTCTTATGCAAAGCAACCTGAGCGTGGGCAAGTTGAGCCCGTGATCGTCGTCGGCCCCAACGAAAGCTGATAGAAAGGAATCACGAATGTCCAAAGCTCTTCTCTTCGGAATCAGCGGTCTTATTGGCTCGAGCTTAGCGCCGATGCTCAGCAAGGATTTCGACCAGGTGATCGCACCCGGCCGAAAGCCTCACGGACACAACGACGAGCATCTTCAGACTCCGGTCGTTAACTTCGAGCGTCTTGCTACAGAGCACCGAGATCTCTTCTTGGGGGCAGACGTTTTGTTTTACTGCCTCGGAACGACGCGATCTCGAGCCGGAAGCTTTGCCGATTTTCAGCGCATCGAATGGCAGCTCGCAAACGCGGTCCTTGGCACGGCACGCGAATGTGGCGTGCCCAAAGTGGTCCTCATTAGCGCACGATCGGCCGACGAAATGTCCCTCTTTGGCTACCTTCGCGTAAAAGGACACATCGAGCGCTACGCTAAGGAACTCGGCTTTGGAAAACTGGTGATCGCAAGACCTTCGCTCCTCATGGGAGAACGAGCTGAGTCGCGTTTCTTCGAAGGGCTTTCGATCTCGCTTGCGCGACCGCTGGTAAAACCGCTCCAGAAGTTCTTCCCTAAGGCAGCCCCAATTCGGGATGTTGAACTGGCACGTGCCCTGGCGCGCAGTGCACAGCGTGCAAAATCGTCATTATGGGTTATTGAGAACGACGAGCTGGTGAGTCTCGGAAACGAAGTTTCAAAACTCGGTCAAATTTGAAGATATTTTCGATCGACATAATCCAGAAAAGCTTTGGCTTCGAAATCGCGTCCGCCGAGCATTTTGCGAATGCGGGTTGGCGTGTCCTCAAAACAAGCTTGCGCGTGCACTCTTTCACGAAGGAAGGCCAGGAGCCTCTTGAAATCGCCGAGAGCGGCTCTCGTGCTCCATTCGGGATCGACTTTTTGGTATTCTGAAAAGAGCTCGGCCGATAGAAGATTCCCTAGCGCGTAGCTCGGAAAATATCCAAAAGCGCCACCGTACCAGTGAATGTCCTGGAGACACCCTTCGGAATCATCCGCGAGATCATAGCCAAAAAGTTCAGCAAAGCGCGTGCGCCAGGCATGTGGAAGGTCTTTTACAGCCAGCCCTCCATTGATCAACTTCTCTTCGAGCTCCATACGCAAAACAATATGCAAGTTGTAAGTCACCTCGTCGGCGTCGACCCGGATGCTCGAGAGTTCTACCCAGTTGAAAATCAAGTCTAGATCAGCAGGGTCGCGGCCCGTGAGTGATTCAACAAAGCTGAAGAAGGGTTTGGATCGTCCTATAAAATTTTCATAGAGCCGGCTCTGAGACTCGTGGATACCAAATGAGTCCGTCCGACCACAAGGAGTGCGTAGCGTTTCGCGTGGAAGCCCTTGCTCGTAGAGCGCATGGCCACATTCATGAATCGCTCCGGAGAGCGAATCTGTAAAGTCGTCCTCGCGGTAGCGCGTGGTCATGCGAACATCATCTTCGGATCCGCCGCAAAAGGGGTGGGTCGACTCGTCGATGCGCCCGTGCTTGCGATCAAACCCCAGAGCTTCAAGAACCGGAACTAAAAGCTTTCGCTGCTCCACGATTGGCATCTTTCTCTTCTCAAGAACCGCCGCTCGAGCAACGCGGCGACCTGCCTGCTTCGCTAGAATCCGAGGAATTCTTTCTTGAAGACCGCGAGCCACCTCTTCGAGCAAGCGACGCACGGACGAAGCCTTGAGGCCAGGATCATACTCTCCCAATAGAACTTCGTAGTCGGAGAGATCCTTATAACGCGGACCGAGGATAGAATCTTTTCGGAATGCCGCGAGTCGCTCTCGTTGCAGCGAGATCAAGTTCTCCAGGTGCGGCTGGACCATCGCAAAACTCTTGGCAGCTCGAGCCTTTTTCCAGATCTCGGTGCACTCGACTTGCGCGCGCGAGTGGCGCTCAACAAAGTCCGGCGAAAGCGCGCGCTGCTTGGCGACATCTTCTTTGAGACGTCTGATGTGAGGAGAACTCGAAGAACTTGCTAAAACAGAATCCACAAAACTTGGGGCCGTCATACGCTGATGTGTCATCGTGGAGAGCAGGGCCAGTTGATCTTGACGAAGCCCAATGCCTCCTTCGGGCATAAGAGATTCTTGGTCCCAAGCCAGTAACCCCGAAATGCTGCCTAAGGTGGCAATTTTTTGGTATTCCATGAGGATCTCTGATTCTGTCATGCCCCTCATCTAAGCAGATCTAGGGTTGGAATCGCAATCTTTGAACAGAGCTCTTGTTGAAACGCTAGAGATGTCCGTAGCTGCCAGTGCGATCAATTCTTTTGATCAAAAAATTCTTCGACGCATACTCGGTAGCGATTCAGAGAGACAAGCCACGTCAGACTCAGAACCAACACGATCGCAAAAGCAATAAGAGAGACCGAGACTTCTTTTGAAGAGTGAAAAAGATGCGAGAGTAGGGGAGGCAAAGCGATCCCTAGAGCTGCGAAACTCGCGAGCAGTCCCAATGTTAGAGACCCTATCCCCCAATACCAAGCCCCTTTAAGTCCCCAGCCCGACCGCAAAAAAAGTTGGCGGAATAGGCCCCACGCGCCACGATGCGCGTATCGAGACCATACGACGCCGAATGTCGCGATTAAGAACAAGATCAGAGCATTTCCCATGAGATTTGTTATGATCTAAGTGGAAATGAGCGGCCTTGCATCCAAAAAATTCGCGATCGTCGGTTGCAACGTGTCAGCCCGTATGGCGCTCAAGGCGATCCAGGCGCGCTACACTGGAGCCGAAATAAAATGGCTTCTGGCCGCCAAAGATTCATCTTTCGATGAACAGGCCGACGTCGGCGTTTGTCTGCCCGAGCAAATTTTTACTTCGCTGGTTGAGACAGAGAACTCGGGGCAGACTCAGCTCGAGTGGCATTTTCATTTCAATCGTCACGAGCACGAGCGCCTCAGTGATTTTGCGAGCTCGTCGCCTCGACGCAAAAGTTCTGCCAAAATTCCCTGGGCGCTGCGACGCAAGATCGAGAGTCTCGGTCTTTGGAACGATGTGACGCCTCGTCCTTGGACCGCCGAGGAGGGAGTATCTTTTGACTGGACTCAGCTAGCGCCGGTTTCTCTTAGTGAACGCAAGTCCACCACATGGGGCCTCTTTTCGAGGCGGGCGCTCCTCAAAGATGCTCATTTAGACACCCGCTTCCGCGTGCTTGGACTCGAAGATGGGGGCACCAAAGGTGCTACGAAATTGATCTATAGCGCGCCCTTCGGATCCGAATCCTTCGACGCTCTTTTGTGGACTTCTCATGGATCGCGCCCACGGATCGAGAACACTTCGAACTTCGAATTAAAAAATCTCACACGCATCCCGATTGGCCGTTGGCGGACTTGGATGGCCAGTGTCCCCACAAAGAGCGTTGCGTTTCTGCCCCAACTCAGTCTTTGGCTTGATTCGGGCGCAGCTGGCCAGTACTTCCTCGCAAACGGACTCTTTCGTAGTGGTGCCTTGCACCGAGTTTTCCGTCGCGACTGCCCAACGGATTCGTACAGCTCTCTACTGCAGATTGAAACTCTGGAGTTTTTTGCAGAACCTCTGAGCACACAAACCACCACTCGGCCCGACACAATGCTGTGGGATTTCTGTCCGTTTCTTAAGGTCTTTCCCACCGTTTGGGCGGAGAGCAACCTCGACGAAAACATGATCTACAGCGACCCCTTTCCCGTCTTGCATCACTATGCGCGCGGGATCGACTTCTGGAGTGGAGGGGCCTTTAGCAACATCTCACGACTTCTAGAGATGTCCGCCGTCTGGCCGAATCTGAATATTTCCGCCCCTTGATTCTGAGTTTGTTTTTTCGACCCTGATCAAAGCTCGAGTCGGATCATGCTCTAAGATAAGCCCCCAGTCGTGGCGCGCGGCACTTTCCAAGAATCGCCTCTTTTCCTGAAGCAAGACCTGAGGTTGAAGATCAAATCCCATGCCCCAAGTTTCTTTGATGTGATACTGAGTCGGTAGAAGATCGGCACAAAAAACGACATTGCCTTCGGAGCGCCCTGACCTCAGGTGCACGATCATTTGCCCGAGCGTGTGCCCATCGCTTGCCTCAGCCCAAAGCCCTGGCAATAGCGGCTGTGGATCGCCAGACAAAGCGATGTCGACGAGACGCAACTGACCGCTCCTCGCCCACGGCTCCCAGTTCTCAGAGCGGTAAGAGGCGGACTCACGTGGACCAGGGTCGCGAGCGAAATCCCAGTTTCTCTGCGAGACCCAGTGTTCGGCTCTCTCAAACACAGGACGCAGGCTCGTCCCGTCTTCTGAGAACTCCGTGAGCCCACCGACGTGATCAAAATGCAGGTGTGTGGCGATCACGTGATCGACATCCTGAGGACTAACGCCCGTCGGAGCAAGAATTTCGGACCAAGGGCGCACCGAGAGATCGAAGTTCTTCGGACCGCCGGCACCCCATTTGCTTCCCATGCCTGCGTCGACAATTGCTGTGTATCCTGGGCCTTTGACGAGCAAAGTTCTTAGTCCTAGAGGAATTCGGTTTTGCTCATCGGGGGCGAGCTTCTGCGACCATAAGGTTCGCGGGATGAGACCGAACATCGCGCCCCCGTCTAAGCGAAAGTACCCGGTCTCCAAAATCCAGATTTCCAGATCACCCACCTGTAATTTCATCACTCCATCCTAAGGCATTTCGGGCGTGTGACAATCCAGGGCTTTCGACCTATGTCTTTAGCTCATGTCTCGCCCGTCCAAAGATTTCCTCCAGAACGCGATTTTTCTTCTCGACGCCTCAAGCTACATTTTCCGAGCCTACTACGCCCTTCAACCCTCCTTAACGGCTCCCGACGGAACACCCACACATGCAACCTACGGGTTCATGCAGATGCTTCAGTCACTGCTCGACCAGCACCAAATCCAGCGCATCGTGCTTCTCTGGGATCAAAAAGAAAAGGGATACCGCCATAAGATCTACCCTGAATACAAGGCCAACCGCTCAGCGCCGCCCGAAGATTTGGGCGTTCAACTCGAGAACTGCAAACTTGGCGTCGACGCGATCGGTATCAAACAACTCGATGCTCCCGGTTTCGAAGCAGACGACCTCATTGCCACAATGATCGCTCACCATCCCGAAGAAAATTTTGTGATCGTTACAGGCGACAAGGACCTGCTGCAACTCATCGGTCCACATGTTTGGTGCCTCGACACCATGAAACAAAAATGGTCACACCTGGACGAGTGCCTCGAGAAATTTGGTGTCGAGCCTTCACTCGTTCCCGATGTGCAGGCACTCTGCGGTGATTCCGTCGACAACGTGCCGGGAGCCCCTGGCGTGGGCCCCAAAACCGCGACTCAACTAATTCAGTACTATAAGTCGCTCGATGCGGTCCTGAAGGCCGCTTCTGACCGCCACTTATCCAGCGCAAATCCCTCCGACAAGGGAGACCCACTCAAAGGAAAAAAGATCGAAGCCATTGCAGAAAACTTAGAGCTCATAAGGACCTCACTCGCACTGGTTCAACTCTCACACGACGCTCCTGTGCCCAAAGATCTGTCGTGCTTCAATCGCTCGACTCCAGATTGGGGAAAGCTTCGCAATTTTACTGGAACGCTCGGATTCAACCGCATGTACGAGCAAGTTGAGAAACGCTACCAAAACGAAACTGGTGAGACTCCTGAAATCACTGGAACAGAATCCACAAGTGACGGCCGCTTTGAACTCACGCGCGTGAATTCGCTGGAAGAGTTTCGTGAGCTGCTGAAGTCGCACGCCAGTGCGGATCGCCTCGCGCTCGACACCGAGACATTTTCTCTTGAGCGGACGGGTAAGGGCGACATGGTGGGGCTGAGCCTCGCCTTTGATTCTCAGCACGGCTACTATGTGCCGCTCAGGCATCAAGACAGCTCCGCAAATCTTGATCCCGCAGGAACTCTTGCCGCATTGGCTGAGTGGCTCACTGAGACCGCGCCGTTCGCACGCGTCGTGTTTCAGAACGCGAAGTACGACCTCCATGTTTTATCCCAAGAAGGCCTGCGCATCAGTGCCGAGCGCATCGACGACACGATGATAGCGAGTTTCGTGATCAACCCTTCTGAGCGCCATGGCATGGACCAGCTCGCGGCCAAACATCTTGGATACACCTGCATGAGTTTTGAAGAAGCTGTCGGCGAGCTCGAGAATTTTAGCTTTGTTGATGCCGAGCTCGCAACACGCTATGCGGCCGAAGATGCCGTGGTCACTTTTGCACTTTGGGAAAAACTTTCTGCCAAACTCGCAGACAACGAGCGCCTCCAACGTCTCTACAATGATCTCGATGCTCCTTTGGCCTCACTGCTCTTTGAAATCGAAGAAGTCGGCTGTGCGATCGATCTCGAAAAACTCACCGAGCTATCTGACGAGTTTCACAAGGAAGTCACTCGCCTCGAGGAGAATGCCATGTGTGTGCTCAGCGAACACGGCGTTCAAGTCGCAGCCGACTTCAATCTTGCGTCGACCAAACAACTTGCCAAAGTTCTCTTTGAAGATCTCAAATTGCCCGTTCTGAAGAAGGGGAAAACGGGTCCCTCGACGGACGCATCTGTTCTTGAAGAACTCGCACTCTCTCATCCGTTCCCGCACGCCCTGCTGGAGATCCGCGAAGTGCACAAGCTCCTGTCCACTTACATCGATGCCTTCCCCCGACTCGTGAGTCCACGGGACGGTCGACTCCACACGGACTTCTCGCAAACAGTGGCCGTGACGGGTCGTCTCTCATCTTCCAACCCAAACCTCCAAAACATTCCCATCCGCACTCCGCGGGGTCGGCGTATCCGCGAAGCCTTTAAGGCGTCCGAGGGCACGCGCCTTCTCGGCATCGACTACTCGCAGATTGAGTTGAGAATTCTCGCGCACATCTCTCGGGACCCAGAGCTTGTGCGCGCCTTCCAGGAGAACGCCGATATTCATCGTCGTACAGCAGCTCTGGTCATGAGTGTCGACGAAGACAAAGTGAGTTCCGACGATCGCCGCACCGCCAAGGCGATCAATTTCGGGATCATCTACGGTCAGACACCCTTTGGTCTCGCCAAGAGCCTTGGCATCGACCGCAACAAAGCCAAAAAGTTTATCGACGATTACTTCAGGACTTACCCTGGCATTCAGCGCTACATGGACGAAGTCTTGAAGTCCGCACATGCCTCGGAGTCTGTCGAAACTCTCGCAGGTCGCGTGCGCTACTTGCCCGACCTCAAGTCCAAGAACCCCAATCTGCGCAATTTCGCCGAGCGTACGGCGATCAACTCTCCCATCCAGGGCACGGCCGCAGACCTCATCAAAAAGGCCATGCTCGATATCCGTCGCGAGGTCATGCCTCAGTACCCTAGCGTTAAAATGATCCTACAGATTCACGACGAACTCCTCTTTGAAGTGCCCTCTGGCGTGGACATCCGCGCCTTCGAGGACGCCGTTCGGGTGCGCATGGAAAACCCAGATATTCTTAAGGATTTCATTGGTGAAAGCTTCCGGGTACCGATGAAAGCCGATGCCTCAGTCGGGGCTCACTGGGGGGCTCTCAAGTAAGCCCTCTTGGGAGCCGCCTTTTGCCTTGACCCTTCACGGCGCCCTCTTTAGGCTGCGCCGCAACACGATCCATTCATAAGAGGACCTCATGATGACATTTGTGAACAAAATCAAAACCGCAATACTCTTAGCGACTCTCTCTCTCTCGGGCGGCGCCAAGGCTCAAAGCACTCAAGATCTCACGGCCACCCTGCTCGAAGGTGTGCTCACACCCAAAGTCTACACAGGCTTCAAAGGCAAGATTCAGCCACTCTCACCGAAGTGGTACTGCGACGATCGTCGCTACTTCTGGAGCGTCAACTGGCAAGCCGAGATCAAAGATGTCGAAGTGAGTTTCGATCCCCAAAACCCCGATGACACCAAAGTCCACGTGGTCCTAAACGATTCAAGCGTTCACGCCCAGTACTTCAATAAGGGCGGAGTGACTTGCACGTGGGACGGGGTCGAAGGCACGCTTTTCGTGGGTCGTGTCGATGTGGACTTCAGCCTCAAGGCTGTCGCCACCAAAGACTTCCCCGATATCAGCCTTGACGGTCTGCGCATCTCGGACTTCCAAATGCGCAATGTGAGCATCTTGTACGCATCGGTCTTTGACGCCGGATTCAAGCAGTCTTCCAACGGCTTCGGCGAGTGGGTCGAGACAAACCTCAACAGCCTGATCGCGGGTTTCCTAAAGACGAGCCTCAAGCAGCGTCTCGACAAAGCGATCAACAAAGAAGTCGATCGCCGCCTGAAAGAGCGCGAAGGTCGCCAGCAAGGCACAGACCCCAAGGCCGTCGCCATCATGAACTGATTCCAGCGCGAATTCTTAGTTCAACGCTTGCCCGACAGCGCGTCTTCGTGAAATGATCAAAGACGCGCTAATTTTTTATCGAAATTGCCCTGGTGGTGGAATTGGTAGACACCCAGGACTTAAAATCCTGTGCTGCGAAAGCGGCGTACCGGTTCGACTCCGGTCTGGGGCACCACATTGCGGCAAAAGTTGCCCTTTGGGGCAAGTTTTGAGCGCAATGTGGTTTCCCTTCCCAGCGGCAAAAGTTGCCCTTTGGGGCAAGTTTTGAGCGCAATGTGGACGGCGAGTTTTTTGCGAAGCAAAAACAGAGCCGTGGGTATCCTCCAAAATTCCAATCAACTCGCCCATTTCAGATTAAAACTCAATCTTCATAGAGACCCTGCGATTGGAAAACCTGCCCCACGCAGCGGGACTTAGTGTCCCGTTCTGACGAGTCCACCCGGCTTTGACCCGAATAGAACCTGGCACATCACGTGCAGCTCTCTCCTTTCGAAACTTTCAAAAAGGAGAAACTTGAATGCATTTCGAACACAAATTCAAAAAACTTTTTCTGTCAGCCTTGCTCGTCATGGGAGCATTCACCGCCCAAAGCACCGAAGCTGAAGGAGGAAAAGTCACAGCCGTCGATCAATCGAAAGGCAGCAATGCGGACGTCGAAAGAACTCGGCAAATCCGCGAACGTATTGTTGACGACAAAACGCTCTCCACACAGGCGCACAACATCACCATCGTCACGATGGGACAATACGTTACACTCCGAGGTAGCGTCGAGAGTTCACGCGAACGTCAAGTGATCCGTGATCACGTTCGCGCCGTACTGAACAACGCATCCATCAATGAAAAATATCTCAGCGTTATCCAACCCTCGCCAGCAGCTCGCTAGGCACAACCCCGATTCAATCAGGAGGAACTCACAATGGAAAAAAAAGGAACTAAAGCGGTCTTTGGTATTTTCGATAATAAATTTTCCGCAGAGAACGGCGTGGAAGCCTTGAAAGAGGAGGGGTTTCGCATCTCTGACGTCTCGGTGCTCATGCCCACCGCAGACTCCACTAAGGAATTCGCACATGAGAAAGCCACGAAAGCTCCTGAAGGAGCCACAACGGGTGCCGCAAGCGGAGCTCTTTTGGGTGGAACGCTAGGCTGGCTCGCCGGAATTGGCACTCTCGCAATCCCAGGGATCGGACCTTTCGTTGCTGCTGGCCCAATCATGGCGGCTCTAGCCGGAGCTGGGGCAGGTAGCGTGATCGGCGGACTCACGGGGGCGCTCATCGGTCTCGGTGTTCCCGAATACGAAGCCAAACGCTACGAAGGGATCATCAAGAGCGGCGGAATTTTGCTCTCAGTGCACGTTGATGACAGCACCTGGAAAAAGAAAGCCTTCGAGATTCTCAAAGCGAGTGGCGCTCGGGACATTTCCGTTAGTTCGGAAGAATCGAGCAAGGACTCTTCCAAGGACGACGATGCCAAGCGTCGTGGACCCGGTTCCCCATTAGTGGCGGAGGGCTATGGGGACGATTTTACGCCTCGAGGCCCGACAAGACATAGCTATTTTGGACCCGAGCGTCGACGCTAAGCGAAGCTGACCCTGGAGAGAATCATCTCTCTGGGGTCAGCGCCTTGACGCTCTATCGCGAACTCCACTGGAGCCCACGACCCTTAACCCTCTACACACTTGAGCAAAGTTCGTGTCATACTTAAAAGCATGGGCAAACTCGTATTTTCGTCCTGCTTGGCTATGTCCTGTTTTGTGGCTCGAGTGGGTCACGCATCCACCGACTGCCGTCAGATTCAAAGCCTGATCGACAACGCGAAGACATCTTCCTCACAAGTCACGATCACCGTACCTGCTGGGGACTACACCTGCCAGGAACCCATTTTCATCGAGCGCGACAACATCAACCTCGTGGGGGCCGGCAAAGTTAAAATCAAGCTCGCCGACAACGCCAACGCACCCGTGATGGTCATTGGCTCGCGCCACACAAAATGGATGAAAGACCCCAAGACGGGTCGCGAAGACTTCTTTACGGTGACGGCAGACGGTTCTTCACAGATCAAGACCGTGCGCAACGTGCGTGTTTCGGGATTCGATATCGACGGCAACAAGGACAATCAAAGCTACGAGTGCTGGACACCAAACGCCAAAACACCTCCCAGAAAACCCGGCGAGGCGATCTCCAATGCGACTTGCGACGGCACGGGCCCTTCGGCTATTCGCAACAACGGTATCACGATTCGCGGAGCCGAAGATATTCAGGTGAGCGATGTGATCCTCAACAACAATGCCTCAGGAGGCATGGTCACCGAAAAACACGTAGCTCGCCTCCGAGTGCAACGCATGAAAGCCAGCCACAACTGGTTCGACGGCTTTGCTGGCTACCAAACTGAAAATTCGTCGATTGAAGATTCTGAACTCACCCGCAACCAAGGAGCGGGAGCTTCGCTCGACCTGAACTTTAACAACAACACATTCCTAAGAACCAACCTTTCGGACAACGCTCACCAAGGCGTCTTTGCTCGCGAACTCTCCGGCAACAAGTGGATTGATTCGGAGATTTCCTGCAATGGTTATCAAGGAGTCTTCCTTGCAAGCTCTCACGCGGGTCAAGTCGAGACCGCACAATTCAGGATCTTGTCGCGGCAGAAGGGTCACGCCGTCGGAGACGATCTCTCGCTCACAACGGCATTTTTCAGAGAGCTCATTCTCGCCGAGCAGACAAAACCCGAAAACCGTTTTCCACTCGAGGCTATACTGGCTCGGGCGAAAGACGAAAAACGTCCCCCCGAAGACGTTCTTGCCGAGATCTACAGTCAAGAAATTGCTGCAAAACGGGCTCGCTGCGCCAACGGCAACGAGTTTCAAAACACTCGAATCGCTTGCTCCGGAACAAAAAAACCTGAATGGGGCACCGGTCTGCGCATCAACGACGACGAGTGCACCGCGAACTGCATCGACGCCGGAACTCGCGGCTACTTCGAAGCCCTTGAAGGCGACAAACGCAACAGTGCGGGAGCCATCACGGTCGGTACGACGGGGCTCCTCTCAGTCTCTGAAATGAAGACCTGCGGCAAGTCCACCAAGCCTTTGAGAGTCAAAGAGCCTTCAAAACCAACTAAAAGCCCAACACACCGTTAAAACACCCGAATCAACTCGGCGCTTCCCTTTGGACAACAAAAGGTCTAAGGTTCTCCTAAGTTCAACTGCTTCTTTCGAGTCTTCGGATATTTCAGTCCCAATCCTCCTGAGCGGCCCCAAGCCATAGGAGGTTTTATGGGTAAAAAATTGTATGTCGGTAATCTTCCCTTTTCCGCGACCGAGTCGTCGCTTACGAGCGCTTTCGGCTCTGTAGGCAGCGTCGAGTCGGCCAAGATCATTTCTGATCGCGACACCGGTCGCAGCAAAGGTTTCGGCTTCATCGAAATGTCGACCGAAGCTGAAGCTCGCGACGCAATCGCTAAGTTCAACGGCAATGACTTCGAAGGTCGTCCTCTGACGGTCACCGAAGCCAAGCCGATGGAACCCCGCGATAACCGCGGCGGTGGTGGCGGCGGCGGAAGCCGTGGCGGCGGTGGTGGCGGTCGCTGGTAATCCAGCTTCTTCCAGAGCCAAAGCTC
The DNA here is from genome assembly GCA_945881775.1 of Bacteriovorax stolpii. GTDB lineage: Bacteria > Bdellovibrionota > UBA2428 > UBA2428 > UBA2428 > CAMCVE01. The sequence goes on from CAMCVE010000003.1 coordinate 77,678, forward strand.
TATAAAACCTGCGAAATCTTCGGATTTCGCAGGTTTTTTTTGTTCAGCTATACTTAAGTCTCGATGGCCGAAGAACAACGCCTTCCTAAGAAGAAACCCTCGTCCCCTGATTGGGCCCTCGAAACAGGTCCCTTGCAGGCGCTCCTCAGCGATCCCGAGGTGAGCGAGGTCATGGTCAACGGGCCCCATTCGATCTTTGTCGAACGCGCAGGCGTGATCGAACGCAGCGACTTGAGCTTTGCCTCGCAAGAAGAGCTTAACAAAATTGCTTCGGGCATCGCTCGACTCGCCGGCAAAGAAGTTTCCCGAAAGTTCCCTTACGCGGACGTCCGCCTCCCGGACGGATCTCGAGCCAACATCATCGTCGCTCCTGTTGCCGTCGAAGGCCCCGTTATCACCATCCGCAAAGCTCAATCGCAGATGCTCGATCTAAGAAATTTGGTCAAAGCTGACTTCTTCGACGAAAAGGTCCTCTACTTTTTGAATGTGTGCATCGCCGGTCGATTGAACATGATCGTCAGCGGAGGCACCAGCACAGGAAAGACGACACTTCTCAATGCCATCATCGGCTTGATTCCAAACTCAGAGCGCTTGGTGATCATCGAAGACACTCTGGAACTCGTGATTCGCCAAGACAATGTGGCCCGGCTCGAAGCAAGAGATGAGAGCACCTACGACGAAGGCTTCGACACCAAACGCCTGGTGCGAAATGCGCTTCGCATGCGCCCCGACCGCATTATCGTTGGTGAAACTCGCGGCGGAGAGGCTTGGGACATCCTGCAGGCCATGAACTCCGGCCACGAGGGCAGCATGACCGCAATCCACGCCAATTCAGCCACGAGTGCGCTTCACAAACTCGAAGCCTTCGTGCTCATCGAAGAGAGCGGCATCTCTTCGCTCCTCGTTAGGCAGCATATGGCCGACATCCTCAACGTCATCGTCCAGGTCGAAAGAGACGCTCATGGACACCGTCATATTTCCGAGATTGCAGAAGTTATCGGCCTCAAAGAAGGAAAAATCCTTACTCAATCCTTGTTTAGACGACAAGAAGGCCAGGGAATCAAGTCCTGTGGAGTCACTCCAAAGTTCCTTGAGCGCCAGAAAAAGGCTTCGAGTTTGGTCTTTCCTCCGAACTTCTTTGATCCCACCAAGGCGATCGTGCTCGAAGGCTTCACTAAGAAGTAGTGGGCCGCACGGCCTGCAGCCTTAAAATTTTATTGATTCATAAAAACTTCTCGCATCTCCAGTCATTTCATCGTTATCTATGAAGTCGTGAAGCTTTCCCTACCTGATCGGATTCAGCATCGTCTTTCTCGCGTGTCCTATCGTGTTGACGGTTTGGAGTCCCCCGTTCCCGAGATCGAGGCTCTCATTAGCCGTGGTCTCGTTGCGGGAGGCAAGCGAGTGCGTCCCCTCCTAAGTCTTCTGATCGCGGACTGGATCGCTCTTGATGAAGCAAAGTCGCTGAAAATCGCTCGCGCTGTTGAGCTCGTTCACGCAGCTTCGCTCGCCCACGACGACGTGATCGATGAATCCGACCTCAGACGCCGCAAACCCACGCTACGTCGCCTCAGCTCGAACTCTCGCGCGGTGCTGGCTGGGGATCTCCTTCTTTCGCGAACGCTTCGTGAAGTCTCGGAACTCGACAATCTCGAGCTTGTTAAAAGTCTCGCGCGTAGTGCGGAAATGCTCGTCTACGGAGAATGGTTGCAACAGGAGCTCATCGGAGAGATCGATGTTTCTGAGTCCCAACTGAGCGCGGTCCACCATAAAAAGACTGGGAGTCTCATGGAGTGGGCCTGCACGGCACCTCTTCAAATCCTAGAGCTTAGCAATGTCAGCTTTCCAAGGGACGATTTCTCACACGGGCTCAAAGAAATCGGTCGCCTCGTAGGTGCCGCGTTTCAGATCATTGACGACGTGGTCGATTTTTCAACTGAATCTGAGAAGCCCTTCGCGCAAGATCTCAGGGAAGGGCTAGTGAATTCTGTCACCCTGCGAATTCTCTCGAAGAATCCCTCTCTCAAAGCCTCCTTAAGCCGCTGCCTTGGGGTGGAGGCTCCCGCCCAGGGATATCCCTGGAGCCACGACGAGCTGGCCTATGCCATCACGGAATCCAGGTCCCAAGCTGCCGCTCAAATCTTTGCGGCGGGCCGAGTGTTAGAAGAGCTTCACGCCCTACATCCCATACCGCCCGACGTACGACTTGCCTTTGAGTCACTCTTCGAAGTTCTCAAGGGTAGAAAGAAATGAGCGACTCTCATCCGCAACCGCGATTCGTGGAAATTTCTCTAAGCAATCCAGATCTGCGCCAGATTCTGCTGGACGCAAGCTTCGAAAGCGAAGGGCGCAAGTGGCTAGCGCTGCCACGCGAAGTGATCGATGTTTCGAAAACCGACAAGCGGGTCGTGCTAGCGCTTCACTCCCGAGAAGACCGCCCCACACGTCCCAAAAATCTTGGCTTCTGGCTACAAACAGTGCGCGCACCGAGCCTCACGGCCACAGCAACACCCGGACTCGCCGTGCTCTTTTTCGGACTCGCACTCGGTTGGCAAGCCAACTTCGTGCTCTTTGGGATGGCACTCTTGGGAGCTGTCTTTCTCCAGATTGCCATCAATATTTGGAATGATGTTTATGATCACCTTCGTCTCATTGACCTTCCGGGGACACTAGGCGGCAGCGGCATTCTCCTCGACGGCACGCTGAGTGCGCGGCAACTCAATTCGATTGCGTGGGTCTGCCTTATAATTGGTGCAGCTCTCGGGGTGCCCGTACTCGTATTGGAACCTGCACTCATGACTCTTATCGGAGGGGCGGCTGTGCTTGGTGTTCTTGGCTACTCAGGCCCGCCACTCAATCTAAAATACCGCGCCCTAGGGGACATCAACGTCTTTCTTCTTTGTGGCCCTCTCTTGACGGCTGGTTTTTCGATTGCCACATTTTCACGCGTCTCGAGCGACATGCTTCTTCTGGGAGCCTACTTCGGACTCGCTGCAGTTGGCATCCTCCACTCCAACAACCTCCAAGACATTCCCGTAGACGCCAAGAGCGGAGCACGCACACTCGCATCTATTCTTGGATTTCGTCGCGCGCGCCATCTTTTGTGGGTCGTCTATGTCTTCGCGTGGGTCAGCCTCGTGGTGGCTTCGCTCCACGGCGCATTGCCGGTGATCGCTCTGCTGCCAACACTTCTCGCGTTGCCTCTGGCGTTTCTGCTTTCTCGAGCGGTATTGAGCGCATCGGGCCCTGAGTCGGGCCGACTCGCGGGAATCCGTATCAAGACCGCTCAACTTCATCTCGTGATGGGTCTGCTTCTCTGCGCGGGACTTATCTTGAGCAGCGCGCTTTAATAAGCTAGAGACTCATCGCTCCGTCGGGGCGCAAGACTTGCCCACTCATCCAAGAACTCGCGTCGCTCAAAAGGAAATCAACCGCATGAGCGACATCGTTTGAAGTGCCAAGGCGCTTTAAAGGGTGTCGCTCCTCTGAGATCTTACGGCTCGCCTCGCGCGACGTAATGGGTTGGGCGAGGGGCGTATCGGTGAGCGAAGGTGCCACGCAGTTAAAGCGCATGCGGGGTGCGTACTCGGCCGCGAGCGATCTTGAAAGACCTTCCAGGGCGGCCTTAGAGGATGCGATTGAGGTGTGCATTGGAAGACCCCGGAAAGCTGCCACAGTTGAGAACATGACAAACGACGGCGAGAGGGTCGACAGTTTTGCTTGTGCAATGACGGTCTGTAACACTCGAACACAGCCGAAATAATTGACTTCAAAATCTTTGCGGAAGTCTTCGAGTTTTAAAGACGTAAACGGTTTGAGCTGAAGAGATCCGGGCGCATAAACAAGTCCACGAAACTGTGCGAAGTTCACTTCCGACACGTTGAGTTCCTCAGAGTTTACGGCATCAAAGCAGTGCCACACGACGCGCTTCTCCGATGCCCAAGGACCCACTTCGCGTGAATAGAGATGGACTCGAGCCTGAGCATCCCGCTGTAACAAGAGGCGAATTGAAGCCTCTGCGATCCCATGACTGCCCCCGATGAAAATATATTCACTCATTCCACAGATATTAGCGGAGCACCTGGGGGATGCAAAATGGCATCACAATCCCCTAAAATACGGACGCGATTGTCTCCTCAAAGGAGACAATCGCGCCAGGATATATGAGAGAAATGCCTCAGCCCTTTTTGGCTGCGGGTGCTGCTGGAGCTGCGTTGGCCTTTTGAGCTTCTTTGCACTCATCTGCGCTCTTAGAGTTGACCCAACCTTGGCCCTTACAGGAGTTGCTACCTTTGCAAGAAGACTTGTCGGTATGGCACGAGCTGTTGCCTTTGCAGGAGTTGCCGCCGACGCACTTTTGGTCTTTGCCATCGCAGCCGTTAGGACCTGAGCAAGAGGATTTTTCTTTTTGGGTCTTTTCGGCCGCCTTATCGGTTGCAAAAGCGGCGGAGCTCGCGAAGAGCATGCCACCGGTCGCCAGAGCAACAAGAGCCAGGGTGTTTTGTTTTTTCATGATTGAGTTTCTCCTTTTTCTAGATCTTCATCATTTCCTGACGAAGAATTGAGCCGAATTTCTTTGATGAGACCGCGCTGAGCCCATCCCCCAAGTTCTGCGAGAGCTGCGACGGCCTCATCCCAGTTGCTTAAGTTTTCACAGGTCTGAGTGAGAGTCTGAGGACGGTGAATCTCGCGCCACAGAAGTCTCTCCCCATCGCTGAAACGCGCGAATTTGACTTCGCCTTGGGCACCACGCCTCACAACAAGCCAAGGGCGAGCACAGTCGCGCCCTGTTTCGAGTGGCTCGCCTTCAGAGCGGTTGGAACGATCGAGCCAAGCGTCTTCGATGAGCGCAGGCGAAAAGACGAGTCTTACACTCGGGTCCGTTACGAATTGGGCTAGAGACAAATCGTCGGCAGCCAAACTAGAAAGTTGCATCGCCGCCTTCTCGTCGATCCAGGGAGAATAGAGCGTTTCGTTGATGGCCCATTCGAGATCAAGAATTTCAGGGAGATGCTCAATCCGTCGCCACGCCGCATGGACCTCCACAAAACGCGGAAAGCGGGATCCCAGCCAAGCCGCATCGGGATGGAAGGGAGGATTGGCTGCCAAATAGTCTGCAACGAGAGACACAAAACGCTCCTGCCCCAAGCAAACACGAGCCAATTCGAAATCATTTTCTAAAATCTCTTTGAGACGCAAAAAATAGGCATCGGCATAGACACTCACGCGGTCCAGGGCGCTCGCCCCCACACAGTTGTTCTTCACTGCGGACAAATCGAAGTCAGGTTGCTCCGACAGAGACCTGGGTCCCTGAGGGTTGGTGAAAATCTTTGCGAGATCGATTTGGATTTTGCGCAAGGATTGGGGACCCGTGGACTCTTTGAGCAATGCTTCGGGCATGACTAACCTCTTCTTCAAGTCTTTCAAAAACGGGAATATCTGCGTCCCATTCGATCAAAGTGCTGATGCGTCCAAATCGTTTCAAAGCCTCGGCATAGAGTTGCCAGACGCCGTCGCAGACCGGCGCATCATGCGTGTCAATAAGAAGCGCTTCATTGCTTGAGTGGCCGGCAAGATGCATCTGAGTCACGGACCCTTCTGGAATTCCCTGCAAATACTCGCTCGCGTCGAAGGCATGATTGTGGGCACTCACAAAAATATTGTTCACATCGAGGAGTAGGCCGCAGCCCGTGCGCGCATGAATCTCCGAGAGAAATTCCCATTCGCTCATTTCTGAGGACGCATAGCTGAGGTAGCTTGAGACATTCTCGATCGTCAGACGGCGCCCTAGAAAATCTTGTGCCTCTTGAATCCGCGAAACGACATGCCCAATCGTGTCCCGAGTGTAGGGAAGCGGAAGCAAATCATGCAAATTATGACCATGGACTCCGGTCCAGCAGAGATGATCCGAGACCCAAGCCGGATCCACAATTTCATAAAGTTTGCGAAGAGACTTGAGATAACTACGATCAAAAGGATCCGTGCCGCCGATCGACAGCGAGACTCCGTGCAAAACAATGGGAAAGTTCTCACGAACTTTTAGAAGTGTCTCGAGGGGACGACCCGCCGGTTCTTCGCCATAGCCCAGATAGTTTTCGGAGATCGCTTCGAACCAATCGACCTCGAGGACACGACCCGAGAGAACGTCGCTATAGTGCGGCGACCTCAGCCCCGCTCCAAAACCCAGGAAAGACATGGGGTCAGTTTAGTAGCCAAAACCCAGTATCAAAGAGGCGTCAAAAAAAATTCAAAACCCCGATCGCATCCAGTCGATGGGCTCAAGTCCCCGCGAGACGAGCCAGTCATTGGTCTTAGAAAAGGGTTTCGAGCCCCAGAATCCTCGGTGCGCAGAAAGGGGCGAGGGGTGCGCCGACTCCAATATCAGATGACTGCGACCTGCGATAAGCTCCTTCTTTTTGAAGGCGGCCGCGCCCCACAGCACAAAAACCATGGGCTCTCTGCGCGCGCCGAGTTCGGTGAGGATGCGATCGGTGAAAATTTCCCAGCCTTTGTTGCGGTGAGAAAAAGCCTCGTTGGCTCGCACCGTCAAAACGGTATTGAGAAGCAAGACCCCTTGGTCGACCCAACCCAGTAGCTCAGACTTTGAGAGATCCGGCGTCACCTTAAGATCGCTCGCGATCTCCTTGAAAATATTCACGAGACTCGGGGGCTTAGGACGCAGTTCCTCTGGAACCGCGAAGCTTAGGCCCACGGCTTGTCCAGGACCATGATAGGGATCTTGACCCAAAATAACGACACGCACTTTTTCAAAATCGAGCGACTGTAAAGCCCGAAAGACATGGGTGGCTGCCGGATAAATCGGCCCAGACAAACTTCGCTCCGTCTCGAGAAATCCTTGGAGCTCACGGAAATAAGGTTTTCCCCATTCCTGTGACAAACGCTCGCTCCAACCTGGGGGGAGCGAATCCGTAGGATCTATGCTGCGCTCAGCTCGAGTGATCGGCGTCATCGTCCCTAAAGCTGCCATGCTTAACCCCGCCAGGCAAAGCGTCTGCAGCAGAGCCTTCAACATTTCCGCAAAAGCGCTCGACGATTCGCAAAAATAGGGGCATTTTTGCACTCATGATGTCGAACAAAGCATTTCAAAAAATCCTTTACGTAGGTCTCATGTCTCTCACTCCCCAAGCCTTCGCTCAGGCCCAGCCTTCAGAAGGAATGGGTAAGGGTCTTTATAATGTCGAAGGCGCGAACTCCTGCATCTTCTGCCACGGCATCGGCGGAGAAGGTGGCAACATCAAGGAAGCCGCGAAACTCAAGCACCCTAAAACCTGGAAAGCTTTTGCTGCTGCGGGCGGTGAAGCTGCCTTCAAAAAAGATCCCAAGGCTTTTGTGGCACGCATGAAGGCATCCACGCTCAACATCATTCAACTGGGTGCTATCCGCCACAATGCTTCCTACAAAGCTGAAGGCTACAACAAAGCTGCCATCAAACCTTACAACGCCCAAATGATGGGACTCAGCGGAGCCGCAAGCGTCGCTTGGATGAACAAGTACAAAGACAAAGGCATCACCCCTGCGATTGCTGCAGAATCTGCTTGGCTCTACATCCAGACTTTCGACCAGGATGGCGTTTTCAAGAAGTAAGTGAGAGAGTCTGCTGATGTCCGAGTTTCCTAGCTCTCGCCGAGAGAGCGTGGTCCTTTACCTCAAATCGCTTCGTGACAGGATTGTTGCGGACTTCGAAACGCTCGAGGCCTCTCAAGCTCGTTTCGAGCGCAGTCCCTGGGACTACCAAAAAGGTTCGGGGGGCGGAGAGATGTCCGTTATTCGCGGTGAGACTTTCGAAAAAGCCGCGGTCAACTGGTCCGGAGTTCTAGGAACAAAATTCCCTGGCTCCGACGCTGACGGCCCCTTTTTTGCGACGGGCGTGAGCCTGATCACCCATATGAAGAATCCGAAGGCGCCCACGGTGCACTTCAATATTCGCTACCTGGAGACGCCAGAAAAGTTTTGGTGGGGTGGAGGATTCGACCTCACACCTATGGGATTCCCCTACGCCGAGGACACAGCTCATTTCCACGCAGTCGCCGAAAAAGCTCTCTCACCTTTTGGCCCCGACATCTACCCCTCCTACAAGGAGCGCGCGGCGGAATATTTTTACATTCCCCACCGTAAACGCGAGCGCGGCGTAGGGGGAATCTTTTTCGATCACCTCAACACCGGTGACCTCGAAAGAGATTTTGCCCTCTGGAAGTCTGTGGGCGATCATTTCCTCGAAGCCATCATGCCCATCTACGGCAGACGTCTCCGCGAGACTTGGTCGGAGGCCGACCGTAGGCTGCAACTCGAGAGGCGGGGACACTACGCCGAATTCAATCTTGTCTACGACCGTGGGACGCGCTTTGGTTTCTTGTCGGGGGGGAACCCTGAGGCCATTCTATGCTCACTGCCTCCCTTGGCCTCCTGGTAGGTGGGCTTGCGAGATCCACTCGCCCGCTCTAAGCTCAAGTCTCATGAAGTCATGTTTCAAGATCTTGGCCGCATCCTTCACTCTGGTTCTCAGCGTTTCAGCATTCGCCGATTGCGCCGAAGCCGAAAAGTCTGCAAAAACGGATTCTCCACTAAAAACTCTTACAGCTTCTCAGCCGGCTTCGACCAACACCGCTTCATTTAAGATTTCTAAAATGAGCTGCGGCAAGTGCGCTGCCAAAATTCGCAAAGCGCTGCAAAGCGACCTTGGACTGCAGGACGTCGAAGTCGACCTCGAAACGAAAACCGTCAAGGTTCTTTGCCCGACAGGTGGCTGTGGCGTCGATAAGATCTCTCAGAGCCTTGCGGGTGCGGGTTACCCCGTAGACTCCGCCCTATGAAAGCTGCGCTCGGCAGCCGGATTCGGCTTCATTACACTCTGAGCACGGACGATGTGATCGTTGATTCCACCGAAGGCCGTGCGCCACTAGAGATTGTTCTCGGCCAGGGCACGATCCATCCCGCACTTGAATCACAGCTCTTAGGCTGCGAAGCAGGCGAGACGATCGAGCGTGTCCTTGACGCAAGCGTCGGGTTTGGCGACTACGAACCCAAACTCAAAATCCAGATTGCACGTAAGAAGCTGCCGGAGCGTTTTCAAAATCTCAGCCAGGGGATGCAGTTTGAAACGCTTGATCCCGACAAAAAGCTTCGCCTCTTTAGAGTGATCGATGCGACTCCTGCCTTTATTGTGATCGACGGCAATCACCCTCTAGCCGGCCAAACGCTGCATCTCGAAGCTCAAATCGAGGGCGTCACGAATTCTGACCAAAGCTCTTTATGAGTGCGTCCCGAGGGGCTATGAGAAATCCTCTCCCAGGCAAAAACCTCAAAGCGTCCTCGAGTGTGTTCACGAAGCTCCCACTGCGTTGTGGCGAATGGCGGCCCCCCGGAATGCTCCAACAAAAAGAAGATGCCAAGCCAGCAGCCTCCTGGCTTTAAAACCCGACTGAGCTCACGCACGTATTCGGCGCGTCTGAGGGGATCGATGGCACAAAAGAATGTGTGCTCAAAAACCAAATCAAATGATGCTGAGTCTTGAGTCCTGAGATATTCAAAAACATCCTGACACTCGTAATCAAAGCTCAGGGGTTCGTTGAACTTGGCAAGAGCGTCGAGGCGGGCCTGAGGCGCAAAATCCAATGCCGTCACACGAGCCCGAGGCAGAACCCTTGCCAAGAACGCCGCATCACTCCCACGACCCGCTCCCGGCACGAGAACTCGTTTCACTTCGGAAAAACGGGTCCAGTCTCTGGTCGCAAGCACGGGGTGCGCCTGACCCAGCTCCCACCCGTCTTGATGCTTCTCATAGACCTCAGACCAAAACAGACTATCTCCGGGCTGCAAAACGCCAGGGTCACGAAAGCGTGAAAGCTTGGGGGCCTCACTTCGAGGTGAAATATCTCGCAGAAGCATGGCCTGGGCCTTGCGCGACAAAACCGACGGGATCCCCTCCGCCCCAACAGAAGCGTGAAAACGATCCCATTCGTCGATCTCAAAACTCACAAGATCAACAGTCTCAACCCGTCCGCCAAGAAATCCGAGCTTCACCCGGTCCCCCACTTCAAGACTCGCAGACTGAGCGACGAGGGGCGCATCAAAGGCGTCGATCCAAACCCAAGTCTTTCCCTCGAGACAGCTCACAATTTTAGAACGCGGCATCTCGGTTTGCGACCTTGTGAGGCTCCCAAAAAGATCTCGAAGCACGCTCTCATCGTGAATGCGAAGACCCCCAAAAACAGGATAGCCTTCTTCGTCGATCTCGATGCGATTCACAATCTCTTTGAGAGGGGGAGAAAGCATCAGTACTTGGCCTTGTCGATACGGTAGCGTGACTGTTCAACCAGATTTTTTACATCTTCTCCGCAGCCCCGCAAAACATCGTGACCGCAAGGGACCGCTTCGATCGTGCGTGAGCTCAGGCTCGAGACACGTGGATCCAATTCGTCCGGAGGAACGAGTTCGTCTTTGGCGCCCGTTATAACGAGAAGATTCTCGTACTTGCGACGCAGGACGCGAGCGTCAAGAGCCTTAAGAGCAGAACGACGGAGTATTCTCTGGGACTTTTCGATGCGCGAGAGTATCTCCTTGCGAATAAACTCGGGCAACTCACGATCTTCTGTGAGCACACGATTCATGAAACTTTGGACCTGGAGTGGGGTTGTGAGGTCCAAAAGTTCTTTCACCAAAATTTTTAGTGGCTCAGGCTTGAGAAGCGGCGGCGTGAGCCACACCTGTTGTGCGGCAGGATATCGATCCGCGAGAAGAGCTGTCGGAACAACGCCCAACGATTGGCCCACAATGCGAGTGAGGGGCTTGCGTCCAAAAGTCTTGAGCGCTCGATCAAGGACATCAACGATCGAGTCCCACTCTTCAACGGAATCGCAATCGGAGTCGCCGTGGAGGGGGAGGTCGATGGCTATAAACGAAGTGTACTGGGGATGATCCCTATAAAGTTCGATCCACTTCCACCACGAAAAGCGGCTGTCTCCAAATCCGTGAATGAGAAGAGTGTATCCTTCTGACTTTGGATTGACGTGCGCGGTAAGCGCCACGACGCAGGTCTTACCCGAAACAAGTTTCACTGGAATACGGTAGTTGCGATAGCCCCCGAAACGCATGCTCCAGGTCTGCATCCCTTGATACAGGTCGATAACGTCCATGGCCCTCGAGGGAGTCACAAACGCCGTTGTAAAAGCGAGATACAGCAAAAAAACTTTGAAGAGCTTCACGCCCCTAGAAGACTAGTGGTGACCTTCTCAACAATCAAATTCTTGTACGATTCGAAGAAAACTTCAGGAGGATCGAGAAGTTTCATGTGGTTCACGCTGTGCCATCGGGCATGAACGTATCCGTGAAGACTTCCTAGCAGGGCCCAGGTCCGAAGCGTTGCTTCATTGCGAGTGAAGCGACCTTGGCCCAGGTGCAAGATGATATCCGTGAGACGCCCGAAGAAGGGTTCCCAGATCACATCAGACATCTTGTCTGCAATATCTCCTTCGTCGACCGTCGACCACGTCACCATCTTGAAAAGCGTGGAATCGTTGTCGGCTGTGTCGAGAAAGACACGAATCAGCTGACGAAATGAGTCGTTGTCAAAGCTTAGCGGGTCGACCGCGAAAAGTGCCTCAAAACCCGAGCCTGCCTTTTGGAGTTGCTTGGCAAAGACCGCATCGCGGAGTCCGTCTTTGCTGCCAAAATAGTAGCCGATGAGGGCCGTGTTGGCGGAACTTGCCTCACTGACCTCTTTGAGGGTTGTTGCTTTAAAACCCTTTTGAGTAAAAAGTTTCTCGGCCGCACCAAGAATATCATCTGCTGTTTTTTGTCCTGCTTTTGAGAGCTTTTTCCGAGGTGTTAAATCTACAGGCATTCTGCTTGTTTGCATTGCCATAGACCTCAGAAGTTACTGTTCAGAGTTTAAACTGGCAAGCTTTTCGAGACGCCAAACACTTTGAGGACCACGGTGATCGGTGAGCTCAAGGAGCGCGATTAGGATCAGCTCAAAGACAAGGGCTACTCGGTCGAACAAATTTGCGCCGAGGCCGGACGGCGCTGAGCAAAGCTCAGCGCCGTCCCATTTGCCAGATTCAATTAATAAGCCTAAGTTCATCTTAGGACTTGATCCGTCATGAGACAGGTACCTTTAGAGAAGCCTTTTTTTGCCTTAGTGGGGCAAGGGCGAGTGGGGCGAGCCTTGGCCGCCTACCTCAGTGCCCAGCAGCTCCCTCACCGCGTCTTCGCGCGCGATTCTTTTTTGTCTGAAATCCTCTCTTCCAAGACTAATGTGCGAGCTGTCTTGCTTGCGGTGTCTGATTCCGCGCTCGCTGGAGTTGGGAAGGTGCTGCAAAGCAGCGAACTTCCAATCGTTCACTTTTCGGGCTCGGTACGCCTTGAAGGTGGATATGGATTTCACCCTCTCTACTCTTTCACCGAACGCAGCGTAGGTCCCGAAGAATTCGCGCATGTCCCCTTTCTTTGCGATCCTGGACACGCCCGTGTTTTCAGAGAAATTTTTCCGGAACTGGGCAACCCTGTCTACGAACTCAAAACTCCACGAGATGCCCGCTACCACGCCCTCTGCGTTTTGCTAGGAAACTTACCGCTTTTGATTCAGGATCGAGCGGCTCGGGCGTTGCACTCGGACTATGCCGTTCCTCGCGAGGCTTGCCTTCCCTTTCTCCAGTCACTGCTTGCCAATTTCGCAAGTGCTCGGCAGATGCAAAGCGTCCCTGTGGCCGGACCCATCGCAAGGCGAGACGCTCTGACCACTGCGGCCCATCTCAACGCCGTCAGCTCCGATCCTTTTCTCCAAGCACTCTACACCCTCCTTCTCGAAGAGACCTGGCCCGAATACCCACTCACTCCAAAGGAAATTCACCCATGAAGAACGTGCATGAACTAAAGACCCTTAAGCAAGAAGGTCGCAAGATCAGCATGATCACTTGCTACGATGCGATCACGGGTCGTATCGTTGACCAAAGTGATGTGGATGTGGTGCTCGTTGGAGACAGCTTGGCCATGGTCCTCCATGGCTTCGATTCGACAATTCACGCGACCGAAGAAATGATGGTGCTCCACACGGCCGCCGTCGCACGAAGCGTGCACAAGAAACTCATTGTTGCCGACTTACCCTTTCTTAGTTTTAGAAAGGGTGTGCCTCATGCACTTGACGCTGCGGCAGCATTGCTAAGAGCCGGTGCCCATGCCGTAAAACTTGAAGGAGTTCGCGGACACGAAGATGTGGTTCGAGCCTTGGTGGAATCTGGAATTCCCGTCATGGGCCACCTTGGACTCACTCCACAATCCGCACTTCAACTGGGGGGACACAAAGTCCAAGGTCGCCTTCAAGAGGAGGCGACGCAAATCGAAGCGGACTCCCTTCTTCTCGAAAAATTGGGCTGCTTTGCGATCGTCCTTGAATGCATCCCCAGTGAAGTCGCCCGCCACGTGAGCTCTAAGCTTAGCATCCCGAGTATCGGCATCGGCGCTGGTCTCGACGTCGACGGACAAGTGCTGGTGATGCACGACATGCTCGGCCTGCAAATGTCATTTAAACCAAAGTTCCTCCGTCGTTTTGCAGAAGTGGAACCCTTGCTCCTTGTCGCCTTCAACGACTTCGCTCGAAGCGTGCGAGAGTCCCAGTTCCCCTCTAAGGAGGAGTCCTATGGCGCCTAAGAACGCATCTAAGATGGTCGTTGTGGAGTCCCTTGCCGATCTGCGAGCAGCACTCTCTGCCCAGGTAGGAGACTGGGGGTTCGTTCCTACGATGGGGGCCTTGCATGCCGGACACGCCTCGCTTGTAGAACGGGCGTGCTCTGAGAACCCCAATGTGCTCGCTTCGGTTTTCGTAAACCCTACTCAATTTAATGATCCGCGCGACCTCGAGAAATATCCTCGCACTCGCGAAGCAGACATCGCGCTTCTCAGAAATCATGGAGTGACAGTGGCTTGGTTTCCGCGCCATGAAGAACTTTACGCGGACACTTTCCGTTATCAAGTTTCTGAGAATCTTTTGAGTCATGAACTTTGTGGAAAGTTCCGTCCGGGTCACTTCACGGGCATGCTCACGGTTGTCTTGAAACTTATCCAGGCAGCACGACCCACTCGCGTCTACTTCGGCGAGAAAGACTATCAACAGCTCGAACTCGTTCGAGGCATGCTAAAAGCTTTTTTTGTGCCGACCGAGCTCTGCGCGTGTCCCATCTTTAGGGACGAAGCCGGTCTCGCGCTGAGCTCTCGCAACGCGCGCCTGAGCCAAACGGGAATTTCAACAGCGCGAGCCTTTGCCCGCGAATTGGCTCATCCAGAACATACTCTCCAGAGCCTGCGAACTTCTCTCGAGACATTGGATCTTTCAATCGATTATCTGGAAGACCATGATAAAAGACGCTACGGGGCCGTCAACATTGAGGGCATTCGTCTCATCGACAATCGTCCCTTGTCCACACACCACGAATCGCAAAAGGAGTCCAAACTATGATCCTCACGCTCGATGTCGGAAACAGCCAAATTTACGGAGGTCTATTCGATCAAGACGAACTGAAGTTGCAGTTCCGAAAAAGTAGCAAGCAAGGGACCAGCTCCGACGAGATCGGACTCTTCTTGTGCCAAGTTCTTCGAGAAAACGGAGTCTCTCCGCAGGAGATCAAACAGATCGCCCTTTGTTCGGTTGTTCCCGACCTCATTCACAGCGTCGGCAGCGCCTGCGTAAAATATTTCAAGCGTCAGCCCTTCTTACTGCGCGCCGGAGTCAAAACCGGCCTCAAGATTCGCTACCGAAATCCCCTGGAAGTGGGTGCAGACCGCATCAGCAATGCGATCGGCGCGACCCAGCTCTATCCGAAGCAAAATCTCATCATCATCGACTTTGGTACCGCGACCACATTTTGCGCCGTAAACTCCGAGCGCGACTATCTCGGTGGAATCATTCTTCCAGGACTTCGTCTCGCAATGGAGGCTCTTGAAACCCAAACCGCCCAGTTGCCCAAAGTCGAGATTCGAGCCGTCGAAGAGACTCTCGGACGGTCGACCACGGAGAGCATCCAGTCAGGACTTTATTGGGGCACCGTTTGCCAGGTTAAAGGCCTCATCGAACGAATCAAGGCTGAGGCTTTTAGCGAAGACGCGAATGTGCTTGTGATCGGGACGGGTGGTTTCTCAAGACTTTTTGAGAAAGAAAAAATCTTCGACCGTCACATTCCAGAACTCGTACATCTCGGACTTCGCGAAGCTCAACACATGAACCAAGGACGAAAGGATAGACTCGATGTTTCAGAGAACCTTGCTTAAATCCAAAATTCACCGCGCAACGGTTACCGATGCCAATCTGAATTACGAAGGTTCGATTTCGATCGACCCCAAACTCATCGAAGCCGCAAACCTCGTGGAATTCGAGAAAGTCGAGATCTACAACTGCAACAACGGTGAACGCTTTGCGACCTACGTGATCCCAGGCAAAGATGCCGAGATCTGTCTCAACGGAGCGGCTGCGCGCAAAGTACAACCCAAAGATCTCGTCATTATCGCGAGTTATATCCAAGTACCCGACAACTTGTGTCACAACCACAAACCGCAGCTGGTGTTTGTGGATACCGACAACCGTCCGGTGTATGGTCAGAAGCCATGAAGAGCCGCGCACTCACTACTTTTGTTCTTGCTCTGGCGACTCTAGCGAGCGCTCCGCAGGTTTTGGCCAAGGCAGACAACAAAGCTCTTGTTATAGGATGGGACGTTCTCGCGGAACTCGACTACAAGTCGGGAACGGCATCTGAGAAACTAAAAAGCTTTAACGGCAAGGAAGTTCGCATTCCCGGTTTCATCGTCCCCTTAGATTTTTCTGAAGCCCGAGAGGTCAGCGAGTTCTTGCTGACGCCTGCCTATCCGGGTTGCATGCACGTCCCGCCGCCAACCCCATCTCAGACGATCCTCGTTAAGATGAAGAAGGGTAGCAAAGCCAAAATGACCTGGGGCCCAATCTGGGTCACAGGTAACTTGAAGCTCGTACTCGAGAAAAAATCCGGTTACGGCGAGGCCTCTTTCGAAATGGTCGGCTTGAAAACCGCTGAGTACGATCTGACTGAAGAAGGTGATCGCCTCGTCAACCAAGCCATCACGGGCGGAACGGGTCTTATGCCCAAGAAAGCCAACCCACAATGAAAAGGAAAACTCTCATGACATCGAAATTCAATCACGCTTTTGCTCTCGCACTTGTGCTTGGACTTGGAGGGCAAACTTTTGCCGAGACTCCCTCGACCGCTGCCTTGGGCGCCCACGTGCACGGCGCAGCCCAACTCAACATTGCTATCGAAAAGAATAACAAGGTCGAGTTCGAGCTCGAGTTACCTGGTGACACCGCGGTTGGATTTGAACGCGCACCCGAGTCAGACAGTGAAATCGTAAAAACCCAGAAGATCGAAGAGCTCTTCAAGAAGAAATTTTCAGAACTTGTCCAGCTCCCGGCCGCATCAAAGTGCCTTTGGGGCAATCCGAAGATCGAAGTTCTCTACCCGCACAAAAACCATTCCGAGTGGAAAATTCAGATTTATGCCGTTTGCCAGAAGGATCTTGCCGGCCAGAGCTTGAACCTTGATTTCGGCAAACACTTCAAGACTCTGAAGGATCTCGATGTTGCTGTGATTGGACAGAGCTTCCAAAAGAAAGCCGAAGTCCCCAATGGAACCGGAAGCGTCACGCTAAGCAAATGACCCACGCACTGCTTGAAGCTCGGGATCTGCGATTTCGCTATCCACGGCAGGACCGAGATATTCGAATTCCGAATTTCACGCTCTCCGCCGGCGAAGCAATCTTGGTCTACGGTCGCAGTGGATCTGGTAAGAGCACACTTCTGCACCTCGTTTCGGGTCTGGTGAATGACTATCGAGGCTCTCTCAGTTTTGAGAACAAAGAACTTCGCGAACTCAGCCCCACAGCGATGGACCAATTGCGATTTGAGGCGTACGGAAACATCTATCAGAGTTTCAACTTGCTCCCTTATCTCAATGTCTTGGAGAACGTAACATTGCCTGCCGAACTCAGAGGACAAGACCTTCGCGAGAGAGCCGGCGAACTGATTCGTCACATGGGCCTCGAGGGTTTCGAGAAACGACGCGTGTCTGAATTGAGCATTGGGCAACAACAGCGCGTAGCCGCAGTGAGAGCCCTCCTCATGAAGCCCCGCCTGCTCCTGGCCGACGAGCCAACTTCCTCACTTGATATCCACAACAAAAAACTATTTATGGATCTTCTGTTTGGGATGTGCCGCTCCGAAGGGACTGCTCTACTTTTCGTGAGCCACGATCCCGAACTTCAAGAGCTCTTCGACAAACGTGTGGAACTCACTTCAAGTGAGGGCGGCATTGCATGAGACCTATCATTCTTCGATTGGCATGGAAGTCACTCGGCAACAGACGCCTGAGCTCCCTCATTGCGATGCTTTCGATGACCCTGAGCACGGCTTTGGTGCTTGGGGTTTACCGCTTGGGGCGAGGGGTGCAATCTAGTTTTTCGAGCACCCTGAGTGGCACCGACCTCATCGTTGGCGCCCGCGGTGGATCGCTTGAGCTACTGCTCTATTCCGTGTTCCATTTGGGCCAGGCCACCAACAACGTGCGCATGTCGTCGTACGACTATTTCACGAAACATCCCGCAGTTGAGTGGACGATACCTCTTTCAATGGGAGACTCGTATCGGGGACATCGAGTTGTTGCGACCAACCAGGGCTTTTTTGACCACTACCGTTTCCACGGCGACCAGGCACTTGCTTTTGCGGAAGGTCAGAGTTTTGGAGGCACCTTGGAGCTCGTCGCCGGCGCCGAGGCCGCCCGAGACCAACGACTTCGTCTCGGCCAGCAGATCGCACTCTCACACGGCCTCGGTGATGAGCGCGTTTCTGGATCTGCTCTTATTCACCGCGACAAACGCTTTGTTGTTACGGGAATCTTAGAGAGAACCGGAACACCTATCGACAAGTCCCTCTACATTTCCCTCGAAGGAATGGAAGCGATTCATGCCGGCTGGTCAGAGGGTCGTCCTCCACAAATCTCGGGGTCGGATAGTTTAAATATGTCCGAGCTACCCTCGGAAGCTCTTGCGCCAACACAGATCACCTCCTTTCTGGTGGGCGCGAAGTCTCGTGTTGCCGTCTTGCACTTGCAGAGAGAGATCGCCCTCTACGAAGGTGAAGCGCTGACGGCCGTTATACCTGGCCTGGCCCTCAGTGAGCTCTGGCAAAAGCTTTCCTATTTTGAGGAAGCACTCGGAGTTATACTTCTGGTGGTCCTCGCTCTCGCCTTCATGGGCATTCTGCTGTCGCTTTTTGCGTCTCTCAGCGAGCGCAGGCGAGAAATCGCTCTTCTACGGACTGTAGGAGCACGGCCTCATCAAATCCTCTTGCTCCTCATGTCAGAATCTTTGCTCTTAACCGTGCAAGGAACTTTCTGTGGAGTCGGGTTGGCCGCCTTGTCTCAGTTTGCACTCGCTCCCTGGATTTCTCGAGAGTTTGGTGTGAGCCTAGCCCCTGGCTTGCTGAGCGGCACGGAACTCTCAATCGCGCTCGCGGTGATCATAGTGTCCCCATGGATCGGACTCTTTCCTGCATGGCGTGCGTACAAGCAAAGCTTGGCGTATGATCTTCTTCAGCGTCAGTAAGCGGCGAGGGGAGTCTCAAGGTGAGCAGTGGAGTCGTGTTTTTTGTTGGTGAAGGCCTTTTCTTTCTCGGTCTCAGCCTTGGTATTTTAGGGTCCACAACCCAAGACACGTCTCGCCAAGCGGCCTGGATTCTGCTGACGATAGGCGTCTTGAGCCTGCTCTTCGCTGGACTCATCCTCAGTTACCAGCGACGCAAAGCACCCCTTATCCAAACAGGCCGGACGCTTTTGCGACCTCTCTCACTCGGCCGAGCCTTCGACTCTCTGCTTCAATCCTCCCAGACTTCCACACTCCTCAAAGGCAAAAGATTTCGCTCTGAACTCTTGATGGCTGTGTCTCCGCTCGAGCTTGAACTCGCCTCGCACCAAACATTAATTGTCCAACATTTCGCGGGTCTCGGAGCGAGCATCGAAGTGGATCATCAAAGCGCCGAACTGAATCCGGGAGATGTGCTGCGGATAAGTTCCAGCCCTGATGCCCGAAGCGTCAGTATGACGGCACTCGAAGTGAGTGAAGATTTTGAAACACCGCGAAGCTCTGACCGAGCTCCGCAAATTCTGGCACATTTTATCGAAGACGAGGATCCGACTTAATCGGCCTCGTGCTAAGATAAATAACGTGGCAGGTCTTGCGTCGTCTTCTTTCATTACCGCGAATCGCTATCCTCATCTCGCCAAAGAAGCCATCATCACAAGTCGCAAACGGGGCAACCCAGAGAACCGCTTTTGGGCCAAAATCATCGACCTGCTTTTGTCGCTTCCTTTTCTTGGAATCATCCAGATGCTCTTTCCACCGCTCGTCCTGCCGATATCGCTGCTCTATTGGACCCTGATCGAAGGGCTCGGGCGCGGACAATCTCCAGGAAAGTGGTTGCTGGGTCTACACACCATCGATGTCCTCAAGGGAGAGTCACCTCGGCTCTACAATGGCTTTATCAGAAACTTCACTTTTGCACTCTTGAGTGCCGCCTTCTTCAAAACCGGCTTTATCTGGAGCCTTGTCGCCATCCTCTCAACGGTGTCTCTGGGTTTCGAAACCTATTTCGTCTTTACGCTTCGAAGCGGCGTTCGTATCGGTGACATCCTGGCCTACACTCGGGTCTTCGACTACAAGGATGTCCATACGCAGTTCATTGAACAGTTCCTCAAAAAAGAAGAAGCCAATTAAACGAGCCCCTTTCGAGCATCCCCCGAACTAACGCGCAGCGCGAGACCCTTTGAGCTCTTAAGATGCCCTTGCTTGTTAGAGGAGCAGAGGAGCTCTAAAGTGTAGCGAAACATAAGGAGCACTCAGTGAACTTTAAGAACATCTACGTGACCTCTGCACTTCTCAGCATTTTCACCTTTGGTTGCAGCCAAGGCAGTGGCCCCGCACGCACCGCCGATCAAATGGTTCGCCCGCTTGCCGATGACGTTGTCATCGTCGAATTCAAGGGCGGCAAAATCACGGCCGGCGACGTTAAAGATCGCGTTGAAGCCCAAGTGAAGCAATTTTCCGACGAGATGATCGAAGCCTACAAAAAGGGCGCCGAGCAAATGCTCGTCATGAAACTCATGGACGAAGAGGTTAAGAAACAAGGCCTCGCCAACCCACAAGAGCTCCTGGGGAAAGTTGCACAAGAGATCCAGATCAGCGATGAATCGATTCAAAAATTCATCAAAGATAATAAGCTCGACAAAGGCATCCAAGATCCTCGCACCGGTAAGATGCGCAAGGTCTCTACGGACGAAGTTCGTGGTTTCCTAACCGAGCAAGAAATGCAATCCAAACAGCAGTCGTTCTTCAACGGACTCCGCGCTCAAGCTGAAGCCAAGTTCAAACTCGAAAAGCCTGCCGTAAAGATCCCAGCCACCGGCAACGAGCCCTTCACCGGCAAAGCTGATGCGAAAGTCGTGATCTACGAGTTCAGCGATTTCCAGTGTCCCTTCTGTGCGCGAGGCAACGATGTCATCAAGCAGGTCATGACCGAATATGGCGACAGAGTGAAACTTGTCTTCCGTCATTTCCCCTTGAGCTTCCACCCCGAAGCGGAACCCTCTGCGATCGCCACGATGTGTGCCTTCAAACAGCAGCCTGGAAAATTCTGGGAAATGCATGACATCATGTTCGAAAAACAGTCTGAGCTCGGTACGGCTTCCTACAAAGCGTGGGCCAAGCAGTTCGGCCTGAACGAAGCCGAATTCAACAAGTGCTTTGACGGCAAAGAAACAAAGGACCTGGTCGATGCTGACATGAAGGCCGCGGAGGCGCTTGGCGTCAATTCGACTCCGACCTTCTTCGTCAACGGCAAGAAAGTCGCCGGAGCTCTTCCTTTTGCTCAGTTCAAGTCGATGATCGACGAAGAGCTCGCAAAGTAAGTCGCTTCCAACTTCGGGCTCTTGCAAGCTGCTGGGACTGGGCCTAAACCTGCTCCACGGCATGGCAAGTTCACACGGAAATATCAGGCCCCCGGGTCCGGCTAAAGGCCGAGGCCCCGGGGCCTTTATCGTTTTTGAGGGCGGCGAGGGGACCGGAAAAACCACCCAGATCCATGCCCTCAAGGACTGGATTGAAAAGACCTTAGGCCGCGAGGTGCTCGTTAGTTTTGAGCCCGGCGGCACTGCTCTCGGCAAGAAGATCCGCGAAATGCTCCTGGACCCGGCCCTCCCAAAAATGGACGCCCGCTGCGAAGCCCTGCTCTTTGCGGCGACTCGTGCTGAGCACGTGGCCCAAGTCCTGCGACCTGCTGTCGAGGCGGGCAAAGTGGTCCTTTGTGACCGCTACTGGGATGCTTCGCGCGCTTACCAAGGAGCGGGTCGCCACCTCGGCTTTGCTGCGATCGATCAACTTAATGTTTGGGGCACGCGTTCATTTTTCCCGGACCGTGTGTTTCTTTTTGATCTGGACCCAACCAAGGGACTCGACCGCGCCCGAGAACGCCAAAACGGAAAACTCGATCGACTTGAAAGTGAATCGATGAAGTTTCACCAAGACGTACGCAATGCCTATCTTTATCTCGCCCTCTCCGACCCAAAACGCTACCGAGTTCTCGACGCTTCGCAAAGCATCGACTCGCTCTTCGCACTGCTAACCGAGGATCTGGCTCAATGTCTGTCTTCGAACTCCTGAAACGCGCAGCCACCAGGGACCAACTCGGTCACGGGCTTCTGCTTGTGAGTCCGTCGCTGAGCTCCCCAGGCTTTGAAAAGCTGCTTCGAGATTTTGTGGGTTTTCTGATGTGCTCGGAGCGGACTTTGGAACCTGCGCCCGAGGCTTGTGGACGCTGCGAATCCTGTGTCGCTTTTCGCGCTAGTGCGACGACCGAAGGCGTTCATCCCGATCTCTTTCGCCTGCGCCCCGAAGCCAAGTCCGGATACAGCGTCGATCAGATCAAAGAACTTCGCGCCTCCCTGGGACTGGCGCGTAGCCTCGCCGCCGAGCGGGTGATCATCTTAGAGAACGCCGAAGAACTGGGTGGGGGTGGGGGCGCCGCCGCCAATGCGCTCCTCAAACTTCTCGAAGAACCACGCCCCAATACGCGACTCCTCCTGACGAGTGAAAGACCCGAGGGAATTCTCGCCACAATCCGCAGCCGCTGTCAGCTCTTTAGAATTCCACTCCCCAGCGACGAGACCCCGTCGAGTGCTCTCGACACCGAGGCCCTTGAACGCTGGACACCCCTTTGGAACTGGCTTGAGAAGGGGCTTCCGCTACGAGATTGGCCGCTCTTGGGCTTACCTCCTGACGAGGACAGTTTCTTCAAAGAGCGCGAACAAGCCACCGAGGAGCTCAGGGCCGTTTTTTGGGAGGCCTGGATGCGCTCGCGCTCTGTGCTGGCAAGACTCGACCTGGAGAACGCTCGAGAGTCCCTTCGCTGGTTCGAGGGATTTCAGGAGCTGCTCTCAAGCTTCCGTTACCACGGACAAGGGGCCCTTCAGTGGTCGGCGTTCAAGTCTCGTGCTAGGGTTTTGGGAGCATGAACATCTTGGAAGTCGTCCGGGTCCGCTTTGCGTGGCCGGGTAAAATGTATGAGTTCACCAACCCCAACAAACTGGGCCTCAAGCGCGGCGATAGCGTGCTTGTTGAGACTGACCGCGGAGGGAGTCTCGTAGGTACAGTGATGATCGCACCCCGTATTCGCCTAGCGCGACGCGAAGACCGCGAGCTCACCCCCGTCGTTCGCCTTGCTTCAGATCAAGACATGAAATTCTCTTCGGTCACCGACGAGTTCCGTCGTGATGTTAAGAATTTTTTCGAAACCAGACTCAAGGCTCGCAATCTCGGGGGCGTCAAGCTCGTCGATCTTGAGAAAGCCGACCAAGGCCAACGTCTGATCTTGTATTTCAATTCCGAACAAAAGAAATTCGCACCACGAGATCTGGCGATTGAGCTCGGTCAGCGTTTTAACATGCGCATCGACATGCGCTCTGTGGGCGTGCGCGACGCCGCTAGACTTGCGGGTGGCATCGGGCGTTGTGGCCTGAGTTTGTGCTGCAGCACATGGATTCCTGACTTCCAACAGATCAGCATCCGTATGGCCAAAGACCAGGGCCTCTCGCTAGACCCCGAGAGTATCAACGGACAGTGTGGCCGCCTCTTGTGCTGCCTCGGCTACGAACACGCCAACTACGTTGAGATGGGACTTGGACTGCCTAAAATCGGCAAGAAAGTGATCACGCCCATTGGCGATGCTCGTGTCGTCAAACTCGATATCCTCCAAGGCAAGGTAACTGTTCGCTCCGAAAACGGCGAGTACGAAACGTTCTCGTCCAGCGAAGTCAAACGCAAGTTTGGCCCCGGCGGAGGAGCGCAGCCCCACGAAGACGAAACGGACAACGAGCCTCCCGATGCATCCGAGGACAACTCTTAGGGTCCCATGAAACTTTTCGACACCCATTGCCATCTGGGAGACGAAACACTGAAGGACGCGTCGGGCCCCTTGCTCGAGCGGGCGCATGCGAGCGGCGTTGCGGCGCTCTGTGTGATCTCTGCGGACCCCGACAACATCGCATCCTTTGACACCTTCGTTCCAGAGTTGCGGGCACTCGGAACTCCCGTGCGTATCTATCGAAGTGCGGGCCTCCACCCTCACGAAGCCAAGCATTGGAGCCCAGAAATCGAGAAGACACTCACGAGGCAACTCTCAGCGGATGCCGTGGCTGTTGGCGAAACCGGACTCGACTACCACTACAACCTCTCCACGCCAGAGGAACAAAAGTCCGTCTTCGAGCGGCACATCGAATGGGCCTGTGAATTCCAAAAACCACTCGTGATCCACTGCCGCGAAGCCGCTCACGATATCCTGACAGCCCTAGATCGCAAGGACATCAAACAGCATCCACGACCTGGTATTTTGCACTGTTTTACGGAAACTCGAACTGAAGCGCGACAACTCCTCGACCTGGGTTTCGTGATTTCGTTTTCGGGCATCGTCACTTTCAACAACGCAGACGAAATTCGCGAGGTTGCGAAATTTATCCCTCGTGACCGACTACTTGTCGAAACCGATTCGCCCTATCTCGCGCCTAAACCCAAACGCGGCCGCAGCAACGAACCTGCCTTTGTCGCACACACCTTCGACTTCATTGCCGAGCTTCGGCGCGAGAACCGAGATGAATTTGCCGAACAAATTTGGCTGAACTCCTGTCGGACCTATGGAGTGGACCCCCAATGAGCAACAAAGGAAAAGTTCCTAGCGAAGATGAATTTCGCCTCCAAAGTCCGATTCGCTTTAGGCGAGTGATGGTTGTGGGTGCCTCGGGCTATATCGGATCCGCTCTCTCGTTGGGACTGCGCGACGACTTTGATGTTTTCGCTACACACAACAAGTCACCTCTGTGGATTGAGGGAGTGCACGCTATCAAACTCGATTGCATGAGCGCGAATGACATCCTCAGCAACGTCCAACGCTATCGACCCGACGTCGTGATCTATTGTGCGGGCATCGCTTCGCCCGCGACGTGTCAGGAAAACCCAATGATCGCCGACACGATCAACCATCGCGCGATGACTCTCTTCTTCAAAGTTCTTCCGCGCCCGATTCCCTTCGTGTATCTTTCCTGCGATCAAGTGTTCTCCTCAAACTCTTCGGACACTAAATTTCGCTTCACCGAGGATGACGATCCAAACCCCTTAAGTGAGTTTGCGCAGAGCAAAACCCGAGGGGAGAGTCTCGTCATGGGTCACAACCGTCTCACCTATGTGATGCGACTCGCTCGAGTTTACGGAGAACGTCTCGGATCTCCTCAGCGGCCGCGCGAGTCGTGGATCCAACGCCTGATCGCACAAACATCTCAAGGTGAAAATTACGCGGTCATCGAGGACCAATGGCGTTCCTCGATCTATGTCGGAGACGTGGTCAGGGCGCTTCGCAAATTTCTTAGGCGCGCGCCACTTTCGTCGACCCTTTTTCACTTGGGCGCCGACGACGCGATCACGGAACTGGAGTCCGCCAAAGCAGCACTCCAAAGTTGGAATCTTGACACCTCTTTATTGAAGCCCGTTCAACTTGATGTCCGAATCGCAGCTCAAGGATTTGTCGAAGGACGAAATTCATCCCTGTCTTCGAAACGTTTTCAGGATTTTTATGAGTTTCGCTTCCAGCCTCTTTCCGAAGGCATCCAGGAGCTTCGTGCCCGACTCGAGTCGGGCTACACTCAGACCTGGTTCTAATTTAAAATTTTTATTGAATTCCATTGGATTGCTGCAGATATTTGAGTCGAAGCCTTAAAGATGGCGGGGCTCTAAGCGGACTCAGTCTTCCCATCAATCTCCGAGCTGCCAAAGTCGGGCGCAGCAACTCTGACATCAAAAGAATCTGCTGAGCTCCAGAATTTCTAAGTACAGTCGCGTGAAATCACGGAGATCAAAAAAGCCGTCTGTAGCTCAAAGAGTTTGAACACCTCATCGGCGGAAGGTCAGAGACTCCAGATCGCTCCGACCGCGAAAGCCACGTCATCTCCTGATGAACTCAGCTCCGTAATCACCTCAACATCGTCACGAACGAGAAAATTGTAACCCAGACCCGCTCCCCAAGTAGAGCCATCGTCCACAGCAACAGAGGCTTGCACGAGCAATTCCTGCCCTTCTTGAACATTGTAGATGGTCCCAAGATTCGCCGTGAGCTCATCGGCATATTCGCCTTCAGTTGTGAATGCGTAGCTGGTCTGCACGTAGGGAGTGAAACTCTCATTGAGGACATGGGTCGTTTCAGTATCAATTGCGTAGGCGACATTGCCACCTGAGAGCGAGAGCCCTGCAACCACGTCAAAATCGACCAGTCCCGAATAGACATTCGACATGTTTGAAATCGTAAAGACCGGATCTGCACTCGAAAGCGTCGTACCGAACGAGGGATTCAAATAGGATCCATAGCCCGCGCCCACGACAAGATCTGTCGCGTAGTCACCCTCTGAACCAGAGACATAAGCCTCGAGGTCAGACACGCCGGGGGAAAAAGGCTCAACCGTGTCAAGAGCCTGGGCCGACAAGGAAGAAAACAAAACAGTGATGGGAAGGAAATAGCGAATTTTCATTAGCTAGAAATTATCATTTGTAACTTTGGCGCACAAATTCGGAGAGGAAGAATCGAATAACGTCCTGCAGCTGAACTCGATCGCCACGATAGGTCCATACGAGCTGCTCAAACGCGTTCCACTGGGCTTCGAGTTCGAAGTTGGGGTTCTGCGTCGAAGCGTAGATCTGACCGAGGAACTGATTGAAGGCAAAGAGCACTCGACCCGAGCGTTGACCCGACACCACCAGCTTCACGCCGTTCCGGAAGAGCATAAAATCTTGTTCGGTGTTGGTGATCCGGTAGAGGTGAACAGCCTGAGCGCCAGACTGCCGCGCCTGGTTAAAGGTCTCGATTTGACGAGCAAATTCGTGGCGCAAAACGGCCATGAACTCGGAGGTCTGAGTCTTGAGCATTTCCTGCTTTTTGAAGCTGGTGGAATACTCAACCTCTCCGAGACGCTCCATACGGCGCTCGGTGTGTGCCAGTTCTGCGGCCCAGGGCATCGGACCCCGGGATTGAATTTCTTCCTCGAGAACCTCTTGCGGAGTCTGGGGAAGAACTGTCGTCGCTCCGCTTGTAACTTGGAGCGAGGCTTCGGGCTCTCGGCGGATTGTTTCTCGGGATTGAGCGGGGCGAGCGGGTTCACGCAGTGCGACCTGAGGAGCCGAAGCGGCGCGGGAAGGGGTGACCTGAGTGTCGAGATCCTCTTCCCAAGCCTTCCAAAGAGATTCGGCGTCGTAGCTGGTCTCAGAGGACTGTTCCCATTCGGTCACCGAGCTGGAGCGAGGCTTGACCTTCTGCTGGACGGCAGCCGCAACCGGAACGCTCGCTTTGGGCGTCGGCGGCCGATTGTCGATTCGAAAATCCCTAAGGTTTCCAGAGGTCTTGGAAGAACTCATAGGCTCTCAAGTCTACGAGTGCCCCCCCTTAGATGCAAGGCAAAAAAATGTCAGGACACCATCTCGGCCGTCTCGGGGAGCTACTTTTTGACCTCAAAATTTGAGGTGGGTGTCCTCATCGCCCGTGAGAGTTGACCCGTTTTTCAGGGGACCCTCGGTCGAGGCTTATGTAGGCTTTAGGCTTCAGCCACGAAGGCTGCATGCTCACCGCCTACAGGAAGGACTCCCGTTAGTTAAGCTATAGGACAAAAAGAAATTGTCCCCTACTCGAACCAGACAGAAATTCCTGACTCTTGATAGATTCTACACCCGCCTCCGGTTGCGCGAAAACTAAAATTCGGTGAAACTAAACCCAATGTCTAAGTCGTTGGATTCTCCGGTAAAAATTCTCTTGGCAGACGACTCCGTCACGATGCATCGTGCGGTTTCTCTGGCGCTCAAGAAAGAGTCCTTCGAGTTGACTTGTGTCGACAATGGCAAAGATGCCCTGCGACTCGCCTACGAAATACGTCCGGAGATTATCCTCCTGGACCTCGATATGCCCGAAAAAACTGGCATCGAAGTCGCACAAGACATCCGAGCCGACGCGACACTCGCGGGCACGCAGATCATCCTACTGTGTGGCTCTTTCGACGAGATCAACGAGAAAGACATTGAAAAAGCTCCCGTTGACGCTCGACTTTGGAAACCCTTCGAATCCCACGTTTTGCTCGCGATGCTTCGCACTCTTTTGAGCGCACGTTCTCCGAGTCTTGCTTCAAAAGCCGCTCCCACTGCAGGTGCCGAAAGCACCGCTCCTCAAACAGTACGACCGAGCCTTGCGATTCCTCCGCGCAAAAATGCCGTCCCACCACCACCAAAATCTCGCAAAGAAGAGGCTATCGAGTCCGTCTCCTTGGATCTCAAGGAGCGCGCCACCAAGCTGTCTAGCGATTCAACAGAGCAGCGTCACATTCAGGAATCCGTCGAAGCCACAAGGCCTGTGTCTCGTTCGGTGTCTGACCTTTTTGATCCGGCAAAACGTCCTCCGCTTCCAGACCTAGCGGCCCTGAATGTCGACGAGAGTGCAGATTTCACACGCGAACTCGCGCGCGAGACTTTTGGTGGGCAGACCTTCCCTGAAGAATTACCGGAACCTCAGCAAGCCGCAGAAGCTACCGCGCCTCCACTTAATCCGCGGACCGCAAGTCCCAAAGAAGACCCCTTCGTGAACAACCTCTGGAGCCCCGAAGAGCTGAGCTCCTACGAAGAAGAGACATTCTTTGCAAGCTCGGAGGAAAATTCCGGACCCGGAGAGAATCACTCCGAAGAGATAGTGTATCCAGAAATGGGAGATCCGACCCTGATCCCCGCGACTGCGGATCTTGACTTTGAAGTTCTCGATCCACATCACATCTCTGAAGCGACCACGAGCGCTCACCAACGAGATCCCAAAAGCGCCCCTTGGATGGCCCAAGATCTTTCTTCGCCTCTTGATGAGCTTACAACAAGCGCCACTCGTGAAATTCATACCACGTTGCGCGAGCGCGTCTCCGAGACCCGTGGCAGCGCTTCAAGCGACGCCCCCCCAATTTCATCACCGGAAGATTTGCGTCGCATGGTTGCCGAAGAAGTGAAGCGTGCTTTCCATGGCTGGCTGCGCGACGAACTTCAACGTCAACTCAACGATGTGATGTCGGAGCTCGATAACGAACTTTCATGACCCCAACCCGTTGCGAACTTGTCCAACTCAAAACCTGCCAAAGCACTCAAGATGAGGCTTGGCAAAGAGTCCGCGCGGGAACAAGAGTGGTCGCCGTCAGATCCGAGAGCCAGAGCGCGGGACGCGGGCGTCAAGACCGTCCATGGCTTTCACCCTCGGGAAACCTCTTTCTGAGTCTTGGTGTTTCGATCGAAGGGAAAAAAGAGAGAGCTTGGCCCTTCGTGAGCCTACTGGCTGGGATTGCGGCCGCGCGCAGCCTAAAACAACACGGTGCTTGGGACGAAGCCTGCTTTTTAAAGTGGCCCAATGACCTTTACCGAAAAGATCAGGCATCGCACTCGGTTTCCAAGATCGGTGGCATCCTCACAGAGCTTCGCAAAGATGTTTTGCTCGTGGGGGTAGGGATCAACGTCGCGAATGCTCCCGTCCTCGTAGCTTCGTCTTATACGAGCACTGCACTCGCTAGTTTTACGTCTCAGCCACCAACGGCCTCGCAGCTCGCGAGGACCCTCACGCAGGAACTCTCTGAACTCGTTCTCAACTGGATAGATGATGACGCCAGACTCACTGCAGACGCCATCTCCGAACTGGAGGGGAACTGGATGCGCCCCTTTTTTTCGATGCGCGGACACGTCGAAGGCATCGGCGAAGTGCGTTCCGAGCGACTGCTCGGCGACGGCCGACTTGAAGTGAGTACCGTGAAGGACCCTTTCCTCAGGCAGGCCGTGTCTTCGGGTGAATTCCGACTGCTTACTTAGAAGACTCTTCGACCCAGGCTTTGAGTGTGTCGTAATCGAGGTTGGGATTGCCCCGATATTCTGCGTCAGCTCCTCGACCAGATGGAAACCAAACAAAGTCCGGCCAGGCGTCAGCACTTTTGAAGCTCTGAGGGCCCCCGAAGAGGGTCGAAGGACAATTTTTGCGAACGGGGTGTTGAAGTTCTAGACAGAAGAGACGCAAGGAATCCTCAACCTAACATACAGTAATTAATAGGTATTATTGATTGGATGTCCATCCATCTGGCATGGCACGGCCCTTGAAGTACTTAGTTCAACAGCATTTGATCACGTTGGCGGAAATTGAAACAAACCAAGGAGAAACGAACATGAAAAAGCAAAACCTCTTCATCATGACCGCCCTCGTTATCGGACTCACTGCCTGCGGTGGCAACGACGAACAACCGGTCAATAACAACAACCCCCACACACCTGGAAGTTATTATCCAATTCCGTCGGACCCAAGTTCTGGAAGTTTCCAGAACACCGAACAATGGATGGTCTCACAACTTCAAGCCATCTACGGCAACGTGACCACAAGCGGTCATGCGATCCTCGGAAGCACGACGCTTCCTGTGGGCACCCACAGCTGGCAAACGATTCTCGATCGCGTCAAGACTGCGGCTCAATCTTGCGGCAATTACTGCCAGATCCAGTCTTACGGTTACAACTATTCCTACCTCTCGCCGCTCGCTCGCACCGACTTCAATCGCCTGCGCCAATACCTTAACTTCGCAGCCCTGAGCAACGTCGGTGTTCGCTACGCAAACGATCCCGGTTACCAAGGTTACAGCCTCGCTCACTCGATCGACCAAGTCCTGAACATCCTCTCGCAAAGTTACGGTCAAATGTTCAACAACTGGTATGGCTACGGATACTACCCCGTCTCCTACTCCCCCTGGTATAGCGGTTCGGGCATGATTGCCGGCCTGAACTACGGAAGCTCTGGTCTGCAGATCTCAGTCGGAGCCAGCTTCAGCAGATAAGTGAACTCTGACCCAAGACCCCGAACACAAGCTGTGTGAATCCAGAACGTAAGTTGAAGCTGAACGGAATCAGAAACCGAAAACAGGGCTTGGTTCCATACGGAACTAAGCCCTGAGTGTTTTTGGAAACTGCCGGAATAAAGATTGGAGCAAGCGACATGAAACTCTTCTCACTAGCCCTCTCAAGTGCTCTCAATCTGGCCACTTATGTGGGCACCTCGACGCAAGTCTCCGAGCGCTTTCCCGCCTCTGATAAAATCACCGTGCCATCCAGCCAAGCCGAACGCGCTTCCGAGCTGGATTCAGAAGCGGCAAGCTTCTACGCTGAAAGCTTCCACGGAATGGGGCTCTGGCTCGGAGAAGCCAAAGTTGCTGGAGGAGAAGTCCTGGGACTTGAGCCTTCGAAGCAATTCCCTCCGATGAGTCTCGAAGAATTCCATCTGCGCACCCTCTATTTTGCAGCCCAAATCTTAAAGATCGACATTGGCTACGAGTCTCTAAGGGATGATTTGGTCTTGCGACACACCGTTAGCCAACGGCTCATAGATTCTTATGAACTACTTGAACGCTCTGAGGACTTCCAAGCTATTCACGTTGAGTTTACAAGCGGCGCGATCGTCGGGCCGCTACCCCTCTACAAAGCCTTCCACGCTGTTCTCACAACTCTAACCATGGACTCCGCATCGAGCCTTAACAACCGCGGCATTGTCCACGCCTCCAGAGGATTCTAAACTTGGGTCGCAAGAACAACCATTTTGTAGCGCCCAACGAGCGTCAGCCCCAAGACCACAAACTCACGCGGCCAGGGGCCATGACGATTGTCTTGGTTCATCCACGTATTCCACAGAATACAGGAAGTATCGCCCGACTCTGCGCCGCAACAGGATCCAGACTAGATCTCGTGCGTCCACTCTTTGAGATCGATGATCGCAAACTCATCCGAGCCGGGCTCGACTACTGGCCACTCCTAGATGTTCGCATCTTCGAGAGTCTTGACGACTGGTTCGAGAACAATGCGGACGTTAAACCATGGCTCGTAGAAGTTGGCGGCCAAAAGAATCATACGGAAGCAAAATTTTCAGAAGGCGACTTTATCTTATTTGGCGACGAGCAAGATGGACTCGCTCCTTCACTTCTCGCGCAAATGCCGGATCGGCACTTGCGCATTCCCCAGCAAGGCGTGCGTTCCATGAACCTCTCCATGTGCGCGGGCATCGTGACCTTTGAAGCCCTGCGGCAACTGGGTTGGCTCGGACTCAAGTAAATCGCAATTCATCAAAGTTTTTGAAAATAAAAAACGCCGCCCCCTAGAATCGGGAGCAGCGTCTTGTGAGCCAGAGCTCGAGGCGGATCAACGCTTCGAGAACTGTGTGCCACGGCGGGCGCCGCGGAGGCCGTACTTCTTACGCTCTTTGGATCGAGCGTCGCGGGTCAGGAAGCCACCCTTTTTGAGGGTGCCACGGAGCTCGGGATCGAATTCGATCAAGGCGCGCGAAATGCCATGACGAAGGGCGCCGGCTTGACCGCCGTGACCGCCGCCATCGCAGTTTGCGATGATGTCGAATTTGCCTTCCATGCCAACGGCTTCGAGAGCTTGGTTGACGACCAGGCGAAGAACGGGACGCACAAAGTAATCTTCGTACTTCTTGCCGTTGACAACGATGTCACCTTTGCCGGGACGGAGACGAACACGTGCTACTGAGGTTTTACGACGACCGGTCGCTACGATGAATTGCTGAGCCATAATTATTATTCTTCTCCAATGGTGCTGTCATAGCGGAGTTTCCAAGCGACGGGATTCTGTGCAGCGTGGGGGTGCTCCGAGCCTTTGTAGATCTTGAGTTTCGTCATTTGAGCGCGGCCAAGGGGAGTACGGGGAACCATGCCTTTGACAGCTTTTTCGAGGATGCGGTCGGGGAAGGTTTCGCGGAGACGCGCGGGGGTCGTTTCCTTGAGACCACTGATGTAGCCCGTGTGCCAGTTGTAGGTCTTTTGGGTTTCCTTGTTTCCAGCGAACTTGACCTTTTCGCAGTTAATCACGATCACGAAATCACCCACGTCGTTGTTGGGGGTGAAAGAGGTCTTGTGCTTGCCGCGAAGCAGGCTTGCGATCTGTGAAGCAACGCGACCGACAGTTTGGTCAGCGACGTCAACCACGAGCCAACGACGTTCGTCGTTGTCCTTAGGCGAGAAGCTCGTCTTCGAAGCGAGAGACTTGACGGGACCCTTAGGAGCCGTCACGCGAGAAGAGTGGGGAGCATGTCCGGGGTGTTTGACCTTCCAACGAGAAGCGCTGGTGCCCTTCTTGGCGCGGAGGTTTACGTCGGCCTTTTCGGCACGCTTGGTGGTCCGCGAAGTGCGCACCTTCGTCTTTGCAGCGGATTTCTTCGCTGTTTTCTCGGACTTGGTGGCTCGCTTTTGAGTCTTCGCCGAAGCGCCCACTTTCGTGGTCTTCTTCTCGGAAGACGTTTCCTTTTTCTTCGTCGCTGTCGTTTTAGCTTTCACTACCATGATCGTTTCCTCTTAAAACCTGTTTCAAAGCCAGGATTTCTAAGGGGGTAGAGCACTTGTGTCAAGCACTCAAAGCCTTAGAAATACGAAATTTTGACTGCACCCAAAGCCCTCAAGGGCCTTAGTATAGACCCTAGATGTCACGCTATCTCTGCCCAGTCTGCCGCTCAACCATGGGGCAGCTTCCTTCTTCCAAGCTAAGCCTTAAGGCTTACGTCCAAATCATTCTTATCACGACAGTTATTTGCGCGGGAGCTTATTTTGCCTTGGGTCCTTGGGCCGGAGTCAAGGCCTCTTTGAGCTTCCTCCCGCTTTGGACAGCCGCTGAATGGGGGCACTGGCTCCGGATTCGCGAAGCCCTGCGTTGCCGAGTTTGCGATTTCGATTCGATGCTTTACCGCCGTGACTGGAAGGCTGCCCGACGCAAAGTCGAGATCAAAATGCAGGGCCTCTCCGACGAGATGCAAGCTCAAATTCGAGCCGAGATCAAACGCATCCAGGACCTGCGTCCTAACGCGACCAATAAGAGCGTCGAAAAAACTCCCTCGGCCTAGGACTGGGTTTCCTTCAAGGCCTGGAAATCATGGTAGCTTAAAGGGCCATGAAACAAGTATTTCTTGTCGACGCGATTCGCACCCCTTTTGCCAAAGCCGGCCTGGACCTCAAAAATGTTCACGCAGCCGAACTCGGACGTTTTGCCGTCTCAGAACTCCTCGCCCGAACTGGCATCCCGCTCAAAGACATCGGCAACCTCATCGATGAAGTCATCATCGGTAACGCCGGCACTCCGGCTGATTCAGCCAACATTGCACGGGTCGTGGCACTTCTCGCGGGACTCCCGCAACATCTCTCCGCCTACACCGTTCACCGAAACTGTGCTTCGGGAATGGAATCCGTCGCCCAGGCTGCTCTCAAAGTTTCGGCGGGAGTGGGAGATATCTACATCGCTGGCGGCACAGAATCGATGTCTCAAGCCCCGCTCATTTACAACAACAAAGCGGTCGCATTTTTCGAACGTCTTTCCAAGGCGCGCTCGCTTCAAGATCGTCTTAAGGTCCTTGCCTCCACACCCGTGGCCGAGTTCCTCAAGCCTCGCATCTCAATCATGGAAGGCCTCACCGATCCCACTTGCGGCCTGAACATGGGTGAAACAGCAGAGGTGATCGCCAAAGACTTCAAGATCAGTCGCGAAAAACAGGACGAATTCGCACTCCGTTCTCACCAACGTGCGATCGATGCCGAGACTAAAGGAGTGATGGCAGAAGAAATCGCGCCTTATGCGGTTCCCCCTGAATACACGAAGATTCTTACGGCCGATGTCGGCCCCCGCAAGGGCCAAAGCCTCGAGGCGCTCGCCAAGCTCAAACCCTTCTTCGACAAGAAATATGGAACGGTCACGGCTGGCAACGCTTGTCCGATCACGGATGGTGCCGCCATGGCCCTCATCGCCTCCGAAGATGGCCTCGAAAAACTGGGCCGCCCGAAGCCCCTCGCACGTATCAAGGCGTGGGCCTTTGCCGGTCTCGACCCTCGGCGTATGGGACTGGGTCCGGTCTTCGCCACGCACCGAGTTCTCAAAGAAACCGGCCTGAGTCTGAAGGACTTTGGCGTGGTCGAAATCAACGAAGCTTTCGCCGCCCAAGTGATGGGCTGTCTCATGGCTTTTGATTCTGACTCGTTCTGTAAGGAATACCTCGGTCGCTCCTCCAAGTTGGGTGAAATCGATGTGGGTCTCCTCAATCCCAATGGCGGCGCCATCGCCTTTGGACATCCCGTGGGCGCCACCGGTACGCGCATTATTCTCACCGCAGCTCGAGAAATGAAACGCAAAAAGGCCAAATATGGCCTGGCGACACTTTGTATTGGCGGCGGCCAAGGTGGCGCTGTTGTTCTGGAATCGCTGGACTAAAGGAAAACGACAATGACCTTACTCTTTGATGGAAAAGCCTTTCGCCTCGAACAAGATCAAGATCTGGGTCTTCTCACCTTTGACCTGAAGGACGAGAAGATCAACAAACTTGGAGACGTCTCGCTCCCAGAGCTCGACGGCCTACTCAAGGACTTCAAGAAAAAGTTCCCCACGATCAAGGCGCTGCTCTTTCGCTCAGCAAAACCTGGATCCTTTATTGTAGGAGCAGACCTAAACCTTGTCCGCTCCATGAAAGACTCGTCTGAGGCGGAGAACGCTTCCCGAGAAGGACAACGAATTTTTAATATTCTGGAAGACCTCGGTCTGCCAACACTCGCAGCGGTCGAGGGCCCCTGTGCGGGAGGAGGCACCGAACTGATCCTCGCTTGTAAATATCGTGTGGTCTCTGACTCGGCTCGAACAGCGATCTCGCTTCCCGAAGTAAATTTGGGATTCTTGCCAGGGTGGGGTGGATCTTACCGACTGCCTCGACTTGTGGGACTCGGCACAGCCCTCGACATGATTCTCACTGGAAAGAGCATTCGAGCCGACAAAGCCGTAAAGATAGGTCTCGCAGAACAATCAATTCCAGCAGCACTCTTTGGTGATGAGATCCTCAAACTGGGACGACGTCTGGCTGCGGGCGAAAAGCCTTTCAAGCCGCGTCGTGACCCTGGACTTCTCCATAAAATTCAAAAAGACCAACCCGCTCTTCTTCAGAATTTCTGGGCTGGACGTCGCTTTGTATTCCACCAGGCCAAGGGCGGAGTCACGAGCAAAACGCGCGGCAACTACCCCGCTCCTTTGCGCATTCTTGACGTGATCGAAAAGAGTTGGGGTGAGCGGCGCGAAAAAGCCCTCGACCTCGAGGCCAAAGCTTTTGGAGAGCTCTGGGGAACAACGGAATCCAAGAACCTCGTAGGACTCTTCTTTCTGAGCGAAGAAGCCAAACGCGACACGGGTGTCACCCTCAAATCCGATGTTGTGAAAGCGCTCCCGAAGATCTCAGAAGTGGCGGTTCTCGGCGCCGGCGTGATGGGAGGTGGTATCGCCTCACAAAGCGCAGCTAAGGGAATGCGCACTCTCGTCAAAGACATCAGCTGGGACTCTGTCTCGAAGGGTCTTGCTCACGCCAAGAAACTTGCCAGCGAATCGCTGAAGCGCAAAAAGATCAACAAAGTGGAACACGAAGCTTGGATGAGTCGTATCCGCGGACAGGTGGATTACTCTGGATTCAAAGCCGTGGATCTTGTGATCGAAGCCGTCGTTGAGAACATCGATGTCAAAAAGACTGTCCTAAAAGAAGTCGAAGTACTGGTGCGGCCCGACTGCATTATTGCCTCCAACACTTCAAGTCTCCGAGTCAGCGACATGGCTTCTGCCATGCAGGACTCTTCACGCTTAGTGGGACTGCACTTCTTCAACCCTGTCCACAAGATGCCACTGGTCGAGGTGGTTTCGCATGACAAAGTTTCAGAAGAAGCTGTCGCGCGTGCCGTCCAGTTCGTCAAAGATATCGGAAAGACCCCGGTTGTCGTCAAAGACGGTCCCGGCTTTCTCGTGAACCGAATCCTCATGCCTTGGCTGAACGAAGCGGGATACTGCCTCCTAGAAGGCTACTCGATCGAAGAAATGGACAAGACCTTAAAGGATTTTGGAATGCCGATGGGCCCCTGCGAGTTGCTCGATGAAATCGGACTTGATGTCGCCGTGAAGGTCGCAAAAATTCTCTACAAAGATCTCGGAGAACGCAGCAAACCTTCGGACGCGATTGACCGTATTCTCGGTGAAAAAGACAACAAACGTCTCGGGCGTAAGTCAGGCCTGGGTTTCTACACCTGGGACAAACCCGGAGGCAAACGAGTTGAGCCGGATGTGGGTGGCATCGAAAAATTGGTCTTCGCAGGCCAGTCCTCCCCTAACGCCCCTGAGCACACTCCCGAGAGTCTTGTGCGCCGACAGATTTTTCCGATGATCAATGAAGCGGCTGTTATTCTCAAAGAAGGACTCACCGCTGGCCCGGCCCAGGTCGACCTGGCAATGATTTTCGGAACAGGCTTTGCTCCTTTCCGTGGGGGCCTTTGTCGCTATGCGGATTCTGTAGGGCTTGAGCGTGTCGTTGCCGAACTCGAGCGTCTCTCGGAGATCCACGGAGCGCGACTCGCACCTTCGCAAGCCCTGAAAGACTTTGCCGCAAACGGCGGAAAGTTCTATCGTAGTTAACAATGAGCAATGATCGCAGTATAGAACGCGCGCGTGAGCTTCTTAAGATCCAAGCTCACGCGATCGAAGCCGCCTCCAAGAAGCTGGGGGCCTCGTTTCCTGCCAGTCTCGCCTGCATTCGGAAGGCTGTCGCCAGCGGCAATAAGCTCGTGCTGATGGGAGTTGGCAAGAGTCACTATGTCGCTCATAAGCTTGCGGCCTCCTTCATGAGCACTGGGGTGACTGCGATTTTCGTGCACCCCAGCGAGGCCCTTCACGGCGACCTCGGATCCATCCGCCCTGGTGACATTGCCATTCTCTTTTCCAAAAGTGGAAGTACTCCGGAAGTTCTAGGACTCCTGCCCTTTCTGAAAGGTCGCAATCCCGTCATCGCGATTACCGGTGGCCTTGAGTCCCCTCTCGCTCGGCAATGTGATTTTCTGCTCGACGCCTCGGTCGAAAAAGAAGCCTGTCCGATCAACATGCTTCCCACGGCGAGCACCACCGTGGCTCTCGCTTTAGGCGACGCCCTCATGGCCTCTCTTGCCGAAGAACAAGGTTTTTCGAAACAAGTTTTCGCAGGCTACCATCCTGGCGGTTCGATCGGAAAACGCCTCAATTTCCAGGTAAAAAGTGTTCTCAATCTTCGCGACGCTTGTGCCCACGGACCCGCCTCTCTCAGCCTCCGAGAAGTCGCCCAGAAAATGAGCGACAAACCTTTAGGCGCTTTCTGCGCTCTCTCAAAGGAAGGGCGCTTCGAAGGCCTGATCACTGAAGGCGACCTCAGGCGAGCTGTGGCTCGTGGTGAGGACATGAACTCGGCCGCTTCGAAGATCTTCAACGCAAAGCCCATCACGCTGCAACTCGACATGCTCATCGATGACGCTATTGCGAGCATGGAGCAACAAGGTCGTCGCATCAACTGCGCCCCGGTCGTGACAGAGTCGGGAGAATTCCTCGGTCTCGTGCACATTCATGATTTGATCTGATTTTGTTCAGATTGCCCGATCTGCAAAAACTGAATAAGCTACAAGCATGTCGTTTATCGTTGTTCCCCTACGTCTTCAGTCTCAGCGCCTGCCTGAAAAGATTCTTGCCGACCTTGGGGGTAAGCCACTTTGCGTCAGATCACTCGAGCGTGTTTTTGCTTCAGTTGAATTGTGTAACAATCCCCAGGACTGGCAGGTTCTCGCAGCAGTCGACGATCAGCGTACGGAAACTCTGCTAAAAAAACATTTCCCAAAACTCACAATTGTTCTCACGGATCCTGCGCTTCCCTCGGGAACCGATCGTGTCCACGCCGCTGTCTCAAGCCTGGGCCTCGCTAAAGCCGACTCGATTATAGTTAATGTCCAAGGCGACATGCCCCATATGAGCGCGCGTCACACAGCCGCTTTCCTTGATTGGTGCATGGCTCGCAAACCTGCATTTGGCACCCTCGCTCACGCCTGGCCTCGCGACCAAGACCTCGAAGACCGTGCTCACGTCAAAGCCCTCGTGTCTCACACAGGCCGCGCCATTTATTTTTCGCGCTTTGCGCTCCCCTACAGTCGCGTTGAAGCCCCAAGCGAAGGGCCTCTCGTCCCCTGGTATCACGTTGGGATTTACGCCTACAACTATGCTCAACTGTCCGAGTTTTGCGCTTGGGCTCCAAGCGCCTTGGAACGATTTGAAGGGCTCGAGCAGCTCAGGGCCCTCGACCGCGGCGTGGCAATAAACGTCATGACTTTTGAAAACACTGACACCGCCCACAGCTTTCGCGGCGTCGACACTCCGGCCGATCTAACATGGGCTGCGAGTTACAAGTAATGGGACAGTGACGGGCCCAAAGCTCGTTCAGTAGACAGCCATCCGCACGTGTCTTAGAAAAGTCTCATGCAAGATTTCGTTTCTCTCGCTCAACCGGTTAGCTACACAACGCCCTACGGCAGCTTCACCTGGGGTGATGTTTCAAAGTGGGTCCTTTTTGCGGGTCCGGACATTTTCGAAGACGAGGGCATGGTGCTCGAAGTCGCTCAGGAACTGAAGCAAGTTACTTCGGAGCTCGGCATTCCCTGGATCCTCAAATGCAGCTTCGACAAAGCCAATCGCCAAAGCCTCTCTTCCTTCCGCGGGCAGGGCTCAGAAATTGGAATCAAGGGCCTCGAACGCATCAAAGCAAAGGTCGGCTGCGCTCTTATCACCGACGTGCATGAGTGTGCCCAAGTCGAGCGAGTTGCAGAACTCGCGGAGATCGTCCAGATCCCCGCCTTCCTGTGTCGCCAAACCGACCTGGTCCTTGCGGCTGCAAAAACCAACCGCGTGATTCACATCAAGAAGGGCCAGTTCATGGCCCCTTGGGATATGAAGCCCATCGTGGCCAAAGCCGCCTCGACCGGAAACAAAAAGATTCTTCTCTGTGAGCGCGGCTCGAGCTTTGGCTACAACCGACTCATCAACGACATGACAGGACTCGTAGAGATGCGCCGCCTTGGATGCCCGGTGGTCATGGACGCCACTCATTCCGTGCAGCTTCCTGGAGGC
This sequence comes from Bacteriovorax stolpii, assembly GCA_945881775.1. Classification (GTDB taxonomy): domain Bacteria; phylum Bdellovibrionota; class UBA2428; order UBA2428; family UBA2428; genus CAMCVE01. The sequence goes on from CAMCVE010000003.1 coordinate 117,317, forward strand.
CTCGGAGAATCCAGCGATGGTCGTCGCGACATGATTTCGGTGCTCGCCCGAGCCGCAATGGCGGTCGGCGTGGATGGCCTTTTCCTCGAGACCCATCCCGATCCGGAGAAAGCCCTCTGCGACGGACCCAATGCACTTTACCTCAAGGATATGCGCAGTTTACTCACAAGACTTCAGGCGATCCGTAAAGGGCTCTTGGCTTAAGCTCCACTCATTGAACGACTCATCCCATAAAGTTTTAGTCTTGAGGGATTCCCAATTCAGCACCCGACACTTCGTGCCCGACTTTGTCCTGCAAATGCTTGTAGGGTCCGTTGGGATCGACCTCTTGCAACAGGTATTGATTCTTAATCGTCGTAAACTGGAAACGATAGGGTGGTCGGGCACCTGGGGAGCGGTTGCCCTTGAAATTCGGATCCACTTGGCTTGAGAGGTCTGCTCCTGGCTGCTGAGACGGGGGCACGAGTTGTTCCTCGAGTCCATTGTCAGTGGCAGAACTGGGTTGTTCTCCCACCCGAGAGGGGCGCACAATATCGCCCTTACCGAGGAAGTTACCGGCCTTCAGACTCAGAGCCGCAAAAAATCCAACACCCCAAATCACTCGTTTCAAACGAAACTCCCAGATGCGTCTCGACGTCTCACTAGCAAACATTGTCCCCCCAGAACTGTAGGCTCCCTCTGATTCTAGCCCGCAAGCCGAGAACACGAGGAGTCAAAAATTCGGGAGCCGGGCCCCGAGATTAGAGCTGCTGAGCTTGGAAGGTCTTGGAGATCTCAGCGACGCGGTCCTGGCTGATGAAGATCTTCTTTTTCTTCTCAGCCTCTTCGTAACGAGTTTTGAAGAAATGCTCGTAAGCGGTCGAAACCTTTTCCTCGCCAACAAGCACACCCTCGGAACCGGGCTTAGGATCTCCTTCGACCTTAGGTATTTCTTCGCTAACAAACCTCACGAGGACCAGTGAGTCGCCGCGGGGCAGGGGCTTGGCGAGGAAGGGCTGCTCTTTGGTGAGGCGCAGCAGGGGCTCGAGCTGAGCGTCGATGTTGCCGAGAGCGGCGAGATAGGGGTCTTTCGGAGACCAGGCGGCCTGCTTTTCCCACTTGAGCTTGTAGGCTTGAAGATCTTTCTCTGAGGGACCGGTGGACTTTTCGATCCAATCTTTCACGAGCGCATCGAGGCGGGCCTGGCGCTGCTGTTCTTGCCACACCTTGGGCAGAATTTCTTCACGAACGTCCGCAAAAGTCTTAGCACTCGCTGCGTGGCGATCGATGAATTGAATGAGATGTTCGCCGAACTGCGTCTTAACAGCATCCGAAATTTCATTGGGCGTCTTCATCTCAAAGGCGACTTTCTCAAATTCTGGAACCATCATCCCGCGAGCGAAATATCCAAGATCTCCGCCTTGGCCCGCGTTAGAAGCATCCTCGGAATACTTTTTCGCGGCTTCTTCAAAGGTGATTTTCTCTTCGCGGATCTCTTGAGCGATCTTCTGAATGTCTTTGTCGGAACCTGACTTCACAAGAATGTGGCGGGCACGAACTTCTTCAGCTTTTTTGAACTGATCGATGTTCTTATTGAAGTAGGACTGAAGGCGAGCTTCGGTATCCGTAGCTTTTTTGAAAGTCTCGAGGTCATCGGCGCTGGGCAAGGCGATCTGCCCAATCGAGTCAGGGGTCAGCGTAACGACTTCAAAAATGATCTTACGATCGAGCCACTTTTGATTCTCAATTTCAGCTTTAGAGACGACACGCAGACTGCTGTCGAAGATCTTCTGGAGAAGGGTTGAGGCCACTTGCTTGCGCAAGTCCTCTTCAAAGAGCGCAGGACGCGCCACCATTTGACGATAGAGAACAGGATCAAAACGACCCTCTTTTTGGAATTCTGGGATCTCGCGAATCATCTCCGTTACAGATTCTGGAGCGGACCTGATTCCGAGTTTTAACGCAGTGCTATAAACGAATCTTTGGTACACGATTCGCTGAAGGACTTGGCTGGGGTTGAGTTGACTCATCATGATCTGACGAATCATCTGAGCTTGCTCGGGACTTTGAGCTCCCTTGGCCTGTTGCTGGATCAGCCCCTCCATCCGCTCGTACTCGCGCCCTAGAACGTTCACGAGCTCGCGTGTTGGGATATCCTCGCCTTCGACTCGGGCAACAGACTCGGACCCCATCATGCTTGATCCGCCCATGAGAGAGCCGTCTTGAGCTCCGAACATCGACACCACCATGCCGATGGCGGAAATAACAAAAACAATCGAAAAGAGCGCCCGGTAACGACGAATGAGTTCCAACATAGTCCTCCATCATGAACGAAGACATTTCCTTGTCAACGTGACCTGCGCAGCGCCCCTAAGATTTCACAATCGAGCGAACGCATTGTGAAATCTTAGGACGCGCCCTACAATCAAAGATCAAATGCTCTTCTCGAGGTTTTTTCGGCGCAATCGTTCACTCCTTTCCAAGGTGCTTCTCTTCCTTTTGCCGGTGATTCCGTTGCTCCTCATCAAGGCTCCAGAAATGCCTTCTCTGCGCATCTATGACCGAATTCAGTCCGCGATCGTGCACCCGATTGCAGAAGTCTTCACGCAAGCGACTAAGGGCGGAGCCTATGTCTGGGACCATTACCTCATGCTCGTGGGTGCCTCCAAGGAGAACGATTCCCTTAAAGTTGAGGTCCAAAATTTGGAAGCTCAACTTCTTGGTGTCGAAGAACTGCGTTCTGAAAATGCGCGTCTAAAGCAAACTCTTGCGATGCCAGAACTCCCCGCCCTCAACACCGTTGCGGGAGAGATCATTGGGCAGGACCCCTCGGGTGAGTCGCTAGCATTTTTTATCAATGTGGGACGTCGAAACGGCGTTAAGGAACGCATGCCCGTTATTTCCCCGCAGGGAATCGTTGGAACCATCTCGCGTGTCTACTCAAACCATTCCATGCTCATTGCGGTTCAAGATCCTTCTCACGCGGTTGACGGTATGATTGCTCGCTCACGAGCGCAGTTCATCGCTGAGGGGAAGGGACTCTCGCTGACCGGTCGGCTGAAATATTTGGACCGATCGGCAGATGTTCGAGTCGGCGATCTCGTTGTGACGAGTGGTCTTGACCAGGTTTTCCCAAAGGGCCTCAAGATCGGCTTCATTATCAAAGTGGACAGGCCCCGGACCGGCGTCACCCAAAATGCCGAGCTTCGCCCTTCCGCCGACCTTAGTTACCTGGAAGAAGTCCTAGTCGTCCTCAACCAAAAAGATTTGCCAGCACTGCCCGTCGAGGACAAATCCCTATGACGATGACTCAAAAACGCTGGTTTGAAATTCCCATACTTTTGCTGATCATTTGGGTGAGCCAAGCTGTCGAACTCAGCCTCTTGCCTCTTCCTTATTACCTCGGCACACCACAGCTCTTTTCACTCATGGTCGCGTACGTTGCGTTCTGTCGTGGCTGGACCAGCACGGCTGTCATTTCATTCCTTCTCGCTTTTCTGTGTTCGGCTAATGTCGGCTACCCAACCGGACTTTTCATCGCTGCCCATCTATGGAGCGCACTTAGCTCCCGAGCGGTCGTTTCTGCATTCACTCTCGAAGGTCGTCCAGCTTTCGTTATTGTCGTCACCGGATACAGCCTGTTCCTGAAGATTCTCACGTGGTCGCTTCTTAAGTCGCTCGACGCAAGTCCTACGCTGTCCTTGTTTTTTGCTCAGTTCTTTTCACAGACCGCTCTCCTTGCTGCGGCCGCTTGGATCATTTATCCGCTCTTCCGTAAATGGGATGACTATTTCCTTCATAGCCTTGACGACGACAGCCTGAGCCCTCGGATGATTTTGAAGTAGGGGTGGACGATGATTGGTCAAGGCGAAACCCTCAAACATCTTCAGCCCCGTTTCCCATTTCTTTTCTACGCCATCGCTCTGGGCTTCGGTCTCATCAGCCTGCGTCTGGTAAAGCTTCAGCTCTTTGATGGAGGTCGCTACCGAGCGTTTTCAGATCGAAATTCTCTACGTAAAGACAAACTTCCAGGCCCGCGGGGTCTTGTCTTCGATCGTTTTGGTCGACTTCTCGTCGATAATCGCTTGCAGCTAGACGTGGTCATCACGCCACAGTTTGTTCGTGAGCCTGAGAAAGTCATCAACTATCTGGCGTCGATGGCTGGAGTGAAGGGCGAGAAGCTCTACAAGCTCTACAAAGACAAAACTCGAGGAGCTCCTCGATTCCAAGCGATCACCCTGATCCCCAACGCCAGCTGGACTGTGATCGCGCAAATTGAATCCTCCAAAGACGGTCTCTCGGGTGTCGATGTCGAACCCCGCCTCATGCGCACCTATTTGCAAAAGGAAATGGGCGCTCAAGTCTTCGGCTATCTCGGCGAGGTCAACAAGCGCGACATTGAGAAGCAAGCCAAACAAGGCGTGACCTACGAGTCGGGAGATCTCATCGGCCGTGGCGGCATCGAGAAGCAGTGGGAGCAGTATCTGCGCGGCAACGATGGCGTGAAATTTGTCGTTGTCGACGCACACGGACACCGCGTTGCCCAACAACGCGAGAATGACACCAGCGTGGCGGGACTGCTCTACCAGGACGTGGCACCAAGAGCTGGACATAATCTTGTACTCACGCTCGATAGCGATCTCCAGAAAGCCGCCTGGGATGCGATGGAAGGAAAAATGGGAGCGACCGTTGCTCTTGATCCCAGGACTGGAGAGGTCCTTGCGATGGTTTCGAAACCTAGCTTCGACGCCACTCAACTCAACGTTTCCGACTCCACGATTTGGCAAGGCCTCTTCAAAAACCCTTACGGCCCTCTTCGCAACAAAGCCATTCAGGATCATTACGCTCCCGGCTCGACTTTCAAGCCGTTCACGATCCTCGCTGCGCTCGAGAACAATATCATCACCCGGGAAACTGTCTTGAGCTGTCCTGCAACAATCCGTTTCGGAAATCGCTCATGGCACGAACACAATAAAGGGGGCTTCGGTCGTATCGCGGCCGTCGAAGCGCTCATGCGAAGCTCGAACGTCTTTTTGTGGCAGCTCGCCATGAAACTCGACGTGAACGCCATCGCCTCGGTTGCAACTGATTTCGGTTTGGGGAGCCGTACGGGAATCGATCTTCCGGGAGAGGTTCCTGGCCTCATCCCCACACAAGAATGGAAGAAGCGGACCTTCCGGGACGAGTGGTATCAAGGCGAAACTCTCAGCGTCGCGATTGGCCAAGGTGCCACGGTCGTTACTCCCCTTCAGTTGGCTCTTTCGTATGCGACCATCGCAAACGGAGGCCTGGTCTTTCAGCCCTATATCGTCTCAAAGATCACCGATTCCGACGGCGCAATGCTCAAGGAATTCAAACCAAAGCTCATTAAGAAACGTGAATCCGCCGCGAAACATCTTGAGACAATCACTCAAGGACTCCATGACGTCGTGAACAAGCCGGGTGGAACAGCTTATTGGTTCGGTCGGCTTGAAGAAGTTGAAATTGCGGGTAAGAGCGGAACTTCTCAAGTCTTCTCCCAGGACGCACGAGAGCTCTTCATTCCCTGCCAACAAAAAGCTTTCGCGCGCCGGAACAACGCCTGGTTTGTGGCGTTTGCACCTTATGACAACCCCGAGATCGTGGTGGCGAGTTTCGGCATGCACGAATGTGGAGGAAGTGTGGCAGCGTCTCCCGTCGTCAAAGCTGTCATTAAAAAATTCTGGGAGAAGAAGAAGGCCCGCGAAAGCCTCCAAGGACCTCAACCCGCGTCGGCACCGATCAGGTAGCTTCGCCCACAGTACTCGCAGGTCAGATCAATAGGCTTTGTGCTCTCCGCATCGGGAGCGAGGTCCTTTCGATCTCGCGGCGACAACAAGGCCAAGGCTCGCTTGGCTCGTTCCTCAGAACACGTGCAATAAATCTCCAGAGTCATGGGCCTTTCATACTGAGGCTTTGATCCAACCGTGAGCAGGTGAATCATAAAACGAAGAGCCTCTTCAGAGTCCGCGGGGATCGCCCACTCAGAGAGGGGACCCATGACTTTCATCCGTTGGTGCCAGAGTTGAAGAAAAGCTTCCTTCTTCTTCTCGTCGTTCTGAGGCAACACGTGAACGAGATAGCCGGCTGCTTGCGTGACCTTGAAAGGTCGCTCTTCTCCTCGCGCTTCAGCTTCAAGATCACGTTCAATTTTCACGTTAAGTCGCATGCCACAGCTGCGCTGCTCGGAATCCTGAAGATATGAGACAAGATCTTCCGCAACCGATCCGCGCGCTTCGACCAAACCCGTGGTCGTCACACCGCCCGGCTTCGATCGACGAACCTGCAAAAGTCCTTCCCCGAGCCCTTCGCTAAAATCAAAAATCTCAGCTTGTGGCTCTTGGATCGTGCCTCGCAAACGACCCGTCCCTAGCGAATCAGCGTAGAGGTTTCCAAAGGAACCTGGAGTATGCCATTGGAGTTCGATCTTTTCGTCGTCGGTGGCGTCGCTCATGGCCTGCAACAAAGTCACACCCAAGAGGGCTTGTCCCAGATGCCTGAGCGAAGCGGGGAACGCCTTCAAACGACGACCCAGCTCTGAAACCAATTCGCGCGCTTCTACGGCCACGATAACCGCAGAATGGTCCTCGGAGAGGGCCTTGACCGAGGCCCCCAAACGGCGGCCCTGTATGTCGAGCGTTTCCACGCTGGAGCTCCCAAATTCTTAGAGGGCTTTAGCGAGGAGTTCTTCGATCACTTCGCGGGGTTGATTTCCAACCACCTGATCGAGCATCTTGCCATTCTTGAAAAGGATGAGAGTCGGGATTCCGCGAATACCAAAACGAGCAGGCACCTCGCGGTTTGAATCGACGTCCATCTTGGCGAACTTAATTTTCCCCGTGTAAGAGGCCGACATTTCTTCGAGTTTGGGACTCAGCGCCTTGCAGGGTCCACACCAAGTGGCCCAGAAATCAACCAGTACAGGCTGAGAGGATTGTAGAACTTCAGTTTCGAAGGTGGTATCACTGATTTCGGTTAACGCCATACTTCCGACAGGTATAAAACGAATTATGAATCGCGACAAGCCAAGTCCAGGTCATGAGCAAAGGCCACCGGAGTTCTCTGCTCCCGCTAACGCGGGGCAGGGTTCGCGTGGATTCCGCGCCATCTTGCTCGCGCTTCTGATCCCATTCGTTCTCGACATTTGGGACGGGGGTATCCTGCTCACGAGTGTCCTTGGAGCTGCCCTCTGGGGACTGCTTATCACGCTCAGTATTGCCGTTCCTCGCACGCAGGACCCCAAACTTCGCAAGATCTTTGTTCGCGCCCACGCATTTGCGTGGGGCCTCTGGCTCGCTGCCTGGTGTGTGAGCATGGTCGTTCACTACGGAAGCTTCAACCCTGACGCCATCCTGCTTTCGCCTCTATCTCGCACGTGGCTCATCCGGATCCATGCGTTCTTGCTCGCAGGTGCCTCGGGCCTAGTTCTCCTTTTTGGTAGCAGCTCCCTGGCAGGCATCGTGCAAATGAATCGCCTCCGAAGCTCCTCCTGGAAACGTCGTTCTAGCAGCACATGGCAACTTCCATCGCTCGAGAGTTTGGCTCGGGTGTCTTCGTCTTCGGTCTTTTGGGCCTTTACCGCCTGGGGCGTGGGTCTCGCTCTTGCCACACTCACTCTCATCGTTTCTCTGGAGTCGCATTCGCAGCTGCGAGGTCTGATGAGCTTGGCCGCTGACCCGCAAATCCTGCTCACTGGATTTCTGTGGTTGCTCCTGGGAGTGGCGTTTGCGATTCAAAACCGCAATCGCATGGCCTCCCAGCAACGGGCCTACTGGCTGGCCTCGATCGCGGGACTTTTCTGGTGCTTCCTTGCACTGCAGGCCTGGCTCCGCGCCTCGAGTTTTCACGAGCCTCTCAGGTGGTTCCTCAAATGAACCGCGAGATAGATTCTCTGGTCTGTCTCTCCTTGAGCAGCAAGAGCAACTTTGCCGCCTCAGAACGAGAACAAGCTAGCGTCCCCGCAGATCCGAAGCTTCGGAACTCAATTTTTCGTAGCTGGCTAGCAGAATTTCGAGCGCGTTCGGGTGACGACGTCTCCTTGGTCTATCTTGCCACCTGTCACCGCATTGAGTTCTACACCTACGGCATCGCCACCGAAGAACTCCTCGCAAGATGGACCGAGCTTTGTGGGCAAAGCGTCCTCAAGGCCGATCAAATGAGTGGGCTAGATGCCTACGAGCATCTTCTGAGGGTCACCTCGAGTCTTGCCAGCGAAGTCCTCGGCGAAACTCAGATCACAGGCCAAATCCGCAAAGCCTTCGAAGAAGCCAAATCCCAGGGCTGGCTCAAGGGCCCTCTTCAGCGAGTGTTCGACGAAGCGCTTCGTGTGACAAAGCGAGTTCGCGCTGAAACAAAAATCGGTACAGGCACCGTGAGCGTCGCTCACGTGGCCATTGACGGTGTGCTCGACGTCTTCGAAGGCCTCGCTGGTAAACCTGTGCTCGTGGTTGGAGCCGGAAGTATGGCCGATCAGGCAATCCAACGTCTCATGAAAGTTGGGGCAGGGAGTCTGACTTGGGTCAACAGGACTCGTGAAAGACTGCTCAACAATCCCCTTTCTTCCTACTGCCAAGTTGTGGACTTCCAAGAGCTTCCAAGGCTTGCTTGGGAACATGCCGTCATCGTCCTTGCCACTTCTTCTGAATCTCCGATACTCCTCCTCGACGAGGTCCGGAATGCCAAAAAGCGCCGCGAAGCCCCTTGGAACGGCCCGCGTATTGTCCTAGATCTCGGGTTGCCCCGAAATGCCGACGAGCGCCTGCACGGGTTCGAGGATTTTTGGGTCCGAAACGTCGATGAATTCCGGGATATTGTGGACTCAGGAAGCCGCCAGCGCCGCGAAGCACTCAAGGTGGCTGAAAACATTATCGAAACAGAGCGCGCTGCTTTTGCAAGGATCTGGAATCACTGGGAACAGGGAATTCTTATCGGAGAACTCTTCAAGTCGACGAATCTCATCATTGAAGAAGAGCTATCGCAGTTAAGTCTGGAAGATCGTCCCAAAATCGAGTATATGGTTCGGAACGTTTATGCCAAGCTGATGCACCAGCTTCTTTCGCATCTACGGTCTCTCGATGAGACCGAATCGAAACAAGCTTTGGAGACTCTGAACTTGGCGTGGGGGCAATCGGAAACTTCATGGCTAAGGCAAGTTCAAGAGCTGGATCAAAAAACTCAAAATCTTCCTCTAAATCCGCTTCTCAGACGGCTGAAGGGAAATCAGCTTTAAAGAAGGCACTTGGGGGCATGGCTCACGCCAAATCTGCGCCCGAGAGCACTAAAAAGACGGCTAAGGCTAAGGCTAAGGCCGCCCCGCCGAAGCCAACAAAACCTGCACCAAGCCCCAAGAGCAGCGCCAAGGCGACTCCCGCTCCCAGCACCGCCATGAAGGCAAGCCCAGCACCCGTTGCGCCACCAAAGCCCAAGGGCGCTCCTACAGGCAGCGGTACGGGTCTGGAGTTCATCGGCCGCTTCCCAATGCGCAAAGCTGGCGACGGCAAAAAACTCGATAACAAGAAATCGAGCACGGGTCCGGTCTTTGACCCGGGCACGTACTCGGTCACCACTTTCCAAACACCTCTCTGCGAAACCTATGTCGATGAGTTCAAGAGTATTTACCTCAGCCGGCACGCTCAGGACGATGTGAGCTTCAAGCTTGAGAAATTTCCTCAGCTGGGTGCCGACCCAACTCCCGTGACACAACAGATTCTTGCCAAGATCCTCAACAAGGAATTGGACATGCTTCTGCTGAACATCAAGGACATCCCGCTGGACTTGCCCAAGGGACTTACGATCGGAGCCGCCTTCAAACGCGAAGATCCTCGTGACGTGCTTGTCACCCGCGCCACTTACGGCGCCATCCAAGAGCTCCCCTACCAGGCTAAGATTGCAGCGAATTCCAAACGCCGTGTGATGCAGATCCGCGCTTTGAGACCCGATCTCCAGGTCGTGCCCTCACTTGGCAATATTCACCTCAGGCTCGATTTGGTGGAGAAGGGAGACGTCGACGCCCTCCTTCTGTCTTGGTCGAGCTTGCGCCGTCTCAATCTCTCTCCTCGATACTACGTCTCTCTTCAGGCCGACTTGATGGTCCCCGCGCCCTGCCAGGGCTCAGTCGGAGTGATCTGCCGCGATGACGATGAATCGCTTCTTTCGAAACTTCGTTACGTCGAAGATTCGGAAGCTTCTTGGTCGAGCCGCTGTGAACGTGCGTTTCTCGCGAAGATGGGTGGCCGTCCCGGTGCCCCCATCGGTGCGCTCGCTCACCGCAAAGGCACTCAAGATCCGTGGATCCTCGACATCGCCGTCGGAGATCCCACTTCGGGTGAAGTGCTTAAGCACCGCGAAATCGGCACAAGCCGCTGCAAGCCTGAGTCTCTCGCCGACAAAGCTTTTTCGGGAGTTCTCGGCAAAGGTGCCCGTCGCTTCATGTACCTCTAAGATCTTGCGCGGCCTTGTGGTCTCGCAAGATCCTGATTTTTGTTTGAAACTCAAGGCTCACCGAATCTCTAGGTGAGAGACAGGGGCTCGAGCAAGCGAGGATACATCTGTGAAAACTCCTGAACCCAGAAATCTTCGGAGTTCGGACAAGGAACCAGGTGAAGTTCGTCTCCGCCCGCTTCGCGGAATGACTCCGCTTCGCGAACCTGAATTTCTTCAAGCGTCTCGAGGCAGTCGGTCACAAAACTTGGGCACAACACAAACACCTTCTTGTAGCCACGCGCTGCGAGATCTTTGAGGACAAAATCCGTATAAGGACGAATCCAAGGCGTGCGCCCTAGACGAGACTGAAACGCAACGCTGTACTGCGCCTGACGGAGTCCCAGATCCTTGGCCAGCAAACGAGCTGTGGCGAAGCTCTGAGCACGGTAGCAATCGCGATTGCTCTCCGTGAGTTCATCGCAGCAACTGCCTCTGGGAGTGAGGCACGACCCTGGCTGATAACTTCCGAGTTTCGAGATATGTCGTTCAGGAATTCCATGGAAACTCATGAGCACATAGGTTTTGTCGTCGAGCTTTTCAGGCAACACCTTGCGCGCACGATCCGCAAACGAGCGAATAAATTCAGGTTCAGAATGGAAGGGTTTCATCCACTCGACAGTTCCGGTGTAGGCGAGTTTTTTAAGGACTCGCTTGCACTCTTCCAACACAGTTTCATTCGAGGCGAGCGCATACTGAGGATACATGGCGCAAATCGTGATTCGCTCGGGGTTCTTCTTGACCACTTCATTAAGAACGGACGCGATTGAGGGTTGGGCGTAGCGCATGGCCATCGAGACCTCGACGTCTGGACCCACGCGCGACTTCAGCTTCTCGACAAAGTCTTGGGTTTGATAAATCAGAGGCGAGCCACGTTCGGGATGCCAGATCGAAGCGTAGGCGTGGCCAGACTTCTGAGGGCGGGTCCATGAGATGACTCCATACACAAGCGAAGCTCGGGCGATCCAAGGTAGATCGATCACGTAGGGATCCATCAAAAACTGTTGAAGGTAAGGACGAACGTGCTTAGGGGCAGGACTCTTAGGGGAACCCAAGTTGCAAATCACCAGACTCTCAGCCATCACTCAATCTCTCCCTTACCAAGCGTCGTGCCTCGGCAAATATTCGACTCAGGCCTAAGTGGCCTGTGTAATTTCCAAAAACAACAACACCTTCGCGACGCCCAATTCCATCGAGATCTGCGCGCGCTAGGAATTCTTCCAAGGCTACCGTGTAATGTGGAATTCCTCGCTCCCAAAAATAGCATTCGAAGGCCTCGGGCGCGAGACCTTTGGCTCCAATTCGACGGCGTTCTTCTAGGACATGTGTCCTCAGGGCCTCGCGATTGCCCCAAATTCCGCGCGAACGTAGGGAGTCAGCCCCATAGATCCAGGTTTCAGAGACTCGATCGCTACGACGATTGTAGATATGATGATTTCGTAGGACACCCAAAGCCTCAATGTCTTCTCCGCGCGGGAAAAGGGCTCCAAACCCCCGAGGCATCCCGCGTTCCCCGTCATCAAGTGACCAAATTGAGGTCGAGGTTGCGATAGGTCGCATTTCAACTGACAACAAACCCTGTGCGAGCTCGGGATGTCCTTGCGAAAGAATTTCGGCAGCGGCCAATGCAGGCACCGCCAAAAACACGAGAGACTTCCTCCTGCGGGCCTCACTCAAATCATCAGCCGAGAATTGAGTTTCCATTCGAAACGTACAGAGCCCGCTCGATTCAAGGTAAGCACGAAGATCACGTGTCAGCGCTCCCATGCCATCCGCGTGGGTATGACTCCCTGAGCGTTTGTCTCGAGCTTCGGATTCGGTTAACTTGTGCACACTCCGCTTCCGTTTTTGAAAAAATCTCCCGAGAATCAGTGTGGCGCTCATGCGCGATGGGTCTCCTGCGTAGATACCCTGGAGAGCTGTTTCCAAAAGTAGCACTCGACCAGCGGGACCGAGCATGCGCTCCCCCCAAGCGGATATCGTCTCCCCGGCGAAAGGGCGTCGTCGTCTCCAACCCCGACACAAGTGCCACAGCAAACCGAGAGTTTCTAAAACTGACAGCGGCCAGCGACGAAAGCGCCCGCGGCGAAAAATATAGCGCTTGCGACTTTCCGGCTTTGTGGAAATGAAGCGAAGTCCGAGATCGCGCTCAAGCTCCGCAAAATCCGCAGACCAGAGGAAACCATTAGCGGCCGATTCAACGAGATGACCACCTGGGAGCCGCATTGAATCGAGAAGTCCCCCTACGCGATTTTGAGATTCATAGACCGTGACTTTCGCCCCATATTTCGTGGCCCAATAGGCAAGGCTGAGGCCAGAAAAGCCAGCTCCAACCACCACACATCTACGAGGCTCCAACATTTGGACCTCAGCGTTTGGCAAAGAATTCACGGATACGATCCACAGCGTGGCGGACGTGCTTCTCGGGGGTTTTTGGCAATACACCATGACCCAGACCCGAAACCCAGCCACGCATCTCTTCGTGGCTCAGTGGAGCAAATTCGGAAAGGTAAGATTCCAGTGATGCCTTGAACGAATCCGTCTCCGTTAGCAGCAAGGCCTGATCGAAGTTGCCTTGCACAAAAATATTTCGCGACGAGGAAGTCTCTCGAAGAACGTTCGGCAGAGAATAACGATGATCAAATCCTAGCCCGGCGAGTGGCGTTGAGGCTTCGAGCCATCCCGAGTCTCGGAGGTGATCGCGAGTCCCGCCCTTCATGTAGTATCCCATCTTCTTCGGGAACGTTTCGATAAGCGCCTGGACGTGAGGACGCACTAAAGTATTAAAAGTCACGGGCGAGAGTTCTCCTGCCGCCGTATCAAACAGCATCACCAGTTCGGCCCCAGCATCCAGTTGAAGCGCGATGTTGCGCTTCAAAAGCGGGACTAGCGTCCCCATGAAACTTTCGAACAGCTCCATTTGACCTTTTGATTCCGTGAGGTGCCCCTTGTGAGAGCCATGCACGGCGTAAACAAAAAGTGTCCAAGGCGCACCCACAAAACCAATCAAACTTTTGTCTTTGGGAAGCAGTTCACGCGTGGCTCGCACTGCCTCCGCCTGGAACATGAGTCCCTGCAAAGCTTCTTCGCCCGACTTGAGTCGCGACCAGGTCTCGGGACTCAAGTGGAAACCGAGCTGAGGGCCTTTGGAGTCGCTGTACTCAAGCCCCATGCCCAAAGCTTCGAGTGGAAACAGGAGGTCGCTAAAAAGAATGGAAACATCGAAATCGAAATCACGGATAGGTCCGAGAGCCGTCTCAGCCGCCAGCTCAGGAATTTTACAGAGCTCCATAAAACTGTGCCTCGCCCGGAGGCCCTGATAATGCGAGTGATAGCGACCCGCTTGTCTCATCATCCAAATGGGAGGAACAGACTGGGGACGAGAGTGAAGGGCATTCTGAAAACGTTCGTTCATCGTTCTTACCTTTTCTCCGAGGGTAGCTTGCTGTTTAGCACCGAGCGCCAATGATCGAGCCCAAGATAGACTTGAGCAACACCGCCACTGGCTCTCACTCGATCTTTGATCAGGGAATGTGTGTGACCCGGTCCGCTTGAATGTCGGCGCACCCGCTTTAGCAAATCAGGGTCCCGTCTCAGAGCTTCGTTGAAAAGACTGGCACTCGACCAGAAACACTCGTCGACGCCATCAGGTACCATCTTTGATTGGAGAGCAACAGGTTCAAGGCGGTACGTGGGCAACAGCACTTCTCCCTCCAAAACAGGGGCATCGGCATGGGAGAACTTATAGGTGCGAGCCGTTTCGGGAAGCAAACGAGAAACCAGACGTTCTTCGCCTCGTCCCTCAAAAGAAGCGTGCACCCAAATTCCACGTGCGGCGAGTTTCTTCCAGGTCATGAGCCCACTCGCAAAGACCCGATCTTCCGGGACGAAGGTCCAGTTCTCGGGAAGAGCATCGATGCGCCCCACAACAAACACGAGAGCTTCCGTACCAAGCGAAGCACGACGAGGGCTGAGTTCAACAGGCACTCGATTAAAGACGCTCGACTCTTTATCAAACGTCGATGACCACACAGACTTTGGGGAGGCCTCAGGTCGGCTTTCCCCGCGAGCCGAGTCTATGAAAGGAGCTTCGTCAGCAAACCCTTCAAAATCCAAGAGCTCACCTGAATCGCGTTGCCCCTTAAGCACCAGAATTCGACGACCCTCGCCGTCACCAATTCGGAAAACACTCACTCCGATTTTCTGGTGACAACCTCCGCCAAAAAGTCCCAAAACTTCGCGCTCGAGTTGCACGTCATCGAAGTCCACTCGGACTTGAATCTTTTCCAGAAGAACTCGAAGGTCCTCTCGATCTTTGCGGATTTCAACGGCCAAAGCCCCTTGAGCCGCTGCCGTGGGATTGAGACGCAACGGGAGAATCATCCATTCGCACGACAAAAGATCTTTCCTCAGACGTGCCTGAAATTCCTGCACCTCAAGATCAATTACGGGGCAGGGAGCAAGGAGGCGTTCGAGCGCAGCTCTCGCCAAGATTAGTGCGCCGGCCTCAGGATGTTTCAGGAGCTTCGCGACGCGCGTGGGAACATTGCCTCGTATCGGCTCGAAGTGAATCTCGTCGCAGCGAAAAGGAAGCAACTCTTTTAGCGAAGTTTCGAGATTGTAGGCTCTGCGAGGTGAAGAGCTCAGAACCTTAAAGCTTTTCACAGACGCGCCAGGGACAAGCTCATTCAAAAACGAGCGCTTGATGAGAAGCATGTCCCTGGGATCCTCGCGCTCCAAGGTGGCCGCGATTTCAGAACCCTCTGGCATTTCGAGCGGAAGATCCTTCCAGGAATGCACCACCATGTCACAGCGACCCGCCTCGAGGTCTTCCTGAAGGTCGCGAGTAAAAACACCCTTTTCTGGCATTTGCCATAAGGGCGCATCGAGATTTTTGTCTCCCAGCGACTCTTTAAAGAGGTATTCAATTTCGAGATGGGGCCAAGCGGCTTTTAGCGCAGCGCCGACATTATAACTTTGGAGTCGCGCCAACGCGCTCCGGCGCGAAGCTACGACGAGTTTAGGTGCGCCACCAATTCCATTCATGAGCAAAGATGTATATAGAACTCCTGGCTTCGAGTTCCAAGTGCATTTAAGGCTTTAACAAATCTGACTAGGGCATTTCGGAGCTCTCTTCGGCTCCCTCGACAGCTGCACCGGGCATCAGGACAGGCATCTTAAGCAATGCATCCGCATCGACCGTGCCGTCGCCATATATTCGAGAATAATTGAGATAGTTGCGCAGGATTGAGCGCACGTATTTGCGGGTCTCCGCGAATGAGATCCGATCAATAAAGACGTAGGGAAGCGGGTGACTGTAGTGTTTGAGCCAAGAATAGACAGGGGGACGTCCCGCGTTGTAACCCGCAGTCGACACGATCAAAGAACTTTCAAAATGGGTGTAGAGCTCCCCCAAATGAAAACTCCCGATGCGCACGGACATCGAGGGATCGGTGAGTTGTTCGGGATGAAAGTCCTTTATCTTGAGTTTACGAGCTTCTAGCTCTGCCACAGGTGGAATGATTTGCATGAGACCTAAGGCATTCGCGCTCGAGCGGGCCTGAGGATTGAAAGCGCTTTCCTGCCGGATCAATGAAATCGCATGCCAAGGATCGATAAAGCGTTCGCGCGCGGACTCCTCGATAAGTTTTTTGAAGGGAAGGGGATAGAGATAAGCAAGTTCCTCAGCCTCGAGCTGACCTTCAAAGGTGATTCTCGCGAGTTCCCCCATCCGCAGACTCCCGATCTGATCGCCCACAGCGAGCCTGAGCCAAGCACCTCGCTGAAGCGCCTTCCTGCGGGCGCTAATTCCTTGCCCTTTAGCTCCCGCCAGTCCATAGAGTCTCTTTTCAAGACTCGAGAGATAGCGCTTGGCATCTCCAAACCGCCCGAGCGCCCCAAGACCGTAAACCTGAGCCCAAGCCAAGTCCGAGGGGCCCTTAGGCTTGAGAGTTTTCGTATCAAAATATTCGGAGAACGAAGGCGCGTCCCAGACATCTTTAGAGAGCCAGTAGTGGCTGGCGCTCGGCAGCTCCCAGCCCGAGGGTGTCTCATCAAGTTTGACGAGCTCGAGACCCGACACAACGCTGTAATAACTCAGCGGTGCCTTCTTGTGGGCTTCTTTAAGATCCTCAATCGCTTTGTCTTTTTGCCCAGCAGAGAGCAGGGCCATCGCTCTCCAGAAGAGCCAACGCTCACCATCTTCATCCCAAAGCACGTAGGGCTTAAGTTCTTCGATCAAGCTCACAAGAAGAGAGTAATTCTGATTTCCGCTCGCCAAGTCGTACTCGTTGTAGAAACGTCGCCAAAGTAAATCCTCATAGAGATCCGAATTCTTCTTTGCCCGATCGCGTAGTTCCTGAATCGCTTCCTCGAAATACAATCTCGCAACCCTACGATCACCCGACTGTTCCATGATGCGGGCCCGGATATAGTAGCTCGGAGCCAACTGATAATCCGTCCCCCACGCTCGATTGAGCGAGATGATCCGGTCGAAGGTCGACAACGCCTTTTCGGACGTGTCGTAACTCCACTGCCAACGACCGATCTGATAAAGACGTCCAAAAAACTCTTCGCGCTCTAAAGGCTTTGCTGGGATATCAAGGAAATGTCCTTTTTTTACGTATCGCGTGAGTACCACGGGAATTTCATGGCGTCTGTCGAGAATTCGTAACAAGCGGACATGCAGCTCGAGTGCATCCCAAAGTTCCTTGGACGTGTATTGTTGAGTTGGAAGCCTCAGCACCTGGGAAAGAGTTTTAAGGGCATCGCTGCTCGCAAGGAGGCGAATCTGCCTGTCGGCGTGCAGAAGCAGTTCATCGATCTTCATTTGCCGTTCAGCTGGTCCAATGAAGTACTGCGAAACGCCGAGCTCAATAGCGAGCCTGCGGATTTGAACTTTATGCGACTGCTGAGGGAATAGAATCCAAAGGTCCCGCAACCGAGAGAGAGTTTCATCCCTCTCGACTCGAGTTTCTGGATCTCCTTTAAGCTGTAGGTACTGAATCCACAAATCGAGGTGTCCGCCTTCCAAAGATTTCCGCGGGAGCGTCTTCAGGTACTCTAAGGATTTTAGAAGAAACGGTTTCAATACAGCCGCATCGCTAGAGCGTTTGGCGGAAAACTCGAAGAGCGCACGCAAAACAAAATCACGATCTGTCGAGACGCTCATCAGCGGCGACAGGCGTCCTTCAAGTTCGGTCGTTAACAGGGACATATTTCCCGATGAGCCCAGAATTTGAACCCACAACAACCCCGCCTCTTTGAAATACATCGCATTCTTGGGGTCCTTGAGCTGGGGCTCAAGCAAACGTTGGAACAAATCCATCCACAAAGCACTCGCAGCGGAGAAGGCTGTGAAAGGTGTTTCGTGCGGTCCCAGGTCTTGCTCGGTGGTCTTTAAGGAGTTGCGATTCTCAAGCAAGGGGTTCCAGAAGAACCCGTCGGGACTTTCATAACGACTTTCTTCAGCGACCTGCACGAAAAAATTCGCGCGGAATTTGAGGTACTCATCGTAGAGTTCCTGAGCGACAAGAAGACTCACGTGCACAGGCCAAGAAGCCGACTCCTTGTCCGATACGCGCCTTTGAAGCTCGTGCAGGGGACAAATGAGTTGCCATTCAAGATTCTTTGAGAAAAATTTAGCCGGATTGGGTTCATCAACCCGCCTGAGACATTCTCGCACAACCGAGGCCGACGGGGGCACGATGCGGGGACCCGGATTGGTGGCAAGCGCCGAGAGTGGGCAGCCCATCGCCCCAGCGACGACCCATAGCAAAGACCTCGAAACCCTCATCGTTCAATGAGCTTAACAGAAAAACGCGAAGAGCTAAGAGAGGAGTCTCTTAGCCCTTCGCGCCCTGCGGCACCCGTGAGGAAGCCGCGTCTATCGACCTGAAGACCTGACCGAAAAATTCAGCCAAGGCCCCAAAACCCCCTCAAGAGCCGATTTTAGACCCGCATCTGAGTCCTCCAGGTCCTTGATATGGACTTGGCAAAGAACCTCATCAATTCGAACTTCCGAGCGAATCACCTCGCCAGAGGGAGGAACCATTTCAAAGCGCAGCAGAATATCTTCACCAAGATCTTGCGTTCTCATGGCAGCAGGAGTGTAGGGATCGACTGTCCAGACGTCGCCCTCAGGGAAAGTCCAATCGCGCGGCAGCGCACGAATTTCGGCATCACTAAGAGGACCGGCCTGCAGAGGACCACGCTTGGCCTTCATCATACAAAACGATCCAGACGAGACCGGCTCGAGAGAGACGCCCGAAACGGCATCAAACTCGCCGTAGTTGCCTTGCGCAAAAATGACACTTTCCGTGAGCAAGTCGAGACGGTTGTCCTCGAAGTTCACGTGCAAACGCTCGGCGGGATCACCCGCGACCTGAGAGACCTGTGAGCCCACGATCACGCGCAAACCCGCGAGCTTGGTCTTAGAGAGAGACGTGCTCGACAGAAGAGCCTTAGAAAAAGCGTCCATAAGGTTTGGAAGCGGAGCGGAAGCCTGAGCAGTTTGCACTCCCAATAGAAAGAGACCCACGCCCAACCAAAGTTGGCAGAGCTTTACAAAGTCGTTTCGTATTTTGGATTGCCTTCTCATGTGGGAGAGGCTTCTTCAAGTTCCGGTCCAAAACCAAGCCCCACGAAAACTCAGAGCCGAGTGCGGCAGACAACAGATTCGACCCCTGACGTGTCGAATTTTTGAACACGTGGGCGCAATTTGTGTCGCGACCTAGATTTCAGCCACCAGGTAGGAAATCCAAGACTGGCAATTCTCCGCACGTACGGTTTCACGAAAGACCCCGTTCCCGCCGCCTCGACGATCATCTCCTTCCCAATAACTGCGAACTTTTGCAAAGCCAGCTTCGATGAGCAGGTCCCGGAGCTCAGACATGGTCCAGTAGCGCCAATCGTAGGTGAAAACCCGACGATGCTTGGGGGCCCCGCGAGAGTTGCGGCGAAAGTGAATGGCATAAAGGCACTCATGCGTCAGAGGATTGAAACTCTCGCACTCCCAATAATAGGTAAAATCGCCGATGCGACGACTTTCAACGGATTCGATCATCGCATCCGTCCCGCCAAAGGTATCGAGAAAAAACAGTCCTTTTGAATTTAGAGATTTGCGAACCGACTTAAAATAAGCGAGCAAAAGCTCTCTCGTTTTAAAGACATAATAAGAATAATTAAAGGCACAAATCACATCGGCTTTAAATCGACTCGCACGCAAAACATCATCTTGCACAAATCGCACACGCTCACGGCGCGCTGGCTTCAGGGAAGCATGATGGGTTTGTAGACCATAAAAGATCGGGGCCGGATCGAGGTCGATACCAACGGCACTACGGCTCGCGGAGCGCGAAACCCAGGCCCGCAGCAAAGCCCCCGTTCCACAGAAATCCTCTCTCAACGACAAGGGCTCGCTCTTGTAGATCTTGCGATACTCGCGAAGGATGAAAGCCACGTCCGAATCTGGACTTTGAACGGCTTCTTCATAGAGATCGTATTTATTGCGCCACATCGTCACACATCCCGCCTGGCAAAGACATAGTTCTTATTGATGCGAGATTCAAATCGCCCTAGACACAGACCATGACAAATGGCACCGCCTCCACACTTGAATCCAAACTCTTCCGCTCCGAACGCTATCGCTCTATCGTCGGGGTCTGCGCAGGTATCGCGATTGCTCGCGGGTACTCGATCACCTTAACACGCCTCATCGCACTCTTCCTTCTCTCGACTGGCTTCGGTTTCTTGCTTTATCTCGTGCTTTGGCTTGTTCTACCTCGTGCGACTTCAGCCGGCATCAGCGAGCCGCTCTCCTTGCCCCACGATGTCCTCCAGAGAAACTCTGACAACCGCATGGTCGCTGGAGTGTGTTCGGGACTCGCGCAGTATTTCAAACTCGATGTGAGCATCGTGCGCATTGTTTATTTGATTGCTGTGCTCTGTGCCGGGGTAGGGGTGCTGCCCTATCTCTACGCTTGGTTCACCGTACCGCAGCGCCCCTCGAAGCTGTAAAGCCTTGGCTTTAGCCCTGAGGTCACTCTTCGAGCTTGGAGTCCATCGCGTGCAATCTGCTCGTGAACGCGCAATAGTTTACATAATGTTTATTATCGGCACGCAGCCCGGCCTGCCTCAAACTCGCTCAGGGACAAGCACGAACAACTCCGCTGAGATCATAGTTCGCAAAGATCAACGACATCTTGTCGCGTTTGGCCTGGGTGCATTTAACTTTGCTGTACCTCGTGTATTCAATCGCGTAGATGGGCTTTCCGAGCTTCACAAAAGGTTGATAAGTGCTGCACTCGCGGTACTGAAAACATTCCTCGGCCACAACCCAATCGAGTGTTTTCGCCACTTGACCAACAATCTCTGAAGCATTCTTAAGTCCAATACCAAGGCCGCGTGCACGCGCTGCGCTCGCCATGCGAGTAAGAAAATTCACGGAGTCGGCTTTCTTAAGAGAAAACCCTGTCGAATGTCCATAGCCGTCGACGTTGTCGGGATCCACGCCGTGACATCCTTTAGATTTCGCGAGATCGAGTCTTTTTGAGAGAACTTGCAATACGCTGGAATCGCGCACGTCGAGCCAACGCTCGCCATCCCAGCCCTCGAGCTTGTTACCGACCACACGCGACGGGAACTGTTTGTAGTCCGAGCGCCATGACTCAGCCGACCCCGCGCTGAAGTAGCAGATCACAGTTTTTCCTTTGCCTTTGAGCGTCTTGATCTGACTCGCCGAGGTTTCAAATAGATCGAGAAAGATCACTTTCTGCGAGTGCTCTTTGAGCGTTCCTTGAAGCTGATAGACAAAGCTCGATGAGACAGGCCAGAGACTCGCCGCCTCAGTCGATCCCGCACAGAGAGCCAGTCCAAGTACCCAAGCATGTTTGATCTTCATATCGCAGATCCCCCTATTAGATTCTAACGGCAGACCTCTCTTCCGAATCCAAAATTCGAAAGTGCGTCGCTAAAGAACTTAATACCGAAGGTTAACAAACGCTCCGCAGGGAAAATTCTAGTGAGCTGACGTGCCTGATTCCTTTGCGCCCTTGCCCGCAGTGCGGAAGGACTCCAAGGCCTCGTACGACGACTTAGGTGCACCGGGTGATGGGATGAGCTTCGACGTGCAACGAAGAAAATTCAAATCGGAATTCTGCATCAATGCTCCGAAATGATTGTAGCTCTTTTTAAAGGGATTGAGGCAGCCTTCATTTCGCGCCGACTGGTGCGCTAAATTCTGCTGAATCTTGGACAGACCACAAAACGTGTTGAACTTTTGATTGGAGGTCGTAACAATCGACTTGCGATAAGCGGAGTCGGCTCGGAATTTCTTCTCGTCAACTTTTTCTTCAGGGAATTCCTGGTTCCAGTTTTTCGCGCAGTCGTTGAGATTGCCACCCGCACGTTGATCGGGATTGAGCTGATAGACACCGTAGTCGTTCCAATTCGAGAGCCAGCGTTTACTATCCTCGCGCTCCCAAAAAACTCCGCTCTCCGAATACGCAAGGCACGACATGAACGTCTTCCAGTAGGCTCCGTTATCTTTGTCGATTGCTGCCATGCGAGCCTCGTCGTTGAGATCTTTGGCAGCTTTGTAGTCCCGCAAAATCTGATTGTGAGCCTTGTTCACTCTCTGCATCTCTGCGATCGCCTGCTTGCCGGCCGGGCTTTCCCAGCGCCCCTTAAGCGAGCGATTCGTTCCGTAGAAGCTAGGAATCTTCGTTTCGGCCAACGTAAAATCTTCGCAGAAGAACTTGTCGGTCATATTGAAATTGGTCTTCGTGAACTCGCCTCCGCTCAGCTTTACGGTGTGTATCGTCTTCGGCCAACGCTTGAAATTCATCATGCGCTCAACCATGGGTTCAAAGTTGGTAAATTGATTGATCTTTTTTTTGCCGAGAATATTCTCGCGGATCTGAGCGCCTTCGAGGGATCCGAAATTTTTAAACCTGCCCCCGCCGTGAGCATTCACGGGTCCACTCCCAGCGATTGCAGGTTTTTGAGCTGACGGAGTTGCAGGGACCTCCATCCCGCCACCAGGCGTGGCACCCTGGTGTCCGAGTGGATTCGCCGGCACAGCTCCCGAGCCAAGCACTCCTTCAGCTGTGGTCGTTGGGGTTGTGCCCGAAGCTGTCCAAGGACGCCCTGAGATCACGTTCTGAGGCTCTTGATAGTGAGGGCGGGAAGCATAATAATCCTCAAGAGGATCTTTTTCTTCCTTGAAGCGGTCAGCGCAAGAGGAAAGGCCTAGGGCAAAACACCCCAGCCAAAGCTTAGTCCACCGCAATTTCCCCCCCAGGAACATACTTCCATCATAACGATCCGCACTCCGAAAAAACAGGCCAAAAGCGTCATAGTTTGTGCTTGAGCGCCTCTGGGGAACTCATTAAAGCCGATCTCATGAAAAACCTTTCATTATTCACTTTTGCAGTCGGCGTCGTTATTTCTTTCTCGACACACGCCTCGCCTGAGTTTCGCGTTTACGGACGCCTCTTCAACCCCAATCACTGCACTTACTTCAGCACAATCACAGGCGAGTTCGTCATTGAGACCACCAACAATGAGGACCTTGGCCTCATCGCGGCTGACGCCGAAACAAAACTTTCCTACGCACGCAACCAGCCCGAATCGTGGATCAATGTGAGCACGCCGCTCAGTTTCACGAACTCCATCACCCACGACAGAACCAATCTTGATCGCACTGAGTTCAAGATGATCGTGACATCTCGTGGTTCCTATTCGTACGAGGCGATCCGTTTCAAGGTTCGCAGCAAAAGCGGCACTTACCCCGAGGGCAAGGACGACTTCTTCTATGTAAAATTCAGCGATATGCTGCGAATTGGCTGCCATCCAGAAACAGACGAATTCACCCAGCTACCCGTGAGTGTCGAATGTTTCGGGGACGCTGAAACCTGCGCGAAATAATATTTCGCCAGCGAAAATATTTGTAAGATGAATTAAGCGGCGTCTATAAGTGCCCTTCTGTACAAGAGCTTAGGCCCTTGTCCCTCAAGAAGGAATTTTGAAGATGTCGATTCGTTGGACTCCCCGCAGTGCCCTCTCGGTATTTGGCTTATTTGTATTGGCTGTGTCGCCGCTCAGCAGACCTGCCCTGGCGCAAGTCCCCGACGATATCGATGTCGCGAAGTACTACAGTCTCTATGAGACTGAAAATCGAGCAGCCCTCGCCCTGCGTGGCGATGCGGATTCAAAAAAAGCTCAGCGTGACCAGGCCACAAGTCAGCTCCGGTCTACCGAAGCCCGCATTTCGAGTTCCGAACAACGTGCCATTCTGCTTCGCGACCGAGTGCGCACGATCGAGAGTCAGATTCCAAACATTCAGTCGCTCAATCGCGAGCTTGAATCGCAAATTTCCGGACACCGATTCGAACTCAACAATCTCGACAGAAGTCTCCAGGACCTTCGCAGTCAATTGAGCCGCGTGGACAACGATCTTGCACGCGAAGATCAGTTACGACGAAGTGTTGAATTTGACCTGAATCGAATTGAAGATGCGTTGCGACAGTCCGAAACAAATGTGCGCGCTCTCGAAATTCAGATTCAAACGCGCAATCAGGAAATCGAACAGGCACGCCGCAAACAGGCCGATACACAGCTTCAGTTACAGAATTTGCGCAACACTCAACAAAACCTACGTGACGAGAAGATCGAAAAACAAGATCGCTTGATCAAGACCCAAGATCAAATCCCACAAATTCAAACCCGTATTCAAACACTCAGTGCAAAGGTTGCCGAACAAGAACCCAAAGTCAAAGAACTCCGCGATCGGCTCACCGAAGTCGAAGCTCGACTCAACGAAAAGAAAACAGAGCTTGCAGCTATAGAACGCGAACGTCAGCCCCTCGATCAAGAACTGGCCAGGGCGCAACGTCAGTTGCAAGACAAGCAAAACGAAGCCCAAACCGCTCAGAAGAAAGTCGGCGAACTGCAGCAAGAAAAGCAGTCGCTACTCGAGCGAATGGAGCAGTTCGACGCGCAGGAGCAGCGACTGGGTGACCGAATTTCTCAGATGGATTCGCAGATCACCGCACTTCAACAACAGATTGAAGAGCAAAAGAACATTCTCGAGGATGTGAAGTCCAAACTAGAAATCAAACGGCAGGACCTTGAAGAAGCAAAAAAACTTCCTCCCCGAGATCCCGAACGCGCCAAGCGAATCGCAGAACTCCAAAATGATATCGATAAGCTCGAAAATAAGCGCGACAATACTAAGGACCGCATCGAGGACCTTCAAAAATCCAGAGATCAGGCGCGTAACCAAAAAGCTCTAGCCGAACAGCAACTCGCTTTGCTCCCTGCTGAGCGAGCTCAAACTGACCAACGCCTCGCTAGCATAGACGACCTGATCGAGAACGCGCGTCAGACCGCTCAAGCGGCCCGTCAGCAAATTCCCGAGCTCGAGCGCCAAGTTGCCGATGTGAACGCTCGAATCGCGGCGATCAATCCCCGCCTCCAAGAAAAGCAGGCCCAGATCAACCAAATCACCGAGCGTCGCAACATTGTCGCAGAAAGTCTCAAACAGGAGCAAATCCAGCTTGCCGACCAGCGCGCAAAACTTGGCGAAGCACAGCAAAATCTCACAGAAGCACAGACCCGACTCCAAGATCTCAGAAACCGTCTGGCACGCATCGAACAAGAACTTGATGCCGGAAAACGCAACATCGATGTAGCAACAACTGAACTTGAACGCACGCGCGACCGACTCACCAGACTCGAACAGGAGCAAGGGCAATTCGTGCGCCAACTCGATCGTGAAGTAATTGAGCGCAATCAGCGCGCGAGAGACCGTGAGATCGTTCTTGCTGAGCTCTTCCGGGTCCGAGGTCGCATCGATGGACTCACCGCAGATCGTCGCGTTCTCCTGCGTGAAAGCGATCGACTGCAGTTCGATCGCCAGTCTCTTTTGTCTCTTATCGATACTAGACTCGAAGACATCCGCAGCAACGAAACTCAAATCGCTACTCTGCGCCGCGAAAGCGATGAGGCCAATCGTGAGTCCACGGAGCTAGATCGTGAGCTCCCCCAACTCCGCGCCCAGCTTCCTAGCCTGCGCGCGAACTTAGAATCCACGACTCGGGCCTTTAATGAGGCTGATGCCCGTGCTCTTGTGGCCGAAGCCAGCGCCCGCCAAGCATACTCTCGATATGCGGCGACCAAGAGTCGCTACGACTCGCGCTTGCAGTCGGCGATCGACTCGGGAGTCGAACAAGGACGCCGTAATGGTTCCGCCCTTGGCGCTGATAACGGCCAAGCCGCGGGCAACCGGGACGGAATTCGAGAAGGCACTGAATTGGGCACGCGCGAAGGTCGCGAGTTCGGAGTGCAGCAAGGACGCCTCCAGGGTGCGGCAAAGGGTGACATTGAAGGATACGCATTCGGACGTGGCCAGTCGGCTCCGTTTAACGAAGGCTTTGCGCAAGGTCACCAACTGGGAAGCGAAGAAGCCCGCATCCAGGCCGAACAAGTAGAATATCCACGAGGACGTACGACCAAGAATGTCGAGCTGACTGCAAAAGCACCCAGCCTTCGATTGGATCTCGATAATGGCGAAAAGCCAGCGTCGCCCAACATCTCAGCGGGTGAGGGTTTTGCAATGCTAACGACTCGTTCGGAGGGACTGGCTGCTCGTCCCCAGCTGCCCAAGCCTCCCCCACCCCCCAAAGGAGCGGAGGGAACTCGAAGCAGCAGCTGGATCGAGACCGGAATCTTTGAATCAAACTCGATCGTCGCCGTCCCCATCTCCCTCTCTCAGGCGGATTGCGCGCGCGGCTATATCGATTTTGATAGAGCCTGCCAAGGCGCCTACGCCAGCTCCTACGAGCAAAACTACGCTGCGTCCTATAAGCTGGCCTACACAGAGTCCAAGGACACCGCGTTCAAGAGCAGTCGAGCCGCAGCATTCGAGGCTCACAAGAATGACCTCTTTGCCGAGGCCTATGAGAATGCCTACACGCTCGCATACGCTGCAGCATCGGCGCGCGGCTCTATCGACGCCCGCAGCCAAGGTCTCAGCGAAGGGCGAAGCGCCGGTTACGCAGAGAGTATCGAAGGTTTCAAAGCGGAGAGTTTTTCCAAAGGCCAAACCGATGAAGCCTCGCTTTTCGCAGCGAACGGCATTGCACGTATGGTCGAGCTGCGCGCTCGCCGTATTAGTCCCGAGCGTAGCGGCGACGACTTGATGGCTGGCGACCTCATCGCAATCGATGCGGTCATCGACAATCACGGCGCGCAGCCCCTAAGCGCAAAGGGATTGTCGCTTAAGGTGAACAAGGTTTCCGGAGAGCTTCTCCTGCAAACAGAGTCCCCCCGTCTCAACGTCGCCATACCCGCAAAAACGCGCGCCCTCGTGAAGAATTTCATGATCGCGCAAATCGCCAAAACCGTTGAAGAACAAACTCTAAGACTCGAGCTTGAAACCAAAAGCCTCGACGGTGTGATCAGGACCGCGAACCTCGAGATTCGAACGAAGCTGCTGATCTTCGCTCAAGCACAACGCGAAATGGAGACTCGCCCTGCGATCTTCAAGTACTTAGGATTCATTAAGACCGGGATTCGCACCATCGAAGTGAAGTATGTTCTTCGCAATCCAAGTACGAGTCGCGCCAAGGAGCCCTTTGTTGTTCAAATGAGCTTCCCGAAGAATCTCAAAATTGAAATCGTTAAGGGTTCCCAAAGAATCGACAACTTGGCGGCTAAGGACTCGTCGGGCTTCACTTTGGCCTATAAGGTGCTCGATGAGGGACTTATCGGAAAGACGATCCCCGTCACTTTCGAGGTCTACTATGGCAGGACGCGCACTCAGCGTGACGTTGTGAATATTATTCCTCAAAAAAAGGACTGAGTGGTCCAGTACCGGTCTCTCAATCGTCCAAGGGTTGAGAGACCGACTGATTCGAACAAAAGCAGTAAACCTCCGCACTTGAGATTTTTACCCGATATGCCATCCTTGAGAGAATGGCTCGTCTGTTTAGTCCCCGCCGACACAAAAAGGGCCTCGCGCCTGGAACCCCTCGATACGTGGGGGAGACCAAAGCCTCAAATCTCATCAAAGTCTCAATCACAAAGATCCGAAAAGACGCCCCGATTGAAGTGTTTGAGTCCCACGATATCTCGGAGATCTTCAAACATCAGATGACTCCAGAAACAAAACTCTGGATCAGTATCGAAGGTCTCCCTAGCGAGAAAGACATCCTCCGTCTCGGTGAACACTTCAATATTTCAAAGTTGATTCTTGAAGACATCTTAAATACGGATCATCGACCCAAAGGTGAGGAGCTCGACGAACACATTTTTATCATCCTCAAAGGTCCAGAACGTCATCCCGCAAGTCTCCCTGGAGCAGAGCCTGGTTTTCGATTTGAACAATTGTCCTCTTTTGTAGGTGAAAATTTTGTTTTAACGATCCAAGAGAAACTTGGCGACTATTTCGAAACCATCCACAAGAGGCTCGCAGAAAACCCCAAGAGATTTATTGAGCTTGGCGAGGACTACCTTTTTTACACTCAGATTGACTACGTTCTCGACGAATACTTTGAGGCACTCACCAATCTTGGCGAAAGGGCCGATCTTCTTGACCAACATATGCGTGGCGAATTCGTCAGCGATGACCTCATCAAAATCCAGGATCTGCGCAAAGACTTCCTGCTGATGCGTCGCTCCTTGTTCCCCATCAAAGAGTTTCTTCAAAAGATCGTAAAAGGTGAAATCCATGGAATCGACAACAGGATTCGAGATTATCTCTTAGACGCCATCGAGCACAGCGATCATCTCATTGATATCATCGATAGCTACCGAGAAATTTTATCAGGTCTCGTCGAAGTTCACCTCGGTCGCATCACTCATCGAAGCAACGAGATCATGAAGGTCATGACTCTCTACGCTTCGATCTTTATTCCGTTAACATTTATCGTGGGACTTTATGGAATGAACTTCGATAACATGCCCGAATACCACTGGCGCTACGGATACCTTTTTGTGTGGGTTATTTTAATTTTCGTTACCGGAGCTTCTCTCTTCTATTTCAGAAAGAAACGTTGGCTCTGATCAATTGAGGCTTCAATTCTTTTTTTGATCCACGACTTAAATCCCCGCTCTCGGCTCGACGTCGTCAGGAACAAAAGGCTTCGGTCACGATTGAGCTCGAGAAGATAGTCGCTCGAAACTCTAAGCGCATCAACGAGACCCAGAGACTTCTCAACTGTTGAACTGGCAAGCCATGCTTCACCCGTAGCAACAAGATCCAAGTCCACATGAGAGCGATATTTCTTCAGCGCGCACTTGAACTGCTCATGAATGAGAGTGAGTTGCTGCTTGTAATGTGCGACGTCTTCTTCACTCGCATCATCAGTCAGGGTCACCGTGCGCTTGTAGTTGCCCGCGGTGTAGGTCCGGGGCTCGATCTTGAGTTGCTGAAGGAGCTTTCGAATATTTGGGACGAAACTCACGACTCCGATACTTCCCACCATAGCAAAAGGAGCAGCAAAAATCTGATGGGCAGGTAAACTCATCAGGTACCCCCCCGAAGCCGCCACCGTATCCACACAAACCGTAAGTTGCAGTTTGGGGGCGCGTTCTCGAATCCGCTCGAGCTCGGCATAAACGAACCCATATTCCGCAACGGCGCCGCCGGGCGACTCAACCTTCAGGAGCACTTCTTCGAAACAGTCAGAATTAAGAACGATTTCGTCAATCAGAGCACTGAGACCCCACCGCTCGCTCGCCTTAAGATCTCCCTTAAAATCAAGCACAGCTACACGGCGCTCGGTTTTCTGAATAGTCAGTGGGAGCTTCACACGAACCAAAGTCGAGGCGTGATACAACGTTAGTCCTGACTCATGCAATTTGCTTTGCTGAATAATCCGGGAGCGACGACGTTTTTTGCGCAGCAGTCTTATTCCAAGGACACAAACTAGAAGAGCAAGCGCTACGGCCACATAGGCAAAATTCATTTGATCTTTTCCTCATCAGGAGTGCTGAGTCTGAGAGTCAAGGCGTGGATCTTGGCCGAGCTCAGCAACGGCTCCAAAGCTTCGTGGACACGACGTGATCGTTCAAGGCGACTAAGACCCTGAAAATCCGAGCTGCAAATACTAAGATGGACATGGGATCCGCCGTGTTTTGCCTGCACGCTATGACCCGCATGCTGAGCACTAAAATCCTCAAAGATTAGGCTGTGCAAATGAAACTTAAGAGATAGCAATTCGCGAATCTCTCTCTCTCTCGAAACCGAAGTCATGATCTCGACTCTAGAACTCCTCGTGCTCCGGAGCAACCACCGCCCTCGCCTCGGCGAACACAAACCTGCCCTTTGAGTTGACCGTCATTTCCGCTTTCTCCATTTGTGCCCGCCGCACCTGGAGGTCCTTCGGGACCAGCGGGACCATCCGAGCAGTCGATGCCACCTCCCGAACCGCCCTTCCCACCTTCACCGCCACGACCGCCGGGTCCACCAAGACCACCTGGCCCGCCTATTCCGGGCTCCGCTATAACCTGTAATTGAAAATTGCTGTCGGGATAGAGGAGCACGAACTCTAGCGATTCGACATCCCCACCGTTCTCACCCTTCTCCCCGGAAAGTCCCATTAGCCCGGGACCTCCCGGAGCTCCACGAGATCCATTGGAACAACGATCTATGCCGGATCTTCCAGAGCTGCCGTTTCCACCGCGGGCGCCGCGACCCGAGGGACTTAGGCCGTTGCGTCCGCGAGCCCCCGTCTCACCTCGCCACTCGACTCGCAGATCCCCCGAGGCACGCTTCACTTCCACGCGCCCCGAGCCTGATGTCCGCGCAGCATAGCCAGGAGTCGCGGGCCTATCTTTGAGGAAACTCACCCATCTGGCTCCTGGAGCTCCGCGGATCTCGGTAAGCTTCCAGTCAAGTGGCAAGCCCTCCGTCACAAGAACTGCGTTGGGAGCGAAGAAGAGACGTGAGATGTCAGCGTAGTTCTGAGGAAGACGTTCCTCGCCAGTAACGACCCAGTCTAGTCCTGTACGAGTTTGAGCCCTTCCTCGAAGCGAGCCATCCGCAGCAAGGAGTTCATAGACATATTCGGTGCCATCTTGAAGGGCGCTGTCCATCCACAGTCCACGGGCAGTTGAAACTTCTTTAACAAACTCGCGCTGCGTGGAAGTCACACGAAAGAGAACGAGTCCCTCACCGAGTTCAGCAGGATCAAGATTCCAACTGACCAAGATCCCGGCTTCGCCCGCATTTTCAAACGCTTTGGGCTCAAGCTTTAGAAGTCCGCTATCAACCGACTGAGTGATGGTCTCTGCGTCTCTCAGTGCTGAAAGATCCGGATACGGTGAACAGGCCAACAAAATCGAGGTCAAGAAAAGTGTGATGTAAAGCATTGTTCACCCGTAGCGAAACTCATGCCAAAAATTAGAATATGAGAGAATAGAGGCGCAGCACTAGATAGAACGAGAGAAAGAGAGGGACCCAATACTTTAGCGCGGGTCGCCACAACAGATTCATCGCATCGCTGGCCGGACTTCGTCCGACAAGAACTTCCAAATCCCTGCGGGGAAGCTTTTGTCCAACGCTAAGACTCCAAAGCAAAGCTGCTGAAGGAAGCAAGATATCGAAACCCAAAATCTCCAAAGGCCTGCCAAAAAATTTAACTGATGCCACCAAGGTGAAGACACCAACGAAGGCACTCGAAATCGATGCTGCACGCAGGCGCTTCATCCCGAGTAAGCGCTGAACACCGTGAACAAAAACCTCGTAGAGACTCGCCAAGGAAAGAAGCCCCAGAATGAGCAATCCGATGAGCAAAAGGCGCAGACTGAGAAGTCCGCCCTCTGAGGCTCGAAAGAACTCCGGCATCCACTCGAGAAAGATCTGATGAAAGCTCGCCCCCGATCGCAAGCCACCCCGTGGAGAACTGACCCACGGAAGAACCAGGGCCGCCACAAAAACCGAAAGCGCGAAGTCAGCAAACAGAACTTTCAGAGCAATTCTATGCACACGGCCAGGCACCTTCCAGTACTGGGACTGTTGCGTAGAATTTCTACGGAAGGGACTCGCCCACCACGTAAATAAAAAATGAATCCCAAGGCCTGCAGAAAGCGTGAAGAGACTGAATGAGGCTACGTCCAAAAACATGTCCTCGGTAACAGAAAAATTCCGCGTGGTTGACAAATTAAGAAGAAAGAAATTTCGATATGCGGGGAGTTGAATCGAGAGGGCGCTAACCAAGCAAAGAGTTGAGATCACAAGCCCGCAAATGAAGATCATTCCGACCCAACGCCGTGCCACTAGGGTGTAGGACCACATCAAAGCCATCAAGACAAAACCCAAAATAAAGACAAAGGGATGCCTGAGACCAAGCGGCGCCGTACCAACAGAAAACCGAAGCAATTCACACAGACCCAAAGCGAGCTTTAGAATCTCGAGGACATACACAGGAATAATCACAAGAAGTGCAGCAATCGAGACCCATGGAGTCCATGAATAGGGTGCGCCCAGGAACTGAAAAGCTTCGGTGTAGCTGCGTCTCAGCCAACGGGCCCAGAGGATCTCTCCGACAACGAGTGGAATCCCGAGCATCAGGAGCCCTAGAAAATGAAAGAAGAGTACGAGGCGAAAATCATAGAGTGAGAACAACCGCGGCAAAATAAGGAAATTCCCAATGCCGAGTGCGGTCCCAATGTAGAGAGCCTCGAGTCCACGCATGAAGAATGACCTATTTGTTAGAGGTCTTGAAGTGAATTTTTATGGGCGTTCCCTCGAAGCCAAATTCGCTCCGGAGAGTGTTGATGATAAATCGCTTGAAGGAGAAATGGATATCCTTACTCGAGACGTTCGTGAAAAAGACAAACTCGGGAGGGGAAACAGACACTTGAGAAAGATAGTAAAATTTTGGATGTTTCCCGGAGACGGCAGGATGCGGATGCTCTTTAAAACGTGTCTCAAAGAGCCGGTTGAGGGCTCCTGTAGAAACGCGATGTTTGCGAGCCTCAAGCACTCTACTGATCGTCTTAATGACCTGTTGAACATTCTTGCCTGTGAGGGCAGAAATCCGGACTTTCGGAGACCATTTTAAGAACTCTAATTTTAGATCGGTGCTGCGTTCGAGTTTGGCTAGCTGATCGTCGGCGTCATTGCCCTTCATCAGATCCCACTTATTAAAGACCAAAACGAGACTCAGACCGAAGTCCATTGCGAGTCCGCCGATGGAGGCATCAAGTGCGCTGACGCCTTCGGAAGCATCAAAAAGAACGATCGCTACGTCGGCTTCGCGCGCCTCCTCTTTGAGCTTTTCTTTAGCAACCCATTCAACTTCGCGCTCAATACGTCCCGGCTGGCGAACGCCTGCAGTATCGAAGAAGCTCCACTCGAAACCATCGTGCGAATAAACGCTTTCAATAGGATCGCGTGTGGTGCCTGCGATATTTGAGACTACATGGCGGTCCTGACCC
This sequence comes from Bacteriovorax stolpii, assembly GCA_945881775.1. GTDB lineage: Bacteria > Bdellovibrionota > UBA2428 > UBA2428 > UBA2428 > CAMCVE01. The sequence continues at coordinate 150,239 of CAMCVE010000003.1, forward strand.
AAGATTGAATTGATCAGGGTTGATTTGCCGACGTTAGGCCGCCCGAGAATTAAAATGCGGGGATTCTTCTTCTTTTCGGCGAGTTCTGTGGGCTCGAGTGTTTTCCCTTCTCCGAGGACAAGACGCATCTTGTCCCATAAATTTCCAAACCCCACATCGTGTTCAGCAGAAACTTCAAATAGATGTTCGAAACCGAGTCCATAATAGGACGAGGATTCGTAGCGTTTGGTGTCAGCTTTGTTGACGATAATCCACACGCGCGCATTGCTAATATGCGTGTTTTTGCGCAGCCAATCAGCGATCTCGAGTTCTTCCAGCGCGAGCTCCCGAGTGCCATCGACCACAAAAAGAATCAGGTCCGCGTCTTTGACGGCTATGGCCGCACTTCGTTGAATTTCTGCTCCCAGAGGATGTCGAAGGGCTTCAGGACCCACTCCACCTGTATCGATAAGGCGGAATCGACCGATGGGCGAATCTTCCACCAGCCACTCATGACGGTCGACTGTGACGCCAGGGCGATCACAAACGATCGCGCGTCGAGTGCGGGAGAGACGGTTAAAGAGTGTGGACTTACCCACATTGGTGGGTCCGATAAGGACCACTTTCAGTTCATCAGTCATGTTTAGTCGAGCCTCAGATGTTTTCGTAGCCGAGGTCTTTTAGGCGGCTGGGATTGGCTGTCCATTTTTCGATAACTTTAACGAAGAGCTTAAGAATAATTTCTTCGCCCGTAATTTCCTTGTAACGATTGCGGACAGTGATGCCGATATCTTTGATCTTGGAGCCACCCTTGCCGACCATGATGCGTTTTAGGCTGTCGCGCGAGACACAAATCGTCGAGTGGACCTCGGCCATTTTCTGAACGCCTTCGGGCTCAGCCCATGAGTCGATCAGACAATCACTTTCATAAGGCACTTCTTTGTACGAGCCACGGAAGATGCATTCACGGATAAGGTTTCGAACGAGCTCGCGACCGGTGAGATCCGTCCATGAGTCTTCGGGATAGAGTGGAGGCCCAAGCGGAGAGAGATCTTCAAGAACTTTGAGGAGTCCGCCCACGTTCGAGCGCGCGTCCGACAAACCACCCTTGAGAGCAGCGAGTGGAATGATTTCTTTGAATTCTGGAAAGACTTCGTGTGCTTTTTCGATCAGGGGCAACAAGTCCGCTTTGGCTTTGGTGTCGGCCTTTGAGAGGACAAGGACCCACTGCGTGCGTCCCTTTTTCTTGAGTTGATCGCGAATCCAAAGAGCCAGGCGATCTTCAGGACCCGCTCGCCCCATGGCGGCATCATCGAGGTCCTTCTCGAATGAACGACAGTCCGCGACCCACACGCCCACGTCGACATCTCGCATGGCATCTTCAATCGAGGCGTACATGCTGCGATCGAGCAAACCTTTGCGCAAGTTCACTCCAGGAGTGTCGACGAGCACAAGCTGCCCCGACCAGCGCTTCGGGTTTTCCTCGTAGCGCTGCACGATTCCGCGGATGTTGGTGCGAGTGGTCTGGGGACGCTCCGAGGTCGCGCTGAGTTCGGATTCGAGGAGCGCGTTGAGGAGAGTTGATTTCCCGGCGTTGGGGCGCCCCATTATGGCCACGGTGGCACATTTGAATTTCTGATCTTCTACAATGTCGGTCATAAATATTTTCCTCTTTTGAATCTCCTTAAGAGGAGATCCCCGAGGTCATGAAACCTTTCTGCTTCAGTTGATTTGCGACGAACCCTACAAGGTCCGAGGGTGACATGGCAAGCAATCGTCGTGCGAGGATCTGAGTGGCCTCTCGTTTGGACGGAGCTGTTTCGAGGTCAAGGGCCACCTCTCCTAGGAACAAAGTCATTTCAAAAGGACCCACCGATGAGGCCAGAGTGGAATTCGTGCACACGTAACGGGGTGTTCCTAGCCCTTGTTGCTGGAAAAATTCTTGAAGACGTGACTTTGCGTCTTTCTCGAGCACAGCAGCCACGAGTGTGTCCCATTCTGGCGAAGGCAGCGAAAGCTCAGGGAGAATTCGCTCTGTCACCAGTCGGGTGGCAGTTTGAAAACCGCCGTCCAAAAAGACTGCGGCTATGATGGCTTCGACGGCATCCGCAAGTGCGGACTCGCGGTCCCCTCCCCCGCTAAGGCGCTCACCTTTTCCGAGCAGAAGACAATGCCCAAGCTGGACCTTGCGAGCCTGTTCGGCCAAAGTTGTTTCGGATACAAAGTAGGACTTCAGCCGGGACAACTCGCCCTCACTCCATTGAGCGCCCCGTTTCATAAGGGTTTCGCTAACAACCAAGCCCAGTACACTGTCTCCAAGGAACTCGAGCCTTTCGTTGGATTCACCAGACCCAGGATTTTCATGGATAAACGAGGAATGCGTGAGAGCCCTTAAGAGATAGGCCTCATCCTGGAAACTCAGACTCCAGCGCTCGATGAGCAAAGGCAGGAGTTTCTTGAGGGCTTCATCACTGAAACCCTTGAAAACAGTGGAATTTAGAGTCATTGCGAAATAAATAGTGCAATGCGTTAAGTGTGTCTATCGAAAAACCCTAGCCCTAAAACTCAAAGACCCCCTTCTGCATTGGCAGAAGGAGGCTCTGGGGTCGAGAGACTGCAAATCTCAAGGCACTAGCGTCCGGCAGCAGCCGCGGGTGTTGCAGGAACAGCAACGGTCTTCGGCGGCAATGGCTCAGGGGGTGGAAGCTCCGCCTTGCCGGGATACTGGAAGAGATAGTCACGAATCAGTTCGATCTGTTTCTTCGCGTCGCCGTTGAGGTAGCCAGGAACGCCAATACGCGCGGACTTCTCATCCAGCGGATCCTCGTTTGGCCACAAAGCCGGCATCCGCGTTCCAGGCATGATCGAGTTGGGATTCTCGAGCCAGGGGATGAGCCAGTCGCCGTTCAAGCGGGCCTTGATGTTGGCGAAGTGAGGCGCGGCTCCACTGGGATCAGCTCCAGGAGCAAGAACTGCGTGACACGTGAGACAACCGAGCTCCTTAACGAGTCCTTCGGCCTGGCGAATCTCGGAATCGCTCAGGGCGTTTCCTTGACGTGACGCAAAGAGCGAAGGCGACTGATCGTACGCGGAGAAATACTTCACAATCGTGGTGGTCTGGTTGTCGGAGAGACCATAGACGGGCATCCGAACCTTAACCCAAGGTCGAATCATGATATTCGTGTTCTTGAGGTACTTGAAGAGCCAGTCGGCCTGCACTTTCCGTCCTTCGGTGTAGAGAAGTGGGGGACCCTCGGACTTGTCCGCATAATGAGCGAGGATTTCGCCACCGAGAGGATGTTCCTTGTTCTCGAGGGCATGACAGCCGATGCAGTTCTTCTGATTGATGAGCCGATGTCCCGCGATGATTTGCTCTTTGCGAGCGTCGACCTTAGCCGTCATCTCGTCGGAGACATTCTTATTCTCGTAACCGATGACGATTGCAGCAAGTGCAGTCGCCTGCTCCGAAGTGAAGCCGAAATGCGGCATACGAGTTTTGGCTTGGAAATCACGTTTCTTACCCACATCCCATATACGAGGCGTACGGATCTTGGTGTAGATCCAAGCATCTCGCGAGGTGTGGGGGATCTCGACGTTATCGAAGGCAAACTTCGTGACTTCCTTAGAACCCTCGACGGTCAGCTCTGCTCCCAAATTGGGCGCATTTTCATAGCCCTCAATTGCGTGGCAAGCATAGCAACCATAATGGCTGATAAGTTTGTCTCCAAGGAAGCTCTGTTTCTCTTCGAGAGACATCGAGGCAAGTTTCACTCGAGCATCGCGAGTGGGCATCTGTCCTACGAGGAACTCGACGACCATGTCATCGCGCACGGCTTCGTTAGCAACGGGAACGGGGAGAGCTTCGAACTCTGGGTTCCTTTTTTCGAGCAAATAGACGGCGATGTCGGCCGTCTCTTGGTCTGTGAGCTTCATGCTCGGCATCGCGGTTTGTTCCCAATAATGTTTGGGTTCCTTGAGCCAAGAAACGAGCCACTCATAAGACACCTTAGATCCGAGCTGATTGAGTTCGGGTCCGAACATCGGAACGCGAGGATCCTTGTAACCGGGCTCCTTCGGGTTGGTCGGCCGGGTGACCACGACGTCTTCAACGGCGTGACAGCCAATACAACCGACCTGCGCAACGAGCGTCTTTCCACGAGCGGCATCACCCACAACTTTTGAAGCGAGCTGCAGCGGCTCATACTTCTTCGATTTGGCCATGATCAGGTGAGAGATGGCATCCACCTCGACCCGACCCCGCTCCAACGAAGCTTCATCGGAGTTGTTGTGAACTTGCCAGAAAGCCGGCATGAGCGTTGAAGGACGGTAGGACTTGGGATCCCAAAGCCACTTCTTGAGCCAATCGGCATCGACTTTGGAGGCGACAAGCGTGAGCGAGGGACCCGATTTCTTCTCGGTGGCGAGCTTCTCGAAATGTCCTGCAAACTTGTGACAACCGTAGCAACCGTAGCGCTCTACGAGCCGCATGCCGGCGTTAAATGTCGGGGCGTCTTCCAGCACAACCTCTTTGGCGTGACACTGGATACATTTCCCTTCCGTCATCTGGAGAGGGATCATTGCCGTCTTGATATGATGACTGTAGTGGAAGTGATACTTCGCTTCCCACTCGGCTGCTTGTACAGGATCACGCGGCGTGTGAGCGGCGTTGTTAAAGTCCGCAGACTGAGGAACACCCGCGTGACAGACCGTGCAACCCACTTTTTCCGCGGGGTGCGGGCTCTCTGGTCCGGCAATCAAATGCAACTTCGAATGGGTCGCAAAAGGCTGAGGGAAATCCTCATACCCCGCCATGTTGGCGTTTACGTGGCAGGTCATACACCGGTCCACTCGGGGCACCTTGTTGAAGAAATAGTCGTCGTAAAGACCGTTCAGGATCACCTGATTGATCTTTACTGTCGGCGAAATAAAATCCAGCAGTGGCGCGTTTCGAGCAATGTTGACGAGGTTCAACTCAGTGTTGCCAATGGCCTTGTTAAGCTGATCGCGGGTACGCGTGAGGGCCTTCATTTGAGAATCAAGTTCCGACTCTTTTGAGAGAATATCCTTTCGGTCAGCCTGAGCTTTTTCAGAAGCGAGGCGCACACGCTCTTCAGCGCGCGCGAGCTTGGCCACTTCCTTTTCATCTTTTTTGTATTGGGCCATCAAGTCTTTGATATTGTCGACGCGTTTCTTAATCGCTACCTCGAGCTTGTAGTGAGCCTCGTCGAGTTTGCCCTTCTCAGTCTGGTAGCGTTTGGTGACCCCGTAACGCTGAGCCTCGATCGCAGCGATCTTTGCGTCGATCTCCTTGGTGACTTCGGACTGCTTGCGAACGATCCCGACGATATCTTTCTCGATCTTTTCGAGCTGCTGCTTGTTCATCGCCTTGTCAGCCTCGAGGAGTTTGCGCTCATTGACTGCTGTTGCAATCTTCTGAGTCTGTCGCTGATAGACTTTCCATGGCCGTGCGTAATCTTGGATCGCCGCCCAGATGGTCACGACCAGCAAGAGGATCGAAGCAATGGCGAACCACTTCGACAAGACTCGAGAGTTGTAGACTGTTTCTTTATTATTGGGAGGTTGTCCAGCAGCCATCGTTTTCCTACATCACAGGTTGAACATGTATTCGGGGATCGACACGATATATTTAAGGTTAAAGCTCCATCGCAGATACATTTTTATCGGCAGCGAGGCCATGATGAGAACGAGGACAATCATCAACGAATAACGAACTAAACCCATCTCTTCATAGAGCTTCTTGAGGAAAGTCTTGGCGAGCAAGGGAGGGATGACAGACATATAGAGCACCGTGAGAATAATGCCGACAGACTCACGAACGAGAATATTCGAGGGAAGCCCTATATTGAACAACTGTACCCACACGATTTCAGAGAGGTTGATGTTGGCAAGCGCCACAACCTTGTGACTGTCCCAATACTCAAAAGGACCAAAGAAGTTCCATCCGGGACCCCGCATGAAGGTGCCGAGAAAAATCAACGCGATCCACAAGACAACAAAACCAAATCCCCACACCCAAAGCGCCCAAAAGCGTTCCTTGATGGTGTAGTAGCCATTGCCCTTGGGGTTCATGTCAAAGTACGGCATCGCGATAAGGCCGACAACAATCAAGCCGGGTAAGATCACGCCTGCCATCCACGGATCGTAGTAGACAAGAATTTCTTGGAGTCCGAGGAAGTACCAAGGAGCCTTGGCGATTGCTGGAGTGACCCCAGCGTTCGCGGGATCCTCGAGAGGAGCTTTGAGAATAACGGACCATCCTACGAGGAAAGCCGTGAAGAGAACCATACAAATAAGCTCGGAATAAACGAGATCGGGCCAGGTGTAGACGCGTTTATCCGACTCCTGCTTTTCGAGATTAGGCAGGCCCTCGGCCATGAGGTCGTCGTTGAGGAGTCCACGGCGCATCGCGAGCCAGAAGAAAAAGCCAACACTGTAAATCATGATCCAGATGGGTACGTTGTCGGGCTTGAGAGCTTCTTTGGCAAAATTGGGGTCAAAAAGTGCAGCGCCGAGCGCGATCACCGACAAAATTGTCACCGTCTTAATGAACTTGGGTGCCGTCCAAATTCGGTAGTACTTCATGATTAGCACCCACAGGACAACGGCACCCGTGAAGAAAATTGTGGGGTTACTTAGAAAGTTGACGACGTCCTTAAGCCATTCCATTTTACGAATTCCTCACGGCCCCATCAAAGGGGACCGGAGATCCCCCCATCCTTGCGAACGCGCCAGAAGTGGACGGCGATCAACATCGCCGCCACAAAAGGAAGAGCGATGCAGTGAAGAACGTAGAATCGCAGCAAGGTTGCTTCGCCGATGAAACGGCCCGCGAGGAGTCCGAACTTTGCGTCGTTTCCGGAGTGGACAAGAGAGATATCGCCAATCTTGAGAAGCATCGTTCCGGGACCTTCGACACCAGCAAACGGAGTCGCGGCACCCATGTTTGCGCCGACGGTGATCGCCCAAATCGCGAGCTGGTCCCAAGGCAGCAGATACCCCGTGAAGGACAGGAGCATCGTGAGAACGAGCAAGATCACGCCCACTCCCCAATTGAATTCGCGTGGCGGCTTATAAGAACCTGTCATAAAGACGCGGAACATGTGCAACCAGACGGTGATCACCATGGAGTGCGCACCCCAACGGTGAATCTCGCGGAGGATCCCGAGTGGCACGTGTTCGCGAAGAGCGATGATGTCGTTGTAGGCGAACTCGAGAGTCGGCCGGTAGTAGAACATGAGCAAGATGCCGGTGACCGATTCAACGAGGAAGATGAAGAAGGTCAGTCCCCCCATGCACCACGTGAAGGACATGCGCACACCCGACTTGCGAGTCTTAACAGGATGCAAGTGAAGAGCGACGTTCGAGAGAACCGCGAGAGACTGGTCGCGTGGATTGTCGGGCGTTCCGTGACGGAAAATAGATTTCCAGACTTGTGTGTCAGTGACGTAGTTCCAAAGCTTTTTGAGAGGATTCATTTTCTTAGTTCGCGCCTTCTTAAACTTTCAGGAGGAAATCAGGGTCATTCCATTGATTGACATCACGAATCTTACGGGACTTGTCGATGCGAAGATTGCCGGTGTCATCCAGCGCAAGAGAATAGCGCTCGAGAGGACGCGGAGCTGGGCCTTCAAAGTGCTGGCCCGTAGGACGGAAACCGCTGCCGTGGCAGGGACATTTAAATTTTTTCTCGGAGGAAAGCCAGTTCGGTGTGCATCCAAGATGAGTGCACACGGTAGAGAGAACATAAAATCCCTCAGGACTACGGACAATCCACACGTTTTGAGTGTCTTTGAAACGTTCGTCGACGCCGGGGCCGTACTCGTCAGGTTTACCCGCACGAAAAGACATGGGTTTTTCGAAGAGGACGTTGGGGAACAAGAAGCGGCCCAACAAAGTTGCGATCGCACCTAGAGCAATACTGAAGGTGGCCCAACCCACCCAAAACCAGTTTATAAATTCTCTTCGCGTGAGACCTTCGTCGGTATCGGCCATGCTCTCAGATGCTCCTCAAACTAGTTCATTATAGCCTCGCCGAAATAACCATCAATACAAGTTTAAGTCACTAGAAAATCTGAAACTTTCGCGCTGCAGCGTTAACGCGGTTTCAGTGCAGAGATCGCCGCTTGCCGAAGTTTCAAGTGGGGATGTTCGCGGGCGATCACGGCAAGCTTTTGTCTGAGTTCAGAGTCAGGACCCTCACCAATCAGGCGAAACGCTTGCTCCATACTAAGGAGCAGCGACTCCGTTAGGACCTCCGCTTCTTCACCTTCAATGTGCCCATCGCGACGCACTCTCGAGGAGAGCTCTAAGAGTTCAGTGAGCACCGGAGCGGCTTGCGGATCTAGCCATCTCCCGAGAGTGAAGCCAGCGTTCCAGCGCACGTCACTAACCGAGTCATTCCGAAGTTCGAGAACTCTCGGCCTGAAGAAATCTCGAGACTCGGGGCTTTGCGCGAGGACTCCAACGGTGAAGACCCCAGTCTTGCGCAGCGCAGGGTCATCCTCAGAAAGAACGCGAAGAAGCCGTTCCTCCGAAGTTCTAGGCAAAGGAGTTTGGATGCGAGCCAAAGCAAGCAGAATGGGAATTTGGAGCTCTCTCCACTCGCCAACGGGGATCTCGTTGAGCAAGGCTTCAAGTTCTTGAAGTGCGGGAGGAGAAAACCGGCTGAATCCCATCACCGTGACGAGTCCGCCAAGGTAGGGAACATCACGCTCCTCCGTCCTCGAACTATCCCCCTTAAGAGCTGCTTTTACGATCTCAGCGAGGCGCTTGGATTGTAAGGGATCCGGAGCGAGACGAGTGACATCGGTCTTTTGACCGCGACTTTCGTAAAGATGCAAGCGACGGGCCCATTCGAGAGCCGACATCCGCTTGGAATCTTGACGTCCATCGAGGCTGCGAGAATACAGTTCCGTTGCCGACAGATCTTCTCTCGCAAGCCAACCAATGCCCCAAAAGATCGTGAGAAACACCAGCCCCACGAGCACCAAAAGAATACCAAGACTTTTGAAAGTCTTTTGAGGAGAGCCCGACTGCTCGGGTTTCCGAAACTCAGGAAGTTTTCGAGGGTCCTGTGTGTTGCTCATCCCTTGGGCAGCGGATTTTCATCTTTAAAATTGAGGTAATCGTAAATGAGATTGTCGCGGTCAAACTTCGAATACTCGTATTCAGTGGTGTGCACGATACACTCCGTGGGACACACTTCGGTGCAGAGACCGCAGAAACAACAAAGCGCTTCGTCGATGTCGAAACGAAGAAGCTTCAGCTTAACGGGCTTCGAGCCGAACTCTGCAGGTGTCCGAGCCTCGGGATTTTCGTCCTCGGACTTCTTACGACTCTCAATGGTGATGCATTCTACGGGGCAAATAACGGCGCACTGATTGCAAGCAATGCACCCATCTTGATGCATGAAAAGGCGGTTGCGAGAAATCGAAGGAATGTCGTCCTTGATCTCGGGATAGCTGATTGTTACAGGGCCTGCACCATAGTCGTAGCCACCGCGTACTTTGCGGAACCCCTGGGTTTTTAGAAAAGAACGTCCGGTGACCCGCATGCCTTTGTAGGTTGAAGTCACGGCGTCGTAGATATTTTGGAAATATTCGCGAATCGGATTCATCAGCGGTCCACCTCTCCCAAAACAATATCAATACTACCTAAGTAAGAAACAACATCGGCGATCATCATGCCGCGGCACATTTCATCGAGAGAACTCGTCGCAATAAAGCACGGCGACTTGGCTTTCACTCGCCATGGCTTTTTGCTTCCATCTGCAACAATGTGGTAACCCAAGTTGCCACGCGGACATTCTGTCTCCATGTAAATTTCACCGACAGGCTTGGGAGACTTAGCGACTTTTCCCATCGCATCTCCGGCAGGGAGAGCCTCCACGGCTTGAGAGATGATTCGAAGCGACTGGTACATCTCTTTTACTCGGACGAAGTAGCGATTCCAACAATCACCCACCGTCCCGCGCTCAGCAAGCCCGACACAGACGTCGAACTCATACTTGTCGTACCCCGAGTAGGGAGCATCACGGCGGATATCCACGTCAATGCCACTTCCTCGGAGATTGGGTCCACTGAAACCGTATGAAATCGCTGCTTCTCCCGTCACGATTCCGACGTTCGTCGTCCGACTCACGAAAATAGAATTGTAGGTAAGAAGCTCGTTGAACTCATCGAGACAAGGTTTGAGGTATTTCACAAAATCCTTGATCTTATCGAGCACTCCAGGACTGAGGTCGCGACTCACGCCGCCGGGTCGAATGTAATTGTACAGCAAGCGAGCGCCGCAGATCTCTTCAAAAAGACGCAGCACATGTTCACGGTCGCGGAAGGCATTGATAAAGGGAGCAAAGCCACCCATATCGAGTCCGTAAGTCGCTACCGCCAGCAGATGCGAAGCAATACGCTGCAGTTCGCACACAATGACTCGAATGCCTTGGGCGCGTTCGGGGGCTTCGAAGCCTAGGAGTTTTTCGACGGCGAGGACGTAACCGAGTTCCTGACTCATCGCCGCGATGTAGTCCATTCGATCTGTGAAAGGAATGACCTGGACGTATTCGCGGCTTTCCGAATGTTTCTCAAAACAACGATGCAAATATCCAATGTCGGGATAAGCCGCGCGAATGACTTCGCCGTCGGAATGAATCTGAAGGCGCAAAACACCATGAGTCGACGGGTGCTGGGGACCCATGTTGATGGTGAGCTCTTCGGTCTTTAGACCCACCGTTTCTTCGTTCTGAGGTGAAGTAAAATCTTGCATGATTCGTCTCTTTCCTGAGGTTTAGAGCGGAACCTTCATCCCGTTGTACTCTTCGGGGAACTCGTAGTCCTTGCGAAGCGGATGCCCCACCCAATCGGGCGGCAAGAGAATGCGTTTGTGATTCGGATGACCTTCGAAGTGAACCCCGAGCATGTCGAAGCATTCGCGCTCATACCAATTTGCAGCTCGAAAAAGTCCCGTCACAGAAGCGACCTTCGGAGCAGAACGATCCAGGCGCACTTTCACCATCACATGATGACGATGCACATAAGACTGAACGACGTACACAACTTCAATGACGTTCGAGGCCTTTAACAACGACTCGGTACCTTCGGCTCTTGGTGGATAGTCCACTGCAGAAACCACGTTGAGATTGCTGCAGTAGAACCGCTCATCATCACGTAGGAATTTTAGAATCTCAACAATGTGAGAAGGCGAGACGACCACATACGGCGTCCCAACGTGCTCCTTCTCAACAAGAACAACACTGTCAGCGCCGATTTTTTGTCTCAACGCAGCTGCAACGTCGTCGATCGATTTCGGCACTGCGCTTCCCAAGACTTGAGGAACGGGTGCAACAGGATTACTGTGATAGGTGCGTGTCGCGATTTGGCCTTTTGATTCGCTCATTTACACTCGAGATCTCCAGCCTCCCAAATTACTTGGGGACTTCCGTCTTTACAAGTCCGCGTCAAAAATGAAAAACATTTGAAAGCAGAGCGACATAACCCCACCTATGAGAACATCACCCAATCTCTTCTATCGCCGCCTTGGCGGCGTGATCATGGCCTTTCTTCGAACGTTTCAGGCGACCCAGAAAATGCGGGCCCTCAAAAACCACGCGAAGTCCTATGCCTGGGACGCCCCTGAAGTGCAGCAAATCACCCGCGAATGGGCCCAGGGCGTCCTTAAAGACCTTAACGTTAGCGTCAATGTTGAAGGGAAGCCCACGACTGAGGCTGCAATATTTGTCGGCAATCACCTCAGCTACATCGACATCATCGCCCTGTATTCCGTTCAGCATCTTTGTTTCGTTGCGAAATCCGAAGTCGGAACCTGGCCCATCATCGGCGAAGGCACTCGGATTGCAGGTTCGATTTTTGTCGAACGGGGCTCACCCCGCTCGCGCATCGAGACCGCAGAGACCCTGGGACGCGTGGTCGCAGAAGAGGGCCGAAAGGTTTGTATTTTCCCCGAGGGCACCACAAGTATCGAAGGCAAGAACTGGCGGCGGGGCGTTTTCCGCGTGGCCCAGGACAAAAAGCTCATCATGCAACCGATGGGCTTTGTCTACGAGCCGATCCGCCGAGCGGCCTACATCGATGACGACACTCTGTTTTTTCACATGTGGCACTTGATCCAAGCTGAGCCAACTACGCTCACAATCCGCTTCTTTGAGCCAAGACAGATCGAGAGCGCGGATGAGGACATGTCCGCGATGCAAAAAGAGGTGCGAGCTTGGGTCGACGTGCGTCTTAAAGAACAGGGATATTTCGAAAGTGATGTAGGCTACCTCGAATGAAGATCGAGACTCGCGACCTCCGAACAAAATTGCTCGCCTCGCTGGCTCTTTCCCGAGCATCGCTGGCCACCGTGCAAACGGGAGCAAAAATTTCGAAGCATTTTACTATTGGGGGAAATGAACCAAGTGATCCTCAACTCCGGCACGACCTGAAAACCTGGGCTCAGAAGATTTGCAGAGCTTTTGACGTGAGAGTTAGCGTCCGTGGTGAGCCCATGGAAACAGGAGCTGGGATACTTGTCGGAAATCACATGAGCTACGTCGACGTTCCAGTACTTATGTCGATGGAGCCGCTGAGTTTTGTCGCTAAGGCAGAAGTCAGATCGTGGCCTATCATTGGCTCAGCAGCCGCAGGGTTTGGCGTGATTTTTATCGAACGCAGCTCCGAAAAGTCACGCAAGGATACGAGCGAAACACTTCGCAAAGCCATCCGCGAAGACAATCGGCGCGTGGTTGTTTTTCCCGAAGGGACGACCAGTCTCAGGGGGCTGCCCTGGCGAGCTGGGGTCTTTAAACTTGCTCAGGAGCACCAGCTTCCGATGCAGGCCATGTCGATCTGCTACCTACCGGCTGAGCCTCTCGCTTTCGAATCTCCCTCGATGCTTGAACACGTGATGAAGCTCCCAGAAGCAGGACCGATCGAAGCGATTGTGACGTTCGGACCAAGCTTTTTTGTGAATGACTTTTTGAAGGACTTTGCGCATTGGGAGGCCTGGAACAAAGGAGTCCTTACCAAAGAACTGAAGTCTCAGGGCATTGTTTAGGCGGCTTAGCTATTTCCATACTGACCCAACGCATTGTAGCTCGCTATTCGGATCGTATGAGCCATTCACTTAGCATCGGAAAGTCTCCCAAATAGAACTCGCGAAGAGGGGGACCTTTTCTTGCTCGTTTTGGACTTTTTTCGACGTCGCTTCCGCCCCGGAGGCAGAAGCGACCTCAATTTAAAACTTAGCTTTTGCGCGTCACTAGCATCGCGCGCAAATACTCGCGGTTCATGCGAGCGATGTTCTCCAAGGTTATCTCCTTGGGACATGCTGCTTCGCAGGCACCCGTGTTGGTGCAATTTCCGAAGCCCTCGATATCCATCTGCTTCACCATGCCCAGGACTCGATCCGTGCGCTCGGGCTGCCCCTGAGGCAGAAGCGCAAAATGAGAGACCTTTGCCGACGTGAAGAGCATCGCGGACGCATTTTTACAGGAAGCCACGCAAGCACCGCAACCGATACAGGCCGCCGCGTCCATCGCAAGATCCGCCGCGGTTTTAGAAATGAGAATCGAATTCGCATCAGGAGCGTTACCCGTGGAGACAGAAATAAATCCACCCGATGCTGTGATTCGATCGAATGCTGAGCGATTGATCGAAAGATCCTTGATAATCGGGAAGGCTTTAGCTCGAGCAGGCTCGATCACGATCGTATCGCCGTCCTGGAAACGGCGCATGTGGAGCTGACAAGTTGTGACACCACGATCAGGACCATGGGCGCTGCCGTTGATCACCATGAGACAGGTTCCGCAAATGCCTTCGCGGCAATCGTGGTCGAAAGAGACCTGCTCAATACCAGCCTTAATGAGTTTCTGATTCAAGACATCCATCATCTCGAGAAAGGACATGTCTGGAACGATGCCATCGACTTTGTACTCCTCGAAACGGCCTTCGGAATGAGGACCTGACTGACGCCATACCTTAAGAGTCAGAGTCATTGAAGCAGGGGCTTTTTGAGTGCTCGTTGCGCTGTGAGAATGATTTGCCGACATAATACGCTTGCTCCTTATTTGTAGCTTCGCACGCTAGGTTTGACGTATTCCCAAACGAGTTCTTCTCGCTGAACAGTGGGATCCTTATCTGCACCCTCGTAGAACCAAGCCGATACGTTGGTGAACTTTTCATCGTTACGGAGAGCTTCGCCATCTGCAGTCTGGTGTTCTTCTCGGAAATGCCCGCCGCAAGATTCATCGCGATCGAGCGCATCACGCGCCATGAGTTCACCCAGTTCAATGAAGTCTGCCACGCGGCCCGCCTTCTCAAGTTCAAGGTTGTAATCCTTGGAATCACCAAGAACCCGCAAATCACTCCAGAACTCTTGGCGCAGCTTTGGAAGTTCAACAAGTGCTTTTTTGAGGCCCGCCTCGGTACGCCCCATTCCGACGTACTCCCACATGATTTTACCGAGAGCCTTGTGGAAATCGTCTACTGTGCGCGTGCCTTTGATGTTGATGAGTTTCTCGACACGAGCCTTGGTGTCGCGCTCTGCATCCGCAAAAGCAGGATTCTGAGTGTCGACTTTGTCGAACTTCGTGCCGCCAAGATAGTTCGCGAGTGTGGCAGGAACAACGAAGTACCCATCTGCAAGACCCTGCATGAGGGCCGAAGCTCCGAGACGATTAGCACCATGGTCGGAAAAATTGGCTTCACCGAGCACGAAGAGGCCGGGAACGTTCGACATCAGGTTGTAGTCGACCCACAATCCCCCCATCGTGTAATGGACCGCCGGATAAATACGCATCGGCAAATCATAGGGATTTTCGTCGGTGATGTGATGATACATATCGAAAAGATTTCCGTACTTTTCTTTGATCACATCCATACCGTCGCGTTTGATGGCATCTCGGAAATCCAAGTACACTGCAAGGCCTGAACGGCCGACACCGCGACCCTCATCACACAAGCGTTTTGCCGCGCGAGAAGAAACGTCGCGTGGAGCGAGATTACCGAAGCTCGGGTAGATGCGCTCGAGATAGTAGTCTCGTTCTTCATCTGGAATTTCCGATGGAGGCCGCTTGTCGCCCACAGCCTTCGGAACCCAGACTCGTCCGTCGTTACGTAAAGACTCAGACATCAAAGTGAGTTTTGACTGGTGATCACCTGATACCGGAATACACGTCGGATGGATTTGGACGTAGCAGGGGTTTCCGTAAGCCGCGCCCCGCTTGTAGCAACGCCAAGCAGCTGTTGCGTTCGACATCCGAGCGGAAGTTGAGAGGTAGTAGACGTTGGAGTAGCCACCGGTGCAAATGAGGACGGCATCGGCCGCATAGCGCTCGGTCTCACCTGTGACCAAGTTGCGAACAATCACGCCGCGAGCTTTGCCGTCGACAACCACGAGATCGAGCATTTCACGACGCGCGAGGAGCTCGACGCGTTTCTCGCCAACCATGCGCATGAGCGCGTGATAGGCGCCGATGAGAAGTTGCTGACCCGTCTGTCCACGAGCGTAGAAAGTTCTAGATACTTGAGCACCACCGAAAGAGCGGTTGTCCAGTAAGCCCCCATAGTCACGCGCAAACGGCACCCCTTGGGCGACGCATTGGTCGATGATATTGACACTGACTTCGGCGAGACGATGGACGTTGGCTTCGCGCGCGCGGTAGTCGCCGCCCTTGATGGTGTCGTAGAAAAGACGATGAACGGAATCACCATCGTTCTGGTAGTTCTTTGCGCCGTTGATGCCACCTTGAGCGGCAATGGAATGAGCGCGTCGAGGTGAATCGTGCATGGTGATCGCTGTGACTTTGTAACCAAGTTCAGCGAGAGTCGCGGCTGCGGAGGCCCCCGCGAGACCTGTTCCAACAACGATGACAGAATACTTTCGCTTGTTGGCGGGATTAACGAGCTTGGAATCAAATTTGTAGTTGGTCCATTTGTCCGCGAGCGGACCCTTGGGAATTTTTGCGTCGAGAACTCGATTGGTCATAGCGCGCTCCTTTTCCTTATCAGCCTTGGTGGACTAGGTACACGTAGATGGGTTGCGAGATGAATCCGGCAGCGACGACAATCGCGTATACGATCCCTATCCACTTAATCGTGGGAGTGTAGCGAGGATGATTGAAACCCAGTGATTGGAAGATCGACGAAACTCCGTGTCTCAAATGCACTCCCATCACGATCAAGGCCACGACGTACCAGACGACAAATGCTGGATTCTGGAAAGCCTCAACCATGAGCCTGTGAAGGTCGCGCACTGTTTGACCTCCGTACTCGACGTCGTAGTGATTTCCGTATTTGAAGGTCGCCAAGTGGGTGATGATGAAGACAAGAAGGATGCTCCCCGAAAAGATCATCGTCTTCGAAGCTGTGGTGACGGACTTAGCTGGACTTGCTTGCACGGCATAGGCAGAGGGACGAGCTGAATGATTTTCTTTCGTCAGCAAAATGCCTAAGAAGGCGTGAACTAACATCATCAGAACAAGACTCCATGAGATCAGCGGGTACGCAGGATTGTGGGTCATGAAGTGCCCGTACATGTTGTAGGCCTCAGCCCCCTTGAACACGAGCAGGTTGCCAGTCATGTGAGCGAAGACGAAGCCGCTTAGCCCCAGTCCGCTTAGGCCCATAATGAACTTCTTACCGACGGATGATCTCAGAAAATGCAGCATTCAAAAGTCTCCCAAAAATGTCCCATGCATAGAATCCCTCGTTAAGCTTAGGGATACAAGATTCTTTTAAGATTTCTTAGATTTGTGAGTTCTCACTGGCAAGTCCCGTCAGAGATTCTTTGAAGTGGCAGGATCGCACCCTCTTCCCATTTTCAGGGACTACGGTCCAAGGTAGCCGAGCGGAAACCCGAAGCGAATTGGCGGCTTTCAGAACCGGGAATGAGAGGCATCTCACCCTGTGACCACCCAGTCCAGGGATCGAAATACTCGATATCACGCACCACAGCGCGGCCATAACCATCCGTGAGGCGCCCCGTCCTCGCGTCCACGCACACAGAAAGGGCGGCAGAGGCAGCCTGTGTCCGAAGGAGAGCGCGCCCCTGCATCCTTTCTCTTAAGGATGCTACGGTACCTGACTTAAAATAGCGCTGGTAAAGAAATTGCGCCAAGAAAGGGTCGAAATCCTGATAAGGCACGGGTTTAAAGAATTGGGGTCGTGAACCTGCAGCGCATTCGTGCGTCTCTTTGCGATACGTGAGTCGAGTTTGCTGAACTTCATATCTCGCTTCGTCTAGAGTTCCTTCACAAGACTTCGCGCAATAACGATACGCTGTATCTCGCTCGTGCCCTCGTAGATCTCGGTGATCTTCGCATCACGGAAGTGTCTCTCCATGGCGTAGTCCTTCGTGTAGCCGTAGCCTCCCAGCACTTGAATGCCTCGCGTTGAGACCTCCATGCAGGCCTCGGATGCAAAGAGCTTCGCCTGAGCCGCCTGCTTGCTGAAGGGCCTATCGCCATCTTTGAGAGCTGCAGCGGCCCTCATCAGGAGTCGTGAGGCGTCGGTCTTTGTGGCCATGTCGGCGAGGTGAATTTGGATCGCACCGAGGTCAGCAATCGGCTTTCCGAAGGCCTCTCGCTCGAGGGAGTATGCGGTTGCCTCCTCCAATGCTGCGCGAGCGATTCCTACAGCCTGACAGGCAATTCCGATGCGCCCCCCATCGAGCGTCGACATCGCCACTTTGAATCCATCATTCTCAGCTCCGAGAAGACAAGACTCAGGGACTTCGACGTTCTCCAATACAATTTGCGTGGTGCTCGAGCCACAGATGCCAAGCTTGTCTTCGACTTTGCCGACGCTATAGCCCTTTGACTTCGCGTCGACGACAAAAGCTCCGATTCCTTTGTGCTTTTTATCGGGATCCACGATCGCATAGACAATAGCGTAGTCGGCTTCGCGTCCGTTGGTAATGAAGTTCTTCACTCCGTTGAGGATCCATTTGTCGCCCTTTTTTACAGCCCGAGTTTTCATAGCGGCAGCATCGGATCCGCTGCCAGGTTCAGACAAGCAGTAACAGCCCAGCTTTTCACCGCTGGCCATCGGCCTCAAGAAGCGCTCCTTCTGCTCGATAGAGCCAAACTTAACGAGTGGCGCACAAGCGAGACTGTTGTTGACACTCATCACGACCGACGTCGAAGCACAGGCAACAGAAATTTCTTCGAGCACGGTAACGTAGCTCATCGTATCGAGGCCAGCTCCACCCCATTCAACAGGCACCATAATGCCCATAAATCCCAGGGCGCCCATCTGGCGAAGAATCTCTCGAGGAAAGTGATGATCGCGATCAATCTTTTCGGCCAGCGGCTCGATCTCTCGCCTCGAAAAGTCGCGCGCCATCTCCGCGAGAACCTTGTGATCATCACTCAAAAAGACGTCCGACCAAAGAGCATTGCGTTTGGGATTAGGAGCTGCAGCCATTCCCCTATTCTGCTCAGCTTCGACTGAAGCGACAAGCGCGCTTCAGAAATGAATCTGACATCTCCAAGCCGGGCAACCAACACAATGCACCGCAATATCGTCTTTGGCCCAACGGAAACATGCCCCAGGGTTCAGGGTGCATCTTTGGGTCCGTAGTCCCCTTGCTGAGACTTCTCCTTGACCTCGCGCACGAGAAATTAGAATGTGCCAGCGAAACAATATTTGACATCGCTACGTTATGAGATAGATTTGAATCATGGGACACGGAAAGCGAGTGAAAAAGACCTCAACATCCGCAAAAAATGAGCGCCTCGTCACCCGTCAAACCTCTCCGGCGCGTCCTTCAAGCAGCCTCAGTTCCATGACTCCCTCCACCCAAGCCCCGCTCCCAGGCCTCGAATTTAAAAAGCAACTAAGCTTCGGCGGCTCGCTCCTAAAGCTCTCGCACGCGAAAGTCGCCAGGCCCCTCTCCTCTAAGCAGGCCCTGCATGTGGTCCTCAGATCCGACTTCGCACAAGGAACGCATTCGCTCCTTAAGCACGAGCGCGTGATTCGCAACACGCT